>CAWAQY010000027.1:0-68300 GCA_963784375.1 uncultured Chloroflexia bacterium | reverse complement strand
GTCTTGGCCGCACCCGGCACCATTAAACCCCATACCCATTTCGAAGGTGAGGTTTATGTGCTGACCAAGGAAGAGGGTGGCAGACACACACCATTCTTTAATGGATATAAACCTCAGTTTTATATTAGAACCTTGGATATTACCGGAGTTGCCGAATTACCAAAGGGTGTGGAAATGGTTATGCCAGGGGATAGCATTAAAATGAGCATTAAATTGATTTATCCTGTGGCGTTGGAAAAAGGGCAAAGATTTGCTATCCGTGAGGGTGGCAAAACCGTAGGTTCCGGAGTAATTACCAATATATTAGAGTAGGATGTATGGCAAAGAAAAGCGACGTGCGTGGTATTATTACCCTGGCTTGTACCGTATGCCAGGAGCGAAACTATACTTCGACAAAAAATAGAAAGAACGATAGCCAGCGATTGGAGTTGAAAAAGCACTGTCCTCGCTGCAGACTGCATACTCTCCATCGGGAGACCAAGTAATCTGTGGCAAATAAGACTGTTTCTCAAGCTCAAATCCTTAAACCAAAGCGGGCCAAGTTTGCTTTTATTCGTGACATTATCGATGAATTGAGAAAAGTCACCTGGCCGACCAGACGTGAAGCAGTGAGGCTTACTATTATGGTTATTGTTGTTTGTGTTGCAGTCGGGATATTTTTGGGCGCTATCGATTACGGATTTGCCGAACTTGTAGCCAAGGTTTTTCTTGGCGGGAAGTAATTAAGTGACAAGTGATATCGACAATAAACACTGGTATATAGTGCATACTTATTCGGGGTATGAGGATCGTGTTAAAAGGAGCTTGGAACAACGCATCAAAACTATGGATGCGGAAGATAAAATCTTTCAGGTGGTCATACCGAAGGAAGATGAAATAGAAATAAGAGGTGGGCAGCGTCGAACCGTTACAAAAAAGATATTTCCCGGATATGTTCTTGTCGAGATGAAAATGGATGATGAGAGTTGGCAAGTTGTACGAAATACTCCCGGCATAACCGGTTTTGTTGGCGGCGGAAATAAACCAACTCCTCTGGTTGAAGAAGAAGTTAGGTCAATACTAAAACAAATGCAAGACGGTTCGCCTCAGGTTAAAGTGGGGTTCAGAAAAGGCGAGAGCGTGAGAGTAATAGATGGACCATTTACAGACTTTATAGGTACAGTTGATGAAATTAATGTGGGTAAGGGAAAAGTGAAAATTTTGTTAAGCCTGTTTGGGCGTGAAACATCGGTAGAGCTTGATTTTCTGCAAGTGGAGCGATTGTAATGGCTAAGAAGGTTAAAGCAATCATAAAATTACAAATACAGGCAGGTAAGGCTACTCCAGCTCCTCCTGTCGGGCCTGCATTGGGTCAACACGGCGTCAATATTATGGCTTTTTGTAAGGATTACAATGAACAGACAAAAAATCAATCCGGTTCTATCATACCGGTTGAAATCACGGTCTTTGAAGATAGGTCTTTTATCTTCGTTACGAAAACCCCGCCAGCTTCTGATTTACTAAAGAAAGCCCTTGAATATTGAAAAAGGAAGTGGTATTGCCGGGCAAGCAATATGTCGGGACTTTAAACAAAAGATAAGATATACGAAATAGCAAAAATAAAAGCCAAGGATTTGAATGCTACAGATGTCGAAGCGACAGCTCGGATCATTGAAGGCACGGCTCGCAGTATGGGCATTAAGGTAGAGTAAATATGGTTACTAGAGGAAAAAAATACCAGGAAGCAATCAAAAATATCGAAGGCAATAAGCTATATCAGCCTAATGAAGCCGTGGCATTATCCAAGAAAGTGGCTTTTGCTGGTTTTGATGAGACTGTTGAACTTCATTTGAGAATGGGGGTTGATTCCAGAAGCGCTGATCAGCAGGTGCGGGGGGTTGCGCTTTTACCACATGGTTTAGGTAAGCAGGTGAGAGTGCTTGTTTTTGCCCAGGGAGAGGGAGCCAGATTGGCTAATGAAGCCAAAGCCGATTATGCTGGAAGCTGATGATATTATCAAAGAAAATCGAAGAAGGATGGCTTGATTTTGATGTGACTATAGCCACTCCGGATATGATGGGCAAAGTGGGAAAACTAGGTAAAATTCTGGGGACGAAAAGGGCTGATGCCTAATCCAAAATCAGGTACGGTCGTATCTCCTGACGACTTGCCCCGAGCTATCTCTGATGCCAGAAAAGGGCGTGTAGAATTTAGATTAGATAGGACATCAATCATTCACGTGCCGATTGGTAAAATTAAATTTGAGGAAGCTAAATTATTGGAGAATTTGGTGGCTCTTGTAGAAGCTGTATTAAAAGCTAAACCGAGTGGCGCTAAAGGTCAATATGTCAAAAGTGCAACCTTGAAAACAACTATGGGTCCCGGAATAAAACTCGACCTTCAAGTCTATTGCCGCGTCAGTAGGCGTTATTTTATAATTAAATAAGTAAATATTTGCCAATGACAGCAGGTGCCCTTGAGGCTTAAATAGACCCTGCCGAGGTAGTGTTATATTATTAGATATAACGAGGCTCTTGTGTCATTGCACAAGAGCTTTTTTTTAAAGTTATGTTTAAAAGGAAAAAAGAAGATGTTGAAGAAAAAAGAAAAAGAAAAAGTAATAGACGAATTAATCGAAAGTCTGAAAAAGAGTGCCATTGTTATTGCTACGGACTACAGGGGCCTAAAAGCTAAAGAACTGGTAACCTTGCGGCGTCAATTACGAACAAATGGTATCGAATATCGGGTAGCAAAGAACACACTCACTAAATTAGCAGCTGAAAAAGCCGGGAAGAAAGAATTGGAAATGCTATTGACCGGGCCTTTGGCAATAGCATTTGGATTTGATGATGTTATTAAGCCAGCAAAGCTTCTGAGCGACTTTGCTCGTTCTCCTGGATCTGCATTGAAAATCAAAGGTGGAATGTTGGGCAATCAAATGCTGAGTCCGACAGAGATTACTGCCCTGGCTAATATTCCATCAAAAGAGATATTGGTATCACAATTAGTGGGACAGTTAATGGCTCCGCTGTATTCATTACATAGTGTTCTAAGCGGGCCGGTTCGAGGGTTCGCCTACGTTATTCAAGCCAGAATTCGACAGTTAGAAAAAGGATAGTAACCATAAGATTAGTTCACTCTTTCGGAATAAAAGGAAATAAGTCATAGTATAGGAGGAAAATATAATGACAAAAGAAGAGATCTTAACGGCGATCAAAGGTATGTCTGTCCTGGAATTGGCAGAATTGGTGAAAGAATTAGAAAAGGAATTTGGTGTGAGTGCGGCCCCAGTTGCGGTTGCTGCCCCAGGGGGCGGAGCCGGACAAGCAGCAGCTCCAGCGGCTGCAGAGGAGAAATCTGAATTTTCTGTGGTCTTAAAAAGCGTGGGCGAAAATAAAATAAATGTCATCAAAGCTGTGAGAGAAGTAACCACATTGGGACTTAAAGAGGCCAAAGATTTAGTCGAAAGCGCTCCCAAGCCGATTAAAGAGGGCGTGAATAAAGAAGAAGCGGCTACTATCCAGAAAAAACTTCAGGAAGCAGGAGCGACTGTAGAAGTAAAATAGGACAATACCCTAGTAATTGACTGACACTTTATAGGCATGATAAAAAAAGGGAGATGCTTTATACAAAGCCTCTCCCTTTTTTGCCTTGCAACCACTGGCGAAGCGATAGTGTAATTGATATGGCTGACAAAAATATGGTAGAGACATATGCCTTAGTTGCCAAGGTTATTTCGCAAAAAGGTATTTGTAGCGCAGGACATAAAGTCGGTGATGAATTTGTCATGGGGGAACTAACGCCTGTAGGACTCTGCTCCTGGGCATTCTATACTCTGTTCCCCTTCGCCTCCACTTTACAATATAACGGGTCTTTCCCATGGGAAAGCGATCCAGAAAAAACAACTGTTGCATGTCCGGATCCTGAGAACCCTGTGGTTTTTCAGTTGCAACGAGTTCCTATAACAAGATAATTGAGCTGGGTGCCATCCCTCATTAGTCGATCATCGTTTCCAACGAGTTACCTCAAGATTATACTCTGTGTTCTAGATGCCGTGTTGCATTGGTTACAGGCTAACCAATGCCATCAGGTCTGATCCTTATCCCTTCTACAATGGATTGTAAATTTGACCAAGAAGTGATAAATCAATATTTGCGGTTTCTAGCTCAACATCCAATCTATTTTTAGTTTATATTTAAGGTGATATTTCCACCAGCTTTTAAGTATATTTGCAAACGGTTATAATTATTTACCCTTTTATGTGAATCGAGTACACTGTTTTAATACACTCGTAAATATAGTGGTGGGCTAAAATTATTGGATTCTTTGAACAAAACCTTCTGAAATCGTGAAAAAACCGCGAGGGATTGATATGAAGCGAATATATCTTGATTATGCAGCTACAACCCCTATGGACCCTGAGGTTGAAATTGCAATGAAGCCTTATTTCTCCGAAAAGTTTGGCAACCCATCAAGTATTTATTCTTATGGACAGGAAGCTAAAGCGGCCATTGAAGGCGCAAGGACCCAGGTGGCTAAATGCATTAGTGCTCACGCAGAAGAAATTGTCTTCACCAGTGGGGGAACGGAAGCAGATAATTTTGCATTAAAAGGAATAGCCTTTGCTAATCAAAAGAAAGGGAATCACATCATCACAAGTTCCATCGAACATCATGCGATAATTGAAACGTGTAAATTCCTTGAGAAAATGGGGTTTATTGTGACCTATGTACCTGTTGATCAAACTGGCCTTGTAGACCCTTCAGATATAAAGAAGGCGATTACAGATAAAACTATATTAATTTCGATAATGCATGGAAACAATGAAATGGGTGCCATTCAGCCAATATCGGAAATTGGAAAGATCGCAAGGGAAGCGGAGGTCTATTTCCATTCCGATGTGGTCCAGACATTTGGGCATATCCCGGTAAATGTCGACGGTCTCGGTCTCGATTTACTTTCGATTTCAGCCCATAAATTATATGGCCCGAAAGGGGTAGGGGCACTTTACATACGAAAAGGGACAAGAATAACCCCTTTTATTCATGGAGGTGCTCAAGAAAAAAGCAGGCGTGCGGGTACAGAGAATGTTCCAGGCATTATTGGCCTTGGCAAAGCAGTAGACCTTGCTCAGGTTGAAATGGCACAAGAATCAAAGAGGCAGGCCGGGCTTCGCGACCGACTAATCGACGGGTTACTCAAGCGGATTGAGAACACGCGTTTGAATGGCCATGCAACACGTAGATTACCCAACAATGTCAATGTTACTATTGACTTCATAGAGGGCGAATCTATTTGCCTGAATCTCGACTTGGAAGGCATATGTGCATCTACTGGTTCTGCCTGCAGCTCTTCGAATCTTGAGCCTTCGCATGTGCTTTTAGCGATGGGAATACCTGCGGCACAGGCCCATAGTTCTTTGAGGTTCACGTTGGGCAAATGGACTACTGAGGAAGAAATAAATAGATTGTTGGAGATAGTACCAAGAATAGCGGCCAAACTGAGGTCTATTTCGCCTCTTTTTAAAAACAAGGAATAGGAAAAAGTATTGTATTTGATGTCGAAGGAGAATGTACTTAATGGATCAGCTTCCTGAGATTGGGAAGATTTCCCCACAAGTGTTTAACGAGCTAATTTTTCCACATCTGGGGAAGAAAGATAAAAACGTATTAGTTGGTCCACAACACGGCGTTGACGTAGCGATTGTGGAGATAGGCGGTAAAGCCGTATCGTTTACCTGCGATCCTGTTTTTATCGTTCCTGAATACGGTTGGGAGAAGGCGGCATGGTTTGCATTGCATATAATTGCTTCTGATTCCGTAACTTCGGGGCTCAGGCCACGGTATTTGTCAATAGATCTAAATCTTCCAATTGAAATGACAAAAGATCAGCTTGCTATTGTCTGGTATACAATTCATAAAGAGTGTGAAAAGCAGGGCATTGCTGTTATCACCGGACACACAGCTAGGTATGAAAATTGTCATTATCCTATGGTTGGAGGGGCGACCATGATAGGAATCGGAGAAAAGAATGAATATGTAACCCCGGCATTCGCAAAGGAAGGAGATAAAATCATTATCACTAAGGGGCCAGCCATTGAGGCTAGCGGCATTCTAGCAAGTATGTTTCCTCGACTTATTGAGAAAGAATTTGGGACTGAATTTAACCAAAAAGCACAACAGATATTTTTTAAAATGTCTGTTGTTAAGGATGCGTTAATTGCTATTGGTGTTGGAGTTAGAGATGATGGAATTTCTGCAATGCATGATGCAACCGAATGCGGTATTTGGGGAGGATTATATGAGGTAGCTCAAGCCGCCCATCTGGGCGTGAGGATAGAAAAAGAGAAGATAGTTATAGAAGATTGCGTGGCAGAAATATGCGACTATTTTAGCCTGGACCCTTATGCCTCAATCAGTGAGGGCACATTAATTATTACGTGTCGGGAACATAAGGCCGATCAAGTTGTGAAGTTGTTGAATAAAGACGATATCAAGGCTTCTATTGTCGGAGAATTAACAAAGCCAGAGAAGGGAATGATTCTGGTAACTAAGAAAAAAGAGGAAAAACTTCGCCATCCTTTAGTCGATCCTTTTTGGCGGGCTTTTTTGAAGCCTTGACCAAATACTGCAGCGTGGAAAGACAAAGCCTGAAGTCGCATGAAATATTTTGGATTATCGACCTGTTATGTGACATAGTATACGTTAATTTGTGGTTTCAAGAATGTTACTCTGTTGTTTAAGAAAAAATGTGGTGTTTTTGTTACTTAAATCGAGGGAAGGATAGTGGAGAAAACATCTAGCAAGATAATAGATAAAATAAGGCATGAAAAAGAAAGTCTTAATGCCATTATTTTAGCTCATAACTATCAATTGGGAGAGGTTCAGGACATAGCCGATTTTGTCGGAGATTCGCTTGATCTAAGCCAGCGGGCTGCCAGGACAGATGCCAATGTCATAGTGTTCTGCGGTGTTCATTTTATGGCAGAAACTGCTTCAATTTTGTGTCCGGATAAGAAAGTACTGCTTCCTGATGTAAATGCTGGTTGCCCGATGGCAAATATGATTACGGCAGATCAACTACGAGAGAAGAAGAAAGAACATCCAAATGCAGTCGTAATTTGTTACATTAATTCCTCAGCTGAAGTCAAAGCTGAGTCAGATGTTTGTTGTACTTCAGCGAACGCAGTGCAAGTGGTTGAGAAATATGCTTTAAATAAAGAAGTGATCTTTGTTCCCGACCAATATTTAGGCAATTATGTAGCTAGCAAAACCAACAAAAAGATGATTTTATGGCCTGGTTTTTGTCCGACACATATTAAGATCCAGGCCCAGGATATCATTAAGCTAAAATTACTTTATCCGGACGCAAAAGTATTGATTCACCCTGAATGTAAACCCGAAGTAATTGCCCTTGCCGATGAAGTATTGAGCACTGGCGGTATGATTAGATTTGCACTCAAAGCATCTGCGAAAAATATCATTGTCGGTACTGAAATAGGTTTAATTCATCGACTCCAAAAAGAAAATCCAGAAAAGCATTTTATTCCAGCGTCAGACCAGGCGACTTGCCCTAACATGAAAAAAATCACCCTGGAAAAAGTTCTGTGGGCTCTTGAAGAAATGTCGCCAGTAGTGACTGTTCCGGAAACGATTCGGGTAAAAGCAAAGGTGTCGGTTGACAAAATGCTTGAAATTATGAGAGTCGATTAAGCGTTGCGAAATTACTAGGGTACACAAGATTTTGCCGTTAACCTGTCTGTAATTTGGTTTTCCCCTTTGTCCGGAACAACCTTTATTCATTTGATGATCGTTGCTTTTATCTCTTTGAATAGTGGCATGTTAAAATAGAAATCCAATAAGACAACTGGAAGGACTATGTATGGCTTTAGAAAATATTACGATTAAAGGAGCGCGTGAGCATAATCTTAAGAACATTGATGTAATTATTCCCAGAAATCAACTGGTGGCAATTACTGGAGTCTCAGGTTCAGGCAAAAGCTCTTTGGCGTTTGATACCATATATGCTGAAGGGCAGCGGAGGTACGTTGAGTCGCTTTCTGCCTATGCTCGTCAATTCCTGGGACGCATGGAAAAGCCCGACGTTGACTATATCGAAGGTTTGAGTCCTGCTATATCAATTGACCAGAAAGGTCCCTCTCATAATCCCCGTTCAACGGTTGGTACCGTAACGGAAATCTATGATTACCTGCGTCTTCTTTTCGCTCGGATAGGACATCCGCATTGTCCTCGTTGTGGACGCCAGATAACGCGACAAACTGTTCAACAAATTGCAGATGTAGTTAAAGAGATACCCTCTAAAAACAGGGTATTAATTCTGGCACCAATTGTGAAAGATCGCAAAGGCGAGCATAAGTCCATATTCAACGACTTGGTGAAAGCTGGCTTTGTGAGGGCGAGGATAGATGGGAATATTCGCGAACTCTCAACTGAATTTGAATTAGATAAAAACAAAAAACACACCATTGAGGTTGTAGTAGACCGGCTTGTTTTGGGGGACGAGCTTAATATTAGCCGTCTCGCTGACTCTATTGAGACTGCTTTGAAATTAGGTAATGGGGTTGTCCTGGTATCGGTAATAGGTGGTGAAGAGCTATTGTTCTCGGAACAATTTGCTTGTGTTCAATGTGGTATCAGTTTCGGAGAAATCGAACCACGCACGTTCAGTTTTAATAGTCCGCATGGGGCCTGCCCAGTTTGCAGTGGGCTGGGCATAAAACTGGAAGTCGATCCAGAACGATTAATAACGAATAAGGAGCTGAGTATTTCCGAAGGTGGTATTAACATCTGGGGTTGGGGAACATGGCGAGCCGGGCAACTTGAAGAATTGGCACGAAGTTATGGTTTTTCTATTGAAACTACCAATTAATAAGCTTAAGAAAGAGCAGCTCAATCTGGTTCTTTACGGCGAGGAGGGGCAGGTTGTAAAACAGCGCAATCGGTTTGGTCGGGTTAGACGATATTTCTCTGGATTTGAAGGTATCGTATCCTATTTGGAGCGTCTTTATCGCGAATCTGAGTCAAATAATACCCGCGCATATATAGAACGATTTATGACTTCTCGACCATGTACTGCTTGCAATGGAAAACGCCTTAAACCTGAATCGTTGGCAGTTACAATTGACAATAAGAATATCATCGATGTAACGGCACTTTCTGCCCAGCAGACATTTCGATGGATAAAATTACTGATAAATAGCGGCGATAATAAGCCCCGTTTAACGGCTAATGAAATGAAGATAGCTTCCCAGGTATTGAAAGAGATAAATACGAGGTTAGGGTTTTTATCCGATATTGGTCTGGATTATCTTTCTTTGGATCGTCCATCAGCAACTTTAAGCGGTGGAGAATCTCAAAGGATACGGTTGGCGACCCAAATCGGCAGCGGTTTGATGGGAGTACTTTATATCTGCGATGAGCCTACTATCGGGCTTCACCCTGCGGATGTTTTTCGTTTGATCGAGACCATGAAAAAGTTACGCGATATTGGGAATACAGTTATTATTGTGGAACATGATGAGGCCATGATGTGCGCAGCGGACCATATTATTGACATGGGACCCGGGGCAGGAGAAAAAGGTGGCCATGTAGTAGCAAGCGGGTCGATAAAAAAGATATTGACAGATACCAAATCGTTGACCGGCCAGTATTTGAGCGGAAGGAAAATCATTCCTCAACCCGAACGCAGACGTGATGGATCCGGCAAATTGCTGATAATTAAAGGTGCTAAAGAGAATAATCTTAAAAATTTAGATGTTGCAATACCTTTAGGTAAGTTTGTCTGCATTACAGGTGTTTCTGGAAGCGGCAAAAGTACGCTGATCAGTGATGTTTTATACAAGAATTTGGCACAAAAGTTATATAACGCAAGAGATAGAGCAGGAAAATGTGACGGGGTTACTGGAATTCAATACATTGATAAAGTAGTAAACATCGATCAATCGCCAATCGGGCGAACTCCACGGAGCAATCCGGCAACTTATACGGGAACGTTTACACCGATAAGAGAAATATTTGCATCCGTACCTGAAGCGCGGGTACGAGGTTATCTTCCTGGTAGATTTTCTTTTAATGTTAAGGGTGGGCGTTGTGAAGCATGCCAGGGTGAAGGGTATATCCAAATAGAAATGCAATTTTTACCCGATGTTACTGTAACCTGCGAGGTATGTAAAGGCAAACGGTACAACAGGGAAGCACTGGAGATACTTTTCAAATCTAAAACTATTGCGGATGTTCTTAATATGACAGTCGACGAATCGTTGAATTATTTTGAACATTTTCCAAAAGTAAAAAACAAACTCACGACGTTGCAAGATGTCGGGCTTGGATATATTAGACTCGGCCAACCTGCTCCGACATTATCCGGAGGAGAAGCACAGCGGGTGAAACTTGCTACTGAATTATCACGACGTTCAACGGGGCAGACTCTCTATATTCTCGATGAGCCGACAACGGGTCTTTCTTTTGCTGACATAGATTGTTTACTTAGAGTTTTACAACGTCTTGTTGATGGCGGAAATACGGTTGTAATTATAGAACACCATTTAGATGTAATTAAGAATGCTGATTATATAATCGATCTTGGTCCGGGTGCTGGTGATAAAGGGGGTTATGTTATCGCTACCGGGACTCCAGAAGAAGTTTCTGGAATCAACGATTCTTTTACCGGGAAATACCTGGATAAAGTACTCAAGAAGGGATCGAAAATAGATTGTAGTGCAGGTTAATGCATTTATAAAAAGAAATGAGCACTGCCAACATGGAGATAATAAATAACCGCTGGAACGATTTAGCTAATGTTTGAAATACTCACTGAAAAAATAGGAAAAACGCTTCGCTCACTTTCTAATAAGGGGAAACTAAGTGAGAAGGATATCGATGGAGCATTACGTGACATCCGGATATCTCTGCTTGAAGCTGATGTCAATTTCAATGTAGTAAAAAATTTACTCGCCCAAATAAAAGAAAAAGCATTATCTGAAAAGGTGTTGGAAAGTCTAACGCCCGCTCAGCAGATTGTCAAGATCGTCAATATAGAGCTTACTTCAATTTTGGGTAAGGAATCCCGACAACTTATCGTGAGCAGTAAACCTCCATCGGTATTGATGCTCATTGGATTGCAAGGTTCCGGAAAAACTACAACTGCGGCTAAACTAGCTCTTCATTTGAAACATGCAGGGCAACGAGTATTGTTGGTAGCAGCAGATATTCTTCGTCCAGCGGCAATTGAACAGTTGGCTACGCTGGGCTCGCAAATCGATATACCAGTTTATAGAGAAGAACAAAGTTCATCAGCCGAAACAATTTGTAAAAATGCCTTACGAAAAGCAAGAGAAATGGGGTACACCTGGGTGATAATCGATACGCAGGGTCGCCTCCATATCGATGAAGAAATGATGAACGAGTTGATCAGGCTAAAAGCCGAAGTTCAACCTGTAGAGACTTTACTTGTCGTTGACGCAATGACCGGACAGGAGGCAGTAAAAATAGCTCAGGAATTCAATAATAGAATTGGCTTGACTGGGCTTATTTTGACAAAGACCGACGGTGATTCTAGAGGCGGTGCAGCTTTATCTATAACATATGTCACAGGAATAGCCGTAAAATTTATCGGAACCGGCGAAAAATCCAACGCGCTAGAAATATTTTATCCGGACAGATTGGCATCACGTATTTTGGGAATGGGAGATATGCTTACTCTCATTGAGAAGACCGAAAAAAGTTTTGACCTGCAGAAAGCCACGCAGTTACAAGCGAAATTAAAAAAGTCAACGTTTGATTTTGAAGATTTTTTAGATCAACTTGGTCAAATAAAAAAAATGGGACCTTTAAGTCAAATAATGCAACTTGTTCCCGGATTTTCTAAATTGCCGGCAAATGTGTTTAATGGTAACGAGGAAAATCAACTTAAGAAAATTGAGGCGATTATTTTGTCGATGACCTATGATGAAAGGCATAATCCGGAGATACTTAATGGTAGCAGGCGAGGTAGAATCGCACGAGGCAGCGGGACATCGCCTCGAGATGTTAACCAGTTGCTAAACCAATTTAATCAGTTGAAGAAAATTTCTAAGATGCTGTCGAAGGGAAAACTACCTGGTTACATGGGCGGTATTATTAAATAAGAAATATTTTTGTTGGGTATCTCTATTTAGATTCTGGGCCGAATAATATTTATTTTACCGTGGTTTCAACCATAATTTGACATAACGATGTTTTTA
The DNA here is from genome assembly GCA_963784375.1 of uncultured Chloroflexia bacterium. Classification (GTDB taxonomy): domain Bacteria; phylum Chloroflexota; class Dehalococcoidia; order GIF9; family UBA5629; genus JBBIPA01. Next base: position 56,080 of record CAWAQY010000027.1, on the reverse strand, counting down.
TTTAGGGATACCTCTGGTCATTCCCCTAATGGTTAAGCGGCCATCTGCTACCGTGACACCGGTGATGTCTATTTGCAACTCATCCGTAGAGCCTTCCATTCTAACCAGTACGTCTAATATACTGCCTACACTTTTAATGAAGGATTGTTGTAGTGGTAATCTTCCCACCTGGAAATCAACCGTGACAATCTTAACGCTGCCCTTATTTACCATAAACTGGGCTACCAAACCTATTTTTGCGCTTATCCCCGGATTGTTGAACACAGTATAAACTTTGCATAGATCATTATCGAAATTGATCACTGTTTCCTTTAATGGTAATTCTCCCTGCGCCACGAGTTCAACAATTTTGGAGTTGATTTCTTCTGAAGTTATTGTTAAAACTACTTCCTTTTTTTCTTTCGCAGCGTTAGAGGCCTCAATTTTTTGCTTGAAAGAAGCAATCTTTTGATCGAAACTTTTTAAAGCATCCGCACTTACCGGCACTGTAGACAGTTGTGTTTTAATAGGAGGATCTAGAGAAAAAAGAATAAACCCCGTAAACGCAGCCATGAGAACTATAATTCCGATTACTCCAATGACTATGAGTAGAGTATTTATTGCTCTCATTTTCCCAACTCCTGTTGCCCTAATGTGGTTTCTTATTCCAGATAATCTTTTAACTTGCGACTGCGGCTTGGATGTCGAAGCTTGCGCAAGGCTTTCGCTTCAATTTGGCGAATTCTTTCCCTGGTGACATTGAATTCCTTCCCGACTTCTTCTAAAGTCCGTGCCCTCCCGTCTTCAAGGCCAAACCTCAACATTAAGACTCTGCGTTCTCGGTCACTGAGTTCTCTAAGAACTGCATTTAATTGGGCCTTAAGCAATTCTCGGGAGGCTGCATCGGCCGGGGGCATCGTAGCCCGATCTTCAATAAAATCACCAAGATGGCTGTCATCTTCCTCACCAATAGGCATCTCCAGTGAAATTGGCATCTGTGATAACTTCATTATTTCTCTTACTTTTTCTGATGAGATTTCCATCCCTTTGCCGATTTCTTCAAAACTCGGTTCACGACCGAACTCCTGCGCCAACCGGCGATTTGTTCTTAATAGTCTGTTGATGGTTTCCACCATATGAACCGGGATACGAATGGTGCGGGCTTGATCGGCAATCGCACGGGTTATTGCCTGCCTTATCCACCACGTGGCATAAGTACTAAATTTATATCCTTTTCGGTATTCAAATTTCTCCACTGCGCGTACCAGGCCGATATTTCCTTCCTGGATGAGATCCAATAACGGCATTCCATGCCCCACATATTTCTTAGCTACACTTACTACCAGCCGTAGATTTGCTTCTGTAAGATGTCTCTCTGATTTTTCTGCGCTCTTCTTAATTTTATCGAAATGGGCTTTAATTTGCTGGCTTTTTGAATTGAGCATGCTTTTAAATTTGGAGTCTACTGGTTCCTTGACTAGTGCCGAAATTTCATTCCAAACTACCTCACCACCTATTATGGCCAATACATCCTGAGGTAAGAGGCGAATATCCAGAGACATTTCTATCAATCGCAGTGCGATTTCCTCTGGGCTTCGTTTGCTGAACTCAGCAATGTCAATAATAAGTTGTGGGTTTATTACGCTATTTATAGCTGAAGATAGTTTTTCATCGAGAATAATATCGATAAAACTAACATCAGTGGACATAACCAATTTTTTTGTGATTATATCCAGTAAATTTTTCGATGCCACAAGGTGGCGAAGCAAATATATCACTATTTCTTCGGTAGAAGGGTAAGAGTTGTATTGATGGAAGTAGAGATCCTCAATTTTATTCAGGTATTTAGCCTCTTCTAATTTGCTGGCTAGCACCTTCTCATCTTTAGCTGTGAGAAGTGGGACTTTGCCGATCTCTCGCAAATAAACGTGAACCGGATCATCAATAGCTTCGTGGTCACTAGTCGCAGTTTCCTTCAAACCATTGCCAGGTTTAATTTCGGAGTCTAGTTTACCGAATAAATCCTCTTCAATATCTATAGGGGTTTCTTTTTCCCAAAAAGGAATTCCATCTACCTCGTCCGTTCCAAATTCGTCACCAATATCCAGAGCTTCGACCTCTCGTTCAAGATTAGTTACATCTTTCATAGATGACTTGATATCAGCTTTTTTACCAGGGAAAAACGATAAAAGCTCGTCATCTTCTGGCATATGCATCTTTTTCCCTTTTTCCATTCTAGATGTCTCTTTAGCTGATCATACTTTAGTGCGATGCCGCCGACCTTGCTCCGTAAAAATACGCTTTAGTTGCTTGCTCGGTTCGATTCCTTGCTCTTTTAACATTGCCAATTCTGTCTCCAATCCGCCGAGTTTAGCCTGTGCAGTTAAGAGTTCTGCCTTTTTTGCTTCCAGGCTCTTCAACATTTTCTCCTCTAGTCGATTGGTACAATCAAGTAGACATTTTTGTTGTTTTATCTCATCAGTCAGTATATCAGGGGTGGAAGCAGAAGTTAACAATTTTTCCAGATAAGGATGGAGAGAGTCATCTAACTTGTCCCTTAAAGAATTCAGGTCCGCGCATTCTTGCCATTTTAAGAAAATTTCTTTTGTCTCACTAAATTCAAATAGGTCCGATGTCAGTTCCATTCCCTGTAACCTGAGTGAAGGGCATTCGAGCAAGAGCTTAAGGCAGTATTCCTCAGAACGGTTGATGGATAATAATACACTTTTTGTTTTAATAAGACTAACATCACCCTTACCCCTTCTTTTCCTTTCGCTGACTCTAAGTTTGTTTAGTTGATCTCGTAAATCATTTTCCTGGATCTTAAAAGTCTGAGCAAGTTTTTGAATATATTGTCCCCGTATAATCGAATTTTCTATCTTGCCAATGAGCGGAAGTAGCCCATCAATAATCAGAGCCTTATCTGTGATATTTGCGGAACTAAATCTATTTTTAGCGACATCAAATAAGAAATCCATTATTGGCTTCGCATTTGCCAGGGCTTTAGCCCAAAGGTTAGAGTCCTTCCTGATTTCCTCATCAGGATCCTTGCTTTGGGACGGCACGGCAACTTTTACATTTATGGCAAAGATCGAGTTTATGTCGTCAGTTTTAAGAATTTTTGTAAAATCTGCTATATCAAGTTTTTCAACTGCTCTCGAGTTAGCTGTTATGCCGGCGATATCGGCATCGAGAGCGAGTATAATGGTGTTGGATAGTTTTTTCAAGACAGATAGCTGCTTCTCAGTTAAAGAAGTCCCCATCGAAGCAATGGAATTATTCCAGCCATGCTGGTGAGCAGTAAGAACATCCATGTAGCCTTCCATAATGGTGACTTCATTGTTTTTTCGGATGAAATCTTTAGCACGATCAATCGCATATAAACTACTACTTTTATCAAAGACCAAAGTCTGAGGGGAATTCAAATACTTGGGTAAAGATTCATCAAGAGATCGCGCACCGAAACCTATTACTTGACCTTTTATATCTCTTATAGGAAACATTAACCTATTCCGGAATCGATCGTAGGTGTCTCCGCTGCTTCGTTCCAGTAGTAGTCCAGCTTCCATCAATTCTTGTTTGCTATATCCTTCGTTGACCAAGTGTTTTTCAATATCTTCAAAGTCGTCTTTGCTGTAACCAAGCTGGAAATCTCTAATTGTCTGTTCAGATATTTCACGTTCTCGTAAATACACAGATGCTTTTTTGCCCGAACTACTCAACAAAAGATGGTGATAGTAAGCCGCTGCGGCCTCATTTGCTTGTATCAATCTGGCTTTCTTGCTCGTATCCTCGTCGTTTTGTTTTTCCTGGCTGACCAATAACACCCCAGTTTTTTCTGCTAAAAGCCGAAGGGTTTGACCAAAATCTATGCCCTCTTTCTTCATTACAAAGGAATAAATATCACCGCCAGTGTTACATGCTCCGAAACAATGCCAACTTTGTTTTTCGGGGAAAACAAAAAAAGAAGGGGTTTTTTCGGAGTGGAAAGGACAAAGGGCTCTGAAGTTCCGACCGGATTCTTGTAGTTGAACGTATTGCCCAACCAATTCAACTATATCTAATTTCTGTTTTATCTCGTCTATAACGCTCATCTTAGTTCAGAAAGATACCTTATAATAATAATTTTGTAAATATGAATTTTTTTTGTGAGATGTCGCTCGCTGTTGAGACAGCAAATTGATCCGTCATGCCAGCAATATAGTCAGTCACTTTCCGTTCTATGGTATCATTGCGGTTATTATATTCCTCTGGCAATTGATGGGGATGATTGGATAAATGTGAGAAAAGGACATTGACAACTTCCTTAGCTTTGTCTTTATCCTTGGTAGCCAAATCGGAATTATACACCTTATCAAACAGAAACTCACGCAAATAGTTAGCGATTTCCAATAACTCGTGGCTCATGGTGACACAAACGTCATTTGTTTCAGATTTGGTCATGGCTTCAAAGGTGTGGTTTACGATATCCAATACCAGGGTGTTAATTCTTTGTGATGATGAACAACCGATTCGTTTAGTGATCTTCGACGGAATGTCGTTTTCGTTAATGACACCTGCTCTTATTGCGTCATTAATATCATGATTAACATAGGCAACGATATCGGCAATTTTCACTATTTGCCCTTCTAATGTACCAACATCTGTCCATCCTTCGCCAAAAATACCCACATAACTTTTAGAATGATTTAAAATTCCATCGCGGACTTCCCAGGTTAGATTTAATCCCTGCCCGCATTTTTCGAGTAAATCGACGACCCTCAAACTCTGTTCGTTATGTTTGAAACCTCCTGGGCAGAGCTTGTTTAAAATATCTTCGCCAAGATGCCCAAAAGGGGTATGTCCTAAGTCATGACCCAGGGAAATAGCTTCAGTTAAATCCTCATTTAGATTAAGTGCTCTTGAGATCGTCCGTGCAATTTGCATAACTTCAAGGGTGTGTGTCAATCGGGTTACATAATGATCGCCTAAAGGCGAAATAAACACCTGAGTTTTATGTTTTAGTCGTCTGAATGAATTGGAATGAATAATTCGATCCCGGTCACGTTGAAACGCAGTTCGTAATAGACAGGGTTCTTCCGACCTGGTTCTGCCACGGGTCATTTTGCTCTTTGTAGCAAAGGGAGAAAGGTTTTCTTCGGCGATTTCTAACTGCTCCCTTGTATTTAATTTAACCTGTGAGTGCTTCATTTTCTTAATTATTCTACTATATTTTTTTGGGTTATCGGATTTGAGAAAAAAAGTACAGTATATATTAATCACTATGTATAGGTAATGGCAACAATATCCATCTTATCATGTTAAAGATCCTGAAACTAACACTATGTATATTACATAATGTAGTGTTGTATCACTAAAATTTATGGCGGAAGCAAGGAGTTAAGAAATTTTGGCGCGTTATCAAGGCTTTGATATATAATGTACAATTCCTTGGAGGTAATGGAGGTAAATATTATGAACTACATATATTCTTTTCATGATGACTGTGAAGACAAAAATGTCTTGGGGAACAAAGGTGCTAACCTTGTGACCATGACTAAGCTTGGACTGCCTGTCCCCCCAGGATTTATTGTTTCAGTTCAAGGATATAATGAATATAAAAAGACCGGATGTTTATCTGAAAAAGAAATAATTGGTGCTCTTGCAAAGTTAGAAACAGAGATGAATGCCAAATTAGGCAAGGGCCTTCAGGTTTCAGTGAGGTCATCGGCTGCCGTCTCTATGCCAGGAATGATGGATACGGTGCTCAATATTAAAGATTTCGTCGATATGAAAAATGCTATTAAACGTGTTTTTGACTCCTGGGATAATCAACGAGCTATTGAATACCGAAGACTTAACAAAATTCCTTCCGATTTAGGCACTACCGCAGTTGTTCAAGCGATGGTATTCGGTAATAAAGATTCTAAGTCAGGGACAGGAGTAGTCTTTAGCAGGAATCCCAGTAATGGAGATAAAGGGCTATTTGGCGAATATATGGAGTGCGCGCAGGGCGAGGATATTGTATCTGGATCAAAGACGCCTGTTCCTATTTCATATCTAAAATCTGCAATGCCTGATGTTTACAGAGAAGTGGAACAAAAAGTTGATTTCCTCGAGAACCATTATCGAGATATTCAGGATGTTGAATTCACTGTAGAAACTGGCAAATTGTACGTATTGCAGACTCGATCTGCAAAGAGGAGTGGCCAGGCTGCGGTCAAGGCAGCTGTTGATATGGTGCACGAAGGATTGATAACCCATGAAGAGGCCATCCTTCGTATTACCCCCGATGACCTACGCTCATTATTACACAAGCGAATAAGAAATGCCCAATCCTATAAGCCACTAACCAAGGGATTGGCAGCAGCGCCCGGTGCCACGAGTGGGCAAGCTGTTTTTACTATTGAAGGGGCATTGGAACTGGCTAAGAAGAAAATTCCTTTTGTACTGATAAGGCCAGAGACCAGCCCCGATGATATCCACGGGATTGCAGCTGCGGAAGGGGTTCTGACTTCAAGGGGCGGTCTATCTTCCCATGCCGTGTTAGTGACCAGAGCAATGGGAAAGCCTTGTGTTTGTGGATCTGAAGAAATACAAATCGATGAAAAAAATGAGGAATTCACCTGTCGGCAACAGGTAATACGTAAAGGCGATATTATCACTTTGGATGGCAGCACCGGGCTAGTCTATAAGGGTGTCCTTCCTTTTGAAGAAGGAGCAATGGTAGTAGAGCTCAAAGAGTTACTTAGTTGGACAGATGCGGCAAGACGTTTAGGAGTGAGGGCTAATGCCGATACCCCTGAGATGGTAGCCAAAGCGGCTGAGCTTGGTGCTGAAGGGATCGGTCTTTGCAGGACGGAACGGCAATTCAATGAACCGGAACGTTTATCAGCTATTAGAGAATATATATTAGCCGAAAATGAAAATAAGCAAACTATAGCATTGGAACGTCTTAGTAAACTTCAAAAAAAGGATTTCATTGCACTTTTTAAAGAACTAAAAGGATTACCAATTATTGTTCGCCTTCTTGATCCTCCGCTTCACGAATTTCTCCCGTCCGAAACAGAGACAACTGACCAGAACACTAAACAACGCATTGCCGAACTGAGAGAGATAAACCCCATGTTAGGGCATAGGGGAGTAAGGTTAGCTATGACAAATCCTAACATCTATAAGATGCAGATTGAAGCTATTGAGGCAGCGAAAAAAGAAGTTCCTGCAGATGTCTCGGTCATGATCCCGCAGGTGATTACTCCGGAAGAGCTATTAGTCATCAAAAAGAGTTGTGCCCAAGGTTCCACACTTAAAATAGGTACCATGATGGAAACGGTGCGTGCCTGTTTGAGGGGTGATCGCATAGCAAGAGTTGCAGATTTTCTCTCCTTCGGAACTAATGATCTTACTCAAGCTGTACTGTCTTTTAGCAGAGAAGATGCTGAAAATAAATTCTTAGCAAAATACCTTGAACTCGGACTTTTAAAAGATAATCCCTTTGAAGTTATTGATGTTAAAGGCGTGGGAAGGCTGATGGAAGTGGCAATCTTTTGGGCTCGGAGGGAAAAGAAAAATATCCAGATAGGGGTGTGTGGTGAGCAGGCCGGTGATCCGCGTTCAATTACTTTTTTCAATTCAATTAATATTGATTATGTGAGTTGCAGCCCTTATCGCGTACCAATTGCCAAACTGGTGGCTGCACAAGCTGCCATCAAACAGAAAATGGCAGCAGAACGCTAAGATACTTTTGGCCATTCACAGTAGCATCTATAAGTCAGATTAATTTTTAAATCGGCAACTCACTTTAACAGGTCGAATGGAACAACTTGTCTGTAAAAAAATAGTGGTGATCGTAATTCTTCTTTATTTCCGCTATTGTGGTATAATAGCATAGTTTTTTTGAAGGTGAAACGAAGTGTCAAATTATGAGTTAGTGTACATTATAAACCCCAGTGTAAAAGAGGAGGACGTTCCTAAAATCTCAGGCAAGGTAGGTGAATATATAGTCAAGAGTGGTGGCAGCGTAACTGAGGTTGTTCAATGGGGAAGGAAAAAGCTTGCTTATCCCATCGGAAAATTTGGGGAGGGTAATTATATCCTTACCCGGGTAGCGATTGAACCGGCAGCTGTCAAGGAGTTCGAAGCCAGTTTAAAACTCTCTAATGACATTATCCGGCATTTACTGGTAAGGTCAAACGCTTAATGGAAGAGGGAGGTGGTTAGTATGGCTAGTCTGAATAAATTAATGCTCATAGGAAATGTTGGCACTGATCCTGAGATGAGGTTTACCCCAACCGGTGTTCCTGTAGCCTCTTTCAGTCTGGCTACGAGCCGTTTTTCTAATACTCCTGACGGTGAAAAAAAACAGGAGACAGAATGGTTTACCGTGACGGTTTGGAGAAAACAAGCAGAAAGCTGTAATCAGTTTTTGACAAAAGGCCAGAAAGTGTATGTGGAAGGAAGATTACGTAGCAGAACTTGGGAGGGGCAAGATGGGCAGAAGCGTTTTAGAAATGAGGTAATAGCGGATCGAGTGCTTTTTTTGGACAAAAGAGCTGCAGTGGCTACACTTCCTGGTGATGAAATGCCACCCGATACTCATGACGATATAGCAATTGAACCTGAAGACTTACCGTTTAAGGAATAGTTTACATAATGTTCAATCTAATATTTACAAGGAGGCAATAATTCAAGAATGCCTATAGGCAGTGCACCAAGAGTCAGGAGAGAAAGGTCGCGCAAATTTATTGTTAAACCCAAAGTTTGCATTTTTTGCGCAGATAAAACCGTGATTGATTATAAAGACATTAGTCTGTTACGGAAATTTGTATCCGAGCGAGGCAAAATCGAACCGCGTCGCCGGACCGGTGTTTGTGCTAAGCACCAGCGAAAATTAGCGCTGGCTATTAAGAGAGCTCGTTTTTTAGCTTTATTACCCTATACACCAGCTCACATTAATCCCAGAGAAATTGTAGAAGAAACAGTTCAATCACCACCGCCGGAGGAAAAAGTTGCCGAAGCGAACTTACCAACCAAAGAAAATTAAACGAAGAAATACGCATGGGTTCAGAGCCCGCATCGCAACTAGGGGTGGGCGGGATGTATTAAAAGCACGGCGTCTCAAGGGACGATGGCGTCTCACTCCTGTATAGTATAGATGACGAGAAGATGGGCTTTGAGAAAAAGAGCCCAATATCAAATGGTTTATAGGTTGGGTACGGCTTGGGGTGATAGGAATCTCGTAGTAAAAGCACTAGCGAACAGCCTTGACTCTAGCCGTTATGGGTTTTCCGTCAATAAACCGTTGGGGAATGCAGTAATCCGTAACCACATAAGGAGACAACTTAAAGAGGGCGTCAGGTCATTATCGGTAAAACCCGGATGGGATATAGTGTTTATTGCTCGGCAAGGATCCCGAGAGGCTAACTATCATCAGCTCAGATATTCAGTAAAGAAATTACTAATTCGAGCTGAATTGTTATTGAATGAGAATGAAATCATTAGCTGTAAAGATAATTAGATTATATCAGTCCACAATATCACGGGTCACTCCGTCATCTTGCAGATACCTTCCTACTTGCTCTCATTACGCCTGCGACGCCATCGAGCGGTACGGACTGGTCAAAGGGAGTTGGTTAACCGCAGCACGCATAGGGCGATGTAATCCCTGGTCTCATGGAGGATATGATCCTGTCCCATGACAATTATAAATTCATTAACAAATAATTCTAAGAAAAACAATGCAATGAAAAAACGATTAGTCTTTTTGTTAACCCTCACCGTATTGTTATGTTTGTTTATTGATGGTTGCACAGGAACTACTGTGCGTGGTTGGTCGGGGTTTGCCAGTAATAGCAAGTTGATTTACGTTGGGACAATGGATGGTGAAATTATGGCCATTGATCCCATAGCTCGCGGCAAAGGGTTAAATTTTCCCAGTCAGGGCGAATGGGAATATGCTATCAAGCTGCCCGCAGCAAGCTCTATGTGCGGCATTCCAAGTTGTGCTCCAGGTGGTAATGCTGTAGGAGTCGTTTTGTATGCGTCGCCGGTATTATCTGATGATTTGGTGTACGTTGGCACATATAACGGTAAAATTTATGCTCTAAATTCCTCAACTGGAGCCTTACGTTGGGTGTATCCCAGAGAAGGAAACGAAAATGTAGGTTCGATTGTAGGCAACCTGGCAATTGATAATAACTCTATTTATTTCGGTAGTTCTAATGGCAAAGTGTATGCATTAGACAAAGCGACTGGAGACAGAAAATGGCCAGAATATGAAACTTTCGATCGAATATGGACATCTCCTGTAATCAGCGACGGTGTTATTTACGTCAGCAGTTACGATAACAAATTGCACGCAATTTCAAGTACAGATGGTAAGAAGTTGTGGCAAATTGAATTGCCTTCCGCGATTTGCTCCTCGCCTGCAGTTTCCAAAGATATTATTTATTGTGGTACTTTTGACAGGAATCTCTACGCTATCAAAAAGACAAATGGCAGCATTTTATGGAAATTCGAAAGTGGCAACTGGTTTTGGTCAGACGTATTAGTTAATGGTAACGTTATTTATGCCGCATGTCTGGATAGTAGAATTTATGCAATCGACGCTGACAGTGGTAAAGAGATGTGGCGTTTTCAATGCGATAAACCTGTTGATCTCGAAGCCTGTGCTTGTATCTGACACATTGTTTGTTGTTTCGGAATCGGGGTCGATGTATTTATTAGAATCTGTGAGCGGAGCGTTAAAGAAAACTATTGAGGTTGGCTCCGCAGTTATGTCGCCTCTCCATGCCACGGGTAATACCATATATATCCACTCTCGTGATGATTATGTCTACGCTTTTGATATACAATCAGGAGAATTAACCTGGAAATTTAAAAGGGTTACAAAGAAAGAATAATTCATGAACCTTTGGGACACGTTTATACAATATCCAATTCTTAATAGCTTAATAGCTTTAAGTAGCATGGTTGGTAATAATTTTGCTATTGCAATTATTATCTTGACTGTTATTGTTCGATTGATTCTTTTCCCTCTAACCGTCCGGCAAACTCAATCCACAAAAGCTCTTCAGGAGTTACAGCCTAAGATACAGGAGCTTCAGAAAAAATATGCCAGGAATCAACAGAAACTTCAGCAGGAAATGATGCTCTTATATAAAGAGGCCAAGATTAATCCACTTGGTTGTATCTGGCCGATGCTTATTCAAATGCCAATTTGGATTGCTCTTTATCAATCAATAATGAAAGCTTTGGCATCGACTCCCGAAGACTTAATCGCTTTATCGCAAAGCCTTTACTCCTGGCCGGTTGTAATGAATGCATTACCTCTAAACGAGTCGTTTCTCTGGTTGCAGTTATCTAAGCCTGATCAGTATTTGGTTCTCGCAATACTGGTCGGAATCACTATGTGGATACAACAAAAGATGGTAACTCCACCTACTACGGATCCCAAGCAACAACAAATGACCCAGATAACTACTTTGATGATGCCATTAATGTTTGCCATGTTTACTTTGTCTTTCCCCAGCGGGTTGTCTCTTTACTGGGCGGTCTCGAATATTGTTGGCATTGTGATCCAGTATTTCGTCAGCGGTGGATGGGGATATCTCAGGACGTCTTCTGCGGGTACAAAATCTTCGGCTACATTTAAAAGATTGCCGCCGTCTGAGGAACAGTCTAAGATTATTAAAGATGCCGAAAAAAGAAAGGGTAATTTATAACGTGAAGGAGATCGAACTAACTGCCAAAACGGTAGAGGAAGCAAAAACAGCTGCGCTGGAGCAGCTGGGTGTGACGGAAGATCAGGTAGAAGTCATTGTTTTAAAGAAGGGAAGAGGGGGTGTGTTGGGAATGGGTGCGGAAGAAGCAAAAATCCTGGTAAGGATCATCGATCATAAACCTGCTGACAGCAGTGTGGGTTATGGCAATATTGCCGAAGAATCTAAGGAAGTTTTAGGTAATCTGGTCAGGCTTCTGGGAATCGAAGCAGAAATTCTGATTGCACCCGGTGATGCCGACTCTCCTCTAACTTTGAATATAAATGGCGATGATCTTGGGGCTCTCATTGGTCGTCATGGTCAAGCTCTGGCGTCTCTGCAGTACATACTTAGAATGATCATTGCCGAGAAACAAAAGAACTGGATTCCTATAAATATAGATGTTGGTGGATATAAGCAGCGACGTTATGATTCTCTCCAGAGGCTAGCCTTACGGTTAGCAGATCAAGTAAAAGCGAGCCGCCGCCCGATTAACCTTGAACCTATGCCAGCGGATGAGCGCAGGATTATCCATATGGCACTATCTGAGAATCCGGAGGTGACGACCCAGAGTACCGGGGATGGTGATCAGCGCAAGGTGATCGTTCTACTGAGGAAGCGCTAGCCATGTTTCGCCCCGTGAACAGCAAAGTCGAGTTCCCCAAGCTGGAAACCGCGATACTCGACCTTTGGAAGACAAATCGTATTTTTGAAAAGAGCGTCGATTCCCGCAAAGACGCCCCACGATTTACGCTTTACGAAGGCCCCCCCACAGCTAATGGAAATCCTGGAATTCACCACGTGCTTTCGCGGGTATTTAAGGACGTTATCCCGAGATACAAAGCTATGAAAGGATTCTATACACCTCGAAAAGCGGGGTGGGATACCCATGGCTTGCCTGTCGAGCTCGAGATAGAAAAAAAACTTGGATTTACCAGTAAATCTCAAATCGAGAATTACGGTGTAGCTAAGTTTAATGCTCAATGTAGGGAAAGCGTCTTTGGTTACTTAAAAAAGTGGGATGCTCTGACCGAGAGGATCGGTTATTGGGTTGATATTCAGCATCCATATATTACCCTGGACAACAGTTACATAGAATCATGCTGGTGGATTGTAAAACAGCTATGGGATAAAGGTTTTATATATCAGGGTTACAGAGTCACACCCCATTGTCCCAGGTGCGGCACTTCTCTCAGTTCTCACGAGGTTGCATTGGGTTACAATGACGAAACCGAAGATCCATCTGTATATGTTAAATTTAAGGTAACTAAAGAATCAGTCTCCAAATCGACCAAATCGGGATTTAAATCGGCTATAAGCGATAGCATTTCTGCTGGTAAGCCTGTATTTTTACTTGCCTGGACAACAACGCCATGGACATTACCGGGTAATACTGCATTGGCAGTATCATCGGAAGCTGAATATGTTCTGGTCGAACTGGAAAATGAAAGCCTTATTCTGGCTAAGACTTTTATTGAGTCTCTGGGTTTGTCTGAGGGTAAGATACTGGGTACTTTTAAAGGCGAAGGCCTGGAGTATTTGGAATATGAGCCTCTCTATAATCCGCATGATTACGATGTGGAAAGGAGGCGTTCCAAAATAGCGGCTAACCCGGATAAAGAAGATACCAGAGCATTATTCGAGATCCAGGAGCCTCAAAAGAATCTAACGTATCGTGTTATTACCACTGATTTCGTAACTCTCGAAGAAGGAACGGGAATAGTCCATATCGCTCCAGCTTTTGGCGAGGTGGATTTTGAGGCTGGCAGAAAGCATAATTTAGATTTTATTCAGCCTGTAGACCTTGAAGGCAAAATTACAGGCAAGTACTACTTTTCAGGCAAATTCGTCAAGGATGCGGATCCCTTAATACTGGAAGACCTTAAAGCTCGTGGGCTTATTTATCGAAGTCAGAAGATACAACACACGTATCCGTTTTGCTGGCGTTGTGAAGCACCCCTTCTCTACTATGCCAAGAAAACATGGTACATCAGAACAACTGCCAAAAAACAAGAACTGATCGAAGGTAATTCCGAGATCAACTGGTATCCTGAGCATATTAAGTATGGTCGTTTTGGAGACTGGCTGGAGAACAATATCGATTGGGCTTTTTCCCGTGAACGCTATTGGGGGACACCTTTAAGCGTATGGCATTGCACGACCTGCGACAGCTATGAATGCATCGGGAGTTTAAAGGAATTAAAAACAAAGCCAAACGTCAAAGGACTTGTGGAACCGTTAGATCTGCATCGTCCTTTTATCGATAATATCACGTTTGATTGTTCAAAATGTGGCAATATCATGCAAAGGCAGTCTGAAGTAATTGACTGCTGGTTTGATTCAGGTGCGATGCCAGTAGCTCAATGGCACTATCCTTTCGAAAATAAGGATATATTTGAATCGAGCTTTCCTGCTGATTTTATCTGTGAGGCTGTTGATCAAACCACGGGGCTGGTTTTACTCTTTACATGCCATTTCTACGTTGCTATTCGATAAGCCAAGTTTTAAAAATGTTATTTGCCTGGGACATATTTTGGATGCAGAAGGTGAAAAAATGAGTAAAGCCAGGGGCAATGTAGTTGATCCCTGGACTATTCTTGATAAATATGGTGCTGACTCAGTCAGATGGTATCTGTTAACTTCATCCCCTCCAGGTAATGTACGGCGCTTTTCCGGTGACATAGTAGGTGAGGTACTGCGTAACTTCATACTAACGCTCTGGAACACCTATTCCTTCTTTGTAATGTATGCCAACATAGATAATTTTAGCCCGAAAAACACAACTCAGACATCGGTAGCAGAACTGGACAAATGGATTATCTCCAGACTAAATCAGCTTATTTTCGATGTGGATGAATCATTAAGCCAATATGACCCCACAACCGCGGGGCGTAAGATAGAAACATTTGTCGATGATATATCCAACTGGTATGTAAGAAGAAGTCGGCGTCGTTTTTGGAAAAGCCAGAATGACTCTGATAAATTGGCAGCTTATTCTACCCTTTATCATTGTCTGGTAACATTGTCGAAATTGCTGGCTCCTTTGGCTCCTTTTATTGCAGAAGAGATATATCAAAATCTGGTCTGCTCGATTGATCCGGATGCTCCGGAAAGTGTGCATCTTTGTGATTTTCCTTGTGCGGACAAAACCCAGATAGATGAAAATCTTATGGAAATAACCAGTTCAGTTATATCAATCTGTAGCATTGGTAGAGCTGCCAGAGCCAAAGCTGGCATTAAAGTTCGCCAACCTCTGGCTAAAGTAATAGTCAAACCAAGATCTAAAGTCGAGAAGGAAGGTTTGAAACATTTAGCCCCTCAGATTCTGGATGAATTGAATGTAAAAGAGCTGGAGTTCCTTGAAGGTGAAATTTTTGAAGACAAAGCCCGATTACATTTCTATTAAAGAAGGTGAGTTTTGGATGGCAATACCTACCAAACTAACACCTGAACTCGAGGCCGAGGGTGCTGCGAGAGAAATTGTGAGACGTCTTCAGACAATGCGTCGCTCTGCGGGTTTCGAGGTTACAAATCATATAAAGCTTTATTATCAGGGAGCGCCTGTTATACAGCAGGTTTTAAACAGCTTTTCTGATTATATAAAACAGGAAACGTTAGCAACACAGATCATCTCAGAAACTCCGCCGGCGGGAGCCTATGCTGAAAAGCATCGCTTATTGGATTCCGAAGTTCTATTTGCTATCCAAAAGGAATCCAGTTCGTGAGGTCTTGTAAATTTTTAAAAATTATTGGTTCGACGGTACGGGGCTTTGGATTAGACGTACGGAAGTTGTCCTGGTACCTGCTCCCTGCCTTGCGTAAGTTATACTAACTTCATCTCCAACCTTTGATGAATATATCTCTTTGGACATTATTTCGGCGGTAGTTATCTCTTTACCATTGTAGTGGGTGATGACATCATATTTTTTAAGCCCGGCCGCCTCTGCAGGTCCACGTGGCGTTATGTTAGCAATCACTACTCCACTGGTAGCTGGCAATCGATACATAGAAGCTATATATTGATCAACTGTAACATATGCAATTCCCATGTAAGGACGTACCACAAAACCAGTCTTTATCAACTCCTCTATGATAGGCATGGCAGTTTTAATACTAATTGCATAACCCATTCCTTCGACTCCCACTGCAGCCATTTTTGCGCTCGTAATTCCAATGACTTGACCTGCCAGATTCACCATAGGTCCCCCACTATTTCCAGGATTAATCGCTGCAGATGTCTCGATAAGATCATCCAGGGTTTGGCCTTGTTCAACCAGTAAGGAAACTTTTAAGCCGCTGACCGTACCTTCTTTAGCTCTTAAACCGTTGCCCAGGGGATTTCCCAAAGCAACTACCCACTCGCCAACTCTCAGTTTTGACGAATCACCTATTATTGCAGCAGGTAGATTTTTAACATCGATTTTAATAACAGCGAGATCAGTTATGGAATCCCGGTATACTTTATCAGGACCGACTTGAAAACTTCTACCGTCAAACATCTGGACGGTCACCTTTTTAGCTCCTTCTACAACATGGTTATTGGTTACGATTATGCCATTTGCATCGATGATCCATCCTGAACCTGCACCTTTTTGTGTTTGTAGCCTGGAAAAAAAATCGAGTGTTACGGTCTCTGTGTTTATGGCAACGACAGACGGGAAAACTTTTTCAACGACATCGGCTATATTCGGTAATACTTGACTGTTTTTAATTTGAACGTCTGGAGCCCACCCAGGGTCTATGGGTACCACAACAGAACGTTCTGGCGACTTTGAAGGCTGGGGTTCTTGTTTGTTTGATAGTTCTGAGAATGTAACTACACATCCCCATGAAGAAAAAATTATGCTTATGCAAATAAGGAAAAGGATTAATTTATTCATTTTGTTATCCAATGATTATTAGTGGTGCTTGTAATTCTAACATAGGCAATATACTCGGGCAATGGTATTAGATAAAAGAGGAATAATAAGTTGGATACGAAAAATAGTGAGAAGGCACAATTTATGAAGGCCGTCTCACTATTTTTCTTTTAAATTGTTTTATTGCGACGACATTAATTAAGCAGATTAATTATACCGATGAACCTACTTTCGGTAACTTTGTTAATGCTTCTTTGACCTTTTCTTCAGGATATTCGTAATTCTGCAGTTTACCTGCGAGATAGGAATCGTAAGCTGCCATATCGAAATGGCCATGACCACTGTGTCCGATCAAGATGGTTTTTGCCTGGCCGGTCTTCTTACAATTCAAAGCTTCGTCAATAGCGACTCTAATGGCATGATTTGTCTCTGGAGCGCTGATAAAACCTTCGGTACGGGCAAAAGTGACCCCAGCTTCAAAAGTTTCCACCTGGTTTACAGCCCTGGCTTCAGTAATGCCGAGTTTGCAAAGATGCGACACAAGCGGTGCCATTCCATGGTAACGCAAACCTCCAGCATGTACCGGTGGGGGCATAAAGTCATGGCCCAGAGTATACATCTTAAGCAAAGGCGTCATCTGAGCCATATCGCCGAAATCATAGGCATAAGGTCCTTTCGTTATTGAAGGGCAGCTAGTTGGTTCCACATATATAACACGAAGATTCGGCTTCTTTTTGGTAAGTTTGTCCTTGAGGAAAGGGAATGTTATTCCTGCGGCATTTGAGCCACCACCTACACAGCCCACGATAATGTCGGGATAGCAGCCAGCCTTTTCCATTTGTATTTTGGCTTCTTCTCCGATAATTGTTTGATGGAGCAAAACGTGGTTAAGCACACTTCCCAGCGAATAATGAGTATCTTCCCTGGAAGCAGCGTCTTCCACTGCTTCACTGATAGCAAGCCCCAGACTGCCCGGGCAATTAGGATCTTTTGCCAGCATATCACGTCCTGCTTTGGTATCGGGGCTGGGACTGGGAACGCATTTGGCGCCCCAGGTCTCCATCATGATACGCCGATATGGTTTGCTGTCATAGCTGACTCTAACCATGTAGACTTTACACTCGATACCAAAATAGTTGCAGCCGAAAGCCAGGGCGCTGCCCCACTGACCAGCGCCGGTTTCGGTGGCGATACGCTTTATCCCTTCCTTCTTATTGTAGTAGGCCTGAGCTACTGCTGTGTTAGGCTTATGACTTCCTGGAGGACTGGTACCTTCGAACTTGTAAAAAATTTTTGCTGGAGTGCCAAGAGCTTTTTCCAGTCTGTATGCTCGAAATAAAGTTGTTGGCCTCCAAAGTTTGTATATATCCACCACTTCTTCAGGGATTTCGATATACCGTTCCTGGCTCATTTCCTGCTGAATAAGAGCCATAGGGAAGAGTTTAGCTAAATCTGCTGGTCCCAATGGTTTCCCTGTACCGGGATGAAGGGGAGGTGGCAATGGTTCAGGCAAGTCCGCCTGAATGTTATACCATTTCGTGGGCATTTCCTTTTCTGTCAGATTGAATTTTGTAGATTCTTTCATTAGATTCTCCTTTTTATTTTTTTGTTATACTACCTTTGTAAATGACTACTTAATAAATCTGGCCCCTTGGGGCCATCCCTTTGATAGTGCTATCATATTAAACCTCCCTAAAAAATAATAGACCTCTCACCTAAGGGGCGAGAGGTCTAAATTCGCGGTACCACCCTTGTTAGTCTGGACAATAGACTATCTTTTAACAGATACAGTTTTTGATAAAAACGATATCCTGGATTTTGATAACGCTATCCTTGCGTTAAAACCTACTCGGCTTGCGACTCTCTCAATGCTTTTTGGTTTACAGCTCCCAGGCCCATTCAGCATTCCCGCTTGCATCAGTTTCCACCAGTCCTGATTCTCTTTCGCTGCGTTTAATGCCTACTATCCCTGTTCACAGCTTTGTACATATTCAATTTTGTTAGATTGTAAATATAAATTTCGAATTTGTCAAGTTATTGTTGCTTCAGAATAGATGCCCAGCATTTTGAGAATTTTTCTTACAAAAAATATAGTGTTGTTCTCTATCAAAATACCTTGACATATACGGAAGGCGATGTTAGAATCAGCCCAATGTGTAAAAACGTGAGAAATGGTATTGACAAAAAGATAAAAATATGATATGCATGCGCTTTTGCTAGGAAAGGAGTTAATAGTGCTATGAGATGGGGAATGGTAATTGATTTAACGAAGTGTATAAGGTGTTATAGTTGCATAGCAGCTTGCAGAGTTGAGCACTTTCTTCCAATGGGAATAAACTGGCCAAGGTTGGCTGCTGTAGAAACTTGCGAACAAAATGGCCCAAGGGTTTCAACCTACTCTATTCGGTGCAACCACTGCCAGGATCCACCTTGTGTGAAGGTGTGTCCAACACAAGCTTCGCAACAACGTGCCGATGGCATTGTATGGGTGGATCAGAACAAATGCGTTGGTTGCCGATATTGTGCTATTGTCTGTCCCTATCAGAATCGTATGTTTCTTTCAAAAGACAAAGATCCGGGCTGGTTTCCGGGCAAAGGCAGGACCGAAATTGAGAAAGCAGGAAAGAGAATTTATCCCCACCAGGTTGGTACAACCGAAAAATGTAATTTCTGCATGGAAAGAATTGATGCCGGTCTGAAAAAGGGACTCAAGCCGGGAATCGACAGGGATGCTACTCCTGCTTGTGTCAATATGTGTCCTGCCAGAACTTTAGTTTTCGGTGATCTGGATGATCCTAACAGCGCAGTTTCCAAACTTATTGCTGAGAAGAGAGCTTTTCAACTTCATCCCGAGTATGAAACTAATCCTTCAATATACTATATTGATGGGAAGATAGGAGTTTGAAATGGCACAAATACGCGAATGGATGATAATACATAAGTGGATGACGGATTATACTCCGCAGACTGAATGGATTGAAAAGCGGGGTATTCTCGTTTGGGTTGCCGAAGTATTTACTTCAGTTGGTTCAGGACTTTACCTGGTTTCGTTGTTTTTTGGCCTGGCACCGGGATACGAAAAGTTTGGCTGGTGGGGAATGCTCATTGCCTGGTTTGTGATTATGTTCCTAAAAATACCGCTTCACCTTGCTTACTTTGGCAAGCCTTTGAGATTCTGGAGAACGGTGCCCCCATTCAGCAATGGTTGGAAAACTTCGTGGTTTGCCCGCGGTATCATATTCAATATTCTTTTTGGCACCTTTGTATTCTTGCAGTTGGCTGTTTCCTATTTCATAGTCCAGCCCATTCCTGCTCTTACAGTACCTGTTAACCTGGATTTTCTGCCAATCCTGGATAATATATTTAAGACCTTAGGCGGTCTCACAGCAGTTGTCGTTGGTCTCTATTCCGGATTTATTATGAATTTTGTCAAGGGCATACCATTTTGGAATTCTGCGATGCTCCCTCTGGTGCTGATGATAGGCGGTGTCCTGGATGGATTTGCCATTCTCCTGGGACTCTCGCTCGATCCTTCCTTTGTCAAGGTGGATAGGCATTTGATTGAATTACTGAGCAGTGCAATTCTAGTGCTCAATATATTCCTCATTACAATGTATTTACTCAGTGCGGTCTACGTAGGTTCAGCGGCAAAAGTATCTGCAGAAAAGTTGCTTAAAGGGAACCTGGCTATAGTTTTTTGGGTAGGCTTGATATTTTTAGGTCTGCTTGTTCCCCTGGCAGTATCCATACCTGCATTGATCCCGGGGGGGCATTCCTTGGGGGCTGAGGCACTGATATTTGCTATTATTTGTCATGCTGTCGGTGCGTTTGCCTTGAAATATTGCATACTTAAAGTCGGCATATATAGACCTTTGTTTGTGGTAAATGTTTGCTAAATAAATATAATTCTATTGATCGGAGAAATAAAAAATGGGTGAACAACAAATAATCAAAAGCACCTGTAAGAGTTGCCACGGCGGTTGTGGCGTATTAATCACGGTTGAAGATGGGGTTATTACTCATATTGAAGGAAATCCTGAGGCTTTAACTAAAGGCACAATGTGCTGCCAAGGGACAATCAAGCATACAGCACGTTGGACATCCTGATCGTCTCAAGTATCCTGTCAAGAGGATAGGCAAAAGGGGAGAAGGAAAATGGCAACGAATAAGCTGGGATGAAGCGCTGGATACTATTGCGCAGAAGATGAAAGATTCTATAGCCAAAAATGGCCCATCTTCCATTGCTGTATCTCAGGGAACTGGCCGAGGCTATAATGAGTATACCCACAGATTCGCGCGATCAGTAGGCACAGCTAACATAATTACTCCAGGTTATGTTTGCCATAGTCCCAGGTTGGGCTTATATGGGCAGGTAACCGGATATGGCAGGTTATATTGCGATTATCATGGTTGGGGAGGAGAATTCCCCAAAACCCAGATATCGTGGGCCAAACAACTGGAAATAAGCAGCGCTGATTCCGAAATGGCGGTCTGGTTTTTGAATTCGCTTAATTATGTGAAAAACCTTATTGTTATTGATCCCAGAGCTACCTCTATAACATCACGGGCTACTTTGTGGTTGCAGGTCAGACCTGGCACCGATGGTGCTCTGGCATTGGGCATGATGAATGTCATCATCAATGAAGGCTTGTATGACAAAGAGTTCGTGGAGAACTGGACCTATGGCTTTGATAAATTAAAGGAAAGGGTACAGCAATATCCTACCGATAAGGTAGCGGAAATCACCTGGGTACCCGAGGAGAAAATCATTCAGGCAGCCAGAATGTTTGCCATAGATAAACCGGGATGTATCCAGGTTGGCAGCTCTCTGGAACGTAAAGCCAATATTACTCCCACTCTTAGAGCCATAATTTGTTTGCTGGGTATTACAGGAAATATTGAAAGACCGGGAAGCATGATGTGCTGGTTACCGCCGGACACGGGTTTAAGGGAAGATTTCTATTTTGAAATTCCGGTAACCGACGAAATGAAAAAGGGCATAGTAGGTGGCGACAAATATAAGCTTGGGGCCGCTCGTACTTCCCACGCTGATAGTGTTATTAAGCAACTGTTAAAAGGCGAATCCCAAATTAAGGTATGGTTGAGCGTTGGAGGACAGCAAATAATTCATCTGGCCAATACCAAAGAAGTAGTACCGGCACTGATGAATCTGGAATTCCTGGCGCACGTCGACCAGTTTATGGGCCCGATGGCAGAGATAGCCGACATTGTTCTACCGGCTGCTCATTGGTTGGAAATCGATGATCTCTATGACATGCATCCGAAGTTTTTCATAGCTGCGCATAATAAGGCTGTGGAGCCTCCTGGCGAAGCCAGGGCGGATAATTGGATTTTTAACGAATTAGGCAGAAGAGTAGCTCCGAAATATTGGTTTAATAACGTTGAGGAGATGCTTGACTATCAACTGCGTAAAGGAAATATTACCTGGAAGGAATTTAGTAAAAAGGTATGGCTGGCAAAAACTGGAAAAGACCAGCCTTATTATAAGTACAAAACGGATTTTTGGAAGAAAGGCGGCGGTTTCCCGACCCCCACGGGCAAAGTGGAACTCTATTCAACTGTAATGGAGCAGCTGGGGTATGATCCTTTGCCATATCATAAGGAACCGGGGGAAAGCCCGTATTCCACTCCCGAGCTTTACAAAGAGTATCCACTGGTGCTGACTACTGGCTATCGACATGCATTTTACTTTTTATCACAGTATCGGAATATACCCTGGTTGAGGAGTTTCCTTAAATATCCGGTGATGCAGATTAATCCCAAGACTGCCGCAAAATTAGGAATCGAGGATGGCGACTGGGTTTGGATTGAAAGTCCTCGGGGCCGGATTATGCAAAAAGCAAGAGTATATCCGGGAATTAGCGAACGTGTTGTCATTGCCACCGGTAACTGTTTCTATCCTGAAGAGCCAGGACCTTTCCACGGGCTTTTCATATCGAATCCCAATGTGCTCACCGACAATAATCATTGTGATGAGGCCTATGGTTCTCCTGACCTTACTGCCTTGCTGGTTAAAGTCTACAAAGTGGAACCTAAGGATGTGAAAGAAATCAAGACTAATGTCTATGCCGGTTTCGAGGAAATAAAGGGCTGGGCTTAACAATAATTTTGGCCTTTAAAGAGGTCGTTGAGTAGACAAAGAAGCGCTCTGTATAGAATTAGATAACGAGCGAGAAAGGTAAAAATGTAAAGTGGGGAAGGAAGAAAAATTCGATGTTATTGTTGTCGGCGCTGGCCCCGCTGGTGCAACTGCGGCATATGTACTAGCTAAAGCCGGGCTGCAGGTAATACTGTTGGAACGCGGCCCTTATCCGGGATCCAAGAATACATTTGGTGGCATCCTTTATACTCCTGTTCTGAACAGACTCATCCCTAATTTTTGGGAGACCGCGCCTGTTGAACGTCACATGAAAGGTTTGGAGTTATTCTTACTTTCTAAAGATAATGCTGTTTCCGTAAAAATACAAAGCGAAGAGCATAATAAACCACCTTACAATAATAGTTTTACTGTTTCTCGTTCCAGATTTGACCGTTGGTATGCTGGAAAAGCGGAGGAAGCAGGAGCACTTTTGATTCCTGATACCGTTGTAGATGATGTTATCTGGGAAAACAACCAGGTGATTGGAGTGAAAACGCGGAGGGAAAATGGTGATCTCTATGCAGACGTAGTTATTGCAGCGGACGGCGCCAATTCTCTTCTGGCTGAAAAAGCAAAATTACGGGGCAGTTACGTGCCGCGCCAGATGGCGTTGGGAATGAAAGAAGTCATCGAATTTCCCAGAGCGGTGATTGAAGATCGTTTCGGTCTCAACGGAAATGAAGGGGTCGAACTTAAATTTATGGCAGGCGATGCCACTATGGGAATCTGGGGTGGAGGAAATATCTATACTAATTTGGATAGCCTTTCTCTGGTTACATGGATAGCATTGAAACCTGCAATGGAACGCCGAATAAAGGTAACAGACATCTTTGAGCATTTTAAAAACCAGCCATTTGTCAAGAACTATATCAGAGGTGGCAAAACTGTTGAGTACCAGGCACATCTTGCTCCTGACGGAGGCTACGATTTTACCCCGAAATATTTTACCGGCGGGTTGCTTATAGCTGGCGATGCTGCTCGTTTTTTAAATGCTTCAGTACATTATGAGGGCACTAACTTCGCAATGGCTTCCGGAGAAGCAGCAGCTAAGACAGTATTAGAGGCAAAGAAAAGCGGTGATTTTTCTGTCAAAACAATGTCATACTATCAAAAACTTCTCAACGATAGTTTCGTCATGAATGACTTGAAAAGATACCGGAAGATGAATCATTTTGCTGAGACAAATCCTGTATTTTTCGATGGTTATTTCGATGTCATAACGCAAGCGGCAGTCGACTATTTTGCCATAAACGAGTTGCCCAAGAGGCAACATGAGTTTGGGATGATTAAACGATTCTATTGTGGATTAGCTAATGCGAGGGGCTCGAGCAAATCTTTTCCTCTCATTCGGTTCCTCTGGAAATGCGCAAAAGGGGGAATAGCGTTCATATGACCATAGATGATAAATTAGCTCTAAACTTGTTTCACGTAGATAAAGAGGCACATATAAAGGTAAATCAAGAAATATGCGATAAATGCCCTCACAAGATTTGTACATTTATGTGTCCTGTAGAGAACTATAAACTGGAAGAGAACAACAAAGTCGTTTTTTCCTGGGAAGGTTGCCTTGAGTGCGGAACATGTAAATATGTCTGCGATCAGGGAGCTGTGACCTGGGATTATCCCCGGGGTGGGTATGGGATTATTTATAAGTGCGGATAGCAGTGAGCCTCGCTTCCTGTAAAGGCCTTTCCAAAGGCTATTTTCTTATTATCTGTTCTGATCGGAGTTCCATATTCATTCGCTGTAATTATTTCGTTGAAAGAGGATAGTCATAGGTGAATAAAATAGCTCTCTTTTGTTTCGGACTGGGTTTGACCAGAAAGGAAAACTATTCTGTTAAAGATAGGCTTTTAGGGTTCCTGGCGCTAGTTCCGGTTATTTTTTTAGTCCTGACTCCGATAAATGCTGCCAGTGCCGTTGTTCTCAGCCTGGGTGGCTATCCTCCTTATGCCAAAGCTATCGTTGGTTTGTTAATTGTCGCTTTAGCGGGGTGGGGAGTAAATGCCGTCAATCACTTTGTCGACCGAGATCGAGATAAAGTCATCTGGCCAGAACGTTCTCTTCCTTCAGGAAGAGTTCAACCATTTACTGTTTTGGCTTCTGCCGTGCTCTCATTTATTTGTGCGCTTCTGCTGGCCTGGGTTTTCTTTAATGTGACCAACTTCTTGGTTTTGCTGCTCGCCATTGTTTTTGGGGCACTTTATTCGGTTTACCTAAGGGATAAGGTGGGATATTTATCTCTTCCCCCAATTGTAGGCTTGATTTCCCTTGGTGGTTGGACGGCTTTCTCACCGGACAATTTGTTTACCAGTTGGCTTCCCTGGTTCCTCTATTTGCTTCATTTTTCCTGGCAGGCTGCTCATATTATGATTTACTATCCACTGCATTTACCAGTTCAACTTGCTTCCAGGCAGAGCGTGAAAGTGCCCTATGCTTTTCTGTTCACCCCTTCGCCAAAAACTGCTGTAAGAATCGGAGTTATTTTCGTCTGTTTGACATTGCTGTTAAGTTTTTTGTTACCTTTATTTACTAATCTGGGCTACTTCTATTTTATTTTGATTTTCATAGCTGGCATGTATGGGTTGATGCACAGTTTGAAATTCTTAAGGGATGTTTCAGATACTAAAAAAGGAATGCGTGCTTTTATTGCTCTATCCATCTTTAGGCTTGTTACTGTTGTGGCAATACTTTTAGATGTGCTATTGCATAATTGGGGATTTGCAGTCTGAATGAATATGGAAGCAATGTTCTTTGCTATTATAGGCTTTGTTATAGGTCATATTTGATGAATCAAGATACAGTTGCTAAAAAAAAGATTAAGCTCCAATCAAAAGGAATAAGAATTCCACAGGAGCTTATTGTGGAATTGGAAACGCACTATAATGCTCCGTCTGTGAGTACCGGAAGGCTTGTTTTTTGTATCGAATCACCCGAAAGTAATGGTGCAAGCATTCCCGTTTTCATTGTTAACGGAAAGCGCGGGGCAAAATCTCCATTTCATATGGTTAAGCATGAATCCAAATTCGAGATCTGGGAGGAAAATAATAAGTATACAGATATTACCATTGAGCCCCGCCCCAGATTTTACGCCGATACCACCAGTGATGGTGTTCCCATGTTCAAAACTGGGGTTATAGTTGCACCCGGGCATATGCGCTCAGTAGTAAATCAAAAGTGCGTCTATCAGGAAATGGGAAAACCCTGTAAATTCTGTGCAGTACAGCACTGGTGGGATGGTAATATACGAAAAACACCGGCTCAAGTTTTTGAAGCTGTTGTTGCCGGTGTTGAAGAGAATGTAGTAAAGCATGTTTCCCTGACAACCGCTACACTTCCTACTAAAGGAAAAGGACTGGAAGGTTTGGTAGAGACTGCAAAACTCATATCGGAGAGGGTCAAAATTCCCCTTATGATAGAGTTTGAGCCTGTGACTGATGAAGCTTTTCTTGGTGAATTGCTACAAGAGGCCAAGCGAAACGGGGTTACTACTACCTTTTCCAATATTGAGTGCTTTGACAAGGAACTACGTGAAGAAATAATGCCTGCGAAAGGAAGAATTGCAACTGAGACTTATATTAAAACCTGGAAGAAATGTCTTGACCTTTTTGGTAAGAATGAGGTCTATACTGTGGTAGTCGTTGGCATCGGTGAAAACGATGATTCCATAATCAATGGGGTTGAAATGGCAGCTTCGAATGGGGTGATGACATTCCTTGTCCCTCATAGCCCGGCGATTGGGGCTGTTTATGAATCTATGGAACCCCCGGATTGCAACCGGATGCTTCGTCTTTATGAAAAAGCGGTTACTATTTACAAGAGACATGGCCTTGATCTCTGGGCAAGCACAGCTGGATGTGCCAGAGGCGGTGCTTTCAGCGCTATAAAAGAGGTAGATAAGTTTGGAACTTAAACCTGCGTCGTTGAACAAATATCAAAGGAGGATTACAGGATGTAATTTGTTTGACTTAAATCATTTGGAGTACCTGCGCTTTTTTTAATAATATATATAACTAAAGGAGTGAAAAAACATGACGTTGAAAACTATTCCCGCATACTATACCAGTGAATTAGGTGTATTAGGAAGGAAAAAAATTGAACTGCAGACAAATGGAATAATAGTTCCTCAAGACTTACTTGATGAACTGGAAGCAAACTGGAATGCTCCTGCAATCCGACGTGGCAGGTTTGTTATTTGTCTTGAGTCTCCGGAAGACAAAAAACTCACAACTGTTTTAATAATTAATGGTAAGTTTGCCGCCAACTCGCCTTTCCATATGGTCAAAAATGGCTTCAAATATGAAATTTGGAAGGGTGATGAAAAATATACTGATATTGTGTTAATGCCTCGTCCCAAGTTTTACGATCGAACTACAAGCGATGGTATTGCAATGTACGAAGTTGCCGTTCTTGGTGAGCCAAATCATCTACGTTCGGTGCTTAATCAGAGATGTGCGCATCATATGCGTGCAAAACCCTGCAAATTCTGTGCTATCGAAAACTGGTGGGCCGGACATCCTAACAAGACCCCCGGGCAGATTGCAGAGACTGCTGAAGCTGCCTATAAAGAAGGAATTATCAAACATGTAACGTTGAGTACTGGCACCAAAGACAGTGACGGGAAAGGGCTTGAAGATATAGTAGCTGCAGCTAAAGAAGTACGTAAAAGAATACCGGCTACCATGACTGTCAACTTCGAACCTTTAACGGATTATTCTCTCCTTGAGTCTTTGCTTAAAGAAGCAAAGACGGCGGGTGCAACCACTGCTCTTTGTAATATTGAGTGTTTCGATGAAAATCTCCGTGAGGAAATAATGCCCATAAAGGGTAAAGTATCGGTGGAAGCATACGTCAAAGTTTGGGAAAAATGCCTTGACGTGTTCGGACGCAACGAAGTATATACCATGTTTATTGCCGGCCTTGGCGAAAGTGATGCCTCAATCATCCGAGGTGTTGAGTTTGCTGCTTCACATGGTGTTGTCGCCTCAGTTGTTCCGCACACCCCTATGATAGGCGCGATGTATCAGAATATGATGCCGCCCTCTGCCGAAAGGATACTTAATCTTTACGAAGAAGTTCTCCCCATCTATCAGAGATACGGGTTAAAGCTTTACGGAGGAACAGGCGGAATTTACACATCGTTAAAAGGCATGTAGAGCATAAAACGTGTTCGTGTTTAGTCCCGGCTGAAACTCGAAAAGCAGTTTAATAGTGGCTCGCTATTTAGCGAGCCACTGTTATTAGAATCCTTAAAAGAACGATTTTACAATATGAATAAGCGAGTACCTCTCCACAAAGAACCCATCGAAGAAATGGATGCCGTTGTTCAATATGACAAGGGCGCCAAATATTACATGATGCCGGAATATAAATACTTTGTGTGGAAGATATTCCATAAAGGAATCACAAAGGGGAGGGTACTCGATATTGGTACCGGCTCCGGGCTTCTCGCTATCGAACTGGCTAAATCCAAATACGGTAAACTTTTCGATATTTATGCCCTGGATATATCTAACGATATGTTAAACAGAGCAATCTCTAACGCAAAAGAGGCCGGCGTTAACAGCCGGATAAAGTTCATACATGGAACTGCTGCTTTGCTCCCTTTTCCCGATAATTATTTCGATTTGGTAATGAGCTATGCTTCTCTTCATCACTGGTTCGATCCTGTAGCTGTATTTAAAGAGGCGGAAAGAGTTGCCATGAAGAATGGTACGGTAATAATCAGGGATAACAAGCGAGTCTATCAGAATCCATTCTGGAGATGTTTCATCTGGTTCATTTCGCTCTTCATGAATAAGCGCCACCGTGAGAACTGGCCCAAGGCAATCATGGCAAGCTATACAGTGCCGGAAATAAAGGCAGTCCTCAATAGAGCGGGGCTCGGAAAGTGGAAGGTTGGCAGCGACTTTATCTATTTTGATATGTACCTGGAATTGCGTAAATAACCCGTGCTACAGTAATGTAGCACGGGTTATTTTGTTGCTATTTCATCAAGTTAGCAGGATCATTTGAGATGAAATATTTTGCGAGTGTTGTAACCAATCAGGTCGAAATCTATTATCTGGTGGGCCATTGTGGATTCGAACCACAGACCCCAGTCTTATCAGGACTGTGCTCTAACCAGCTGAGCTAATGGCCCGCATCGCAAAGTATAACTTTTGATGTTGGCATGTGTCAAACTAGATTAGAACGGAAAAAGCTGGGTACCAGGTTAAGCAGGTTCCTCTTCAAATTGTAAAAACAATGAAGTGTTTTTAGTGCAGGAGTGTCGGAGTTTGCATAGTGAGCTGGGTTAGTTTCGCTTTCAGTCGTTTATAATTTGGACTATAGTAGTCATTTTGTATCTGTGTTTCCGTCAATGAAATGCGAGCATCGCAAAACCATAAAGCACGCCGATAGTAACGCCAGTCGTGAAGAAAAAAATCACGAATTCACGAAAGAAATTTTTGATGATTCACCTCCTCTTTCGGCTTAAACGGCTTGAATTTACTAGATAAAACGGTTAATAACGAGAAAAGTTTAGATGAAGACAAGCCAAATGCAAACATTTCAGAAAACTCAGATTGCCTGTTTCAATAAATGAAAGGGACTAATTTCTTTGTTTCTTTAATATAGTCCATATACTCTTGCCCGAACGAAGATAGCAGAACTTGTTCCTCGATAAGTATCCGCAAATAGTATCCTGTCGACACCAGTACATTCACGATTATGAGCCCGATGAGATTTCCTAGTGTAATGGCGAGCCCGGAAAATATTAAAATCGCACCCGTGTAGGATGGGTGGCGAATCCATTTATATGGCCCAGTCTTGATTATGGGTTGGTCCTTCAAGACGACAATAACTGTTCGAAAGAAAGGACCTAAGGTACATACTGCCCAGTAACGAAGGAACATCCCCGACAAGGTGATAATGATACCTGCAACGATATGTAAATCCTGATCTCCTGGCAACCGGGCTAATTCACAATCAGAGTATAGTCTGGCAAAAACAGCTGCTTCGATTATTAAAAAGGTTAAGATTACAGCGTTTTTATTATTGGTCAGACCAAATATTTTAGCGTCGCGAATAATAAAAAAGACCTCAAAGCCGATACATATGACCCCGGTCAAGGTGAAAAATAAAAATATAAACATTGTATTTATTGTTTAGCCTCTGATCCAAAACGTTCATCTGCCTTACGTATAATTCAAGCTGGTGTTAATAATGGATCAATTTGTTTTAAATGTAGCAGATGAGGGTAAAAAGGCAGGTAAATTGAAAATAAATAGAGGTAAAATTACGGTAAAAATTGGGTAAAACCAATAGCTTTTAGATAGATATTTCCTATTCCTCGGCTATTTGAATAAATTTACAGGGTATAAAAGAAAAAAAAACAGGTAATTAATCCGATTAAATCGAGCAATAATTCCATTGAAAGAAACTTATAAACGTGTTTCAATTAAATCGAAGAGTTAGTTTTATGAAGGTTATAGTTTAAGGAGGCCAAATATGAGAAGTGTGAGAAATGTTTTGTTAGCTTTGCTTATCGGGTGCCTATCTCCGGTAGTGATTTGGGTAGTAGGTGGAGCGGCTTTATACAAGAGTGTAAAAGCAAAAGCTGCCAGGAAAATGCAGAATGCGGTATGTTCTATAGATGCCGATTGCCCTTCGGGACATGTATGCATAAATGGATGCTGCGTGCCTCAATAAACAGCGTATGCATATAATTGAGTCAATGCCCTAGACAATCTTTAATTCCTGGTGCAAATGAAATTTAGGAAGCCCTGCCGGAAGGTCAGGGCTTCTTTGTTTTAATCCGATATTTTCTAACTCATACTAATTGCCCGAATCTACGGAAAAATGAACAGCTTGTTTCAGTGAATTAACAGTATAAGTACTCATTTAAAAAGGTATTTTGGCGATTATCAAACAGGAAAGAGGGGCATATAATAGAGCCGAGAACAAAGAAAGGAGGTAAAAAGAAATGGAAAATATCGGTTTTATTATAGCTCTGGTTATAGCAATACCGGTTATTCTTTTCCCGGCGGCTTTCATCTGGTATATCAACGTGAGTGGTATATGGAAGGTGATGAAAGATGCCAGGGAGAGAAAGGCAAAGGTTGCACGGGAGGCCAAAGTTACCACGGGAAGCTAAAAGGGGGGTGGAGTGCAGAGGTTGACTAAGTCCAATAATCAATAAAGGGGCTGGAATAACTCCAGCCCCTTCTGTTTTCCAGCTAAATTCAGCCAGTAGATACCCATAATATAATCGTTTCATCAACGCTTTTTATGTTAGCGTTATAATTTTTCCGAATATCATCTAAATCCAGCAAAGCGCAGCTAACCTTGAAGCCCATGCTTTCGAAAATGTCCCAATACTTTTTTAAAAGTGGGTAATTCTTAAAGAGTTCTAGAACCGTGCTCGAATCTTTTGGGTATTTAAAATCGACCCAACGGTTGATGGCAAAGCCCCTGTCAGTTAAATTTACGCCAAGGATATTGTGATAGTAACTTGCAATACTGGCAGTAGACCATTGCCCGCCCACGGGTAGCTTGATCGGTTCAGGTTGAATATTACTTTTTGTCCGTTTAGATTCGTACGAATCAATATTACTAATAATATCAAATAGGTTTTTTGACTGTTGGTCATTTGGTTGGAATTCTTTTTTGTCAGAGTAAAAATTCCATTCTCCAGATGAAATAGCATTCATATATAGTCCCAGCTCATTTCCGCTAATGGAATATGAACCTTGTCCGACCTGCTTGAGTATCCAGTCATTGGAGCTGAGTTTCAATTTCGTCGCTAGATTCTGCAGATTTTGTACGTTTATTAATATTTTCTGAACCTCAATGCTGCATAAAACTTAGCCCAGCCAACTTTTACCTGGGCATTTTTAATGCTATTTATACGCTGGTCAATGTCCATGAGACGCTCTTCAGTTGGGAAAACTAGTTCTGTCGACGATCATGTCTCCTGAGGGGGTTTTGGTGTAAAATGACCAGTTCGCGTTTTTCATTGTTTTACCGATTGCTAATCCAGTAACCCGTTAATATCTCCATTTCACTATAGGTGTCTGAGAATGTGGTGCTTTTTGATTTTAGAGCGGATTTCAATTCCGATTCATAACTGCCTATTTTGGCAACCTCTGCCTGAAATTTAGGCAAGTCTTGAGTATAGAGTTGAAGAGCTTTGGTTACTTTGCTGCTCAAATAATCATACAAGCCAGTTTGTATTTGCATGGCGCTACAGGATGTATGCAGAAGTATAGTTACAAAAAAGGCATTTAACGCGAGCAGTAGGAATAGTCTTGTTGCTCTCCGCCATCGTCATACCTCCCTCTGGAACCTGTGTTTTACCTGTACAGTCAGTTAAGCCAGAATTAAAACATAGGAATGTTTATTTTATCAACTTTAATTTATCTGGCTGTAAAATGCCTGACAAACACTACGAGGGTAGCTATAAACAACATTGAAAGCAAGACAATAAATATAATAGTGCCATTAACGGGGTTGTCTATCTGGTTAGATTTCTCTACGGTAAAAACTGACTGGCGCCCATTAACATCGATGGTATAAACACCGGGGGTACTGCGCACCACTGTAAATTCGATCGGCCTGGCAATATTCCCGCCAATTTTGCCCTGTTTGACTTCTACCACTTCGTTATTTACCTTTAAGGTTGCAGTATATGCCCCATCTGAGTCACCTCTGTTGACAACATTGGCGAATATGGTGACTGCCTGGTTAGCTGCCGACATTATTTGGTTGTACGTTAAGTGTAGTTATCATCACATTGGCTGGTGAATAGCTATAACCGTATCCCGGGGCTGAAACAGAGGGCGATACTGAATTATCATTAGTATTCTTACCCTTCTGCTTTACGTAAATTGTAGCCGGAATCAGGTTTGCTGGGGGGATCACTTCAGAGGGAATTGCTCCAGAATGTAAAAATTCCTGAAATAGTATTACCTAGCATAGCGCCGGCTCCGAAACCGACAAAATGCAGCGGGGAATCCCAGGCCAGGAAGGTGGTATCTGTGTTTTTAGCAACCTCTAGCCGTGCTGAGGGTGTCACCGTGATGGTTACCGTTCCCGGGCCGGTACATTGCACCCTCCATGTCGCGGGTGGGTAATTATATTCTATCAATCCGATTGATGCAACGTCCTGGATAGCTGGGTCCAAAAGGGCAGCGGGCCCGCTCACACTTATTATTGCCTTTACATCAGTCACGTCCATATTTCCGGATATATAGGTAATCATGGCAATTACGTCAAAAGTAGTGCCGACATTGAATGTCTGATTGTTCGCGGGTGACGTAATTGTCGCCTTAAGCGTTGGAAGGATGGGAAAAGTAGCTCCAACCTTCGCTGGTAATATAAAGGCGCCGGCCAGCAGTCCAACGATCAAGAATACCGGGAGTAAAAAGAACAAAATCCTGCCTTTAGTTATTCTGTGGTTGGTCATAGCACTCTCCCCCTAAGGTTTAAAATTCACTGAACGATTCCATTGTAGCATTTCAAGTAATATTGTCAATAAGATATACCTAAATGCTTTGCATCGTGTTAGAATATTATTGCGATTGAGCTTTGGGGGAGTGTCGGAATTGGCAGACGAGCATGACTTAGGATCATGTGCCGAAAGGCTTGGGGGTTCGAGTCCCCCCTTCCCCACTTTTTGCGAACATTTTCGCAACAAAAGTCATACTTTTGTTAATAGAAAGTGAACAATCCCACCTTCGCTTTTCGTCCCTTCTATCTTGAAATGCTACAATATATTTATGGCAGATACTGCTTTAGCAAAGAAACTACAAATCAAGCCGGGCACAAAAGCTGCGATTATTAACGCACCGACTGGATACGCTGAAAAACTTGGTCTCGAATCCAACTCTGTTCTCTCCGCCAAGTCGACGGCAACCATCGACTTCGTTCTAGCTTTCGCTACCAGAATTGAGGAATTAGGTAATCTCGTTGCCGATATCAGGCCCGCCTTGAAATCGGATGGGATCCTCTGGATTGCTTACCCAAAGGGTGGCTCGACGATCAAGACTGATCTCAATCGTGATGTCTTACGTGGGGAAGTTATGAAGCTCGGTCTTGTTGGCGTTTCACTGGTGGCTATTGACGATACCTGGTCAGCGATGCGTTTTCGCCCCGCGGAAAAAGTAGGTAAATAGCCTCTGCATGCACCGGTGTTGTGCTTGGCCAGAATAATAACTTGAGCAACCAACATATACTTACAACTCGTTACTAGAATACATGGCACTATGCGATTCTCTACAGGAGGGGGTAGCATGATTACTAGGCTCAATAAAGTAACCGTATATGTGAAGTCTCAAGAGGAGGCCAAGAAGTTCTGGATCGATAAGGTTGGTTTCGTTCTAAGCTTCGAGCAGCAAATGGGCCCCAACATGAAATGGATAGAAGTGAGTCCGAAGGGGCAGAATCTCACATCCTTGGTTCTCTATTCTAAGGAAGCGATGCAACAACAGAACCCTGGCATGGTGGCTCACCCCTCCGTAATGTTCGCCACAGATGACATCCGGTCGACTTGGAAAGACCTCAAAGCGAGGGGAGTCGATGTTGCGGACATTCAGGTGCTTCCTTACGGGAAGATGTTCAACTTTAAGGACAACGACGGCAATCCTTACCTCGTCCGCGGTTAATTGTTACTCGAAATAAGGAACAATATATTAATTTACTCGATTCAATTCTGCCTTGAACTTTTTAGCACAGAATCTGATGGTAGTTTAAGTGGTTTTTATAATTTAGATTCTACGACATCCAGAAATTCAAATATCCGGAGCTAAACGGCCAGGTCAAAAATCATCTCGAAGTCCTTGGGGGTTCTACCTATTGATATCCCAGCTCCACCAATTCGATATGTAGTAGACGGTGAGCCAGAAAAGGTCAGTCTGGAGCTCTACTTACCACTACCACGGGTTTATCGCAACCGAGATATTTCTGTAGATACCCATGATGTTTTAAGGCAATAATGATTGGGCTTTCCTTTTGTTATAATAAGATTTAAGTAGTATTTAACTACAGCAATAATAATTTGGGAGGTTAATATGTCAAGAGGATCATTAGTTCAAGCAACCAGGCAGGTACCCTGCTCAGTAGTAATACTAACCACTAAATATGGTGATGAGCAGGATGCGATGACTGCTTCGGCAATGTTTGTCTCAGAAAAGCCACCGCTTCTGGTGGTAAGTGTGTCCAAAACGTTTAAGACCCATGATTTGATAGAAAAATCGCATGAATTTGCCGTCAATATTTTATCCCATGATAAATTGGATCTAGCTCACAAGCTTGGCAGCAGTCACGGACAAAATGCAGACAAATTGACCAAGTTTAATGTAGGCCTTGAGCCTGCAAGTAAGATTAGCGCTCCTCTTATATCCGGTTGTTTTGCTAATATTGAATGCAAAGTAAAAACTGCTGTCTGGGATGTTGAAGGGGGCCATGCCGTTTATCTGGCTGAAGTGGTAGCTTACAAAACTGACGTTAGCCATTCACCTCTGATATGGTTGAATGGCAAGTATTATCGAGTAGGCAATGAATGCAAAACCTAGCCAGGTATCTTCGACTGAATCAATACCCGAAGTTTAATCGAGATAATGTACCCGCCAAATTAGCTGTATAAGTATAACTTGGCGGATTAAGGGTTCCTTTGCTTTTGCTTAAGTAATTATTTCTTGGCCTTAGCCGGCTTCGCCTTCATGGATTTTTGACAGCAGATAATATCATACATGCCCACGAAACCATGGATTTCATCTACAGTCACTGCAAATCCGCAAACCTGGCATTCGTATTTATCGCCTTTTGCAGTTTTCTTAATCGGGGCTTTTTTAACTGCAGCGGCTTTTTTGGGTGCTGCTGCCTTTTTTACCGCGACCACCTTCTTAGGTGCCGCTTTCTTTGCCGGAGCCGTTTTCTTTACAGGAGTGGCTTTCTTTACGGGCATATGATTCCTCCTCAATACATTTTAATTACATAATACAAGTTTTATGGGACAAGCTCAACATATATATACGTATGATAACGATGAAATAATTTGAGCTTGCGGCTATTGCCAAGGCTATTATTTAGTAGTAGAATCTGCTTTCGTTTGAATTTATTGCTATTCCGTTGGAATATGAGGAGTTGACGTAGGATGAAAGTAAGCATAATCGGGGGTGCGGGAAGGTTGGGTTCGTGTACTGCATTTGCACTCGGCATTCAAGGAGTTGCCGAGGAAATAGTAATAGTTGATGTTAATCGAAATTCGCTTATGGGTCAGGCGCTGGACCTTAACCTGGCGATGATAGGGCAGAAAGCAGAAGTGCGGGCTGGCGATTATGATGATATGTCTAACTCTGAAATAGTAATAATGACTGCTACGGCTTATCCGCAGCCAGCGGCATCACGTTTAGAAGACCTTCAAAGAAATATTCCGGTTATCAGTGATGCGGCGGACAAAATTTCACGATTCTGTCCTGATGCAATAGTGATTATGGTTACAAATCCGATTGATTCTCTCAACTATGCCATGTATCTTAGTTCAACCTTCGACCGGGAAAAAGTCCTTGGCTACAATCTTAATGATTCACTGCGTTTTCGGATGGCCATTGCTAAAGCATTAAAAATCAGGTCTATAGATGTAGAGGGTTTTGCAATTGGTGAACATGGGGGTTTTCAATCACTGCTATTTAGCTCTGTCCGCGTGAAAGGAAAATCTGTGTCGATGACCGAAGAAATTAAGCAGCAGATAAAATTAGAAACCCCGAATATATTGACAACACATTCAAGTTACAAAACGGGGCGTCCTATGGCCTGGGCTTCAGCAGCGGGACTGTCGGAAATGGTGGGCCTTATTCATGATGATGCGGGGAAAGTAACTTCTTGTTCAGTAGTTCTAAAAGGGGAATACGGTTATGATGGCTTTAGCATGGGAGTTCCAGTAATTTTGGGCAGGAACGGAGTTCATGAAGTGCTGGAATGGAAACTACTTCCTGATGAGCAGGAAGAATTAGAGCGGGCAGCTTCCTCACTAAAAAGCAAAGCTGAGGTTGTTCGCCAGGCTATCGGGATTCAAAGTGAAAGGGAATAGATCGCTAACGACAAAACTATTTATTTCAAATCACGATACAAAGAGATTCCTAGTTTAACCGGTTATCAAGGATAGCCGAACACGCAAGAATTACGCCTCCAGCATTTCTCAGAGTAGTGTGTCGCCGGTATTTTCTCTCTTCTTATAATTTCAACAATTTTTCTGCATTGAGATGGAAAATTTTTTCCTTGTCCAGGTCACTTATAGACGCTGACTTTATAAACTCGACTGCTGCTTTGGGGGATTCCATGGGATAATCCACCGCAAACATGATCCTGTCGGCCCCCAATCCCATCATAGTGCATAGTAGAGCAGGGAAATAAAAATTCCCGCTGGTGGTGACGTAAAAGTTATTCTTTACATAATAACTAATGTCGTGTTTAGTGTGTGGTCCCAGGGGATTGGGGACAGACACTTTATCCCAGCGATGATCTTTCAAACGCCACAGCATAAAAGGAAGCATTTCTCCCAGGTGCCCCAGGATTACAGTTAGCCTGGGATATTTGTCGAACAGGCCGCTGCAAATCAAGCGGAGAGCATGGAGGGCAGTTTCAGGGCCGAATCCCCAGGCGTTGGTTGCCAGAACGGGGTAAGTGAGGTACGGTTTTATCATATCCGGTGAAGGAGCTCTCGGGTGGAGGTAAACCGGGACATCCAGTTTTTCAGCCATTTCGAATATCGGCCAAAACTTGCGGGCATCGAGATACTCTCCTTTTACGTGAGAGTTAAATTTGACTCCCTTTAATCCAAGTTTTTTTACCGCTCGTTCAAGTTCCCGTGCTGCACTTTCGGGTTCATGAGCTGCGATAGTGGCAAAACCTGAAAATCTCTTGGGATATTTGCTTATTTTCTCAGCCAGTTCATCGTTCACCTTTTCTGCCATAATTTTGGCTTCTTTAGCTTCCATGGCTTCAACGCCCGGTGCGCTGAAGCTTAGCACCTGCATGTCGACTCCAGCCTCATCCATATCCTTTAACCTTCCTTTACCGACATCGATGCAGGCTTCAAATTCACCAGGAACAGGGGCAACGCAGTCCATAAGCTCATACTCTTTTCCATTGCTATCTTTAATTTTGGTTACCTGTTCTGAGGCTTTGTCCGAATGAACATAGTCGACATATGTTTGGGTAAAAAAGTGCTCTTCAACTGCTATTACTCTCATGAAATAACTCCCCTTTTTATTATTTATTTATCTGCAAGAAGCAAATTTACTATATTGCAAATCTGATGTCAATGGACATGAATTTTAATAAAGTTGTTTTTAGCAGCTTTATATAGCCATCTTCAGAAGTTTGACAGCATTCTGAGAGAAAATCCTGTCCTTGTGACTTTCAGGAACTTCCATTCGATTTATAGAATCGATAGTTTGCTTGGTCAGTCCGAAGAGCGGTCCCAACGGCATGTCTGCCCCAAATAGCATATGGTCGGGGCCAAAGAAATCATAAGCACACATCAAAGCAGGGGTACTGCCATAAACGGCGGTATCAACATAGAATTTTTGAAAGTGCTTCAACGGGTCAGGGATTTTAGATGCCGAATACGCTAGAGGGAAAAGCCAGTGTATCCTCTGTTCAAAAAAAGGAACCATGGCACCGCTATGGTGGATAATGAACTTAATTTCGGGAAAGTCCCGGAAAATGCCTCCCGATACAAGGTTGAGCATGGCTGCTGATGTTTCGTACGGCCAACCAAAAACTGATTCATCACCACTTTTACCCATCCAGGGGTGAATCCAGATAGGCAGATCGTATTTTGTCATCATTTCATAAAGCGGTTTAAACTTCGGCGAGTTCAGAGGTTCGCCGTTTATGTTGCTGTAAATCTGTATTCCGCGGAACTTTAACTCGACAACAGCCCTTTCAATCTCCTTCAATGAAGCATCAATGTTGCCTAAAGGAAGGCTGGCTATACCCGCAATGAACTTATCCGGGTATTTGACTATAAGCTCGGCCAATTCATCATTGCCCATCCTTGCCAGGTCAATTGCAGCATCTTGAGGAACGATAGACTCGATTGCAGGTTGAGATATTGTGAGCACCTGCACTACGTTCGGATACCTATCCATGACGCGCAAGCGTACGTCGATTGTGGTGTTGGCAGCATTTGCGGTAGTGCGGGGGGAAATAGACCCGGGTTTTGATTTCTTAAGGACAGCGTTAAAATATTTTGGTGGTAAGAAATGAGCATATGAATCGATAATCATTAGTTTCTCCTTTGCCTGGAGTAGTGAAAATTTACTATTTTAAGATTAACATCAGAAGACACGTTTGTCTATTAGCCGTTTATTCCCTTCGGGGATTACTCCCTGTGCAACATATTCAACTTTGTCCACTTTGATCCTCACTGCTTCAGTAACCACCTTAACCAGTTTTTCGGTCATTTTTTCTCTGTCGATACTGGTTTTGTCTTTCAATTCTACCTGCAATAAAAGTTCATCCCGGTAGCCTTTTCTGCCAACTATGGCCTGATATTTTGCTATTCCTTCAAACGCGGCCATTGCAGGCTCAAGTTGCCTGGGATGTATAAACATGCCTCGTATTCTCACTGCGTCACCTATCCTGCCCAGGATTCTGGTTATACGTAACGAAGTGCTCCCGCAAGGACATGGCTCATTAATCCACCCGACCAGATCCCCGGTTCCAAACCGTAACAGTGGGTAAGACTCGTCGATCGGTGTAACTACCAATTCTCCAGTACCGTTACCAGTAACTGGTTTCCCGGTAGCGGGATCGATGATTTCTACAATCGTATCTTCGGCAATATGCAAACCTGATTTCTCTGAACATTCATATGCCATTAAGCCCACGTCTGCCGTACCATAGACATCGGAGGTCTCAACGCCATATTTTTCTTCGACCAATTTCCGTATCGGGCCGCCACCCATTTCCCCGCCAATGCAGGCTAACCTGAGTTTAAAATCCTTGCCAAGATCATAACCAAGTTCTTCTGCTTTAGTTACAATGTTCATGAAAAAACTGGCAGCTCCAAAAAAGCCGGTAACATTTAAATTTTTTATTATTTGCACCTGCAGTTCGGTATTGCCGGTACCCATGGGAATTACAGTGATACCAATACGTCTCAAGGATTCATCTACCAAAAGCCCCGCCGGCACTAGATGGTAGGCCCAGGCATTAATCACAATATCTCCTTTGTGGAAGCCAAGATCTTTCATGAGCTGAGCATGTCTCCGCCAATAAGTTTTACTCTCATGATGGGGGTCGTAGATTGGCCCGGGTGAGATGTATATTCTCTGTAAAACTCGTGAAGATGAGGCCACCAGCCCGGCGAAAGGGGGGTTAGCTTTACATAATTCGACAAGGTCATCTTTTCTTAAGATAGGCAAATTCTTTAAATCATCAATACTGCTGATGCTTGAAGGTTGGATATCTGCTTTGTCTAATCTGGCTTTTAGTCCCGGAGACTTTTCGTAGGAGAAAATTATTAATTCCCTCAGCCTTTCGTTTAAATATTGTTGTCTTCGTTTGGATGTCATTTTCTTTAGGGCGCTGATTGAAGGCCAGAGTTTGTTACCCTTATCCATAATTCCTCCAGTTTTGAAACCGTTTAATTTTGCCTTATTTTAGCAACGTTAGCAAGATGTTATTCAAGCTGATATGAGGTAGAAAACAAATGACTTGAAACTGACACGGGTTATAGTTAGAATTGTGACAAACCATCCCGGTACAAATTAAAATCACTAACTGTTTTTTGCTTGTTGGAAAATGAAGAAGGGGCTAAGCAATATTCAACTCAAGTCCGAAGCCAGGAATCTGGTTGATCTGCATCGCGCTGATCTTGAAGCGTTAAGCCTGAAAATACATGCTAACCCAGAATTAGGATTTAAGGAAAAACGAGCAGCCGGTTGGCTGACAGCATACTTAAAGAAGAATGGCTTCCAGGTAGAAAAAGGGGTTGCCGGGCTGCCTACCGCTTTTAAAGCAAAGTACGGAACCGGGAATCCCAAAATTGCTTTACTTGCTGAATATGATGCTTTGCCGGGAGTGGGGCATGCTTGCGGGCATAATATCATAGCCGTCTCCGCAGTGGGAGCCGGCATCGCAAGCAAATATGCAGTTGATAGGTGCGGTGGGACTGTAATGGTGATTGGGACACCTGCCGAAGAACTTTTTGGTGGCAAGTTGATAATGTTAAAAAAGGGTGTGTTTGATGATGTTCATCTGGCCATGATCGTACACCCGGGTGTAAGGAATGTGGTAGCAGTTGAAGCACTTGCTTGCATAAATCTGACGGTAGAATTTTATGGTAAAGCGGCTCATGCTGCAGCCAATCCTGAGCAAGGAATAAATGCTCTTGAAGCATTGATTATATCCTTTAATGCATTGAATTCGTTGCGCCAGCATATAAAAGATAGTTCCCGCATCCATGGTATAATTACCAAAGGTGGTGAAGCTGCAAACATAGTCCCCGCTTATACTAAGGCAGAGATATTGGTACGGGCTGCTGCGGTTAATTATCTTGACGAATTAAAGGAAAAAGTTCTGAATTGTTTCACCGGAGCTTCAATAGCTACCGGCGCAAAGTTAGAATACCACTGGGCAGATGTTTGCTATGCGCCGATGAATAATAACAGGCCTCTGGCAATGTTGTTTTCCCAGAACCTGAAGTCCCTGGGACGCGAAGTTGAACCATTTGATGTCCATTTTGGATTTGGTAGCACCGACATGGGTAATGTGAGCCAGGTCGTACCATCGATCCACCCGGAGGTTGCAATTGCAAATTCAAACACATTATTGCATTCAAAGGATTTCGCAAGAGCAGCAGCTTCCAGGGAAGCGACTAAGGGCATAGCTGATGCAGCAAAGGCTATGGCAATGACAATCATTGATGTTCTTACCAGCAAAAAAAACCTTACTGAGATAAAGAATGAATTTTGCTCCGCTATGAGCAACTGGTTAAACATAGCATTACAAGAAGTCGTAGCAAACATGACAGCCTCAAAGTTAGTGTTGTATCTGTAGTAAACGGTAAATAAAAAACCAGATAGGTTTATATTTATAGGGGGTAATTACGTAATGAAAGTTGTTTTTTTGAAAGATGTGTCGTCCAAAGGTAAAGCTGGAGAAATAAGAGATGTGGCGGATGGCTATGCACGGAATTTTCTTTTTCCCAGAGGCCTTGCATTGAAGGCAACGGCGGATGCCATGAAAAGAGCTCAGGATCAGGCAGAAGGTAAAATCAGGCGACAGGAACGTAAGCATGAAGAATTAAGTGAACAGGCGAAACAGGTAGAAGGTAAAGAGTTGCACTTTAAAGCTAAAGCGGGTGAAAAGGGTAGATTACACGGATCTATCACTGCTGCTAACGTAGCTGAAAAACTTTCGGAACTGGTGAGTCTTGAGATCGATAAGAAAAAGGTAATTTTGAAGGAACCTCTGCGCCAGCTTGGAGAACATGAGGTGACAATAGGGTTTTCCAGAGAAATAGAGGCGAAAATAAAAGTCGTTATCGAAGAAGATAAGACCAAGAATGATTAGCGAAAAGCTCCCCCCGCATGATCTAGAAGCCGAAGAAGCAGTTGTCGGTTCGCTGCTTATCGACAGCGATGCTATGCTGGAGATCAACACGTTCCTAAAACCCGACGATTTCTTTTCACTGCCAAATCGTTGGGCTTATGAAGCCTGTGTTAGTGTCTATGAACGCAACGAGGGAATTAACCAGATAACGGTAGCTCAGGAATTATCTCGTTTGGGGAGATTGGAAGAGATAGGAGGAGCAGCATATTTAAGCCAGCTGGTTTCACAAGTTCCTACTTCCCTCCACGCCAAACACTATGCAGATATTGTTTCAAGGCTTTCGGTTATGCGTCGGTTAATAAGCGCCGCTAATAAAATTGCTGCAATTGGCTATGACTCAGGACCTGATGTCGAAAAATCAATCAACGATGCTGAGGACGTGCTTTTTAAGGTCAGGGAACGGCATGTCCGTGGAGACCTTGTGCCGCTGCGCAATATTCTGAAGAATTATTTCGAGGAAACCGAGCTTGGCTCCGGTGAAGAAAGTCAAGGCACGAAAGAACAAAAAACCTATATTAATACCGGTTTCAATGTTCTTGATAACGTAATTATTGGATTGCAGCGTGCTTCCCTTGTTATTTTGGCAGCACGGCCAAGCGTCGGTAAAACGAGTCTAGCTTTAAATATTGCCAGGAATGCCGCAATTAATCAAAAGGCTTGTGTTGCACTATTTAGTTTGGAGATGGCTCAGGACGAGGTTGCGCAAAGACTTCTCTCAAGTGAGTCAAATATCGGATCCACGAGAGTGAGGTTGGGGAGTTTTACAGAGCAGGAAGAGAGGAAAATAGTTGAGGTAAGCGGTGTTCTTTCTGACGCTCCGCTGTATATTGACGATTCGCCACAATTACGTGTAGTAGAAATAAGGAATAAAGCCCGGCGTCTTTCTTTTGAACATAACATTGGTCTTAT
Organism: uncultured Chloroflexia bacterium; assembly: GCA_963784375.1. Classification (GTDB taxonomy): domain Bacteria; phylum Chloroflexota; class Dehalococcoidia; order GIF9; family UBA5629; genus JBBIPA01. Next base: position 12,830 of record CAWAQY010000027.1, on the reverse strand, counting down.
CATTATCGACTATCTTCAGTTAATCAGGGGAGAAGGTAGAATTGAGAACAGGGTGCAGGAGCTCAGTGAAATAACCCGTTCCTTAAAAGCTCTTGCGAAGGAAATAAATGCTCCGGTTCTTGCTGTGTCGCAGCTAAGCAGGGCTGTGGAAATGCGAATTTCGCACAAGCCGCAACTTTCCGATTTGAGAGACAGCGGTAGTATTGAACAAGATGCGGATGTAGTAATATTTATACACAGGGACGAAAAATATTTTAACGAAGAAGAGTGGGCAAAACACAGTACCGAACCTTATCCAAAAGGAATTGCAGACGTAATTATTGCTAAAAATCGAAATGGTCCTACGGATGAAGTAAAACTGCAATTTATCGCTAAAACGACAAAATTCAAGAATTTGGAAACAATGCCGTTACCGGCTTGATGCCCATCATCACGTGGTTAAGGATTATAAAATGCCTAATGAACTGTTTTCAGGCTTCCCGGAAAAATCTGAAGTTACCCCTGTGCCTACCTTATTTCTGAATTCAGTTATGCCGCAGATTAATGATATCGCAGAGTTAAAAACGGCATTGCATATTTTTAGGCTCCTCAGTAAAAAAAGAGGTTACCCCAGATTTGTGACATTCACCGAGTTACTTAATGATAATTGCCTCAAAGGGAGCATTGCTCTTAAGGGCACGGAATCATTTGATACTGTGCTTAGAACAGCTTTAGATATGGCGTTACGTCATCGTATTCTGCTGCAAATCGAACTTTGTAGAGATGGCAGGTATGAAAATCTTTATTTCATAAATAATGAAGCGGGAAAGAAAACCATCGAAAAAATTAAACATGGAGAAATTACCCTTTCTGATTTTATTCCTGTAAACTCCATTAAGGAGCAACCTGTAAAGATATCTAATATATTTAGCCTATATGAGCAAAATATTGGTATACTTACACCTATAATTGCCGAAGAATTACAGGAGGCCGAACGACTCTATCCTTTCGATTGGGTTGAGGGTGCCTTTAGAGAGGCAGTCTCTGTCAATAAACGAAGTTGGAGATATGTTTCCCGCATTTTGGAAAGATGGGCTGTAGAAGGTAAAGTTGATGGAAAAACTGGGAGAAATAATAAAAAAGAAAATGACCCTGACAGGTATGTCAAAGGGAAATACGGACACATGGTTAAACGATAGGGCAGAAAAAGAAGCCTTTTCTGATCCCCAATGCAACATATGTCATGGAGCCGGCTTTGTGCATCCGCTCTCCGATTCTGGAGTGCCCGATTTCAACAAGGTGGTGCAATGTCAATGCACTCAGGTGCAATTTCAGAAAGAGAGAATAACCCGCCTGCAGAAGTTTAGCAATCTGGGAGCGTTATCTCGTCTCACATTTGAAAATCTTCTGCCTGCTGGAAAAGAAAAAGGAAACAAACAAAAATATAATTTTGCACGTGCGTATGAAGCAGCCAGGGCATTTGCCTCTTGTCCCAAAGGGTGGCTCGTTTTTATTGGGCCCAATGGATGCGGGAAAACACATTTGGCGTGTTCTATAGCTAATTTTCGAATTTCCAACTCTCAAATGGCTCTGTATATAGGAGTGGCTGATTTGTTAGACCATCTGCGTTCTGCTTTTCACCCGGATAGTAATGTTGCCGAGGATGACATGTTCGAACGGGTGAAAACGACCCCATTACTGATTTTAGATGGTCTGGATACGTAGCGGCCTCTGCAATGGACGGCGCTCACCGACGACGACACCACGATCCCAGCCGGCGTGTTCGACCCCAGCATCCGCGGTATCCGCGACTACATGGACCGAATGCGCCAATACGTCGTGCCGATGCAGAGCATGGTGCTGGCCGACGCAGACGGCAACATCGCGCATGATCGCCCCGGGCCGCGTGCCGAATCCGCGACCCCGCCAACAAGGTGGCGGGCCGCGCGCCCTGTCCCGGGATGGGATGCGACCTACGACTGGAAGGGTTACTTGAAGTTCGAGGACCTGCCGCGCGTCGAGAACCCGCCGTGGGGCGCCATCGGCACGGCGAACGCCCGCATCGTCGGCCCCGACTACCCCCACCACCTCACCTACGACTGGGACGTCGAGTACCGCACACAGCGCATCAAGCAGCTCGTCCTCGATCGCGACGGCCACGACGTGGCCAGCATGCGCGCGGCGCAGGCCGACGTGCTCTCCGGGGGGATCGCGAGGCTCAAGCCGCTGATGATCGCGGCTGCCCGTCGCGCCGGCGGTGCCGATCGGGGCGTGCTCGACCGCCTCGAGCGCTGGGACGCCACCATGCGCAGTGACATCGCCGAGCCCCTGATCTTCATGGCCTGGCAGCGCGAGACGGACGCGCGATCTATCGCGACGATCTGGGCAGCGCGTTCGGGCGCTATTTCTCCTCACGCGCCCTCGCCCTGAACCGGCTGCTGGACGGAGCTCCACGAGTTCGGCGACTGGTGCGACGACCGAACGACGCCAGCGCACGAGACCTGTGATTCCGTCATCGCCGGCGCGCTGAAAAACAGCGATGGCGGAGCTGGAAAAGCGCTACGGCTCGGACCGCACGCGATGGCGCTGGGGACCTGCGCACTTCGCTTTCAGCGAACATCGCCCGTTCGCGTGGTCCCCGGCATCGCCTCGTTCTTCAACGTCGAGGTGCCGAGCCCCGGCGACCCCTACACGCTCAACCGCGGCATGGTGGAGTTCGGCGACGAGCCGCCGTTCGCCAACCGTGGCGCTCTCGACCTACCGGGCCATCTACGACTTTGCGGACCTCGAGCGCTCGCTCTACATCCACACGACCGGCCAGTCGGGCAACCCGTTCTCGCCCTACTATCGCTCCTTCGCGGAGCGCTGGGCCAAGGTGGACTACATCGAGATCGCTACCAGGCGCGAAGTCTTCGCCAAGGCCGCGCTCGGCACGTGGCGGCTGACGCCGCAATAGAGCGGTTCTTCTCTACGACGCTTGTTTCGCGGTTCGCAGGGTTGTAGAGCCGCGGCGCAACGCACACCGAATTGGGAGGGGTGGCCATGCGCTCCACGCTGAGACCTGCCGCACTTGCGATCGCCGCCTGCAGCCTTTTCGTGGCCGCTCCGGCTCACGCCAAGACGTGCAAGGACGTCCCGTCACGGCGCAGGCACGGTCGGCCGCCCAGGTCAGCGACGAATTCCGCGAGAAGCGCGCACGCGAGAAGGCGATCTCCAACTGGGGCAAGCGGGCGCGCGACACCTACGGCTGGCAGTATCGGTTCTGGACCAAGTCGGAGGAGCAGAAGATCGAGTGCGGCGGCACCGCCAAGGCCAAGCACTGCTCGGTCAGCGCCAAGCCCTGCACGCTGTTCTAAGTCGGATGGGGTCAGCCCCCTCGTCGACACAGCGCCTTTCAATCGGCTACGTTGGGCGAGGGGTCCGACCCCATTCCATTCAGCATCGCCCGCGCGTGTTCTTCAGCTTCCCCATCCGCCGCAAGGCGTGATCCGCGACAGCGCGGCTATCCGAGCTCCAGCACGACCCGGCCGCGCACCTTGCCGGCGAGGATCTCCGGCGCCAGCGCGACGACGTCGGTCGCGGGGCGCGTCACCGTCATGGCGGTGAGCTTGGCCTTGTCGAGATCGCGCGCGAGCCGGCTCCAGGCCTCGACGCGCGACGGGCTTGGGCGCCATGACCGAGTCGATGCCGGCGAGCGTCACCCCGCGCAGGATGAAGGGCGCCACCGAGGTGGCGAGGTCCATGCCCTGCGCCAGCCCGCAGGCCGCGACCGTGCCGCCGTACTTGGTCATGCTCAGCGCATTGGCGAGCGTGTGGCTGCCGACCGCATCGACGGCGCCGGCCCAGCGCTCCTTGCCGAGCGGCCGGGCGGGCTCGGCCAGCTCGGCGCGATCGATGATCTCGGTGGCGCCGAGGCCCTTGAGATAGTCGGCTTCGGCCGCCCGGCCCGTCGAGGCGATGACCTGGTAGCCGAGCTTGGCCAGCAGCGCGATGGCGACGCTGCCGACGCCGCCGGCGGCGCCCGTCACCAGCACCGGCCCGCTGGCGGGCTTGACGCCGTGCCGCTCCAGCGCCAGCACGCACAGCATGGCCGTGTAGCCGGCCGTGCCGATCGCCATGCGCTCGGCGGGCGTGAACTGCGCGGGCATCTTCACCAGCCAGTCGCCCTTGACGCGCGCCATCTGCGCGTAGCCGCCGTAGTGCGTCTCGCCCACGCCCCAGCCGTTCAGGATCACCGCGTCGCCGGCCTTGAACTCGGCGATGGGTGGAGGAGACGACCGTGCCGGCGAAGTCGATGCCGGGGATCATCGGCCAGCGGCGGATGACCGGCGCCTTGCCGGTGACCGCCAGGCCGTCCTTGTAGTTGACGGTGGAATGGCTGACGCGGACGAGCGACGTCGCCCTCCATCAGGTCGCTCTCGCCTCAGCTCCTGCCAGGCGAGGTTCTGGCCGGCAGTCGCCCTTGGTAGCCAGCAAGGCCTTGAAACGCTGCATGCGCGGCCTCCCGGCGCAGATCGCAGGCCGATGCGCGTCTTCGTTAGGCCATCCCGGCCGCAGCTGTCGAGAATGCGCGGCATCGCGCTGCAGGCCGCTTGCTCAGGCAACCGCGAGAATCTCCGGCAGCTGCGTGCCGGACTGTGCGTCAGCTCGCAACAGCTGGCCTGGCGCCAGGATCGCGAAGCTCGCGGCGCTATGCTGAAGCTCGACCATGGAGGTATTGCGGCGGATTGCAGCGTCTCGAAGAATATCTGGTTAATAATCCATGAATACACGGGAACTCATTAGTACATCTCTTGTATAAGACCGAATTGCATCGTTGTTCTTGTGCATCAGACGGTGCGGCAGTTGGGAAACTGCTCGATTTAACCATCGAATTATTGCGATGCAGCATCGAAATTTGCTGGCCAATCGGCGGCGACGCCCCTTAGATTCCGCGGTTTGGCGCGGGGCAACTTGCGTCAACCGGCCGGCTTGTCCGGCAAAGGAGGCAGTGATGGAACTGCGAACTAGGCTCAACGTGCTTGCTGCCATCGTATCCTTCGCCTTCCTGACTGCAGTCGTATTCGGCATGTTCTGAGACTGGATGCAGGCACGGCGCCGATCGCAGGGAAGCAGGGATCGGCAGAGCCACCAGCCACTCGAAGGCAGCAAAGGCGCGGGAAGCAATTCCCGCGCCCTTGTGTTTCCGGCGCTGTCGCGGGCACGCGTCGCGCGCCTATCGCCTGATGTGGTAGCCGATCAGCGCGCCGATCAGCGGATAGGCGTTCTCCTGCAGATTCAGCACGCATGGCGCTTGGCATCCGGCACGACCATCGGCAGCCACGTGTACGATGGCCGCGGCGATCAGCGCCACGACCAGGGCCGACACCAGCGTCGCGCTCGACGGCATGCCCGTCTCGCGCAGCACCTGCGCCAGCACGAGGCCGACGATCCACACCAGCACCGCGAACACGACGGCGTAGACGAAGAGCTCCATGCCGCCCGAGGCCCGGGATGTAGCGGACGATGACGGGCGCGCCGAACCAGGCGACGATGAGTTGCAGCGCCAGCAGGATCAGACGTGACAGCATCGGCTTTCCCCGTAAGCGACTGCGGCGCGCTCGTGCCCTGAGCGCGTGCACGGAATCGAGCGACGAGCCAGCGCTATCAGGAATCGCAGTCCGCGCAGCGAGTGAGCCCGGCACTAGCACAAGTCGGCGGCGGATGCTCACTGCACGCTTGCCGCTGTCGATGAAGCTGTGCAGCAGCGCGTCGAACAGCTCGCCGCTCGGGGCTGACGGCCCGGTAGTTCTTCCAGGCGGTGTCCTTGGCGATCTGCAGCCATGCCGCATACTCCTCGAAGGTCAGCGGCTGCACCTTGACGCCCGCCTTCGTGAACGCCTCGACTGCCGCCTCCTGGGCTTCGCGCTGGCTCGCCTCGAAATAGATATTGGAGACCGCCGCGGCGTCCTCGAGCGCCTGCCGCTCGTCCTCGCTCAGGCTGTCCCAGACAGCCTTCGAGATGAGGATCGGCGTGAACACGGTGAGCGTGCTGTAGCCGCCGCCACCGTCACGAACTTCGCAATCTCCTGGAAGCGGAAGCTCACCAGCGCCTCGAACGAGTTCTGCGCCACGTCGAGCTTGCCCGCTCTCCATCGACGGTGCGCACCTCGCTCAACGGCATGGCCGCAATGCGTGGCGCCGGCCGCCGCGAGCATGCTGTTGATAGTCGTTGCCGCCGCCGCTGCGCGCGGTCAGCCCCTTGACGCTCGTCGGGTCCCGTGATCTGCCGCGCGCGGCTCGCCATGCCGCCGTCGAGCCACCACCAGGTCAGGATGCGGAAGCCCTTCTCCTCGCACAGCTCGCTGCAGCTTGCTCCTCGAACTCGGTGCCCTTGAGCAGGCTGGCCGCCTCGGCGCTCGACGGCACGCCCGGCATGGTGACGACGGACAGCTCCGGGAACTTCGCCGAGGCATAGCCCATCGGGTAGATCGGCCATCTCGATCTTGCCCTCGAGCAGCGCCTCGTACTGCTTGGCGGGATCGTCGACGAGCGACGAGTTCGGATGGATGCTGATCGTGAGATCGGGCGCGCGCTTCTTCAGCTCGGCCGCCAGCACGCGCGCGGCCCGATGGCGCGCATCGCTCTCCGGCAGCTGGTGCGAGAGCCGCAGTTCGCGCGCAGCGGCCTGCGCCGGCCGCGATCGACACCTGCCAGGACAGCACGGCAGATCGCACGCCAGCAAACTTGCGATGACAGCATGCCCCCTATCCCCTCGAATGAAGTTGCACGCATCCCGCACCGCGATCCGCCAGCGCCTCGTGCCGCGGCAACGCCCACTCGGCGCGCAGCCGCTCTAGCGCGACGTGAGGCCAGCACGAAATGCGGCCAACGGAGGCGCAGCGGCGTGCAACCCGCACGGGCGAGCTGCCTGATCGGATGCCTCAGGCCGCGGCGCTGCGCGCGGGCTTGGGATCGTAGTTGAGCACGGGGCCGAGCCAGCGCTCCGCCTCCTCGATGGTCCAGCCCTTGCGCCGCGGCGTAGTCCTCGACCTGGTCGCGCTCGACCTTGCCGACGCCGAAGTAGTGGCTCTCGGGATGCGCGAAATAGAGGCCCGAGACGGCCGAGCCCGGCCACATGGCGAAGCTCTCGGTCAGCTTGATGCCGGCCTTGCGCCTCGGCGTCGAGCAGGCGGAAGATGGTGCCCTTCTCGGTGTGGTCGGGCTGGGCGGGATAGCCGGGCGCCGGGCGGATGCCGCGATACTCCTCCGCGATCAGCTGCCGTCGGGCGGCAGCTTCTCGTTCGGCGCATAGCCCCAGAACTCGCGGCGCACGCGCTCGTGCATGCGCTCGGCGAAGGCTTCCGCCAGGCGGTCGGCCAGCGCCTTCAGCATGATGCGGCCGTAGTCGTCGGTCTTGTCGATGTGGCGGGCGAGCGCCTCGGCCTCGCCGATGCCGGTCGTGACGGCGAAGGCGCCGATGTAGTCGGCGAGCCCGCTCTCCTTGGGCGCGACGAAATCGGCCAGCGCCGTGTTGGCCCGGTCGGACCGGTTCTCGCGCGCCATCTGCTGGCGCAGCGTGTGCAGCATGGCGAGCCGGGACTTGCGCGCCTCGTCGGCGTAGAGCTCGATGTCGTCGCCGATCGCGTTGGCCGGCCAGAAGCCGATCACCGCGTTGGCGGTCAGCCACTTCTCCGCGACCAGGCGCTTCAGCATGGCCTGCGCGTCGGCGAACAGCTTCTTGGCCTCGGGGCCGACGACGTTGTCCTCGAAGATGCGCGGATACTTGCCCTGCAGCTCCCAGGTCTGGAAGAAGGGCGTCCAGTCGATGTAGGGCACGAGCTCGGCCAGCTTGTAGCTCTTGAAGGCGCGCGTGCCGATCAGCTTCGGGCGCGGCGGCGCGTAGCCCGACCAGTCGATCTTGAACCGGTTGTCGCGCGCGGCGGCCAGCGGCAGCCGCGTCTTCTTGGTCTCGCCCTTGAGATAGGCGTCGCGGATCTTGACGTACTCCTTGCGCACGTTGTCCATGTAGGGGCCGCGATCGGCTTCGTTCATCAGGGTCGACACCACGCCGACGGCCCGGCTCGCATCCGTGACGTAGATGGTCTGCCCGCGCACGTAGTTGGGCGTGATCTTCACCGCCGTATGCACGCGGCTGGTGGTGGCGCCGCCGATCAGCAGCGGCACGCTGAAGCCCTCGCGCTCCATCTCGGCCGCCACGTGGCACATCTCGTCGAGCGAGGGCGTGATCAGCCCCGACAGCCCGATGATGTCGGCCTTCTCCCGCTTGGCCGTCTCCAGGATCTTCTGCGCCGGCACCATCACGCCCAGATCGATCACCTGGTAGTTGTTGCACTGGAGCACGACGCCGACGATGTTCTTGCCGATGTCGTGCACGTCGCCCTTCACGGTCGCCATCACCACCTTGCCGGCGGCCGGCTTCTGGTCGAGGCCCGAGGCCTTCTTCTCCGCCTCCAGGAAGGGTTGCAGATAGGCCACCGCCTGCTTCATCACGCGCGCCGACTTCACCACCTGCGGCAGGAACATCTTGCCCGCCCCGAACAGGTCGCCGACCACGTTCATGCCGGCCATCAGCGGGCCCTCGATCACCTCGATGGGCTTGTTGGCCTCGCGCCGCGCGGCTTCCGTGTCGGCCTCGATGTACTCGTTGATGCCGTGCACCAGCGCGTGCGTGAGGCGCTCCTGCACCGGCGCGTCGCGCCAGGCCAGGTCCTTCTCCTTGGCCTTGGCCGTCTCGCCCTTGTAGCGCCCGGCCACCTCGAGCAGCCGGTCGGTGGCGTCGGGCGCGGCGGTTGAGGATCACGTCCTCGCACAGCTCGCGCAGCTCGGGCTCGATGTCGTCGTAGATGGTGATCTGCCCGGCGTTGACGATGGCCATGTCGAGGCCGGCGCGGATGGCGTGATACAGGAACACCGAGTGCATCGCCTGGCGCACGCCCTCGTTGCCGCGGAACGAGAACGACAGGTTGGAGACGCCGCCCGAGACGTGCACGTGCGGCAGCTTCTGCCTTGATCTGCCGCGTCGCCTCGATGAAGGCGATGCCGTAGCCGTTGTGCTCCTCGATGCCGGTGGCGACGGCGAAGATGTTGGGGTCGAAGATGATGTCCTCGGGCGGGAAGCCGATCTTCTCGGTCAGCAGCTTGTAGGCCCGCTCGCAGATCGACACCTTGCGCTCGATGGTGTCGGCCTGGCCCTGCTCGTCGAACGCCATCACCACCACGGCCGCGCCGTAGCGCAGCACCTTCCTCGCGTGCTCCAGGAACGCCTCCTCGCCCTCCTTCATGCTGATGGAGTTGACGATGGCCTTGCCCTGCACGCACTTGAGGCCCGCCTCGATCACCGACCACTTGGACGAGTCGATCATGAGCGGCACGCGGGCGATGTCGGGCTCGGAGGCGATCAGGTTGAGGAACGTCACCATCGCCTTCTCGGAGTTCGAGCAGCCCCTCGTCCATGTTGACGTCGAGGATCTGCGCGCCGTTCTCCACCTGGGAGCGCGCCACCGCGAGCGCGGCCTGATAGTCGCCCGCCTCGATCAGCTTGCGAAACTTCGCCGACCCCGTGACGTTGGTCCGCTCGCCGATATTGATGAACGCCGTCGCCGCGCTGTTGTCTGTCACTGTGTGTTGCCCGCCCGTACTTGACCGATTGTCATCCTCGGGCTTGTCCCGAGGACCCAGCTTCACAACAAGCGCCGGAGCTCGCGGATGAGATGGATGGTCGGGACAAGCCCGACCATGACAACCGCAAGCTTGACGCTTGTCGTCTCACTAACGCTCACCCGTGCACGAAGGGCTCGAGGCCGGCGAGGCGCATGCGGCGCTCGATCTTGGGCACCTTGCGCGGGGGATATTTCGACACGTGCGCCGCGATCTCGGCGATGTGCTCGGGCGTCGAGCCGCAGCAGCCGCCGACGATGTTGAGCAGCCCGTCCTTGGCCCACGGCTCCGAGCTGGCAGGCCATGTCGTGCGGGCCCTCGTCGTACTCGCCCATGGCGTTGGGCAGGCCGGCGTTCGGATAGGCGATGACGAGCGTGTCGGCGACGGCGGCGATCTCGGCCAGATAGGGCCGCATCAGCTCCGCGCCCAGCGCGCAGTTGAGGCCCACCGCGAACGGCCGCAGGTGCCGGATGGAGAAGAAGAAGGCCTCCGGCGTCTGCCCCGACAGCGTGCGCCCGGAGCGGTCGGTGATGGTGCCGGAGACGATCAGCGGCAGCTCGACGCCCAGCTCGTCGAACACCTGGAACACCGCAAACCCCGCCGCCTTGGCGTTGAGCGTGTCGAACACCGTCTCGATCAGCAGCAGGTCGGCGCCGCCCTCGATCAGCCCGCGCGCCTGCTCGGTGTAGGCCTCCACCAGCTCGTCGAAGAGGACGTTGCGGAAGCCCGGATTGTTGACGTCGGGCGAGATGGAGGCCGTGCGGTTGGTGGGGCCGAGCGCGCCGGCGACGAAGCGCGGCTTGCTCGGGCGTCTTGCGCGTCGCCGCGTCGGCGGCGTCGCGCGCGAGCCTGGCGGCGGCCAGGTTCATCTCGTAGGCCAGCCCCTCCATGCCGTAGTCGGCCAGCGAGATGCGCTGGGCGTTGAAGGTGTTGGTGCAGATGATGTCGGCGCCGGCCGCCAGATAGCCCTCGTGGATCTCGGCGATGGCCTCCGGCTTGGTGAGCACGAGCAGGTCGTTGTTGCCCTGCACGGGCTTGGGATGGGCGGCGAAGCGCTTGCCCCGGAAGGCCGCCTCGTCGAACTTGTAGCGCTGGATCATCGTGCCCATGGCGCCGTCGATGATCAGGATGCGCCGGGCGGCGGCCGCCTTGAGCGCGGCGATGCGTTGCTCTCGGGTCATGCGTTGACGGCCTCCTTGGCGATCGCCGAGCCGTTGCTGGCGGCCGGCCTCAGCCCCAGCAGGTGGCAGATGGCGTAGACGAGATCGGCCCGGTTCAGCGTGTAGAAATGGAACTGGCGGATGCCCTGGTCGACGAGGTCCATCACCTGCTCGGCGGCGATGGCGGCCGCGACCAGATGCGTGGTCTGCGGGTCGGCGTCGAGCCCGTCGAAGCGCCGCGCCAGCCACGACGGCATGGTCGCCCCGCAGCGGCCGGCGAAGCCCGCGACCTGCTTGAAGTTGTGGATCGGCACGATGCCGGGCACGATCGGCGCCCAGATGCCGCGCGCGCGGGCCGCTTCGAGAAAGCGCAGGTAGTGGGCGTTGTCGAAGAAGAACTGCGTGATGATGCGGCTGGCGCCGGCGTCGACCTTGGCCTTGAGGTTGTCGAGGTCCTCGGCCAGCGACGCGCTCTCGGGGTGCTGCTCCGGGATAGCCGGCCACCGACACCTCGAAGTTGCCGGATCGCTTGAGCCCCGCCACCAGGTCGGCGGCGTTGGCGTAGCCGCCCGGATGCGGGCTGTACCTGGTGCCGACGCCCGAGGCCGGATCGCCGCGCAGGGCCACGATGTGGCGCACGCCCGCCTGCGCGTAGCTGCGCGCCACCTCGTCCACCTCGGCCTTGGTCGCCTGCACGCAGGTGAGGTGCGCGGCCGGCGACCAGCGACGTCTCGCGCACGAGGCGCGCCACCGTCGCATGCGTGCGCTCGCGCGTGGAGCCGCCCGCGCCGTAGGTCACCGACACGAAGCGCGGCCGCAGCGGCTCCAGCCGCCGGATCGCGCTCCACAGCGTCTCCTCCATCTTCTCCGTCTTGGGCGGAAAGAACTCGAAGGAGACGTTGATGTCGCCGTCGCCGACCAGGCGGCTGCGACGCTCGCGTGCGATGTCGATCATCTCAGGTCGTCCGCTCCAACTTGCGCGTCTCCACACTGTCCGCCGGCGTCGCGGCATTTTGCGGACGCCGGGCCAGCCACACCGAGACCGTGAGATTCGCCGTGCCCGCGTGATCGGCCCGCGTGATCTCGGACGAGCTCACGCGTCTCCACCAGCTCGAGCCCGCAATCGGCCAGCCACTGGGCGACCTGCTGGGTCGAGAAGCCCAGGCGCTCGTGGGCGAACTGCTCGCGCAGGAACTCGAGCTCGTGGGGGGCGAAATCGACGATCAGCAGGCGTCCGCCCGGCGCCAGCACGCGTGCCGCCTCGCGCACCGCGCGCTGCGGGTCGCTCAGGAAGTGCAGCACCTGGTGCATCACGGCGGCGCCGACGGTCTGGTCGGCGAGCGGCAGATCGTAGATGTCGCCCTGCCGCACGTGGGCGCGTCCGGTCCCGCTGCGCTCGAGCTTGGCGCGGGCGTAGGCCAGCATGGCGGGGCTCAGATCGATGCCGAGGCCGCGCCGGTAGCGATCGCGGAACAGCTCGAGCATGCGCCCCGTGCCGGTGCCGAGGTCGAGGAACAGATCGAACGGGCCGGGGCCCAGCGCGTCGGATACGACGGCTTCCACGTGGGCCTCGGCCACGTGCAGGGCGCGGATGCGGTCCCACTCGCCGGCATGCGCCTGGAAGTAGACCTGCGCCGCCTTCTCGCGCTCCTCCCTCAGGGCCTCGGCGCGACGGCGGTCGCGCGCGAGCACGGCATCGGTGCGGTCCACGGCCTCGAGCACCAGGCGCGCCAGCGCTCCGCCCTCGCCGCCCTCGGCCAGCCGGAAGTACACCCAGCTGCCCTCCGGCGCGCGCTCCACCAGGCCGGCCTCGGCCAGCAGCTTCAGATGCCGGCTGATGCGCGGCTGGCTCTGCCCGAGGATGCCCGTGAGGTCCTTCACGTTGAGCTCGCCCGAGCCCAGCAGCACCAGCAGACGCAACCGCGTCGGCTCGGCCATGGCCTTCAGGGCAGCAACGGAGCTTTGAACCGGCAATCGCACCCACGCCTCCACGAAACGTAGGGCGCAGCATATAAAGATATCTTTATGTG
>CAWAQY010000026.1:0-59846 GCA_963784375.1 uncultured Chloroflexia bacterium | reverse complement strand
AGAACGTATTTATACAGGGCAAAAATAATAGCCACCGCCGGCGTAATAAGTATCATCCCCACGATGCCGTCCATATAGCCTCCGACCACGACTAATATCATAACTATAGAAGCATCTATGTTTACCGCTTTGCCACTGATACGGGCAATAAGTACGCTGCCGATGCCCAGGTTGATGACTATATAGGCAATACTTACCCAGAGGACCTTAGCCGGTGCCACTGCTAATGTGATTATTATTCCCACGATGGCTGCCAGGGCGCCGCCGATGGCTGGTATCAATTGAAACGAGCCTGCAATCAGAGCTAATGAGGGAGCCAGGTCAATACCGATAAAGAATAGCGCCGCGTATACCAGTATTCCCATTATTATACCCAGCAGTATCTGCGCCCGTATGTATCTACCGAAAATGCCATCCAGGATATTTATGAAATTGCGCATATGGTAGGCAACTTCTTCCGAAAAAAGGGAATAAAAACCTTTCTTAATGACATTTATATTTGCCATGAAGAGAATGAGGAAAAAAGGAAGAGTCAAAAAGCCCACGACAAAAGTGATAGTTGAAGGTAAAAAGCTGAGCCCGCTCATAAAAGTAGCCTGCAACCAGTTCCCCATAGCAGCGCCGATGTTATTGACAATATCATGAGCTTGTTTTTGCTGGTCTGGAGCCAGGGGTTGGATCACAGATTCTATCCAATCGCCTACTGTTTTTAAACCATTACTGATCAAAGCAGGAGCATTGGTCAATAATGTGGAAAAAGAGTGCAGGATGGAGGAGAGTACCAGGTATACAACAGCTGCTAATAGAGCCAGAACTATTAGAAACAAAAGTATGATAATGATGATCCGCTGAACTTCATTTCCCTTCCCTTTGAAAGGAAGGCGTTTGTCAATCCAGTCCACTACCGGCAGGAGCAAATAGGCCACCACAACGCCGATAAAAAAAGGGAGCAGAGGTTCTCTGAGTGCGTAAAGAAGAGCCCAAAAGATTAGTAAACCGAGCAGGAACAGAAACAGGACCCGATTGCGTTTGAATGCATTTACTGGCATATGGCCTTCAATTCGTAGTATATCACATATTGCGTGTATCGAGATTTTGGAATATAACGAGTATTTAAATTGAATTAATACCATTGTCGTCAAGATTTGCTTTTTAAATTGCAAATTATGAGGAGAAGAGGTAACTGGCCCGGAGCGAAGACAGATATTTACAAGCCTGATATAATATCAACACACATTTTAACGATAAATCGAATTATTGGGAATGTTCGGAAGAAGAACGGGGAGGTATCGTATGACATGACATGATAAGGAGTATGGGAACCTTCGTTTTTAATCAAAATAAAGGAGAGACAAAATCACAATGAAAAAGATTTTAATGGCATCGGTATTAATTGCAATGTTACTTTCTCTGGTTTTGGGTGCTTGCGCCGGACCAGCAACTCCGGGCAAAGTCATCGAATTAAAGTTTTCTTACTGGCCGCCACCGGCAGATCAATGGGTTCAACGGGGGATATTACCCTGGGGGCCTGCCCTTGAAAAGAAGACTAACGGACAGGTTAAGGTAACCTATTTTGGCGGTTCTACCCTGGGTGCACCGCCTGATCATCTTGACCTGGTCATGAAGGGCACTGCTGATATCGGCTGGATAAACCCGGCATTCACCCCTGGTGTTTTCCCGCTCACTGACGTGAGGAATTTGCCTTTTACTTATTCTACGGTTCAGTCCGCCGCTAAGGTATTCTGGAAACAGCAAGAGGAAATCCTTAATGACCTGGAGTACAAGAATAAAATAAAAGTGCTCTGGACATTCCCAACTCCTCCAATGGAATGTTCGACCAGGACCAAGCAGATTAAAACTCTTGAGGACCTCAAAGGACTTAAGTTTGGCGATACGGAGCCAATGGCTGCAAAGACGGATGAAGCAATGGGTTTGGTTCCTGTCGTCCTGATGGAAAATGATCTCTACACCGGGCTGGAGCGCGGGATGCTGGAAGGCCGCTGGCAGGAATACAATGGCCTGGTAACCTGGAAGTGCGGCGAAGTGACCAAATACCGCACGGACAATATCCGAATATTTGTCCATCAAAACCTGATCGGCATGAATCTTGATAAATATAACAGTCTTCCCGCTGATATCAAAAAAGCCATTGATGAGATGTCTGGATTTAACACTTCAGCGGAAGCCGGAAACATCTGGGCTCTGTGTGAAAAAGAGAGCCGAGACCAGATCCTTGCGTATGACAAAAAAGTTGGAAACCCCGAACCCTATATGCTCCCTGAAGCGGAAAGAGCCCGATTTATCAAAGCTGCTCAACCTTCTATCGATGCCTGGCTAAAAGAGCTCGATGGCAAGGGCCTGGGACAAAAGGGCAGAGACTTGCTGGATAGAACCAAAAAGTGGGATGCAGAGTTCTCAAAGTAACGACCTGATTTATCACTGAAGTAGGGAGACTCTGATGAAAAATTGGATAGGTACACTTACAATTGCGTTTAAAGCAATTGCCAGTGCATTTGAGAAGATCGGCTCGTATGTACTTGTGGGCATGGTGATATTAACCTCGCTGGATATTTTTTTACGGCGGGTGTTTAACAGTCCTTTTTCGTGGTCTTACGAGATGATTGAATTCATGCTGGTTATTGTCGCATATTGCTATGTACCTTTTACCAGTTCATTGAGCCGGCACGTAAGCATGGATACGCTTACGGGCCGTCTCCCTGCTGCAACCCGGCAGAGGATTATACTCATCGGCGATTTTATTACGGTGATATTATTTGCCCTGATATCATGGCAAAATGTCCTGCAGGGCATAAATGTAATGAACCAGGGAGCAACGACAGCAATACTCCACGTCCCTAAATTTCCCTTCCAATTCTGGGTAGCCCTGGGCAGCGGGCTTGCATGTTTAGCGTTTCTCTTCAAGACTGTTAATTCCCTGGTGAGGGGTAAAACGAAATGAGCCTGGATGCAATCGGTTTTCTGGGTATACTGCTATTTTTTATCCTGATATTTCTAGAGATACCGATAGGCGTGAGCATGGCCCTTGTTGGTTTTATTGGCCTTGCAGTAGTCCAGGGCTTTGACGTAGGGATAGGGGTTCTTGGCCTGCAATATTTCAGGACAGCGGCTACGTATGCTTTCAGCGTTATTCCTCTGTTCGTGCTCATGGGTTTTCTGGCTAGCGAAGTGAGAATAAGCGACGACGCTTTTATCGTCGTGAAAAAGTGGTTTGGACACTTTCGCGGTGGTTTAGCCATGGCCTGCATGTTAGCCTGCGCTATATTTTCGGCAATTTGCGGTGATTCTATAGCTACAGCAACAACACTGGCTGCGGTATCCCTGCCGGAAATGAGGAGGCTTGGCTACGATGATCGCCTGTCACTGGGAACACTCGCTTCCGGTGGCAATCTTGGTTTCTTGATCCCTCCCAGCCTCGGTTTTGTTTTTTATGCCATTATCACTGAACAATCGATTGGTCAGCTATTTATTTCAGGGATTGGTCCGGGCGTGTTGCTAACTCTTCTTTTCCTTGTCGTAATAGCTGTCTGGTGTAAAATAAACCCACAATTGGGGCCTCCGACCAAGGCTGTTTCATGGGCTGAACGCTGGAGATGTCTGAGATATATTATTGCACCGGCGTTGATAATAGTACTTGTGCTTGGTGGCATATATTCTGGCTTGTTCACCGCCACGGAAGGAGCCGCCGCTGGATGTGCCGGATGTTATATTATCGGATTGGTAACCAGGAGATTAACTAAAAAGGCCTTCCGGAATTCGCTGGTAGAAACAGCTAAACTAGTCGGTAAAATATTTATACTGGTTTCAGGCGCTCTTACTTTCAGCAGGTTTTTTACTATATGCCAGCTTCCGACGCATCTGGCTGAAATCATAGGCACATTTAATCTTTCCCCCATGGGTGTATTATGGGTGGTTCTGGTATTTTACATTATCGTGGGGTTCTTCCTGGATATCATGTCCATTATCCTGCTGGTAGCACCAATTTTACATTTTGTATTGGTGGGAATGGGATTTGATCCTATTTTCCTGGGTTCGGTAACCATGATCACAATACTAATGGGCCAGATAAGCCCTCCGTTTGGCATCGTTGTCTTTGGGTTAAGCGCATATGTACCCGATGTCCGTATCTGGACAATATACCGGGGCACCCTGCCGTTTTTAGCGATGATGATAGTTGGCCTGGTGTTATGCGTTTATATCCAGGACATTCCGATGGCTCTGGTGAGAATGATGTCGCCCGGTGGCGGGGTTCCCTTGCATTAGCCGGGATGGAATTGGTTTGTAAAAATTAGCTATCTTCGGATTTTTCTATCTTTTCCAACCGTGCCAGGCTGACCAGAAGCCTTTTTACCCCTGCAGTGTTAAAGTTTACCGTCGCTTCCTGATCATTACTGGTGGTGCGTGAGCAGCTTACTACCAACCCTTCTCCAAAGATGTGGTGATTGACAAAATCGCCTGGATTCAGGGTTATCGTGCTGACCGGTATAGGCTGCTGCCGGGAAAGATATTCGGCAAGCGGGACACGTTTGATATTGTTCGATTCATTGCGCAGTTGGGACGATGATTTCGAATAGAGCGCTGTGATCGGGGTGAAGTCATCGTCAGTAGTCGATTTTTGTTCATTTCCCCAGAGCTGTTTTATGGTGACCAGGTGCTGGGGAATATCATTGAGGAATCGGGACGGTTCTGTATCCGAGATACTGCCGAACAGGCTGCGGCGGAAAGTATGGAGCAGGTAAACCCGTTTTTTAGCTCTGGTCACCCCCACATAGCACAAGCGCCGTTCTTCTTCCAGTTCCGCTTGATCTTCAAGCGACCTGCGGTGCGGCAGCAAATTTTCCTCTACACCTACTATAAATACCACTGGAAATTCCAGCCCCTTAGCCTGGTGCAAGGTGGTCAGAACAGTGGACTCATTCTTATCTTCGAGTTCGTCTATGTCCGATACCAGGCTGATTTTCTCCAGGAAGGTTGTCATAGCCTCAACGGGGGCCAGGGCATCATATTGCCTGGCTTCAGTGCGCAGTTCCCTGATATTGTCCCAGCGGTCCTCGCCATTTTCTTCATGCAGAATATAGTCCCGGTATCCTGACTTCTGTACAACTTCCTCCAGCAGGTCACTCAGTGGCAGCTCTTTGCTTTTTGAAATGAGCTCGCTGCTCAAGATTAAAAAAATCGCTGAGGGCATGGCTGGCGCGGGCTGCTATCGGAGGGCCATTCTCCTGTGAAATCATCTCCAGAGCTTTATGGACAGTAATGCCCTGGTCGGTTGCCCAGGCGGACAGTTCAGTGAGGGTACGAGGACCTATACCGCGGCCCGGCACGTTTATGATACGCATAAGGCTCACCGCATCATCGGGGTTGTGAATAAACTTTAAATAAGCTACAACATCTTTAATTTCGCGCCTTTGATAAAACCTGGTGCCACCCACCAACCGGTAGGACATCCCATGACGCATAAAGGCTTCTTCCAGAGCCCTCGACTGTGCATTGACTCGATACATCACGGCGCATTCGCCGGGTGAAACCAATTTTTCGTTCACAAGTTTATCGATTTCGCTCACCACGAACTGGGCTTCTTCATCCTCATTGTAAGCTCTGACGATTGTTACCGGTTCCCCTGCTTCATTGTCGGTTACCAGGTTTTTTGGCTTGCGCTGCTTATTTGCCGCGATGATGTTCGTGGCAACCTCAAGAATTGTTTGAGTTGATCGATAGTTATGCTCCAGGATGATGATTTTGGCATCCGGATAATCTTTCTCAAAGCTCAGGATATTGCGTAAGTCAGCGAATCTCCAGGAATAGATTGATTGGTCGGGATCACCGACGACGCAGATATTGCGATGTTTTCCGGCAAGCTGCTTGATCAGAAAATACTGTGTGGTATTGGTGTCCTGAAATTCGTCGACCAGGATGTGGAGATAGCGGGATTGGTACTTTGTGAGAATATTCTGATGCTGGTTAAAAAGCTGTACTGTCTTCATCAGCAGGTCATCGAAGTCAACGGTTTGTGTCTGGTTGAGTAGCTGCTGGTAGCGTTCATAAACGCGGTGGACAACCTCTTCAAAATAGCTGCTGGTTTTCTGAGCGTAATCTCCAGGTGGCATCAATTGGCTTTTGGCAAGTTTTATCGCTGACTGAATAGCGGAGGGAGTATACTGCTTGGGATCAAGACCAACTTCCTGGATACTTTGTTTTATCAGGCTTTGCTGATCATCTTCGTCGTAGATAGTGAAATTAGGGTTTAGCCCGATAGCTTTTCCTTCTTGTCTAAGAATCCGAGCGCAAATAGAATGAAATGTACCCACGGTTAAAGATTCTGCCGCTTTGCCCAGAAGTTTCTCCAACCTTTCCCGCATTTCATTGGCAGCCTTGTTAGTGAAAGTCACTGCCAGAAGGCGGTACGGGTTAATGCCGCAAATCTTTATCAAGTAGGCAATACGATGAGTTATTACCCTGGTCTTGCCGCTGCCGGGGCCTGCCAGTATCAGCAAAGGACCTTCGGTAGTTTCCACTGCCTGTTTTTGAGCAGGGTTGAGATTGGCTAAAATATCCATTTATTTCTTTTTTCCACATTGAAGGAATACAGACATATCATGCCTGGGCTGATAAGTCGAATTAAGGAACTATTTAGTCGACGTTTCACTTTGCCACTGAATTATTACCTGGTCGGATTTGACACCGGTAAACGTTGTTCCATCGGGAGTGATTACTACGGTAGCACCGGAAGGGTTCAATTTGACAGTAGTTTTACCGCCGCTATTATTTATCACCACCTGGTTGGTGGCAACCTTGAGCACTAAATTGACTTTTTGTGATGGTAATCCGGAGACAGGTTTACCTTCCATTGAAACGGAACCTACGCTTACTCCCTCGAGGACAACATCTGCACCCCCTCTCACCAGGGTATCGTCGCAACCTGAAGCGGCGATTAAGGTAGCAACCATGAGAGCTAAAAGTGTAAGCCTGATGATAAATGTTTTTTTCATTGTGGGAATGTAACCTCCTTTTGGTGGAAATAGTTGTTTACTGAAATTAATTCCAGATGAGACCAGGAAAAACTAAGGAATCTGGCGGCTGAACAATTATACCATTTTTGAGGGAAATGCCTGGTTCAATTTCCTTAGCTCCATCAGTATGTCCCGAAGGAGCAAAAGTTGTAAACGGCGCCACTGTATTTCGCTGGCCAATTTTCCCCACTTAGCCTGGTCATCGGGTACATATTCTTCAATCTGTTCGACTATGTCTTTTGGCATTTTCCCTCCATATCAGTTAATAAAAACAATACCGACGCTGATCGCGCAGGGGACGGAATCAAGGTTATCCACCAGGGCGTACACATTCCAGCCTACCTTGTTTATCAAACTGGTAACGTCGATTCCCATAGCTTCCATGGCGGGACGGGCACGCTGCGGGAAACGGCATCTGCCGCTGTCCAGAAACTGGCATACCAGCCCCTGGCAAAGGTAATCCTTGCAAGAACCTCCCCCGAGCCCCATAGCCAGATGGTAACCATCTTTGTAAGCCTGGGATTCTAATTTGTACACAACTTCAGAGCTTTTCTGATGGAAGAGCAATGTTTTCCGCTGTTCCTCTTTGGTGCCGGTCTTTTTGGGGGCATAGTCCGATATCGGTTTCACATCGCACTTGACCAACATCGCCCAACTGTAGAGGCCGAGCGCCCTGCGAACAAGGTCCAGATCTGGTGCATGCGGAGGACAGTTCGGGGTTTCCCCGGCGCGGAGACAGCGAGGTACCAGACACTTCAATCGCACTCGCTCATCTACAATGACCTGGCTGGCATGGATTATGGCAGCGCCAGAAGCTCCGAGATCCAGTGCAATTTTACGGTAACGTTCTAAATCAGATTTTAAGGTCCGTTTTCCCGTGTGTTTTCCCAGAGCTCTGGCTGTTCCAATTTCAATGGTCATAGTAATGCCTCCCCGGAGTTTGAATCGTTATACTACCGCGCTTATTCTACAAGTATGAACATAGGACGAACAAATCATTGATGACTATTATGTAAGGGTCTACTTAGTTTAACAGGAAATCTGTTATTATAGGCACAATAGGATGAATTTTGATTAGGTTATTTCACAGTAAAAGGAATTTGTATGATTTGGCAAGAGTTATTAGGATTGGTAGCAGGGGCATTTACTACCTTTGGATTTATGCCACAGGTTTGGCGTCTCTACAAACTGAGGAGTGCCAGGGAGATAAGTATGATATTTACTTTATTGTTCCTGGTCGGAACAATATGCTGGCTTACCTACGGAATACTATTGAGTTTGCTGCCCGTAATTCTCTGGAATTCCATAACATTATGCCTGGGAATTGCCATGTTGTTTGCCAAGATAAAATATGGCAGGACCTAGGGTATCAAAGTAACCGCGAAACTTAAGCTAATTAAATCGGCCCTCGTATTCAGCTGCCAATTTTAAGGCTTTGCAGAACGTATCGACTTTTGTTCCTCTTCAGTTAAAAGACAGCCACTGCTGCAAACGTATGAGCACTTGCCGTCGCAGGGTTCAATATGAACCGTCACATCAGCGTTGGGGAATTGTTTCCTGATATCTGACTCGATCTGTTCGGCAAGGGTGTGTGATTCGTTTACCGTCATTTCTGAATTCACCACCAGGTGAAGGTCCGTGAAACGGGTTGCTCCTGATTTTCGCATGCGCAGTCGATGCACCGAAAGTATGGAACTGTATCTCCTGGTAATATTATCCCGTACCCAATTGGTCTCCTCGGATGGTACACTGGTATCCATCAGATCGCGAATAGAATTTGAAGATAAACGATATGAGGTACGTATTATCATGAACGAAACGAGAATAGCTACTACTGGATCAATCCAGTAAAGGTTCCATTGAGGGAAAAAATATTCCCCCGCCCAGAACAATATCAGCCCTACCATCACTCCTGCGGCTGTATAAACATCTGTCCTATAATTCAATCCATCTGCGATCAAGGCCGCTGAATCAGTTTTTCTACCTACTTTTAACAGTAAATTCGATACCACTATGCTGGCGACTGAGGACAATAGCATTATAGCTATCCCAAAACCTATTACCTCGAGTGTTCGAGGGTTGATTAACTTCTGCACGGACTCGTAAATAATCCAGATTGCTGCCAATAAGATAATCAAGGCTTCTACGAATGCTGATATATTTTCTACTTTACCGTGGCCGAAGGGATGTTCTTTATCCGGGCTCTTTCCGGAAGTTTTAACGGCAAACAGAGTTAGTGTTGCTGCGAACAAATCCCCGCCTGAATTTACTGCTTCAGAAATAACTGAGACTGATCCTACAATTAAACCTACAGTAAGCTTAAATATCACCAGCAGGATAGTGAAGGATACGGATATTACTGCCGCCTTAGTTTTTTCACGTTGAATATTCATATAAACCTAACTTCGGCATAAAAAAAAGCCTCGTAAGATATTTAGTCCCACGAGGCTTTTATACTCGCTGCTTTAATGTAGCCCGACCACGCTCTGCTGTTTCCAGAGCCGCCTGCTCTAACGCTTTTATTTTATTATGCGAAGGAAACCATGTCAACTCGACATGAGCAGGATATATCCCCTATAATGCCTGTTAAACTGGGAATGCGCAGGTTATTTTAACGATACGTGTAAAGGCAGGAGATGAAAGTAGTTTCTATTGTGGGTATGGCAGGTGCGGGCAAATCTGTAGTGGCCCGGGTATTTGAAAATGCCGGGTTCAGGAAAGTTAGATTCGGCGACATTACTGAAGAGGAAGTAAAAAAGAGGGGATTGGAGCTGAACGAAGAGAACGAACGTAAGGTCAGGGAGCAATTACGAGTGCAGCACGGAATGGCCGCGTACGCTCTCTTGAATTTGCCGCGCATTGATGCTCTGTTGAAGGAATCTAATGTAGTGGTAGATGGACTTTATTCCTGGGAAGAATATACCCTGTTTAAAGATCGATACGGCAAGGATTTTATTGTCATAGCAGTTTGGGCATCGCCGCTGACCAGATATAAAAGACTTGCCAACAGGAAAGTGAGACCGCTCACTGCGGCGGAGTCTGCCAGCCGGGATACGTCAGAAATTGAGAACGTAAAAAAAGGCGGTCCTATCGCAATGGCTGATTTCACGCTGGTGAATGAAACGTCTATAAATGAACTGGAGAAAGATGCCAGGAAAGTGCTGGCCTGTTTAAAATGAATACTAATGCCAGGCCGGAACTGGATGAATATTTTCTAAAGATAGCTTCTGTAGTTGCAGAACGTTCTACTTGTTTGCGCCACCATATCGGAGCTGTCGCAGTAAAAGATAAGCATATATTGTCAACAGGTTACAACGGAGCTGCTGCCGGGACTAAAGAGTGCCTTGAACTGGGCTGTCTCAGAGACGAAATGAAAATTGCATCAGGGACCAGGCACGAGATTTGCCGGGCTATTCATGCCGAACAGAACGTAATCATACAGGCGGCGCTCCATGGGATCAGTCTCGAAGGTGCCACCATATATGCCACCCATTCTCCCTGCATACTTTGCGCCAAGATGCTGGCCAACTCCAGAGTCAAGCGTTTCGTCACATTTGGAACCTATGCGGATGATTCTTTTAGAAGTCTCTTTCAGGAAGTGGGGATTGAGTTTGAAATGCGTAATAAACCAGCTTCCGAGATAACGCATCTGCCATAGCAGCCGCCTTCTTTTGTGCCTGTCGCAGCGCCGGCACTCAGGGATAATTAAAATTCCTTTGCGCTTTCTTAATCTGATTGGATTAGTCGGAAGATTAGTCCAATAGGACATGGTAGAATAAAATTACCTTAAGTCAGGCAAACAAAAATGGGTATGGAAAATATATGGTGCGTTTGAGTTTTTACGGTGGCGTTGATGAAATAGGCGGCAACAAAATACTCCTTGAAGACGGAGCTCGTAAACTCCTGCTCGATTTTGGTTTCCCCTACAAAAGACATAAGCTTTTCTATGAGGAATACCTCAAGCCCCGTGGTGGCGCCGGGTTACTTGACCCTTTAACCATGGAGATGCTGCCGCCCTTGAAGGGAATTTATCGTACTGACATAGATGAAGCAGATCTATGGAGACAGCTGGCCGCAAAGCCTCTCTATCGGGAGATTGACCATGTCGACGGTGTTTTGCTCACCCATGCTCATCTGGATCACTCTGGGCATATTTCCTTTCTTGAAACACGATATACCTGTATATGCAACTTCAGTAACCTCGTTTATTGCCAAAGCGATACAGGATTCGGGGAAGTCCGATTTTGACCAGCAGGTCTGTTACTATAAAGTTGCCGAAAAAAATTGTCCTCCGGGCTGGAAACAGGAGGCCTTTCTTTCGGGAGATACCAGGCAACAGCGTCGGTTTTGTATTGCTGATATGAATCCGGCTGCTCTGAGCCTCGATGCTTTCCAGTATTGGAGTTCCGGCTTCTGGGAGAAGAGCGGCAAACAAAAAGAGCTGATTTCCTGTCCCATTACCGACCACAGCGGCTGCAGTTTTAACTTACGTTGTTTTCCCGTGGACCACTCTATTCCCGGTGCCTGTGCCTGGGGAATTGAAACTGAATCTGGCTGGATTATTTACAGCGGAGATTTGCGGCTCCATGGCAAACGTTCCCACCTGACCAGAAAATTCATTGAGGATGCGGCCAAGCTTGAATCCAAGGGCGCTCATTCTGGAAGGTACTAATGTCATGCGAGACTCAAACATTGCCGAATCTGAAGTGTACCGGAATGGGCTGAAGTCAATTGCCGAAGCCAAGGGTCTGGTAATCGCTGACTTTTCTCCCAGGGACGTAGACCGGCTGCTTACTTTTCTGCAAATCGCCAGAGACACAGGCAGGAAGCTTGCCATACTTCCCAAGGATGCTTACCTGCTGAAGACCATGCGCCTCCTTGAATCAGAAATCCCGGATATTTCTCAGGAGGACAGACTTGTTATCTACGAAGATACAATTGCCAGCAAAAGCCCTCAACAATGGATACGAAACTTGTGTAAAGAATACGAGAGCAAAATTGTCCTGGCTAAAGATGTTCGTAATGCACAAAACAAGTTTATTCTTTGCTTCAGTTTCTGGGACCTGAATGAATTACCCAGCATTAATCCGGGACCCGGCAGTCTTTATGTATTCAGTTCCAGCGAACCGCATGACGAGGAACAGGAGATCGATTTCCGTCGTTTGAGCAACTGGCTGGAGTATTTTCAGATTAAAGGCTTCGGTCTTCCCCTTGAAAATAACGGTGAATGGCAGATACCGGATGAACAGAGAGGACTTCATGCCTCGGGTCACGCCTGCGGGCCGGATTTGTTACGGATTGCGCTACAAATTAAACCGAGGACTCTTATTCCCGTACATAGTGAGCATGCGGATTTCTACCACCGGGTTGAAGCGTTAAGCAAAGGAGCAATTGAAGTCCTGAATCCTTCCAGAGGATCAGTAATTGAAGTATAGGCTCTACTGGCCAAGAACGAACTACAGTGAGTTACTAAAGGTAGCGACCCCTCTAAAGTGTTAGTCTATCTTCTTGAACATTTTCCCGGCAGTGGCGCAGATAGGACAGACTCCCGGGGCCTCTTTTTCAACGGTATTTCCACATACTGGACACACGTAATAAGAGAATGTTTCTTTACTCGAACCAAGACTATCTGATACCTTTTTATACAGCTGTGCGTGGATTTGTTCTACCTCGTTAGCATAGCTGAATGATCGTTCGGCATCTTTGTTTCCTTCGGCTTGGGCAGCAGCTATCATCCCCGGATACATATTTTTGAACTCAAAAGTCTCTCCCTCGAAAGCTTCTTTAAGATTCTCCTTCGTGCTTTTAATGCCTTTAAGTACTCTGAGATGGTTGTGAGCATGAATAGTTTCGGCTTCAGCTGCCGCTCTAAAAAGCCTGGCAGCCTGGGGATAACCTTCTTTATCAGCAGCTGCGGCAAATGCAAGGTATTTGCGATTAGCCTGTGATTCTCCTGCGAAAGCTTCTTTTAGATTCTGTTCCGATTTTGACATGAATATAGCCTCCCTTTGACTCTATTTTAGTGTAAAGGCGGGTTTAATAATTAATAATAACAATTGGCATAATAGTGGAATTGGTAATTTATTGTCAAGAGACAAAAATCCGTTGGTTTATTCCATTCCACGCTCTCAGTTGCAATTATAATTTAATTATGTTAAACTAGCTTTCGCAACTGAAAATTTTCCGAAAAAGTGGGGCGTAGTACCCACTTTTTTATTGATGGAGAATAAAGGTAAGCAGAAACGGGAGACGGTGTGCGATGAAAACTGAATTTATGGTCGCCATTACCCAGCTATCGGCTGAAAAGAATTTGCCAAGGGAAGTCGTCCTGGCGGCAGTAGAGTCAGCGTTGGTATCGGCTTACAGGAAAGATACTTTTGCCCCAACCCAGAATCTTGCAGTTAAAATCAATCCTAATACCGGCGGGGTCAAAGTCTACGTAAAAAAGACGGTAGCTGAGACCATCACCGACCCGGTCAATGAATTAACTCTGGCAGAAGCTAACAAAATAGACAAAACTGCCAGAGTAGGCGATACCCTGAGCATAGAAGCTACCCCTCCTGATGCAGGGCGAATTGCTGCACAGACTGCCAGACAGGTAATCTTGCAGCGGTTACATGAAGCTGAGCATCATGCCATCTATGAAGAGTTCACCTGCCGCGAAGGTGATGTAGTCACCGGAATGGTGCAGCGCATCACTCCTGACGTCATTTACATTGATCTGGGCAAGGCCGAGGCAATACTTCCCACTTCGGAGCAAATCCATAATGAACGATATCGTGTCGGTCAAAGATTGAAATTTTATCTATTTGAAGTGAGTAAAACCAATAGAGGGCCGCAAATAATAGTCTCCAGGTCACACCGCAACTTGTTACGTAAGCTATTAGAGCTCGAAGTGCCTGAGATACATAGCGGTGCTGTGGATTTAAAATCTGTGGCACGTGAACCAGGATATCGCAGCAAGGTGGCCGTTGCGGCTCGGCAAGAGGGGATTGATCCTGTAGGGTGTTGTGTTGGGCTTAGAGGAATAAGAATACAGAATATAGTAACCGAATTGAATGGTGAAAAGATAGATGTTATTCAATGGGTAGATGATCCGAAAACAATGATTGCTAATGCCCTCAGCCCGGCGCAAGTGACCGGCGTCGTGCTCAATGAGGCTGAAGGAACCGCATTAGTAACGGTTCCGGATAAGCAGCTTTCCCTGGCCATCGGAAAAGAAGGGCAGAATGCCAGATTGGCGGCAAAACTTACAGGCTGGAGGATTGACATTAGAAGCGTTTCTGCTATGGAAGCAGAGAAGGCTACCCAGGTCAAAGATGTCGAAGCAGCCGAAGAGATAAAACCTGCAGCCGAGGAAATTAAATCTGAAGAACAGCCTACCGGCGAAGTCATACCTGAAGTAACCGGGGAAGAAGAAGCTGCCGTTACGGAAGAGGCGGAAAAACCTGAATCAGTGATTACCCCGATAACCGATTTCAATCTTATTTTGACTTCTATGACGTCCGAGGCAGAGCAGACAACAGCTCCGCTTTTACGTTTCGCCGAAGATATACTTCCTTCCAAAGCTGCAGCAGCCAAGAGGAGAGCCACTAAAGGGAAGAAAGAGACCGAGGTTAAAGAAAAAGCCACAAAACCGAAGAAAACACGTGCCAAGCACACGTTATACCCGGAAGAGGATGAGTTTGAAGAACAAAGCAAATAAGCAGGGTATCGAAACAAGGCATATCCCGGAACGCAGTTGTGTTGCCTGTAGAGATAAGAAAAATAAAAGGGATTTAATTCGTTTGGTTTGCAATTCCGAAAGTGTTACGGTCGATGACCTCGGGGAAAATGCCCGGAAGGGGAGCATACTTGTGTTCAAAACTTGAATGCTGGGAATCGGGATTAAAACAAAACCGGCTGGATCACGCATTGCGTACCAGAATAAGTAATGAGAACCGCCAGCGCCTGATGGACTATGCCAGGAGTCGGCCTGTAAAAGAAGCATAGAGATGAGCGAAAAGAAACTAGATTTGACCATAGATCAAAGTCAGGATATCCCGGTGACAAAGCCGGACCAACAGACAGCAAAACAAATAAGTTTGCCTCCCGTATTAACCGTAAAACACCTGGCAGAACTCCTTGGTGTTACCCCCGTTGATATCATTAAGCAATTAATGAGAAACGGTATGATGGCGAATATTAACCAGACGATTGATTTTAATGTCGCTTCAGTAATAACAGAAAATTTTGGATATAAAGTTAAAAGGCAGCCCGCGCCTCCTAAAACAAAACCGTCAGCACCGGCTAAGGCAACAAAAGGGGTTAAACTCGTTGCTCGTCCTCCGGTAATTACGATTATGGGACATGTTGATCACGGTAAAACCAGTCTGCTGGATGCGATTCGTAAGAGTAACGTAGTTGCTACGGAAGCAGGCGCAATTACCCAGCACATAGGAGCCTATCAAATTGAAAGGGATGGGCGTAAAATTACATTCCTTGACACGCCGGGCCATGAAGCTTTTACGGCAATGAGAGCCCGCGGAGCCCAAATCACGGATATTGCCGTGTTGGTGGTAGCTGCCGATGATGGCGTAATGCCCCAAACTGTAGAAGCTATACATCATGCTCAGGCAGCAGGAGTGCCTATAGTTGTAGCTCTCAATAAAATAGATAAGCCTGATGCCAATCCGGAAAAAATAAAACAACAACTATCTGATCTGGATTTGATTATTGAAGAGTGGGGAGGCGATACAATCAGCGTTCCTATATCAGCTAAAAAACAGCAGGGTATTTCGGAGTTGCTTGAGAACCTTCTCGTTCTTGCTGATGTATTGGAGTTAAAAGCCAAGGTAGACGGTCCTGCAGAGGGTGTTGCTATCGAAGCAAAACTGGATAAGACTATGGGACCTCTGGCGACTCTTCTTGTCCAAAAGGGTACTCTTAAGATCGGCGACACTGTAGTCATCGGCAACACTTACGGCAAAGTTAAGGCGATGTTCAGTGATACAGGAAAACCAATTAAGACTGCTGAGCCGTCGACCCCAGTAAAAGTCTTGGGACTAAACGAAGTTGCCACGGCAGGAGATACTTTTAAAGTCGCCCATGATGAACACGAGGCTAAGACGTTATTGGAAAAACGTAAAAGTAGCCAACAGGAATCATACACTCGGTGGAAGAACTTTAAGCTTGAGTGACTTTTCCTCAGAAGTTAGCAAGGGTGGGCAGGTAAAAGAGCTTAACATAATATTGAAGACCGACGTTCAGGGTAGCATAGAGCCAATTAAGGGATCTCTAGAGCAGCTGGCCAGCGAAAAGGTCAAAGTCAGGGTGATTCATTCCAGTAGTGGTAGTATCACCGAGAGTGATGTTATGCTGGCGTTAGCTTCTAATGGTATCATCGTTGGTTTTAATACCAAGGCCGAGGTCGGAGCGCAGCGTTTGGCTGATTTAGAAAAGATCAGCATACGTTATTACAATGTTATTTATGAGCTCATAAAAGATGTAGAAAAGGCGATGAAAGGCATGCTGGAGCCAACATTTGCCGAAGTGATTGATGGCCAGGCTGAAGTAAGAGCTATCTTTGACACCGGTAAAAAAGGAAGAGTGGCAGGTGTCGCTATTAAAGAAGGAAAGGCAAATCGAGATTCCTCGGTACGGATAATACGCAAAGGCGAAATAATTTTTGAGTCTCGCGTAAGCAGCCTGAAACGCTTTAAAAACGATGTAAAGGAAGTGACTACAGGTCAAGAATGCGGAGTGGGGGTGGAAAAGTTTTCCGATTTCCAGGTTGGAGATATTCTCCAATTCTATCGCCGAGAAAAAGTTAGCTAGGCCAATTAGAAAACCTTTCCTCCTTTAACCTTGTACTTATTATCGAGAAAATCACTGCCCAGTATTAAGGAATCGATATGACAAGACGAGCTGAACGGGTAAGCAGTCTGATTAGAAATCAAATAAGCAATTTACTTCTGGAACAGGTAAATGATCCACGGCTCAGCGGCTTCATTTCGGTAACTAAAGTGTCGACTTCTGCGGACCTGAAGCAGGCCAAAATTTATGTTAGTTTTCTTGGTGATTCAAAAAACAAGAAGGAAATTCTGGATGGATTCAAAGCCGCAACCGGATTTTTCCGCAGAGAACTGGCTGAACGGATATTACTGCGGTCTATCCCTGAGCTAAGCTTTGAATTCGACGATTCCATAGAGCACGGAGCTAAAATCCTTGAACTAATCAATCAGGTTGGCTCCGATAGTGCCAAAGATGAGCATTAATGGGATCCTGAACGTTAATAAACCTGAAGGGGGAACTTCTTTTAGTGTCGTTGCCTGGTTACGACATCTATCGGGCGAAAAACATATTGGCCATGCTGGCACACTCGATCCGATGGCAACAGGTGTTTTGCCAATATGTTTTGGTCAGGCAACCAGAGTAGTGGAATTTTTAGCTAATGCTCATAAGGTCTACCGTGCCCAAATCGAATTGGGCGCTACTTCAGATACCTTCGACAGGGAAGGTCAAATAACCAGGAGCTCAGACCCGAGTGCTATCACTGCCATACAAATAGAAGAGGCATTGTCCAAATTCCGTGGCTGTATTGAGCAATCGCCACCCATATACAGTGCTCTGAAGTATCAAGGTAAGCGAGGCTATGAGCTGGCACGTGCCGGTATCCCTGTGGAAATAAAACCCAGACAAATCACAATATTTAAACTTGAACTTATTGAATTCAAGCTTCCAACGTTGACAATCGAAGTGGAATGCAGCAAGGGGACTTATGTCCGGTCACTGGCACATGATCTGGGGCAATATCTAGGTTGCGGCGGATACCTTGTAAATTTAATACGCACGCAATACGGCCCGTTCCGCATTGAAAATGCCCTGCCTGTATCGGAAATAAAATGTATTTTCCATAAAGGTGAATGGTAGATGAATTATCTTCATCCGTGGATACCCCTTTGCTGGATTGGAGCGCCATAGTACTTGATGAAGCAAATGAGGCACGCATTAAAAATGGCTTATCGATCTCTCTAAACCCGGAACGACAAAATTCTGGTGATTACTGCCGTGCTTATGGCTCCGATGGGCGTTTCTTAGCGGTTCTACATCTGGAACAAGATAGCAACTTATGGCATCCGGATAAGGTATTTGCGCCTTAATTAGATACATTTAATCCTTTTGAATCAAAAGCAGGCGGATTCTCTTTTAAAATTTCCTGGTAGTATTTGTTGCTTACTCCTGCTTGATGAAGGATTTCCTCAGCGCTCGCTGATGTTAAAAGGTCTTCCTCATCATGGGCATCGGAGTCAACAAGAAGTTTGGCTCCTGTCTCCAGGCACATAGAAGCAACGTGAGCGTTAGTTTTCGAATGGCCACGTCTGCCAGAAAGCTCTAAGAAGATTCCGTTAATCGCCGCCAATCCCGCCTCTTCGGGAGACAATAACCCGGGATGAGCTAATATATCTACATATGGTGACTTCACGGCTGCCAGATTAGTTCCTTTCGGAACCGGTTCGGCTGTTGACTCACCGTGAATTACAACAAGCCAGGCTCCTGAATCCTTTGCGTTTTTGGCAGCATCGGATATAGCTGCAGGGGGAAGATGGGTAAGTTCCACGCCAGGTATAGCTAGAATGTCCCAGTATTTTCTGGCTAAAGCACAGTCGTAGCTGATTTCTTTAACAATTCTATCCAGAGAGCCAACGCCCATGTGGTCAGTGATTGCGATCGCCTTATATCCTTTAATAAAAGCCCGATGTATCAATTCGATAGGTGAAAGTTCACCATCGCTATTGAATGTATGGGTGTGGAAATCGTAAATCACGAAATGAAAATATCACAAAATCTTGTTATATACAAGTGAAGTCATTATAATAGAGTCCGTCGTTTTTTGGGTACAATATTAATTCCGGATAACAAGTAATCCTCAAACTTGTGTAAGA
Source organism: uncultured Chloroflexia bacterium (assembly GCA_963784375.1). GTDB lineage: Bacteria > Chloroflexota > Dehalococcoidia > GIF9 > UBA5629 > JBBIPA01. The sequence goes on along the minus strand of CAWAQY010000026.1, from coordinate 40,894 downwards.
TGTTTTAAAAAGGAGAATTTCATGGGGAAAATAAATGTGGCTATTATAGGGGTTGGAAACTGCGCATCTTCATTGGTTCAAGGCGTTCATTATTACAAGAACGCCAAGGCAGATGAGACTGTACCCGGCCTGATGCATATAAATCTCGGTGGCTATCACATAAAGGATATTAATTTTGTTGCTGCCATTGATATTGACATAAACAAAGTTGGCAAAGATTTGTCTGAAGCTATTTATGCGCCGCCCAACAATACCTACAAGTTTTGTGATGTTCCCAAAACGGGCGTAAAAGTTGTCAGAGGCATGACGCACGATGGGTTGGGCAAATATCTATCTCAGATAATTACCAAGGCTCCAGGAAGCACTGCGAATATAGTAGCTATTCTGAAAGAAACAAAAACCGATGTGGTGCTTAACTATCTTCCTGTCGGGAGTGAGGAAGCTACCAAGTGGTATGTCGAGCAAATAATAAGCGCCGGGTGTGGTTTCGTCAACTGTATACCGGTCTTTATTGCCCGTGAGCCTTATTGGTATAACAGGTTTGCTGAAGCGGGTCTTCCTGTTATAGGTGATGACGTCAAATCCCAGGTGGGTGCAACAATAACTCACCGAATATTAACCAAGCTATTTATGGACCGAGGAGTCAAACTGGAAAAAACATATCAGCTCAATTTCGGCGGCAACACCGATTTCTTGAATATGCTGGAACGCGAAAGACTGGAATCAAAGAAAATTTCGAAAACCAATGCGGTTACTTCTCAGTTAAATTATAAAATGAACCCGGACGATATCCACGTCGGCCCCAGCGACTACGTTCCCTGGCTGCTTGACCGCAAATTTTGCCATGTAAGGATGGAAGGGCGAACGTTTGGGGATGTTCCATTGATTCTGGAACTCAAACTGGAAGTTTGGGATAGTCCAAATTCCGCCGGGGTAGTGATAGATGCTATTCGATGCTGTAAACTGGCTAAAGACCGGGGGTTATCTGGGTCTCTGGTAGGTCCCTCTTCTTATTTTATGAAATCACCACCCATTCAGTATTCTGACGAGGAAGCTCGCAGACGAGTTGAAGAATACATCGCAGGAAATGTACAGTTAAGCCCAATTTGCCTGCCGGAAAAAGCTGCGGGGACAAAGGGATAGGTCCAGCCAGGTCCATCGACAAGTCTGACTACAGGTCGAAACAACGATGAAAATTGGGTTAGTTTCTCCCTATGATTATTCTTTTCCTGGTGGAGTTGTCAACCACATTTGCAATCTGGCAAGCTATTTCGTCGAGTGGGGACATGAGGTTAAAATAATGGCTCCCTGCTTAAAAGAGGGTGAAGGTTATGATGGGGAGTAGTCTTAAACGTATAGGCAGGCCTTTACCAATACCCTATGGCGGTTCGATAGCCCGCATACCTCTTTCTCCCTGGCTCCCGGTGCAAATACGCCAGGTCTTGCATAAGGAAAAGTTCGATATTTTGCACTTACATGAACCGTTTACGCCCATACTTTGCATGAGTATGTTAGCTCAATCCAAATGCACAAACGTCGGTACATTCCACGCCAGCCATACCAAATCACTCACTTACTATATCTCCAAATCGATACTGAAAAGGTGGATGAAAAAGCTGCATGGCAAAATCACGGTTTCCGAAGCAGCATTGAACTATATCAATAAATACTTTCCGAATGAAGAATATCAAATAATACCCAATGGTATCGATATAGAACGTTTTTCACTGAATGGCCCTTGTCGTAAAGAATTTGCTGATGGCAAACTGAATATTCTTTTTGTGGGCCGATTGGAAAAGCGCAAAGGCTTAGGCCACTTGATAAGTGCTTGTGGTATCTTGAAAAAACAATTCCCCGACTTTCGGCTTATTGTGGTAGGCCCTGGTACCAGATTGCGCAGAGGATACCAGAGAACAAGCCCGTGATTTAAACTTGAGCGATGATGTAGTCTTTACCGATTTTGTTTCTAATGCAGAACTGCCGGAATACTATCGAAGCGCTGATATATTTTGCGCACCGGCGACCGGAGGCGAGAGTTTCGGCCTTGTTCTTCTGGAAGCAATGGCATGTGGTAAGCCCTCAATTGCTTCCAATATTGAAGGTTATGCTAACGTACTGGATAATAACGAGGAAGGATTGTTGGTGCCGGCGGCAGACGACAACGCTTTAGCAGAAGCTTTACAGTCTCTGGCACGAAATCGAAAGCTAAGGAAGCAAATGGGAGCAAAGGGAATAATAAAAGCGCAGAAATATAGCTGGAAAAGCGTCGCTCGGCAGGTATATGGATTATTACAATAAATTAATGTCTCAATCGTAGAAGAAATAAGAGTTGGGTTTGATGGACTTACGAAGAATTGCTGCCGCCAAAATTACCACACCCCTGGTGCCATTCCTTAGCAGACTCGGGATATCGCCTGATATTTTGACATGGATCGGCCTTCTTATAACTGCGGGTGCCGCCGCTGCCATTGCAATCAATTATCTTTTACTCGGGGGTTTATTGATTCTCTTTTCCGGGCTATTCGACATCCTCGATGGTGCCCTGGCCCGCTATTCAAATAAAAGTACGGTTTTCGGCGCTTTGTTAGATTCCACCTTCGATCGTCTATCCGGAGGGATTACTATTTTTGGGTTTGGTGATCCTGTATTTGAATGGTGGACATTCTTTGGAAATAGTGCTTATAGTTGTGGTGATGGTCTGTTCATTTCTGATTAGCTATATCAGAGCAAGATCCGAAGGCCTCGGGATTGAATGTAAAACGGGGTTATTTACCAGGACCGAGAGAGTCATTTTATTGGCGCTTGGTCTGCTATTGAACCAGATATTTATTGCGCTTATACTTTTAGCGGTATTTACCGTTGTCACTGTGATTCAAAGATTAATCCATGTATGGCAAGCAGACTAAAACTAACAAAACCATAGTATGAACGACAAGATTTTCGAATTGAGCCTCACAATACTCAGCATTTTGGTATTGCTCTGGATGATACTGGGTAGTATCTTTGTTCTCAATTCACCATGGGCAATACTAACCGGTCTCATTGTGTGGATTGTGGGGGGCGGGATATTGCTGCACTATTGGGGCAAGAATTACATGAGTAGAGTTTGATGCTTAAAGTTCTCGGTCGGCATTTTCCACGCCTGTAATAAATATCTTCTCTTGCTTGACAAAGTAAGGGACAGAGGATGAGAGGTTATTAAATGTCAGTAATAACAATCGTCGGCGGACAATGGGGAGACGAGGGCAAAGGTAAAATAGTTGACCTTCTCGCGGAAAAGGCTAAGGTGGTAATACGTTACTCCGGAGGCGATAACGCCGGGCACACTGTTATTAATCACTATGGGGAATTTAAATTGCATCTGGTCCCTGCAGGTATTTTCAACCCCGGAGCGACCTGTATCCTGGGTAATGGAGTTGCAATTAACCCGTCAGAGCTTCTTAAGGAAATCGAGGAAGTTAAGAACAAGGGGGTTGATACCAGCCACCTTTATATCAGCGACAGAGCGCACTTGATAATGCCTTATCATATACTTCTGGACCGTCTGGAAGAAGAAAGGAGAGGCGGAGCAGCTATTGGTACCACTCTCAAGGGCATAGGCCCGGTTTTCACCGATAAAGTGGCACGGCTTGGCATTCGTGCCAGTGATCTTCTTAATGAAGCAACATTCAAAAGTCGCCTTAAATCAGTCCTCGAAATTAAAAACGCACTTATTACCAGGGTTTACAATGCCGAACCGCTTATCTTTTGAACAGATTCTGGATCAATATCTTGGATACGGTAAAAAGATGTCTCCCTATATCAGGGAAACAGTTTCCATTATCCATGATGCGCTCTCACGCAGGGAAACGATCTTACTGGAAGGGGCTCAGGGAACAATGCTGGACCCGGATTTCGGGACCTACCCCTACGTAACTTCTTCGTCTCCTTTGGCTTCCAGCAGTGCTACCGGTTCAGGGATAAGCCTTAATAAAATTGACCGCATCGCCGGTGTCTTTAAGGCATATATTACCAGGGTTGGGGGTGGGCCGATGCCAACCGAGCTGAAAGACGACATCGGCGAATTTATCAGAAAACGTGCTCAGGAATACGGAGCCACGACCGGCAGACCGCGTCGCTGCGGATGGTTTGATGTCGTTGCGGGGCGTTTCAGCACGATGGTGAACGGATTTGATAGCATTATACTTACCCGTATTGATATCCTGGATACGTTTCCTATGCTTAACATCTGCACTGGTTACAAGCTGGGTGGTGATATTATCAAGAATTTTCCAACTGATTTAGCCACATTGGAAAAATGTCAGCCGATTTACGAAGAGTTACCCGGTTGGCAGACGCCTACAAATCACCTGAGAGATTTGAAGAAGTTACCATCGGCAGCCAGGCGCTATATATCACGTATTGAAGAGCTTCTGGAACGTCCCATCAGCATAATATCGGTCGGGGCGAAACGTGAAGAAACAATAATTACCAAATCAATTATTTAGGATCGTTACGTTATTGATAAATCAATTTTATACTGGGCTAAAGTATCCCGTATAAGAGCTTTTGACTTTTCAGAGGGTTCAGTCAGAGGCAGTCTTGGCATTCCGACAGCTGCACCTAAGTAATTCAACGCATACTTAACGGGCGCCGGATTGGACTCTATAAACAGGGCACGGACTAAAGGCAATAGATCACGATGGATTTTCGCTGCCTTCTCTACCTCGCCTCTAAAGTAATGTTCCATCATTTGTCTTGATAGTATTACCTACAAGATGCGAGGCCACGCTAATGACACCATATCCGCCCATAGCCAGAATAGGCAGGGTATCGCTATCATTGCCACTGTAAACGAGGAAATCTTCGCCGACTCCGGCAATAATCCCGGCAATCTGTTCAAAATTTGTGCTGGACTCCTTTATACCGATTATATTATTTATCCTGGCCAGCTTAAGGACAGTTTCCTCAGTCATGTTTGCAGCTGTCCTTGAGGGCACGTTATACAGAATGCAGGGCAATCCGGTGGATTGAGCAATCGCGGTGAAGTGTCGATAGATTCCTTCCTGGGTTGGTTTGTTATAGTAAGGCACTACGAGAAGACAACCATCAACTCCAATCTTCTCTGCCTTCCTCGTCAGCTCTATAGAAGTACTCGTACTGTTGGTACCAGTACTGGCAATAACAACACCCCGTTTTCCTGCTGCCTCCTTGACCTCGGAGAAAAGCTGCAGCTTTTCTTCAGAAGTTAATGTAGCACTCTCCCCTGTGGAACCCGAAACGATTACTCCGTCGCTTCCTGAGTCCAGTAGAGCTTTGGTAAGCATTTTCGCCTGTAGAAAATTTACCTTGCCATCCACATCGAAAGGGGTTACCATTGCAGTGAGTAAGCGGCCAAATTTCTTCATCGTCATTTTTTGAAACTAGCTTTGCAGTTTTACCCAGTCCCTTTTTACCGCTTCTTCAGCAATTTGAATAGCGTTTAGTGCAGCTCCTTTGCGTAAATTATCCGACACGACCCACATGACCAGGCTATTGGAATGAGAAATATCAGTTCTTAATCTTCCCACATATACATCGTCTGTTCCCGCAGCCAGCCATGGTTGAGGATACAGGCTCACATACGGATCATCCAGCAGTTTGACACCCGGTGACCCGACTAATATTTTTCGGGCATCATCCGGGCTTATGGGATTGGTAAACTCAACGCTGACCGCTTCACTATGCGCCACAAAAATTGGGACCCTCACACATGTCGCAGATACAGCGATGGTTTCTGCATGCATTATCTTACGGGTCTCTTCGACCATTTTTTGTTCTTCTTTGGTATAGCCGCTATCCAGAAATACATCTATCTCGGGAAGTAAATTAAATGCTATCTGGTGAGGATAAACGTGAGGAAGAACATTCTGTCCTTCTAATATTTGTTTTGCCTGGTTGGTCAACTCTTCCATCGCCGCAAGACCGGTTCCGGAAACAGACTGGTAAGTTGAGACGACTATTCTTTTAATCGGGTTTATTTTGTGAAGTGGATATAAAGCAACAACCATTTGAATAGTAGCACAATTCGGATTAGCGATAATACCTTTGTGCCATTTAATATCTTCTACGTTAACTTCAGGGACGACGAGGGGGATTTTTGGCTCCATTCTGAAAGCTGCGCTATTATCAATGACCAGTGCTCCGGCTCTGGCGGCAATGGGCGCAAAATGGCGGCTGATTTCAGCGCCTGCAGAAAAAAGTGCAATATCTACGTGTTGAAAGGATTCGGCGCTTGTTTCCTTTACCTCGACTTCCTGGTGTCCCACAAAGAGCTTTTTCCCCGCTGAGCGGTCTGAAGCTAAAAGCTGAATTGAAGAAATCGGAAATTTTCGCTGTTCCAAAACCTTGATAAATTCCTGCCCCACCAGGCCAGTAGCACCTACGATAGCTACACTATACAACTTCATTGTCGCCCCCTAAATGCAACAATTTTTCCAAACCATATACCAATCCTTTGATTTTTATGACCTCTTTTATAGCCAGAATCACTCCTGGTACGAAACACTCACGATTTATGGTATCGTGACGAATGCTAAGTGTTTGTCCCTGACCTCCAAAAATAACCTCCTCGCTGGCAACAAAACCAGGTAATCTTACACTATGAATTGCTATCCCTTCAACCTGCCCTCCACGCGTGCCGGGAATATTTTCCTTTTTCGTTTGCGAAGCAACAAAAGGTTCACCTTTCGACTTCCCCATTGCTTTTGCAGTGGCTAAAGCTGTCCCGGAAGGAGCATCTACTTTCTGGTCATGATGCAGTCTCGATAATTTCGGCATGGTCAAAGTACCTGGCGGCAATACTGGCTAAATGCATAAGTAAAACAGCACCAAGAGCGAAATTAGGCGCCGCTATTACCCCAACTTTGTGAGCACGAGCTATCCGGTCAATTTCCCTAAATTCATTCTCTGAAATCCCGGTGGTGCCGATAACGAGGTTGACTACCCTTTTTGATTGCGATCCTGGCTGCTTTCATAGCTGCTCCGGCAATACTAAAATCGACTATTACCTGAGGTTTGTAACTTTGGAGAAACTCCCCCAAATCTCGAACGAGTGGAATTGGTTTTGTTGGAGGTAGGCAAAATGACATGATCCTGGGTAGCCTGAATGTCTATGGCACCTACGAGAGATAAGCCGGAATCCTGGGATACACCAGCAATAATTTCCCTTCCCACTTTCCCCAGTGCCCCGTGGACGGCCACCGTTATTTGCTTAATCGCCTTCTCCTCAAAAATATTTTGGGTAACAGCGTCTGATGAGAGCTATTTATTGATATGAGGGCGATGCCGAATGTCTTTGTGTGTGCTGGGATGAATACCCGGGCGACTACCCATCGGTTTGGGGTATTCACGGTTCACAGAGCCTGAACCTTCTGAAGGTGAATTTTTATCTTTTGATGAATCTCCAAAAACCGCCCTGCGTGACAGATTTATTCTTCCAAGGTTGTCAATCTCTGTAACTTTAACTGTTATCTCGTCTCCTTCTTTAACCACATCCTCAACTTTAGCGACACGATAGTCAGCTAATTCACTTATGTGAACCAGGCCTTCTTTTTTGGGCAATACTTCTACGAAAGCACCAAAATTGGTAACGCGGGTAACCTTACCGGTATAGATAGCACCGACCTCTACTTCCTTGGTAAGCCCCTCTATCATACCGATTGCTTTCTGGGCCGATTCCTCACTGAGCGATCCAATAATTACGGTCCCATCATTTTCTACATCAACCGTCGCCTTGGTCTCTTCCGTGATGGAGCGGATTGTTTTACCGCCAGGACCGATTACAGTGCCAATCTTGCTGGGGTCTATGCTTAACTTATACACACGGGGTGCGTAGGGACTAAGCTCGGAACGGCTGCTGTTTATTGCCTTACTCATATTGTCCAGTATCACCAGCCGAGCATCCTTGGCTTGTTTCAAAGCATCACTGAGTATCTGCTGACTGATGCCCTGCAACTTAATATCAAGTTGAATAGCTGTGATACCTTTAGTGGTGCCGGCAACTTTGAAATCCATATCGCCGTAAGCATCTTCCTTGCCCTCAATATCAGTAAGAACCAGGTATTCATTGTTTTCACCGGTAACCAATCCCATCGCTATCCCGGCAACCGGTGCTTTAATGGGGACTCCGGCATCCATCAAAGACAAACTCGACGCACAAACACTCGCCATGGAAGTGCTGCCATTGGAGCTTAAAACTTCGGAAACAAGGCGAATAGTATATGAGAATTCATTTTTATCAGGTATCACCTGAAATAGTGCTCTCTCTGCCAGGGCTCCATGACCTATTTCCCGACGACCCGGTGTTCCCGCCCTCTTCACTTCTCCTGTAGAAAATGCGGGAAAATTATAATGAAGCATAAAGCGCTTCTTATCTTCCAGCCCCAGCCCATCGATAAGTTGTTCCTGCCGTAGTGAACCCAGAGTAGTTATGGCTAATACCTGGGTTCTCCCCCGGGTGAAAAGCGCCGAGCCGTGGGTGCGTGGTAAAAGACCTACCTCACTTGATAATTGGCGGATCTCTGTTTTTTGCCGACCATCAAGATGAGTTTTATTATCCAGCATAAATTTTCTGGCTGTTTTCTTTAATTTCTCCTCAACTACCCTGGCAATATCTGCTTCCGGAAAAGAATCCTTCAACTTTTCCATAACTTCGTGTTTGACCGCCTCCGTTCCCTCTTCCCGGTCTACTTTATCGGTCTTGGTAACGGCCTCGGTGATCTTATCCCCAAATCCGGAAACAACCGCATTTACCAGGTCCGGCGATACTTCTGTGGACTTCAACTCTAATTTACGCTTACCGCATACTTGCTGCAGTTCTTCCTGAATCTTTATTATTCCCTGATTTGCTTCATGTCCTATTTTGATCGCCTCCAGAAATAAATCCTCGGAAGCTTCCTTCCCCTCAGCCTCCACCATTATAATTGCTTGCTTAGTGCTGGCAACGACAACATCTATTAAACTATCGTTCAATTGCGGCAGGGTAGGATTAATTACGAATTTGTTATCGATATAACCCATACGCACTGCAGCTACAGGGCCATTAAAAGGAACCGAAGAAAGCGATAACGACGCTGATGCGCCAATGAGCGCCAATATATCGGGAGAATTTTCCTGCTCGGTGGAAAGAACTGTGATTACAATCTGGATTTCATTGCTCAAGCCCTTTGACAGAAGCGGGCGTAACGACCGATCGGTAAGCCTTGCGGTCAAAGTCGCCTGTTCACTGGGACGCGATTCCCTGCGAATAAAACTGCCCGGGTATTTTACCTATCGCGTAATGTCGTTCTTCATAATCAACGGTTAACCGGATAAAGTCAACGTCGTTTTGACCTTCGGCGCCCACGCAGGTAGTAACCAGTACAACGGTATCTCCATAGCGAACGGTAACTGAACTATCCGCCTGGTTTGCCAGCTTACCCGTTTCAATTTTAAGGACTCTATCTGCAACTAAACACTCTTTAGAATTTATCATTATTTAAAAACCCTTCCATGCACACCAGCTTATTTGCGCAAACCTAACTTACTGATAATGCCGCGATAACGACTTACATCGGTATCATTAATATAAGCAAGCAGCCGCCTTCTATGGCCGATCATCTTCAACAGGCCACGCCTGGTATGCTCATCTTTCTTGTGAATTTTCAAGTGTCCCGAAAGTTCGTTTATTCGCGAAGTTAGTACGGCAATCTGAACATCTGCAGAGCCGGTATCGCCTTCATGCAAACCAAACTGGGAAATAATAGTTGTTTTCTTCTCTTTGTCCAAATCCTTGCTCCTTTTATGACCTCAATATAACAAGCCAAAATTATAACACAGGTTTATGTTAAATGCATAGAGCGACAACTAAAAAATACCAGGGGTCAGCCTTGCATACCGGCTGTTACGTGTCACCTGTTTCAGGTGACCGTCACATTGATTCGATTATCGGAATGTCAGCCAGTACTCAGGAAATTGTGAATTTTGCCTTGATTGCTCATGCCATATAATTCAGGAAAGTGAAATCATCCCGCTGCCGTCCAATGGAGGGAGAGGAATCAAGTTTAAAATAAACATGATCAAATTCAAGGTGAACAGCATACTCACAATTGTGGGTAACCAGCTCCAGGGACCTTCGGAGCTGGGATTTACTATATGCATGTAATTAACTGAATTTGGTTCCATGAAAAAGCCAGTTAATATGCCAACCTTACAAACAGCACACAGAGTACTACAATAGATAAATTTGCTGCCTCCTGCGCAGACATCCATGCAGCTGCGCGGATGATTCTATGCCCAAACGGGATCATATGGTACACTGGCGTATCCGAAAGGCCAACCAAGAATAAACTAAGAAATAAGAGGTAATACTATCATTCCTAGCGGTTGATGCTTAATATGCGGAATCGGATTCAGTGAAACTTGACCAGTGGAATATGCAGTCAGATCACCACCCCGTTTAGCCACCCATGCATGCGCCGCTTATGAATCGGTGCCGATAAAAGGAATAAAAGAAACCATACCATTGCTTCGGCGATTTCTCTTCCCATGGTGTTTTCTCTTAATTAAATTTAGCTTTGTTTTGGAATTTTACGAGACTTAAAGCCATTATATGGTTGGTTGCCAGAGGATGTCAATGCATTTTACACGTGTTTCCGTCACCTATCTCAGGAGACCATCATGATGATTCGGCGGTAATGTATCATTTTGATATGGCTACTATTTAATTACCACTTCTAGAGTAGACTATCAGCTTTTGCATTGTTCGCGAGTCAAGGTTTGAGAAAAGACAATTTGCTCCTTGAGCATTTTTTGCCTCTATATGAAATTTGCGTAAGATTACTGGAATCCATTTAACCGTTAATTGCGCTCCCGGGGTTCACAATACCCTCGTTCTGATTTTCAATATAAATGGTTACAAGTATGTTCTGTTCGATTTTCAAAGATAATTTTGAAGGTCTGGCTCACAGGCAAAGTCAAAATTAGTAATATTAGCATCAAAATTAAATTCAGTAGTAAGATTTTAGTCTTGCTCATTTTAATCACACCGTTAATCACCACCGTAATTTTGAAATTAAATAATTTGCCATTCTTTGGGGTATCTCAAAACATACCCGCTACCAGTTGGTAATTTTTCTACGTGTCACCTGTTTCAGGTGACCGTCACTCCGCTTTACACACCGCACAAAGGCCGCCTTTGAGAAGGGTAGCGCCGCAGATGGGGTCGTAGGGGCCGTCCCAGGACATGATCGAATTTATATTGTATTCGTACCATCGTTTTTCTCTATCAGGCTCCTCAGGCAACCACCAGAGGCTTTGAGCATGAATCACCCCGGGGTGGATTTTGCCGGTAAGATGCGCTTTTTGCTTTACTTTGCCCTTCCCCCGTGGTGTGGTAATCCAGACCCAGTCGCCATTCTTAATCCCAAGTTTTGCCGCGGTATCGGGATGGATATCCGTGACAGGTTCGGGGAGCATTTTCCGGAGGCGCGGGATATTATGGCCTGCCGAGTTGAATGAAGCGATATGACGGCTGCCGGCGATCAGGATAAAGGGGAAGTCCCTGGCGATTTCCGGGGTCGTGATAAGACTTTCTGCCGGTTCTTTATGATAAGGGAGCGGGTCCTGCCCTATTTCTTTTAACCGGGAGCTAGAGAGCTCAACCTTCCCCGATGGTGTATTGAACCCGGGCTTGCCGTCGCTGCGCAGGGAGCCTATCTGATATTTCTTCTCGGTGACTTTGCCATAGAGTATTCTCTTCTGCGCAGAACTGATCGAAGTCGATACCTGTGTCTTTCAACTGGAAGTCCAGCAACGAACGGTTCGAGTCAACCGGCAGAGGGAATTTCAGGTTCATCTTTTTAAGCAGGTCAAAGGCTATCTGGTCGTCATCCCGGCATTCTCCTAAAGGTTCGATTGCTTTAGGGCGGGCGCAGACAAAATTCCCATAGGTCATACTATCGACTATATCTTCTCTTTCCAGCCAGGTAGCCGGCGGTAGAATGTAATCAGCCATCTCGGCCATCGGGGTCATGAAAAAGTCGAGGTTAACCAGAAGGTCCAGCTGTTTCAATGCCTCGGCCACCCCGCGGCTATTTTCAAAGGTAACAATATTGTTGGTGGTATTGATGAAGGCTTTGATGGGATAAGGTTTGCCAGTCAGCATGGCTTTGTAAACCATCGGAGGATGATGATAGCCACGGAATGATTTGGAGCCGGCGAGAAGCGGATATTCCTTAACTCCCAGCTGCTTATCTTCTGCTGCGGCCGAAGGCCTCAACATTTTACGCATAGTAAAGTAGCTCAGCACCGGCGGATAGTTCCAGGGAACGGAGAAAACGTTTCCTCCTTTGACATCCAGATTGCCGGTTAAAGCCGGCAGTATGGCAATCGCCCGTGTGGTTTGGAGCGTATTGGTAGCATAGGTTGTGCCGTTGTGCGATTGAAGATGAGAGGGGCGGGTAGTTCCATAAAGCCGGGCTGCTTCAACGATTTTTTCTGCAGGCACCCAGGTAATTTCGGCAACCCGCTCGGGCGGATATTCTCTGGCTCTGTCTCTTAACTCCTCAAATCCCTGACACCAGGTTTCCACAAATTCTTTATCATATAAACCTTCTTCGCAGATGATATTTATCATGCCCAGGGCAAGCGCAGCATCGGTAGCCGGGCGGATTTGCAGCCAGAGGTCTGCCTGTGCAGCCAGTTCGGTCATACGGGGGTCGATAACCAGCAGTTTGGTCCCGCTCCGGTGGGCATCCAGTATCTTCTTGCCGACGGCCGGGAAACTCTGGGTTGGATTTGTTCCCCAGAGGACGACCAGGCGGCTGTCTTCAAATTCGGGATAGCCCACTTCGCAGTCGTACATAAGGCCGGCAGTGAGTGCATTCCCAATGTAGTGAGGGGTCATACAATAGTGGCAATTTGTGGAAAGGCTGCCCGGACTATCAAGGGCACCCATCAGCCCTACCCAGCCCTGTATTCCATTTTTAGCGGGATAGGTGCCGAATGAGTAGAGAATAGATTCCGCCCCGTACGTTTCCTTTGCTTTAAATAAGCGCTTCCCGATATCTTCGAGGGCTTCATCCCAGGATACACGCTGCCATTTCCCCTCTCCGCGCTCTCCGGCTCTTTTAAGCGGGTAAAGGATACGTTCAGGATGGTATACAGTTTCCAGTGCGGAAAGGCCTTTGAGGACACATGAAACCGTGGTTGTAGGGATGGTCGGGATCAGGTTCGATTTTAATAGCTTTCCCATTTTCCACATGCACCAGTGCCCCGCACTGACACATACAGGAGTCACATATTGTTCTGACTATTTTGGTATTTGAAGATTTGCTCATTTTGAATAACCTTTGTTATTCATATACAAACGGGGGTTTGGGGGTGTCCCCCAAAATACAGTCCCCCATGGTTGGGGGATTAAGGGGGTTGAAAACCAGGTTTTTTAAAAACTTACTTATCATAGTTAGTTAAACTTATTCATCGCCTCATCGATGCCTTCGGCGATTATAGATTCCACCGCTTCTGCGGCGCGGTCGATGGCGGGTTTGATCAACTTTGTTTCTTCAGGGGTAAAATCGCTGAGAACGTGGTTAACCACCATCTCTTCATTGCGGAATTCGTTTTCCTCGCGGGGACGTCCGATGCCTATTTTAATGCGGAGGAAATCCTGGCCGCCCAGGGCTGCGATAATCGATTTCATCCCTTTATGTCCCCCCGAGCTCCCATCCTTGCGGAGGCGTATTTTGCCCAACGGTAAATCAAGGTCATCATAGATAACCAGGATATCTTTTGCCTCTACGCCATGTTTGCGCATTAATTGTTTTACTGCCTCCCCGCTGCGGTTCACAAACGTTCCCGGTTTAGCCAATACCACTTTCGTGCCGGCAATAGTACCGGTCCCAACCCGGGATTGGCACTGTCGCTGTTTCAGGTCAATAGAATTCAGCTTTGCCAGCTGATTAATGCAATGGAAACCCACGTTGTGCCGGTTGCGGGCATATTCTTTGCCTGGATTTCCCAGTCCCACGATAAGTTTCATTAAATTTAGAACCTCTCACCCTGCCCTCTCTCCTTTTAAAGGAGAGAGGGGAAAGGGGATTTTGAAGGGGCTAATTGGCCCCTTCAACCCCTTGTTTAGTATTTTCTGCTTCTTTAAGCTTATGAAGTAATTGTTGCTCGTTCAGCTTCTCTATTCCCAGCGCCTCGGCGCGTGCCAGCTTGGAGCCGGGATCGGTACCAACTACGACATAGTTGGTCTTGCGGCTGATGTCCGAGCCGGCTTTGCCGCCCAGGGCTTTGATCCTGTTTTCCGCTTCCTGTCGGGTAAAAGTTTCCAACCTGCCGGTAATGACAAATTCCAGTCCGGCCAGCGGAAGGTCTTTCCTTTTCATTTCCTCCGATTTCAGTTTAACGCCTGCTCGTCTGAGCTTCTCGATAATATTCCGGTTTTGTTCCTGGCGGAAAAAGGCGAGTGTGCTTTCAGCTATCCTGGGGCCGATGGATGGGATATCCAGGAGTTGTTCTTCCGGTAGCCGCAGCGAGCTCATCAATGCTGTTGAAATGTTCCACCAGCAGGTCGGCCGTTTCCTCTCCGATGTGAGTAATACCGAGCGCAAATATGACCCTTGCCAGGGGTCTATTTTTGCTTACCTCTATTGATTTAATATGTTGGAAACGCTTTTATCAGCCATGCGCTCCATTTCCAGAAGCTGTTCACGGGTAATATAATAGATATCGGCGGCATCTTTAACCAGGCCTTTTTCGAATAATGCCTGGCACAGTTTTTCGCCTGCCCCTTCTATATCCATGGCTCCTTTACTCACGAAGTGCTTGATTTTCTCCAGAGCCTGGGCGGGGCAGGCGGTATTGGTGCAGCGGTGCATGGCTTCGCCTTCGGGCTTGATCACCTCGGCATGGCATACCGGACAGCGTTTGGGCATGTGAAATATCTTTTCAGTACCGGTGCGGCGGCTGGCCACGGGGCTGACTATCTCCGGTATAACCTCGCCGGCACGCTGGATAACCACCCAGTCGCCTACGCGTATATCCTTTCGCTGGATATCTTCCTCGTTGTGAAGGGCGGCATGCTTGATAGTCACACCGCCCACCTGTATCGGTTCGAGAATTGCGTAGGGGTTGAGGCTGCCGGTGCGCCCCACATTTATTCCGATCTCCAGGAGGCGGGTGATGCCCTGCACGGCAGGGAATTTGTAGGCGATAGCCCACCTGGGCTCGCGTCCCACGGCCCCAAGTTCATCCTGGAAAGCTATGGAATTTATCTTGGCTACCACGCCATCGATATTGTAGGGCAATTGCTCGCGCTCTTTGGTCCATTTTTCGTGGTATCTCTTTACCTCGTCGATGGTATGGTATAAAGCCATATTGGGATTGAGTTTGAATCCCAGCGATTTCAAATATTGCATTGTCTCCCAGTGGGTTTCCGGCATCGCTTTGCCCTCAGCCCAGCCCAGTGCATAGATAAAAATGTCCAGCGGGCGCTGCGCTGTAATCCTGGGGTCAAGCTGCCGTAAAGAGCCGGCAGCAGCATTCCTGGTATTGGCAAAGAGGGGCAGCTCTTCCCTGGCACGCTCTTCGTTCAGCTTTTTCAATCCTGCCTTGGGGAGGTAAACTTCGCCCCTGACTTCAAACCGCGGCGGCGCCTCTTTGGGCACAGAGAGCGGTATGCTCCTTATCGTCCTCAGGTTCTGGGTAATATTCTCTCCGCGTGAGCCATCGCCACGGGTAGCCCCGATTTCAAGAGCGCCTTTATTATAGGTAATGGCTACGGCCAGGCCGTCTATTTTAAGCTCGCAGACGAAGTCGAAAGTCATCCCTGCCCAGCAAGTTGCTTGCTCTGCGGTACCAGGCGTCGAGGTCTTCATCAGAAAAAGAGTTTGCCAGGCTCAACAATGGTTGAGGATGATTTACTACTCCGAAAGCTTCCACCGGTGCAGCCCCGACTCTTTGAGTCGGCGAATCAGCAGTAACCAGTTCGGGATACTGCTCTTCGAGCTTTTTCAGCTCCTGCATTAGCCGGTCGTATTCGCTGTCGCTGAGTTCAGGACTGTCCAGGACATAGTAGCGGAAATTATGGTAGTTTATTTGTTCTCTGAGCTTTTCCGCCTGTTGCTTTGATGCGGCTGCAGCTTCCATGTGTTAAGTATACCATGTCAATGGAGGGTCTCTCACCCTTGAGGCGAGCGTGGGTAAATTGCTTACACCTGGGAATTAATTAACGGTCACGAGATAAAGCCGGGTAATCTGAAGAGCCACATGGGAGTAAAGCGCAATGTACTTTGAAGTGGACTACGATAACCCGGATGATAATTGAAAACTTTTTGGGAGAATGCAAAAGGGTGCAGGCTGTTCCCGCTTTGGTTAAAAGATTTATCTCTTTCGGATTTTTCGCTGACTTATTCTGTTAAAGCGGCTACCTCTCCTGGTGTCGTTTGATGGGACCAACCGCGTGGCCTGAAAAACAAAGTGCTTCAATAACTTGAATTTCCCTGCCTTTTACTGTTTTACCTTTTAGGTTATTAACTGCTGCCGTGCCTTCCGATTCTAAGGGCATTTCCACAAAGCCATATCCACATTGTTGTCCGCTATCTATATCCCTGTCATTCATAATATTTACCGATTTCACCTGTCCGAAAACTGAGAATTCTTTCCAGAGTTCCTCTTCGGTTAACTCAAGCGGTAAATTACCTACGAAGATATTCATTTGGCAGCCGTTCCCTTGAAATCCCTCTCGTGCTATCGATCTAACGTGATCCTGCAGCACTCTGGATCCGTCTACGCCTGGCGCTGCTTTTTGCCTTAATTCTGGCGGCATCTCTTTTAGATATGAAGTGCATTCTTGACTTTGCTTCCCGCATAATTCCACTCACCTGCACCACCCTTTGAAAGCGCTGCAATAACGAGTCCTGTGATTCACCTTTACGTAACGAAACTTCTAACAAAATAACTCCCCTCAAATATTAATCGGCCGTCTCTTAAACTGCGCAATCAGCGAATATATTCCCAAAGCAGGAATAGTGGCTCGCTCTATTTTTGAAACTCTCTGGATGATCCTTTCTCGTTAAATGTTTAGTTCGAGTTCGGTCATCCACACTTAAAAGAAGCAGGAGATTGTAGGAAGCCTGTAATAACCTGAACTATAACTAACTAGCATTAGTATACGCCTAATTATGTCTTTATGTAAAATTATATGCCTGGTCTGAAAGTTCTGAACTTTGGAATACGTATTTGATGATTTGACTCATTGATGTCTTGATGATACCATTTGTATTAATCGGAGGTAAAAGATGGCTCACGTTAAAGACAGCTTTAAAAGGACAACTATAAGCCTGCATCCAGAAGAATATGAAGCCTTGCGTTTTGTGGCTTTTAAGCGTAAGACATCGGTGGCTGGCGTAGTCCGACAATTGATATATGAACATCTGGAGGAGGATGAGGACGTCAGAGACGGGCTGAAAGCTCTCGAAGAAAAAGGAGATACTATGGATTGGGAAACCTTCAAAAAGGAATACCTTGGTCTATAGGATAGAGATCATCAGCGCCGCTCAGAAACAGTTTCTATTCTTTCCCAAACAGGCGCAAGTGGAAATCGCCCAGGCCATTGACTATCTGGCAAGTGATCCCAGGCCTCCCAAATGCAAGAAACTACGAGGAATAGACCTCTGGCGGCTCAGACTGGGACGCTACAGAGTGGTGTATGCCATAGATGACAAAGCCAGTTTAGTAACAGTGATAAAAGTAGCCTCACGACGAGAAGATACTTATCAAGGACTATAATATGAAGGCGTGGTTTTGGAGCGAGCGCTGGCAGCAGGGCGAAAGAGAGGCCGAAGATGATATCCGTGCAGGCCGCGTTCATAACTTTCCTGATGCAAAGTCGGCGGTGGCTTTCCTCCACAATCGGGCCGCCAAAAAGCAAAGTAAGACCAGCCGGGGCAACAGTTAGTATCTTTCGAGCTCACTGAGCGATTTGTACGCAATATTCCCAACTGCCCGCAACAATACAGTGGAAGGTAGATAAAGTGCTCACACTGCTTGATACCGACTTTCGGCGGCCAGGACTCAGAAGTCATCCCGTGGACAGTGCTCCAGGCGTATTTGAAGCTTATGTAGATCGGAAATACCGTATGACATTTGAACGCCGCGGAGATACCTTCGTCATGCGCAACGTTGATAATCATGATGAATGCTTAAGAGATCCATAAGACATAAGAGAGCTATCGATATCTCTACAATGGACTGTATTCATATGAAAATACTTGGTATTTCGGGATCACCCAGAGCTGGCAATACGGAGTGGATGGTTAAAACCGTTCTCGGAGCAATTAACAAGGCTGGAATCGAGACTGAGCTGATACTCCTCAGAAAATTAGACATCAAGTTGTGCACCGGCTGCCTGACCTGCGAGGCTGGGGGTAGCGACAGAAAAGGAATCTGTAAGCTTCAGGATGATATGAATGCTTTATATCCCAAAATTCTGGCGGCAGATGGCCTGGTTCTGGGTACACCGGCATATTTCGAATTGCTTTCCGGCCTGCTCAAGAATTTTATAGACAGGACCTGTCCGATATGGCCTAAACTTGAAGGCAAATATATGGCAGGGGTAGCTGTTGCCGAAGAGGGCATCGGAGCGGCAATAGAGAATTTAAAAACCTATGCATCCCTCTGTAAAATGCCCTGGGTAGGCGATGTTACTACCCTGGCAAAGACACCGAAACAAGCATCGAAGGATAAAGAGCTGGAAAAGAAGCTTGAGGTTCTAGGGCAGAAGTTTGTAGGTGTATTAAAATCATAACACTACGATAATCGGGCATTCTAATAAACAATATAGCATCGTTGACCATGCCTGACAGTATTGCTAAAATGTGCTCAAGTTGTGTTTCTGATGTGACGAGATCTGCCGGGATTATCAATTAGATAATGACTGACCGATTGGAGGTGGAGTTATGGAGAATAAAGCGAAAATAGCGGGAATTTTGTCCATTATTTCCGGTGCTTTCGGAGTTTTGGGGCTGGGTTGGGCATTTCTGGGACTATTCATGATTGGCACAATGTTCCGTGGAGGATTTATGCCCTATTCCTCCCAACCGCGGGAGGTTTTCATAATTATAACGGTGGTCTATCTCATTTTCGGTATATGTTCACTGCTTCTCGGGGTGCTGGCAATAATTGGTGGAATATTTGCCCTAAAGAAAAAGAGGTGGGGTTTGGCTCTGGCAGGAGCTATCGCAGGAACAGTAACGTTTTTCCCCTGCGGAATACCGGCAATAATTCTTGTTTCCATGGCGAAGCAGACGGAATTCTCAACCCCGCAACCTCCGACATTGACTTAAATGCTCAATTCCTGCTTCAGTATGCGATAAAACTTGTCTTTAGTACCTTTCCAGCCAGAGGTAATGGCTGCAATCATGGCTTCGACTCCGCTCAGCAACGAATAGATGTGCGAATTACTGTCTAAGGTGCCTCACCGATATTTCGTTTGAACCTGAACCATCTACTGTTTATAATTTTAGCGCAATGTTTATCAAGCCTAAATCCAGGTCCACGCGGGGCTATTCAATCTATGCACTCACCGGTACGATCCTCGAATCGATTGTGCTCTTAGTAATATTGCTCATCGTGCTCCCATTGTTTAACATTAATCTCGAATGGTGGTTGGTAGCAGTTATCGTTGTGGTTGAGCTGGCAATTTCTGCATTTACCTATAGTATGGGCAGGAAGGCATTGAGTAAAAAGTTGGAATCAGGTTCCGATTCTATGGTCGGCCGTATAGGTAGGGTAACCACGCCCCTTAATCCCACGGGCTATGTCAAAATCAGGGGCGAACTATGGAGGGCATCCTGCGTGAATGAGCTGGAAACCGGTTCGGAAGTGGTAGTTGTCGGCATTGAGGGTATAAAGTTGACCGTTGTCCCCAACGAAAGAACCAAGTTTACAGCGGCAAAATCGGGGAAACGCGAAACTAATTTATAGGTTATCTATCAAAGGGATAATCTGGCGAGCTTTTCCTCAATAAACGTCTTAATGGGTATGCTGATGTTCTTTGAGTTTCTGAACGATATTGGCTTCTCTAATCAGGGCATTGCCGATGCCGTACTTTTTCAAAAGCCTCAGAGGCACACAGCAGCAGGAGCAACAATTACATATAGCATAAAAATCGTGTTGCCATTTGACCACAGTGTGTATCAACCCGCTCTCGTGGCATTTCCTTAAGACTTCTCTGGCTTCTTCCTTCGTTATCTCCCTGAATTCCTGAGGCCTTTCCTCCATGAACGCATTGCGACTCAATCCTACAATAATCTCTGTATCTATCGGGTTATCGCAATTTTTAAACGTTGTCCGGCAATCGCATGGGCCAAGGGCAAGTCCATCTGAACTGCCCACAATTTCCATAGCCTCATCGAAGTTGAGCAGAAATGCGCCACTTACATTCTTGCCGTAGGCATTGGCTACCGCTCTGACCAACCTGCCTATCAGCGGAATTTTGGTCCACTTTGCCTGGAATATATAGTATTTCAGAGCCAGGCCACGGTATCTGCTGTACAGCTTCATAGAATGGTGCATAGCAATCTACCCGCATTTGATTATACACAAAAATAATACATTCTTGTACCTTCTCCTTAAAAATAACCCTGCATACGTTTTATAACGAACTCCTTTCATAAAACGACCTAACTTGATAGAATTTATCTGCTACAATTCGGGAACGTTGCCGTGCTGAAAATACATAACTTGACCAAGATTTACGGAACCGGCGTAGTTCAGGTAAAGGCTTTGAACGACGTATCTTTCGACGTGGCAACCGGAGATATCGTATGCATCATGGGGAAGAGCGGTTCGGGAAAGTCAACGCTGCTCAGGCAACTGGGACTTCTGGACAGACCTACTTCAGGAGAAATCATCCTTGATAACAAATCGGTAACCAGGCTGACCGATGGCGAACGTGCTACGTTGAGGCTACAGTATCTGGGATACGTATTTCAGGAATATGCCCTTATTATGGAGTTGACCGCTCACGAGAATGTTTTCCTCCCCGGTATGATGCTTGGAGATAAGACTGTAGATTTTAGAAAGAGAGCCCAGAAATTGCTTGAGGTGGTTGAACTTGGGGAAAGGATTCACCATTATCCTAAAGAACTCTCGGGCGGTGAACAGCAGAGGGTGGCTATTGCACGCTCACTTATTAATAATCCCAAGGTGATTTTTGCCGATGAGCCCTGCGCCAACCTGGATTCGATTTCCAGCAAACTGGTCATGGACACACTGGTCAATCTTAACCGGGAAATGAAACTTACTATCGTCTTTGTCTCACATGACCCGGATGATACACAATATGCCAGGAATGTCATACTGTTAAGAGATGGGAAAATTATCGAGAGAACAGGGGCTGAGGTAGCGTGATGCAATGATATCATCTCTGCGGGTGACCTTCTTCCTGGCCAGAAAATCCATCATGCGGAGTAATATAGGGGTTACCCTTTTAACCATTTTTATTTTGGTGCTCATAGCCTTGAACCTGCTCTTTGTTCCCGCTTTGCTCAACGGACTTGTTACCAGTGCGAATGATCAGGTGATAACCAATTATTCAAGCCATATTATAGTTAATCCCAGGGGACATGATACTCAAATAGTCCATGTTGACGATTTGATTCGCCAGATAGAATCTATCGATGGAGTAAGCGCTGCTACGGCCAGGAACAGCATTGTCTCGGTTATGAAATATAAGAATAAGCAGGGGGACGAATGGCGTCTCAACTGTACGGTATATGGCATCATGCCGGAAAGAGAAAAGAGAGTCTTCGATGTGTCCAGGTATCTTATCGAAGGCAGCTACCTTGAGCCCAGAGACCGGAATCAGATTCTGCTCGGTGTTCAGCTTGCCGGCAGCGATGATGAGAGCGTTGAGTTGTATGCGCGCTCATTGCGCCATGTCCATGCCGGTGACAAGGTGACAGTAAGTTTCGGCAATGGTTTGGTGAAAGAGTACAAAGTGAAAGGTATCTTTCGAACTGGATTTATCTCAACTGACCTTCAAGCCCATATATCCGAACTCGAATTTGAGGAGGTTATGCCTTCCGCCCGGGAAACTGCGACCAGCGTCAATGTTAAGCTAAAGGATGATGCTGCCTCAAAACAAGTTATTGAGAAGATAAATACATTGAGAGCAGACCTTGATTTTCAGACCTGGGAACAAAATGCGGGTATTGTAAATAGTATGACCACGAGCTTTCAGATCATCAATGAAATAATCAATTTTGTGAATGCCCTTGTTGCCGGAATCACCATATTTATTGTGACCTACGTGGATGTGGTTAACAGGCGGCGGCAAATTGGAATATTACGAGCGATCGGTATCAAAGGAATGCCCATCATTTCTTCCTATCTGGTCAGGGCGATGTTTTATGTCATAATCGGGCTTATTTTTTCCTGGATACTTTTTGTTTATGCCGTAATACCTTATGAAGAGGGTAATCCTTTTTATTTCCCGTTTGGTCCTGTTTTCTTTACCAGTGACTTCCCTCTCGTTGTACGAACCGCAATAATCTTATCGGCAGTATCTTTGGTGGCGGCATTTATTCCGGTCTGGCTGGTAATGCGTACTAAGATTATGGACGCTATCTGGGGATAGCTATTTTGGATATGGGGGTTTGGAAAATCCTGCGGGCTTGAGTCCTTTATCCCTGATTTTTTCCAGCAGAGTATAAAGTTGTGCCTTCTCTTTTTGCGTCAGCGAAGCAAATATCTTTTTCTCGGAGTCTCTCTTCAGAGACTGGCGGAGGACTCTTTTCCCTTTATCTGTGATAGTAACCCGGACCAGGTTCCTTTTAGGAAGGTTTTTACTTTTGGTGACCAGGCCATCCTTTTCCATTCTATCTAAAAGGCCGGAGACTGTGTGGGACCTTCGTACCAGCCAACGGGATATCTCAGCAGGTGTTGCCTCTCTGCCGATTTTTTGGACGATAAAGAGCACTGCAATCTTCATAGGCGAAGTGCCGTATTGTGCCAGTTCCTTTTCCTTCGAAGCGAAGAATGCCGCCTGTGCCTGTTCCAATATCATGCCCAGCTTAAATTCCTGTTCTAAAACGTTCGTTTCCTTTTTCATGGTATACCTCACCCATATAACAGTCCGGCAATAAGATCATACCTATACACGTATGATATGCACATCTTTTACGAATAATCAAATTTAACCGGATGCCATCTGGAGATAAATTCCGAAAACTCTGAATTACCATCGTGTTTCCTTATTTTGTCAGGAAACGTGATTATGCTAGACTGTTAACCGCTATACGGTGTGTTCCGGAAGAAATGAATAAATCAATAAGGTGAGCGAGGTGATAAATGGCAACTCCTTTGCAGGGAATCAGAGTTCTTGATTTAACCCAGGTCTTATTCGGTCCATTTGCGACTATGATACTGAGCGACCTGGGTGCCGAGGTGATTAAAGTAGAAAGGCCGGAAGTAGGTGATATTGCGCGGGGAAACGGCCCTTTTGTGAAAGATGTGAGCACCTATTTTCTGAGCTTAAACCGTGGTAAAAAGAGTCTGACACTGGACTTATCGCAGAAAGATGGCCGTGAGCTATTTCTCAAACTTGTAGAGAAATCCGATGTCCTGGTGGAGAACTATGTGCCGGGAACAATGGAGAGTTTTGGGCTCGACTATGAATCGGTGAGGGCTCGTAATCCCAGGATTATTTATGTTGCTGGTTCAGGATTCGGTCAAACCGGTCCTTATGCCAACAAACCTGCGTTTGACGTTATTATTCAAGCGATGGGAGGGGTTCTAAGTATCACAGGAGAGCCGGGGGGGCCGCCTATCAGGCCGGGCGTATCTTACGGCGATATTGCAGCAGGCCTATTTTTATGTATCAGCACTCTGGCAGCTTTAAGGGAGAGAGAGGTTAGCAACCAGGGACAACTGGTGGATATAAGTATGCTGGATTGCCAGATAACCGTCCAGGAAAACGCATTTGTCCGCTATCTCAATACCGGTGAAATACCGGGGCCTCTGGGAACAAGGCATCCGGTGATTACACCATTTCAGGTATTCCCCACCAGGGATGGTTATGTTTCTGTGGCATTAAGGGGAGGTATAAAAAACCAGTGGCCGCTTTACTGTTCGGCGATAAATAGGCTTGATCTTATGGATGATCCGCGATTCGAGACTGGCTGGCTGCGCACTCAGAACTATAAAGTGCTGGAACCCATTTTAAACGAGGCAATGAAGATGAAGACTACTCAGAAATGGGTTGAAGAACTGGAACAACTTGGAATTCCTTGTGGACCGGTAAACAGGATTGACCAGGTAGCTAACGATAAGCAGGTGAAAACAAGGGGAATGTTTCTTGATATCGAGCATCCCCAGGCAGGCACTTTGAAAGTTGTTAACACTCCGTTCAAGTTTTCCCGCACGCCCTGCAAGGCTGACCGTCCTGCACCGGATCTGGGACAGGATAACCAGGCAATTTTGACAGGCCTTCTTGGAATGAGTCATGCGGAGATTGACCGGATGAAAAAGCTAAAAGCGATATGAAACCGCTTTTTACCACTGAGGCAATGATACCATTGATGCAGAATTGTGATACCCAACCAGTGCTTGACAGATTTGAATTAGTGAGCTTATAATTATTTTAGAAGCTATGTTATGCCGTCCGAGTTAAGCTTCGGGAGGTGAGAAAGGTGAAGCTTCAATCTTTGTTAGGAATTTGGCAGGTTGATTTGTATGGCCCTGCATAGTAGCAGGGCGACTCAAACTCGGTCTTGGCCCATCTAATGGTTAGTGTAATCTGCTTGAAAGCACACCATGCGGTCGTAAGACCGAAATAGGGCTGGGGCGAGAAAAGTGATTCCCAAGGGGGGCAAGGTAACTTGCTCCCCTTATTATTGGGCTTTCTCCAGCGCTTCTTTTAGAGCGGGTACTTCTTGCACCAATCGATCTAATGGTATCTCTTCCCCGTCTATTCCCAGCGCCCTTTTCGATTCCGGCCCGATGATAACGGCAGCGACAACTTTCTTGGTACCAAAAATTGTAATGCCGGCGGAACAAGAATAACGTAAAGAGACTTTCCAAATGGGGATAATGGTAAATCCCTGCAGCGATATCGGCTTCTCTACACCTGTCAGGCTCTTTTCCATCTCATTACAGCCATTGTTTTAACAATACGCAGTACAGGCAAGGAGAAAACAAATTGCAGCCCGGCTAAAACACCCAGGATGGGGATTATCCTCGCCATTCCGCTCAGATAAGCCTCGAAGTACAGGTCGCCCTCAAAAATAGGCATCAGTTTGATATCGCAGGAGGGCTTGCCGAAAAGATAGCTAATCGGTCCTGCCAAAGAATACAGCAGTGCGGTGTCCGCAGGATTTTCAAATCCTAACTTGACACGTACCAGCAGCTTTTTGATGCTGAAACTTCTCTTAATCCTTTTTACCAGAAGCCAGAGCTGACCGAATAACCCCCGGGTTCTAAGTATGTGAAAGATAGCGGCGGCGTTTGGCTTGTGCTTTTGTTTAGTTTTCGCTGTTATTGTTTTGGTTTTCCTGCCTCTTTTCCTTAATTCATGGTCCACCAGTACCGAAAAACCATAATAATCTTATGTTGAAGTGAGGGTTTTCACTGATTCCTGCGGAAAACTTGAGGTCAATAGGAATACAAAGCAACAGTATAATGAGGAGCACAATGCAAGCCAGGGCAATGACGACCCACAACTAATCTTACCCTTCCTTTTTTCGTTCACCCCATTTGTCAGCAAATTTTTCCATTATCTGTGGGACCGATTCGCCGATTTTCTCCAGAGCGGATGCCATGCCGCCTTTTATTGACTCGATACGTGCGCCGTCTTTATCTATGATGATGATTGCAATGGGCCTGACTCCGCCCCCTGCTCCACCTCCTCCGGCCACGCTTTCGGGTCCCTCTTTTTTGTTGTCTCCAACCAGCCCGGCACCCCCGGCGCCCCCAAAGCCAAAGCCTATACTCAACAGCGGGATTATAGTTGATTCGCCCACAGTTATAGGTTCGCCAACCACAGTCTTGCTGCCAAGGACTTTCTCTATCTCACCAAGAGTCGTTTTGACTAATTTTTCAACAGCATCTCTTTCCATGTTTTGCCTCCTTTGTACCTGTCACCTGTAACAACCTTTTATCAACAAACCAAATTAATACTATCGTACCATTGCGGGTATGGGTAGTCAACAAAGATTAAAGGTTATCACCAGTCGTTTCGACTACGCTCAGCGAACGGGATTCGCTCTCCGTTGGCTGAGCTTAACAAACCAACGGATTACTTTCGTTCATTGAGCCTGTCGAAATGAACGAGCTAAGATAGACAGGGCTTCGACTAGCTCAGCTAACGAACAGACCTCTTTGTCATTCTTGAGCGCAGCGAAGAATCCCCGCGACTTGACCCATATCCGGGTAGCATAGACGGAGATCCTTCACTATGTTCAGGATGACAAGGTGTCTTCGCTTCGACAAGCTCAGCAGGAAAACGTAAGTCAATGGGTAGGGTTTTAGAAGTAGCTTGAATTTCGCCGGCTAATCAGAAGAATGACGACGAGAATGACCAGCAGGATGCCAATGCCGGCTATGGTATATACCCACCACGGCCCGCGGGTAAGCGAGGCAAACCATGAGGTGCCGGACAGGGTAACCGAGAAGCTTCCATTCCGATCGTTTATGGCAACATCATAAGTACCGGCATTTTCTTTGGTCAGCGTATATATCAACTTCTGTGTTTTTCCCGGGCCCAGGGAAAGGGCTTGCTCTATCTCGTTCACTCCATTTACAACTACTGTAACTTTGTAGTTGCCTGTGGTCCCGCTGCTGTTTGTTATATCTGCAGTGATTGTTACCAGTTCTCCGGACTTTACCGATGTCGGGCTTATACTCAAGTTTGAAATGGTATAATTGCCAGTCGATGGAGCTATCGCAGCATGTGTGTCAGGCATTGTGAAATTCTGGTCCACTGCCCCCGGATCGATTGTCAGATTAAGTAGAGTGATTTCTCCGGACTTACAGGTGGCTGTTTCCCTGGTTTTAGCTCCATTTACATAAAATTCGAGTAAAGTGCCGGAGAGGGCTGATACGAGCAACGGCGAATTGAAACCATACCTTCCTTTAGCATCGGTAGTAACGGAGGCAATCTGGATACCTCCGGTGCGAACGGTAACCATCGAACCCTGGGGGGTTGGGTTGCCGTTAACGATCACGCTGCCGCGAAATTCCTGAGGGCGCGGGGATTCAGCGTTGATTGGCAAAGCCAGGTTTAATAGTAACCCGAGCAATACTATTGGCAGCAGAAAAATTTTCACCATTACCATAATATCTGGTACAGGAGAATCTGTAAAGCCCTTGGATAATGGTCTGGACCATACCAGCTCCTGACTCTGTAAATTGATGGGATTTTCTTTTGACAGACGTTCTTTTATCAGGCAGAAAAATTTTCCCGTGGAATATGCTCTGATCTCAGCGATGAACCAAATGAATTGACAAAAAAGAAGTGAAAGAGTAACCTTGAGAAGTTTTGTTAAACTGTTAAACGCGAGGAGCCCGATATGAAAAGAGAGAAGAGCAAATCTAAATTCGTAGGGGTGAGAATTAGCGAGGAGCAAAACCAGGCTTTATCTCGCCTTCAGAAAAATTCCAGCCGGAGCAAGAGCGATATTCTGATGAGAGGCCTGGAACTTTTGAGTGAGTATTACTCTCTCGGCCTTAACCAACCTGCCATGAACACCGAGCTCAGAAATCTGGAAACAGAAGCCTTGCGCCATGCCGAAGCCATACGCCAGATCCGTAAAAAGGAAGAGGCTATCAACCAGATGGTGCTGGAGCTTCATAACGTAGAAAAAATTCTGGACAAGTATCATGGTGATAAAAATTCTCTTATCCAGATACTCCTTGATATACAGGAACAGAACCATTGGCTGCCCAAGATTTCGCTGTTATGGGTTGCGGAAAGGTTGGGCGTTCCCTGGTCGCAAATTTATCATATCGCTTCCTTCTATAAAGCATTCAGCCTTGTTCCGCAGGGCCGCCATCATGTGCAGGTATGCCTTGGAACAGCCTGTCAGGTGCGAAGCGCCCCGAAAATCCTGGACAGGGTAATTGACGTATTAAAAATCAAACCGGGTGAGACAGATTTGGAACAAAAATTTACTCTGAACACAGTAAACTGCCTTGGCTGCTGTGCATTGGGTCCAGTTGTTGCCATAGATAATGACTATTACAGTAACCCTTCAGTAGAACAGCTCAAGGAAATTACTGCCAGCTATAAATAGGTAGGTGAAGAGAACTATGAAAAAATTTAAATCTCCAGCAGAGTTAGAAAAATACCGGAAGCAATTAGTTGCTCAGAGTAATCCTGATCTTCCCCGTATTATGGTATGCATTGGCACTGGTTGCCAGGCATATCGTGTTAATGAAGTTTTTCAGGCTCTTGAAAGCGAAATAAAGTACCAGGAGTTGCAGAAAAAAGTTGTATTGAAAGGCACAGGTTGCCCCGGTTTTTGCGAACGCGGACCCCTTGTTACAATTTATCCTAAGCAAATTTGTTACATGAAGGTAAACACCAAAAATGCATCAGAGATCATATCTCAGACTGTTATCAATAATAAACTGGTTGATCATTTACTCTACAAAGATGTAAAAACAGGAAACCCCATACCCTATGAGGCAGATATTCCTTTTTATAAACACCAGCGCCGCATAATTCTTGGGAATAATAGCCTGATTTCACCGGAAAGTATTGATGATTATATTGCACTTGGTGGTTACTCAGCGCTGGTAAAAGCTCTATTCGAACTGGGTGGCGACAACGTGTTGCAGATGATTAAAGATGCTAACTTGCGGGGCAGAGGTGGTGGTGGTTTCCCGACAGGGGCAAAGTGGGAAACGACCCGGAATGCTCCCGGGGAACCTAAATATGTCATCGTCAATGCCGATGAGGGTGACCCGGGAGCTTTCATGAATCGAGCTCTGTTGGAAGGTAATCCACACAGCGTGCTGGAAGGATTGATTATCGGTGCTTTTGTGATCGGTTCCGCGCAGGGTTATGTCTATGTCCGTCAGGAATATCCCATGGCTGCCAAAAACATCGTCAAAGCAATCGAACAGGCCCGGGAATACGGGCTTCTGGGTGAAAAGATACTCGGTTCAGATTTTAGTTTTGATGTTAAAGTGCACCGTGGCGCAGGGGCTTTTGTTTCCGGCGAATCCAGTGCTTTAATGAATGCCATAGAAGGACGGGTGGGAGAGCCGAGGCCAAAATATATACGAACTGCAATTAGCGGGATAGAAGGAAAGCCCAGCACACTTAATAATGTGGAGACCTGGGCAAATGTGCCGTTGATTATTAATAAAGGTGTGAGCTGGTTTAGAAGCATAGGTACCGAAGGCAGCAAAGGAACGAAGATATTCTCCCTGGTGGGTAAGGTTAATAATACCGGTCTGGTAGAAGTTCCCTTCGGGACCACTCTTCGGGAAATTATTTTCACCATAGGCGGCGGCATTCCCAACAACAAAAAGTTCAAAGCTGTTCAGACTGGCGGGCCATCAGGAGGCTGTATTCCTGAGAGCATGCTCGATTTGCCAGTGGATTTCGATGAGCTC
The DNA here is from genome assembly GCA_963784375.1 of uncultured Chloroflexia bacterium. Classification (GTDB taxonomy): domain Bacteria; phylum Chloroflexota; class Dehalococcoidia; order GIF9; family UBA5629; genus JBBIPA01. The sequence continues at coordinate 11,266 of CAWAQY010000026.1, read as the reverse complement.
ACCAAAGTAGGTTCCATGATGGGGTCTGGCGGCATGATCGTAATGGACGAAAATACCTGTATGGTGGATATTGCCAGGTATTTTGTTAACTTCCTTAGCGACGAGTCATGCGGCAAATGCGTGCCCTGTAGAGAGGGATTAAAACAGATGCTCATCATATTTAATAATATCTGTAGTGGAAAAGGTAAAAAAGGCGATTTGGAATTGCTGGAAAACCTTGCTCAGGTAATGCAGGACGCTTCTCTTTGTGCCCTTGGCACTAGCGCTGCAAATCCGGTGTTGAGTACAATTAAGTATTTCAGAGATGAATATGAAGCGCATATTAACCAGAAGCGCTGTCCCGCCGGTGTTTGTAAATCGCTCATAAATTACTACATTGTTCCCGAGAAATGCCAGGCTTGTTTGATCTGCGCCAGGGATTGCCCTGTGGAAGCTATCAGCGGAAGCAAGGGCATAGTACATGTCATAGACCAGGAAAAATGCACTAAATGTGGAACCTGTATTGATGTCTGCCCTACTCGCTTTGGAGCGGTGGTGAAGCTCTCGGGTGAGCCGGTACCTGCATCTGCCGGTGATATAAAGATAACACGGAAGTGAGGAAATTTATGGAAACGATAAAACTTGAAATTAATGGTAAAACTATTGAAGCTCAAGAGGGGGTGACCCTCCTCAGGGCAGCTCGTCAGGCGGGGATTGAAATCCCAACCCTTTGTTTCGATGACCGCCTGGCTTCATACGGGGGATGCCGGTTATGCACGGTAGAGATAACTAAGAATGGTAAAACGAGGTTTGTAGCCTCCTGCGTTTACCCAGTCGAAAATAATCTGGTGGTAAAAACAGAATCGGACCGCGTAATAAAGATTCGCAAAATGCTTATAGAGCTGCTCTTGCCACTTTCCCCAACCGGTCCGCTTGAGACTTTAGCTCAAAAATACAATGTAGGAAAATCCCGATTTCCCGGTGAAGTGACTCAATGCATTTTGTGTGGTTTGTGTGTTCGCTACTGCTCGGAAATTAAAAAAGCAAATGCAGTTGGATTTTTTGGAAGAGGTGTGGAAAGAGAAATCAAATTTATACCTGAGGTAGCTTCCAAAGAATGTCCCAACTGCCGTCAATGCTTTCCCCTCTGTCCCAGCGGCAAGGTAATTTCGGTGAGCCAGGACGGCTCATGGTTTCCACCCCTGGGCTGGCAGAAAAAGCCAGTATCGTAGTTAAAGACGCTGGCTTCGACTTCCCTCGGAGGGCGAATGAGACACCCGTTCGTTGAGCTTGTCGAAACGATATGGGAAGGTTTTTCAATCAAGATAATCTTTTAGTTTACGGCTGCGACTGGGATGACGCAGCTTGCGCAAAGCTTTGGCTTCGATTTGGCGTATTCTTTCCCTGGTTACATTGAATTCCTTACCCACTTCCTCCAGCGTCTGGGGACGATCATTTTCCAAACCGAATCTGAGGGTAATAACTCTTCTCTCTCTGAAGCTAAGCTCCGAAAGCACCTCGCTTAATTGATCTTTAAGTAATTCTCTTAAAGCTTCTTCAGCCGGTGGTATCGAAGACTGATCTTCAACAAAATCTCCAAGCCGGCCCTCGTCATCTTCTCCGACCGGTGTCTCCAGAGATAATGGCTGTCGGGATAACTTCAATATTTCCGAAACCTTCTCCGCGGATATATCCATAGCCACCCCGATTTCTTCTCTGCTGGGATCATGTCCGAATTCCTGTGATAACTGATAATTCGTTCGTTTAAGCCTGTTCATAACATCTATCATATGCACAGGGATACGAATGGTACGTGCCTGGTCAGCTATTGACCTGGTGACAGCCTGTCTGATCCACCAGGTGGCATAGGTGCTAAATTTATATCCTTTTCTATAATCAAACTTCTCTACGGCGCGGACCAACCCGATGTTGCCTTCTTGCACCAGGTCAAGTAGCGGTAAATAGTTCATTCCGTATTTCCGGGCTATACTGACGACCAGACGCAAGTTTGCTTCAATAAGGTGTTTTTCCGATTGTTCAGCCGCAGCTTTTATATTTCGTATATGCTCTTTAAACAACCCGCTTACTGACTGCAGCTTTAGTAGAAATTTGGTGTCAACAGGAGGGTTCACCAATGATTCCATCTCACTCCAGGAAGTATCATCGCCGATACAATCATATACCTGGGGAGGTAAAAGGCTGCTATAATTCGAAAGCTCTTTGCATCGCTGCCATATTTCTACAGCACTTAATCCTTGCTCAGCAGCAATAGAATTTATGAAATCCTCTTCTATAATGCCATCGATAACAGCTCTCAATTTATCATTATGTATGGTCCGGTTGAAGCTGTCCTCATGTACCATCCCAAGCCGATCGAAAATGATTTTGGTTATGAAAAGAGAGTGAATGAGAAGTTGAAGTAAAGCAAGCATCACGCCGGTTTGGGTGAATGTTTTGTCTGAGCATTCGGAGCAAAGGCGCTCAATTTTCCCCAAACACCTGGCTTTTTCTATCTTACTTGCTAATGATCGTTCTTCTTTAGACGTAAGAAGAGTGACCTTGCCGATTGCCCTGAGATAAATGTGAATAGGGTCATTGAGTAAGTCCTGATCATCCGTGGTTAAATTTAACGGAAATACCGGTGTAATTGCAGTTCCATGGACAACAGGTGGTGCGTTGATCAGGGTTGATTCAGGAGCCTTTTTTCGAACGATAACGCGTTTCATATTAAAAACAATGGGAAGATACAAAATATTTATTGTGAATTAACAAACCTGATTGTAGTGATACCCGTACAAACTACCTCAACTATACGCTATCGTTGTTATATTTACAAAACTGCAGTCGGATTTTCGTTTATTACCCGGCTGTGCAACGCCACCGATTATTCATTTAGCTAACCTTACCGGTGTTGAGCTTGGTCGAAACGGCCAGCAGGAAATAAATCTGGCTGTAGTTTAACTGTGTTCAGCGACCGATATTAGACTCAGCCAACGTGCTCTCTTGACAATGACCAGGCTAACTTTTACCATAACAAGGTTAAATCCCGATAGGAAGGTCCAACGGAGAAAGGGAGGGAACAATGCAGGTCCCCAGAGTAAAAATCGACGATCCCGTTAAGAATTATTGTTTTGCTTGCGGTAAAGAAAACACTATAGGCCTAAAACTACAATTTACCAGGGATGGAGAGATTGCAAAAGCTGAGTTCATTCCCGGTCAATTACATCAGGGTTGGCCCGGCTTTACCCACGGTGGTATTCTGTTCACTCTTCTTGATGAAGCCTCGGGTTACGCAATCCGCTTCGCTGGGCTGAAATGTGTTACTGCTAAAAGCGAAGTCAGGTTTACCCAGATGGCACCCATCGGAGAGGTGATTCAACTTGCAGGACGGATTACCAACAATAACCCCAGGCTGGTAGAAACTGAAGCTACCCTTGCCCTCAAAGATGGTACTATCATAGCCAGAAGCACATCCATATGGTACGTCGTTAAGGAATAAAATTCAGAAAAGTAGTTGAGATATTAATGATATTCTTTCACAAATGTACGTTTTACTTATTTCGCTGTTTGGCTCATCCAAAGTTATCTGATGTAGTTTACTACCTCTCTGTTTCTTACTTGTGGATTTGGATTTTCGCCTTCTTTGTATCCGAAAGCCACGGTGCAAATATATTTGTACCCTTTGGGGATGCCTAATTCTTTTCTATATGCTTTACCTTTTTCTGATTCAAACAGAAAAGCCGAAGAAGCTATGATACAAGAACCAATGCCCATTGATTCGGCTGCGAGTGCCATATTTTCCATTGCTGCACCGCAGTCTAACTCTATCCACTGTGCTTTTTCATCAGCCGTAACCATGATGACCGTCGGCGCATTATAAAAAGTGTGATAATTCGGTACACTAGCTCTTTGTTTTAAAAATTCATTATTGGATTTCATGATGTTTTCTTTAATTATGACCACCATTTTGTCCATTAAATCCTTCTTTTGCATCACCGTGAATTGCCATTTCTGCTGATTTCTTGCGTTCGGAGCCAGAATTCCAGCTTCCAATATGGCTTGTAATTCCTGTTCACTTATCTGCCTTGCCTGGAATTTTTTAGTGCTTCTTCTGTTCTTGATGGATAATAATGTTTCGTTCATTCTTATCCCTCCTCAGGTATTGTTTTTCATCATATTGCACTCAATGGAAGGCAGTTGTCAACAGAAACAGCATAAAAGTAAACAAACTTTTGTTTTGTGGGCGGTGATAAGCGTACGATCGCGGTGAATCGGTTACTTGAGCTCCGGGATCCTATTGGTCAGCTCTACCCAGTCGTTTCCAATAGCCGTCTGGATAAGCCTGGTTACTTTCGCAAAAGCCGGCTCGGGCAAAGCTTGCCGCCAAATCCTGGTCATGTTTTCCCGGTCTTCAGGCCCTATAAGCGGATAAAGCCAGGCGACTACTTCGGGGAAGCGCTCCTGGGGTATCTTCTGGGCCATTTTCCCAATTATAGCCCCCTGGTTCGGCAGCGACACCCTATCATTGAATATTCGATACAGGTGGGCCTCCTCTTTGTTTAGATGAATGCTCAGGTGGAAGTTAAATGCAGCCGTCGCACGGGCAATTGCCAAATTATCAGAGGCATTAACTGCCTTGTTCAGCAACTCAAACAGTGAATCGAGACCCCGATGGTCTCGTTCGTAGGCTTCTGCCACCAGTGGAGCAACGTTTTCCAGTGCCGGGAATACGTTTTCTTCCTCTCCGCTGGCGTGCCACACTAACACCTCGTTGAAGAAAATGTAACGTTTCAAAACCAGGTCCAGGCTGCCATGTCCTCGAGCGGCTGTGTAGGCAGCCGCATCGATTGCCATCATGTCTTTGCGGAATGCGTTATGAATGGCTCGAATTCCATCAAGGGGAACGACTCCCTTTACAGGGTTTTTAAGATGCTGTTGTTCCTCCATATCAATTCTCCTTCTTACACTAAGATTTCCTATCTTATAACGCCGAACATTGAAAAGTCATAAAATCGGGATGATAATATTTGAAATGTTATAACATTTTCTCCGTTTCAGCGGGCCTGTAAATGCTGCAACAGGAGAGGGATGTGTTCAATTGTAATCATAGCTTTACAAATTTGACATATGCTACATTCAAATGGGATGGTGACATGCGTCTTGTGCTGTGATATACTTGTTTTCTGGTAATTTACGGCATCCAATGATACGAAAAACATGGGAGGTGATGTTGAATGGCCTTTTTGTAATCAACCACCAGATTTTGCTACGGGTGGCAGATAAACCTATATATTCCCCACTCACGTAGTCCAACTATAGAAAATCGTCACCGTTTATGTCGTTGAGCTTTATTTCGAAGTAGTATGAGCATGAAAGTTATGAGGAGGAGATACGTGCCAGATGCAAAAAAGAAGCTAGCTACAAAAAGCAAAGAAGAAACATTTGTCCGGAGTATAGGTTTCCTGGGAATACCAGGTGGTGGAGTCGCCGGGGCAGTCGACGTGAAGAATGGGAAAATAGTCAGAATCAGGCCGTTACATTATGAGTGGAAATATAACTGGGAGAAAATGAATCCCTGGAAAGTTAACAGGAACGGGAAGACTTTTGGGCCGAGCAGGAAATCATTACCCGGGCCTTTTTCACTGGCATACAAGAAGCGAGTCTATTCTCCCAATCGGATAAAGTATCCTCTAAAGAGGGTCGATTGGGATCCGAATGGTGAGAGAAATCCTCAAAACCGCGGCAAGAGCAAATATGTAAGAATCTCATGGGATGAGGCTACTGATATTATAGCCAGCGAGATAAAGAGAATACATAAAAAATACGGTGTATATGGAATACTTGCAATGGGAGATGGGCACGGCGAGAACAAGATGCTGCAGGGCCCCCATGGTTTACATATGTGGCTGCTGAAGAAATTGGGCGGCTACACCCAGCACATCAGAAATGCGGATAGCTGGGAGGGTTGGTATTATGGCTCCGAGCATGTGTGGGGAACCGGTTTTTCCGGCCATATGTTACCCCATGATAATGTGATGAAAGATGTTACCGAAAATGCTGATATGGTTCTGGTCTGGGGAGGTGACCCCGAAACAACACCGTGGGGATTTTGCGGTCAACTCGCCAGTAAATTGTCTTTCTTCTGGACAGAAGCTGGCATAGAACAGATATATATCTGCCCCGAATTGAATTACGGCGCTGCTGTTCATGCCGATAAGTGGATACCGGTATTACCCAACACTGACGCTGCCTTGCAATTGGCTGTTATATATACCTGGATAAAGGAAGGAACCTATAAAAAGGAATATGTAGCAACTCATACGGTGGGGTTCGATAAAGTTAAGGCTTATGTGATGGGCGAGGAGGATGGAATACCCAAGACTCCTGAGTGGGCTTCACCGAAGTGTGGAGTTCCGGAATGGACTATCAAGGCACTGGCCAGAAAGTTTGCCTCTGTAAAAACGACAATAGGCCATTACTTCGGTGGCGGCTTGATCAGAGGGCCATGGTCAAGCGAACCTGCCCGGTTGGAATGTATCCTTTTAGGCATGCAGGGCCTTGGTGGTCCCGGAGTGCACCAGTATACGATCACCTGGATGGGACAGCCCAGGAGCGAAGTGCCCAAGATCATGAGGTATGGTTTCGAACACTCAGGTGAAGAATGGTGTTTTGAAGACCGTGTAATGTATTCCATGATCGCTGGCTCCCGCGTGCATCAGAAACAATTTTTCCCCAAGACCAAGTTGCACGACGCCATTCTCAATCCGCCTATCTCCTGGTGGGGCAAGACTTCGAACTCGGCGCCGGTCGAAGATCAGTTTATTAAATATACATATCCCGTTGAGGGCTGCTCAGAAGTCCACATGCTCTGGGCTGATAGCCCCTGTATGTCTACCTGCTGGCACGATGGAATGAAAACAGTAGAGGTATTCAGAAGCCCTAAGATAGAATTTATCCTGCACCAGCATCCCTGGTTCGAGAATGATAACTTTTGCGCCGACGTAATTCTGCCGGTAAATACCCTCTATGAGATTGACGATATCATGATCAACAACTTCCCCCAGGGTGTCGACTTCAAGAATGCCATGTACATGAAAAAGGCCATCGAGCCTATTGGCGAGTCCAAAAGCGATTACGAGTGCGCGTGCGAAGTAGCTAAAAAACTGGGAAAGTATGAGGAAGTTACAGAGGGTAAGAGCATGGAGGAGTGGATTAAATTTACGTATGATAATCTGGGACTTCCCGAGTTTATCAGCTGGGAAAAATTCAAGGAAAAACAGTATGTGGTTTTCCCGACCGCAAAGGATTGGGAAAAAGACACGCCCGGCTTCAGACAGTTCTATGAAGACCCTGTGAAGAATCCTCTACCCACGCCATCGGGCAAGCTGGAGTTCTACTCGGAAAGGCTGGCCAAGACACTTCCCTGATGACAAGGAAAGGCCGCCGATCCCGAAATGGATTGAAAAGAGCGAAATGCATGATGAAAGGATTTCCAGTGAAAGGGCTAAGAAATATCCTCTGCTCCAGATGTCAAATCATGGAAGATGGAGAGTGCATGCTCAATGTGATGATATATCATGGACCAGGGAAATCGCGACCTGCAAAGTAAAAGGCCCTGATGGCTACATGTACGAGCCTCTCTGGTTGAACCACCAAAACAGCTGCTGAAAGAGGGATCAAAGATGGTGATATCGTCAAGGTATATAATGAGAGGGGCTCGGTTCTTTGCGGCGCAAAGGTATGGGAAAGGATAATGCCTGGAGTTTCCTATATGGACCATGGAGCCAGAGTTGACTGGATAATCCCGGGCAAGCTGGACAGAGGCGGCGCTATAAACCTCATTTCTCCAAGGGGAACAGTTTCCAAGAATTGCCCCGGGATGGCGAGCAGCGGCTATCTTGTTGAGGTAGAAAAGGTGACTGCGGCACAAATGGAAGAATGGAGAAAGCAATATCCAGAAGCATTTGAAAGAGAATATGACCCGGCTTCAGGACTACGGTTTAATGCCTGGGTAGTCGAAGGAGGTAAATAAATGAAAGTTTTTGTTATCGATATCGCCAAATGTAACGGTTGCCATTGCTGCCAGATATCCTGCAAGGATGAGCATGTAGCCAATGACTGGACACCCTATGCCAAACCCCAGCCGGATACGGGGCAGTTCTGGCTGAAGCAGAACGAGTTTGTCAGGGGAACGGTGCCCAAGGTTAAATCGCACTATGTCCCGATACTGTGCATGCATTGTGATGATGCACCCTGCATGCCCTCCTGTCCCGTAGAAGGAGCCATCTACAAAAGAGATGATGGGCTGGTAATCATCGACCCGGTGAAGTGCACGGGCTGCAAGAGCTGTGTAGATGCCTGTCCCTACCATGTCATATTCTTCAACGAAGACCTCAATATAGCCCAGAAATGCACCGGCTGTGCCCATTTACTGGACAGCGGCTGGAAAGAACCCCGGTGCGCTGATGCCTGTCCCACGCTGGCGATAAGGTTTGGGGAGGAGTCGGAGTTCAAGGCATTGATAAAAGAAGGAGAGGTATTGCATCCTGAGTATAAAGCCAAACCCAGGGTACACTACTTGCACATACCGAAGAAGTTTGTCGCTGGTTGTGTCTATGATCCCATAGACAAGGAAGTAATTATAGGAGCCACCTGTACCTTGAGCTCGGATGGTAAGAAGTGGACCAGGGCCACAGATGCCTTCGGAGACTTCTGGTTTGAAGGTCTGGAGGTGGGTAAATACTCATTGAAGATAGAGGCCAAAGGGTTTGCTGCCAAGACGATAGCATCAATCAGCACGGAAAAGGATGTGAACCTGGGAGATATGCCATTATCTAAGTAAAAAAGCTAATTAGCATTGCTTGTACCTAAAAATTTGTTTCGGGGAAGAAAATAAGTAATTAGGGAGGGAAAAATGGCATCTAAAGGGAAGCCCGAAAAGGGGAACAAACATTCATCAAGGGTATGGGTTTTAGCGGTCATTCTGTAGGCTCGCATATATCTGCCGTTGATGTTAAAAACGGCAAAATAGTCAGGATCAGGCCATTACATTATGACTGGAAGTATAAGCCCGAGGAATGGAGGCCCTGGAAACTGGAGGCACGCGGCAAGGTTTTTGAGCCGCCTATGAAGTCCCTGATAACTCCATTTAGCACAGGTTACAAGAAGCGTGTCTATTCCCCCAACCGGATTTTATATCCTCTGAAAAGGGTTGACTGGGACCCCAAGGGGGAAAGAAATCCGCAGAACCGGGGAAAAAGCAAATATGTCAGAATTTCCTGGGACGAGGCTAGCGATATCGTGGCCAGCGAGATAAAGAGAATGGTTAAAAAATATGGACCGGAATCGATATTTGTTCAGGGTGAAGGACATGGCGAGACAAAAGTGGTGCATGGCCCCCATGGCTGCTCCACACTGCTTCTTAATCTTCTGGGAGGATATACACAACAAATCAGAAATCCGGATAGCTGGGAAGGCTGGTACTGGGGAGCCAAGCATGTCTGGGGCTGCGAGCCTGTAGGGCTAGCGTCAGAATATCAGACCAATCTCTATCCCGGATATTGCCAAGAATACCGACATGATACTTATTCCAGGGATGCGATCCGGAAACCACACCCTGGGGATTTGGGGGAGGGCAGATGGCGAGCCGGTTGTGCTACTGGTTCACCGAACTGGGCATAAAACAGATATATATTTGCCCGGACTTAAACTATGGAGCTGCGGTTCATGCCGATAAATGGATTCCGATACTGCCCAATACCGATGCCGCCCTGCAGCTGGCCATTGCCTATATGTGGATTACGGAAGGTACCTATGATAAAGAATATGTTGCTACCCATACCGTTGGGTTTGATAAGTTCGAAGAATATGTTTTGGGCAAAGAAGATGGAATTGCCAAGACACCCACCTGGGCAGCGGAAAAATGCGGCGTTCCATCCCGCATAATTAAAGCCCTGGCCCGGATATGGGCATCCAAGAGGACAACGATAGCACATGGTCTTGGAGGTCCTTATATCAGGGGTCCATTCTCCCATGAACCGGCCAGGCTGGAGGTTGTGCTTGCTGGCCATGCAGGGAGTAGGCAAACCGGAGCAAACCAGATCAGCATGGTATCAATCATGGATTTCATTGCTGCCGGCGTTTTGCATATCAAGGTGCCGCCGCCAACACCGGGAGGTGTCAAGAGGCTATTCATGGTCAGGGCGATTCGCGGGTATATGCCATTTTTCCCGCCTCAGAAACAAATTATTCCCAAACCGATGATTCATGATGCTATTCTTAATGGACATTTTGATATTCGCGGCAGCTCAGACCAGATGTTGCCGGTCGAAGACCAGTTTAAGAAATATGTCTATCCGATCCAAGGCTGCTCCGAAATACACATGATCTGGAGCGATACGCCCTGTTTTATGACCTGCTGGAATGACAGCAACAGTATGCACGAAGCCTATCGGAACCCCAAGATCGAAACTTATGTAGTCCAGCATCCCTGGATGGAGAACGATTGTCGTCTTTGCCGATATCATCCTGCCGGTCAATACCAAATTCGAGGAAGATGATATAGGAACGATGGTATCGCCAGTCATTACGATACACTTTTCCTGGAAAAGAAATGCATTGAGCCTATCGGTGAATCCAAGAGCGACTACGAGATTGTCTGTCTTATAGCTGAGAAGCTGGGCCTGCTTAAAGAATATACCGGAGGTAAGTCCATTGAGGAATGGATAAAATTCGGTTTTGAAAATTCGGGTGTCGCCGATCTGGTCACCTGGGAACAGCTTAAAGAAAAGCAATATTACGTCGTCCCGACCGATCCGGACTGGAAGAAATATCCGGCCGGAATGATAAATTTCTACAAGAATCCGGAGAAACATCCCTTATCGACACCTTCCGGCAAGATAGAGATTTATTCCCGAGAGATTGGCCAACAACTTCCCGGATGATAAAGAAAGGCCGCCGGTTCCGCACTGGATTGAAAAGAGCTGACTGTCCATGATGAAAGAATCTCCAGTGAAAGAGCTAAGAAATATCCTTTGCTGGTCATGTCCAATCATCCCAGATGGAGAGTACATGCCCAGCTGGATGATGTTAACCTGGTTCCATGAAATCGATACCGGCAAGAGTCAAAGGACCGGATGGATATCTTTATGAACCGGCTGGATCCATCCGTTAGATGCCGCAGAAGAGGAGGCATCAAGAACGGGATGTGGTCAAGGTGTTCAATGAGAGAGGTCAGGTCCTCTGCGGAGCCTATGTCACCGAAAGAATTATGCCCGGTGTAGCCTAT
>CAWAQY010000025.1:0-49874 GCA_963784375.1 uncultured Chloroflexia bacterium | reverse complement strand
CGGGGAGATTAAAATGCAAAAATCTACTATGAAGAAAATGTTATTAACATCCGCAATTCTGATTGCTGCAGGACAAGCCGGCATCGCGGAGGCGCATGACCGCAACGATAGTCTAGGCGCCGCCGCCAGATCCGTCGATTATGTTCAAGTAACTTGCGGTATCGGTACCGACCATCTTCTTGTCGCAATTGATGATGTAGCCACTGTAGATCATATACAAATGAGTGTTCTGGTTCATAAAGGCATTTCGGCGGCTAGTGCTACGGCTCCAGACGGAGGAACGAGTCCGAGTATTACTCTAGCCGGCTTACCTGGCAACGGAGTTTATAATGTCTTTATGAGTAAAACCGCAGGCGGTTCTGCAAATTACCATCTCCTATTTCATTGTCAAAACGCTGACGGTACTGTTCATACAGCTACAACCCTTGCTGTTAAACAAGACCAATAGTTGTTGATTCGGCTAGCGCCCCGATCACCAGGGACGCTAGCTTTTCCGTATTATGAACGACTTGATCCGGCAGACCTGGCTTATGATCAAAACTATGAGAATTGAATCATCGATATAGAAACAGATGCGCAACAGCTCCAGATGAACATCAGTACTGTACTTCTGGAGACTTTGAATCGCCGGCGACGCAAGATCGACGACGACCGTTGATCTCGCGTCGCTCTTTGCGAGAGTGGCGGGGCCGCTCGTGAGTGCATCGTTGAAGATCGTTGGCAATGCCCTGGGACATTCAATAGCACAACAAACGCATTCGACGTTTAGTAGACCATGCGTTCACGGACGCTTAAATCAACCGGCTCACAGATAAAATGTGCCACGGTTCTGCTATCCTGTGCACACAAAATGGCCTCCATTTACTTTCCCGGTTTTGGGATTACGGTGAAAAACCTGCTTGAGCTTTTCTGCATAACCCGCTGGCAGGTTTTTTTCAGGCCGGAATCCGGCTCCATCATAATGAGCCATACCCGGGTCACGCACGTCGTAACCCCGATACAGGTACATAATGCTTTCCGAATACTTGTTTCCCTGTAAAAATGTGCCATGGATAACAGGCATCATTGATGCGAACAGACCGGGACAAATTCTGCCGGTAAAGTGCACTCCATCATAGAAAAACTCATCGCCGATTTTATATCCAAAATGACAGGGGAAAGTTATTTCATCACCATCGAAAGCAATCATTTTGCATCTGACCTTATACATGCCAAACACCTCTGCCTATATAATAGCACACAGTTTGAATGCCTTTACTGTCATCCTTGAGGAGTCCCGATTGCATCAGGGCATCGGGACGACGAAGGATCCCTTCCACGTATACGATACTTACCAAAAACTTTTATATAATCCATATTTCAGAAATAAAAAATCATACTTTGAAAGTTTAAATGGCGATGTCAAGGGGATTCTTCGCTACGCTCCAGAATGACAGAAAGGAGAACGGATCTTCCTTCGGTCTCCTTTCGGTTCTGTTCGTTTCGACTCCGCTCAACGACCCTGAGTTTTTGTGATCTAATCTTTTACGGGTTCAGTAATCCTGGTATAGAGCTCAGGACGCCGGTCCCTGACAAAATTAATCTCGAATTTACCGGCTTCGAAAACGACCCTTTTCTGCCTGGCGTCGGCCAGGTTCACTTCGCCGTAGATAGTTTCCTCTTTGACACTGCTTGCCTCGGCAAGAGTGTCTCCCATGGCATTGACTATCAGGCTATTTCCGATAAAACTGCCATCCCTCTCTTTCCCGACACGATCTGCTGCCACAAAATGCACCTTGTTTTCGTAAGCACGTGTGCAGATGACAAACTTGGGTACCTTTTTTCTGCTCTCAGGCCAATTAGTTGGCAGCACCAGAATATCTGCACCAAGTAATGTCATTACCCTGGCACTTTCCGGGAAATGACCATCATAGCAGATATGAAGTCCAATATTACCAATTGCTTGTTTTGTAGATCTCAAAGGGCCTTACGTCCCACGATCAAGATAACGATCTATGCCCAAAAAGGGAAGGTGATTTTTCCGGTAACAGCCAATAAGGCCGTCCGGACCTACGAAAACTGCTGCATTAAAGCATTTGTTACGGTCGATTTCCAGCAGTCCGATGACAACATGGACCCCGAGCTCACGGCAGAGATTTGCCAGTTTGTCGGTACTGGGACCAGGGATTGTTTCCATAAAAGGAATAGCCTCTTTTCTACTGGTAAACATGTAACCTGTTAAAGCGCATTCCGGGAATACAATGAGATGGGCGCCGTGATCGGCAGCATCCCGGATTCCGGACTGAATATTTTCCAGATTCTTTTTGTTCCGGGTTATCTCGGGATTTGTCTGGACTGCGGCAATTTTTACTTTTTCAAGCATGAAGTATTACCTCCAGATAAATATACAAGGATACCATTCGTTGCTATTTTCAGCCCCCTTGATCCCCCAATCTTGGGGGAAAGAGATGGGGGACACCCCCAAACCCCCGTTTTTAGCCTTATACACGATTCTTTGGAATAAATGCCTTATGAAAACCCGGAAACCTCGCTCTTTTTATTCCTACAGACTACCCCTTTATCTGCTTTATCTGCAATTTGGGGGAAGAACAATTTCTGGAACAGCTAGACCACATAGTATGGGTTCAAAAACTATTGTTGGTAAGAGAGAACTTCGATGATAGAGCAAGAGGGGTCCGGTTTTCCACTATCATCACGATGTTTTGCCTTTAATCTTGAGTTTCTTCTCAACTTCCAGGACATGCAATGTAGTTTTGAGTACTGCATCGGGATTAAGGCTCATTGAATCGATGCCAATCTCAACCAGGAACTCGGGCAATCTCCGGGTAATCTGAAGGTGCCTGGCCGCAAAGCCCGGAATGCACTTTATTACGTTTGCAACCTTCAACCGCGAGCCGGATCATCTCCTTGACCCCCGGGTCACGCTCATCAAAGTCGAAGGCCACTATTTCAGAATCACGATCCACTCCCAGGGTGAGTTGCGCAAGGTCATTGGATCCAATGGAGAAACCATCAAAATATCTGGCAAACGAGTCGATCAGAACAACGTTGTTGGGAATCTCACACATTACGTAAATTTCGAGGCCTTTTTTACCTCGTTCAAGCCCGAATTCTGCCATCTTAAGCACTACCTTCTCGGCCTCAGGAACTGTTCGGCAGAAGGGAATCATCGGTATTATATTGGTGAGTCCCATTTCTTCTCGTACGCTTTTTAGCGCGGCACATTCCATGGCGAACCCTTCTACATAATCTGGATGGGTGTATCGTGATGCGCCGCGGAAACCGAGCATGGGATTATTCTCTAACGGTTCAAAAAAGCGTCCTCCAAGCAGGCTGGCATATTCGTTGCTTTTAAAGTCGGACATCCTCACCACAACTGGTTTAGGATAAAAAGCAGCGGCAATCAAACCGATACCTTCAGAAAGACGCTGGACAAAAAAGTCCGCGGGAGTTTTAGAACCAAAGATAAGATGCTCGATGGCAGCTCGTTCCGTCTCGTCTTTCACCTGTTCAGGATGAAGGAGGGCCCGGGGATGTACTTTAATATATTCAGTGATAATAAATTCCATGCGGGCTAATCCTATCCCATCATTCGGCAGCAAGCTCGTTTTAAAAGCAAGCTCGGGGTTACCCAGGTTAATCATGATCTTCGTCCGGGGCCGAGGAATAGCAGCTAAATCCGTCTTCTTGATTTCGTAAGGTACCTGACCCCTGTAGATTACTCCCACATCCCCCTCAGCACAGGAAACAGTGACCAATTCACCGGGTTGAATTCGAGACGTGGCATTTTCCGTGCCGACCACTGCAGGAATGCCAAGTTCACGGCTGACTATTGCAGCATGGCACGTTCTACCGCCCCGGTTGGTAACGATAGCGGCAGCTTTTTTCATCACCGGTTCCCAATCGGGTGTTGTAGTGTCAGCTACCAATACCTCCCCGGATTTAAACTCCGAAAGATGTGAAGCATCAATAATTACATGGGACTTCCCGGTGGCTATCTTTTGGCCTACGGAACGACCAGTGGCAATAACTTCTCCTTTCCCTTTGAGTATGTATTCTTCGAGAATATTTCCCCGTTTTTGAGACGCAACCGTTTCAGGACGAGACTGCACCAAGTAAAGTTGTCCGTCCACTCCATCTTTTGCCCATTCCATATCCAGAGGTACAGGGTGACCATCAATTTTGCTGTAGTACTGCTCGGTTTTCACTGCGTATTCGGATAAAACAAGTACTTCGTCATCGGTTATGCAAAAACGTTCGCGATCAGGTTGCGGAGTAGGCACATTGCGCGTAGTCTGCCGTGACCCTCCTTCCGAATACACCATTTTCATTTCCTTGGGACCCAGCGTCCTGGTTAACACCTTACGATAATTTTGAGCCAGCGTAGGTTTGAACACATAAAACTCATCCGGTCCAACGGCTCCCTGCACTATATTCTCTCCGAGTCCATAAGAAGCAGTTATGAACACCACATCCCGAAACCCTGACTCTGTATCAAGGGAAAACATTACTCCGCTGGCGGCCAGATCCGAACGTACCATTTTCATTACTGCTATCGAGAGAAATACTTTGAAGTGGTCGAAGCCGTGATAAATACGATAATGGATGGCTCGGTCCGTAAAAAGGCTGGCGAAACAGTGTTTACATGAATCTAAAAGCATCTCATCATCGCGAATGTTGAGATAACTTTCATGTTGGCCGGCAAAGCTCACGGTAGGTAAATCTTCGGCGGTCGCGGAGCTGCGAACCGCCACCGATAAATTAGGGCCATACTCGCTTTTAAGAGTGTTATACGCTTCCAGTATTTCCTTGCGCAAATCATCAGGCAGAGGGGCGCCATATACTATACCCCGTGCTTTTTTACCACGTCGCGCCAAATCCTCCAGGTTACCTGGGTCAACGCGATCCAGGGCTTCATGCAAAGGATCCCATGCATTTGCACTGGTAAGCAGATAGCGGTAGGCTTCAGCAGTGATTGCAAACCCATTGGGAATCTTGACACCCTGGGGGTTAAGCTTTCGATACATCTCACCAAGAGAAGCAGTTTTACCTCCCACAATCGGTATATCGCGTATCCCGATTTCTTTGAAGAAGCGGATATATTTGTTACTCATCATCACCTCCTATCACATCTAATACTATCATACGACATCCTTTTACAATAATTTGTTCCTGATAAAACAATTCAGGTACTTCTGCTGGTATATGAAATAGGATTAAGGTAAGATATGATTCGATAGGGTAAAGGGTATGGGTTTCACTGAATCTCTGGTTAACATTATAGTAAATTTCATAGGTAACACCGGTTATGCCAGTATCACTATTTTAATGGCACTGGAAAGTATGGTTGTACCAGTACCCAGCGAAGCAGTAATGCCATTTGCGGGTTTCCTTATCGTCAGCGGTGAGTTCAACTTCCCTCTGGTAATACTTTTTAGCACCGCGGGAAGTATTATTGGTTCACTCATTTCTTACTACATCGGGAAGTGGGGAGGCAGACCATTTATTGAAAAATACGGGAGATATATACTCCTGGATAAACATCATCTCAATTTAACGGAAAAATATTTCAACAAAAGAGGGGATATCACAATTCTGATCTGCAGATTTATTCCAGTGGTGAGGCACCTTATATCTATTCCCGCAGGAATAGGCAAGATGAATTTGCCCAAATTCCTTCTGTATACATTAATAGGAGCAGCTATTTGGAATACTTTTCTTGCCTCCATAGGTTTTGTTTTAAAATCGAATTGGACAGAAGTGATGAAATACAGCAATATCATCGATATCTGTATAGTGATCGCCATCGTGGGAGCAGTCGGTTACTATATCTACAAGTTTTGTCAACGTAAAATCCGGAAAAAGCTTTAAATAATTTACAGCACTATTCTTTTTACTCATAATTATTAGCCATTTGGCGCTTCTCTGACCAATCAATACAATGGACAATTAGTGGAGACGGAATCTTTATAGAATAGCACCCAATTGATATCCAGGGATATCAAGAAATATTATTGACCAGAGGAGCAAATACATGCAGATAACTGCGACCGCAGCGAAAGGCCAGCTCAGTGAGCAAGATACAGTTAAATTAATCAGTGAAGGTACTAACAACGCTGTTTTCGGCCTGTCCAGGATGATTGGCAAACAGGTCAACATAGTCGGATTTAATGTAAAAAACATGAAGGTAAGGGACATACCGGACTTGTTCGGAGGCCCGGACGCATTCATGGTAGGAGTGTATCTTCAATCCAGCGGATATAAAGAAGGACACTTATTAGTTGGGTATGAACCCGAGACTGCTCTAAAATTGATAAAGGCATTAATGGGTGAAGCTCCCCAATCTGTACAAAACCTATCTGAAATGGATCGATCTGTTCTTGGTGAAATAGGAAATATGATGGGGTCTTTCTTTTTGAATGTCATATCTGATTATCTGGGAGTCCCTTTCTTGCCTTCACCTCCCGCGGTAGTGGTAGATATGGCTGGAGCAATTCTGAACGTGCCCCTGACCACTATGATGATAGAAGGGGACACTACCTGCATTATGGCAGCAACTTTTGCTTCACCTGATGGACAAATCGATGGGAAGTTTTTGGTGATTCCTGTCCCTATAATAGCAAATATGGCTGGTTACTGAGAACTATATGAAAAGCCCCTCAATAACTGGAAAGAAAAAACCAATCATCCTTGTTATGGGAATAATTTAATGAGACGTATTACTGCAAAATTTGCCGCGCCCGGTATGGTTCTGGGACATGCCGTTTACGATAATTTCAGCGCTAAACTTTTGCCTTCAAAAATAAAACTGGACGAAGAATCCATAACTATGCTGAAGGGCAAAGCAATAACTGAGATTTTTGTTGAGGATTGGCGTACGGCTGATATTGCGGTTGGCCCGCTTATTTCGCCGGAGTTTGAAGGTAGAGCAGCGCGGGCTCTTTTGAAACTAAACACTGAAAACGTTGGCAAAATGAACCTCAATGAAAGAAACATCATCGACCTGACAACAGCGGCAAATGCTATGGCGCAGGAAGTTGTCCTGTCAAGTGTCAGGGAGATAAGCGTTGCATCGATTGGATCACAGGATGATTACATGTACGTTCAGCCGGTCAAAACCGCACTGATCAGTATGGCACTGGGAAAGGCTATGGGCTATGAAATAGCTCAACTGGGCAATTTGGGGATTGCCGCTTTGCTTAAAGATATCGGCTACATTATATTGCCGCAGGAGATTGTACAAAAGAAAGAAGCATTAACTCCGGAAGAACTGCTCAAGGTCCAACAACATCCCAAGCAAGGATATAACCTGCTCAGGCAGAATAACCATTGTAAAGGGGAAGTAGCCACAGCAGTATTGCAGCACCATGAACAATGGAATGGGAACGGATATCCCCAGCGATTGAAGGGAGCAGACATATCACAATTTGCCCGGCTTATCACGATTGCCGATCAATATACCGCAATTATTTCACAAAGGCCCGGTGTGAAAAAGAAGTATTTACCCCACGAAGCTGTTGAATTTATTATGGCGTACGGCGGCGAGGTTTTCAGCCCTGAGCTTGTCGAATTATTTGTGCGGCGTGTCGCCTGTTACTGCAGTGGTCTCACAGTTAAATTGAACACAGGGGAAGTATGCATAGTATCAGATGCAAAATTGGGTTTCGTGGGCAGGCCGATTGTACGTGTTTGTGTGGATCCTAAAGAAGGAGCCCTGAAGAAACCATATGAAATAGATCTCTCAAAAGCTGAATTCCAGCGCAAATTGATTGTAGAGATACTGGACTATGATTAATGGCAGATGATGTTGTCTTAACTCAAGGCGCTATTGATGCAATGCTGCCCCAGACTGGCGGAAAAAGTACTTCGAAAGAAAAACCGAAGGACGCTGCTCCTGAAAGACAACCTCCACCTAAAGCTGTTGCTGTTTCTAAAGCAGAAATTGAACAGCTGAAAACGAAACCTGTGCCGCAGCAACCTGGGCCTCCTTCAAAAACTCTTCAATCAACTTCGCATCCTAAAACTTCTCAACCGGTTCCCCGCGCCCAGAAAACAAGAAGGGGAGTCGGCCACCCTAACGAAACAGAAATTCTCCGCACGGCGGTGAGAGACCTGACAAACCGTCTCACTAAAATGGAGATGGCTCTGGCAGAAGCTCAAAGGAGCAAAGGTACCACAATGAACCAGATGTTCCTTTGTGATTCATGCAATTCTCAAGGCCTCGTTGCTTTCAGCGCCAAATGTACCAGGTGCGGGAAACAAACCTGGTGGGGTTGGTGGCCAAAAAACAACACCAGTACTTAGTTGTATAAATCAACCTTAAAATATATTCTCCTTTGTGACCCTCACGTTAATCCTCTGCCCTTCGACTACGCTCAGGGAACACCTGAATTGAGAGGGATAGATAGTTCTCTCTACTCTGGAGTAAAATTAAACCCGTACTCTCTCTACCCTTGAGGGGAAGATTTCTACGTTTTCCTCTCGCCCTATTGGGGAGAGACGTAAGTGAGGGGAGAAGATATACCCGTATTAATGCAACCAAGTACTGGTAACCGCTAGTCGCTGCTATTTAGTGGTTCTTTGTTTTAAACAGCTTTTGCAATTAACTTGTTGGATATTCTAAAGAAAACTATAGCCAGGATTACCAACGGAAGAAAATAGATCACTATTTGCCCCAGGTTTACAAAAGGGTCACCTGTTGCCAATCTCGCCACCATTCCGGTGGGAGACGGATCCAGCAATAAACTAACTCCGGCACCGATCACAATCACAATAGAATAAATAAATTGCGAGCGTTCCCTGTCCCTGAATAACATGGAAACCAGGCCAGCGGTTAATGATGATAGTGTGGCAACAATAATTGCAAAGAGCAACACGAACCCAGGATTTTGTATTGTGAAATTATTAAGTTGCAGGAGCATCAGCCAGAGTACACACTGGATAATCGCAATAATAAGCGATGCCATAACTTTTGACCCGAATACGTGGTTCAATGATACGGGCGTTGAAAGCAGAGTTGCCAGGGTTTTGTTCTCTATTTCTTCTGTGACATTATCGATCACCATGCTACCTGCCACAAAAGCAGGGAAGAACATAAGTACCGGTATTATGATTGTATAAAGGAACTCATAGGTAGCGTTGGGTTTACCTTTAAGGTCATCATAACGCAGTTGAATTCCATTTTGTTTTCGCAAATAATCTTCATATTGTTGCAGCGGCCCCTTCAATATCATCAGGGCTACGGTCGCCCTGGCATCCATTTCAGGAAGAACCAGCTTCATATTTACCATGCCGGATTCCGCAGCAGGCAGGTATATTATGCTCTCTATGTATCCCGTCCTGAAAGCAGTTTCAGCCCTGTCGGTATCATTGAATTTTACCACTGAAATATTGCGTTCTCTGAGAAAGGGCCTGAGCTCATTTTGAATATCTCCGATGAGTCCAACCCTGATGCTGATATTTGTATTTTGACCAATAGAATCGGGATCGTAAAAAGCCATAAGGCCGGTTAACAGTATTGACGAACATGCAGCTATAAAAAATTGAATGAGAATGGCAAACATGATAGTTTTCTCTTTCCTGACCGCCCGCAACTCCCTGAGAACCATGGGAATAAATGCTTTCATTTCATTGTCCCCATAATAGATAAGTTATACACGAGATGGATGGCAGAACCCATTATCAGCGCAAAGACGAAATACTTTGTCCCCAAGCGATAAGTCAGCAGGCAAACAGTACAGGTCGCAACAATATGCACAGCCAGGGGCAGCCAGATCAGGCCTGAACTGAAGAGAACGTTAGTAAAAATTGATTCCGAAATGACACTCATAGAAAAATAGAGCAAAATCTTTTCACCCAGGAAAAATGCCAGAGCCGAAATGATCGAGAGAACTACTATATAGTGCCATGATCTGGCCAGATTGTATTTAACCAGAACTGCAATACCTGCTGATTTCGCAGTCTCTTCAACTACGACTCCTGCAAAAAGCAAAAGCCAGAGGGCAAAGGGCATTGGTAAATTAAAAGCGAATACGATGCCCGCGAGCTGCACAATGAACACGACCGGTATAACAAGCAAGCTGAGTAAAAATATTGAGATGGAAATGCGTTTTTTATCCAGAGCAAAATAAATTGCTTCACTTACTTTTTTATAAAGAGGTTTGAAATTCAGGAGGTACTCTTCATTGAATACCCTGGTTCCTACGATCAATGCAAGTACGAAAACCAGGTACATCGGGCCGGTGGAAAAGACATATTCTTTTAAGCCAAATACTTCTCCCCTGTACATTTGCATAGCCAGAGAAAGCGGCGATATATAGCTAAGATTATTGATACCACTAAACATTGCAGGAAACACCAGAAACACAGTAATTGAAGTGACCGCAACCATGGAAAAAAAGGTTTGGTCTTTGAATGTCCTGTAAAACAAGGCTACACCGAGGTAGATTCCAAAGATAAAAAGCATGACAGGGACAAAAATAGCCAGGGATAGCAGCACTTCTCCTTTTAAAAATAGGGTAATCGCTATAGTCACGGCGATTGAATAAATAAAATAAGGAAGCATTTTCCCCAGGATTATCTCCAGTGGCCTTATGGGCGCCGAAAGCAAAATACTGATCCTCCGGTTAAGCTTTTCTTCAATGAAACTACTGGTAAAGAATATGATGATGAAGAAAACTGGAACAATATAGAAAAACGCCAGCAATACCTGGGCGAGCGGGATAGGCGGATTCATTAAAGAAGGAATTATTACCTCCTGGTTGCTTACGAACTCAGCTTCAAATCTGGGTAATTTTACATTGTTCCCCATATCATCCAACTGTTGCTTCACAGCCTCATCGGTGAGACTCGGCATCGTCATCTGGGGAAAGGACACTATAGATTCAGAGCTTTGCGCAGATTCCCCTGCTGGTGAACTCCTGGGAACCTTGATGATATCGGCCAGGGTCACAGTGGTCCCTACACCGGGATTAGTCTTAAGATGATTAATTTCAACTCGAAGCGGGAAGGCGCGGTCAATAGTATTCTCATTGGCTATGCGCAGCAATTCTCTTTTCCCCAGATACTGCTTTAAAGCACCTGCGGCATATTGGGACCTCAGGTCCGCTCGATAAAAAGCCCTATCTGTGTCAATATAAATGTCTATCGCCTTATTGTTCAGAAGTGCTAAACCGGCATTATGTTCAAGATTTACCACGGTAAAGCGCGGGTCGCTAATCACTGAACTATCTGGAGCAATTCCCACCCTGTAAAACCCCTTGCTTACTAGAAAATCAGTACCCGTCATAAAAAAGAAAATCAATAAAGCAACAAAGGCAATAAGGATAACAGCAAATCTGTTTTTGCCCTGAAAGCGCGCCTTAAAACGCAGCACCTCGTGTTTGGCAATAATTAGTATGTGGGATATAAACAACATCGGTCCAAGCTTTCCTGCTAAAACGGCATCGTGCCGCCCCTTAAAGTAAATAATGATATGAAACAGGCAGTTTGTAAATAGCCCGATGGTAGAACTCGATATGGCCGACTGGACAATTATTGGGATAATGGCTAAGGCACAAGATATTGACTTCTCTTATATAATAGATGGATTATCTTCGTACGGGTAACCTATGATCAAACTAAAAGACGTGAGTAAGCGGTACGACCAATTCGTGGCAGTTGACAACATAAGCCTCGATGTCAATGACGGCGAGATAATGGGCATCATAGGGCACAACGGGGCGGGTAAGACAACCACCCTCAAAATGATAACCGGCCTGATTGCCCCCACCTCCGGTATTATTGAAGTCATGGGCAAAGACATATCTAAACACAGTATCGAAATCAAGAAGTCCCTCGGCTTTTTACCCGAAGAAAGCCCGCTTTACGAGACCATGACTGTTACCGAATATCTCCTTTTCTTCTCAGAATTATATGGAATGCCAAAAAGGAAAGCTCTAGACCGGATTGAAACACTTCTTAATTCGTTAAAACTGGATGAAAGAAATAAACTTACCGGAGAGTTTTCTAAAGGAATGAAGAGGAAAGTCGCCATCGCTCGCACTCTGCTCCACGATCCGACCTTATTGATCCTGGACGAACCTAACTCGGGACTCGATCCTCTCACTTCTTTTTTCATTATCGATTATCTGAAGAAAATGAAGGAGCAGGGAAAAACTATTTTACTTAGCGCACATAATCTTTTTCATATCGAGTATGTTTGCGACCGGGTTGCCATTATGAAACAGGGCAAGTTGCTGATTTGCGATACGATGAAGGCTCTTGTTGATAAACTTGGAACAAGAGAATACCAGGTTATATTTAGAGCAGAACAGGAACTGAGTTATCCTAAAAACGACGATAATTACACTCTCAAAACGACCAACATAGGGGAAATAGCCAATGTATTGAAGCAGATTTCTGATAATAATTGGACCCTGGTAGATTTATCCGTAAAACAATCAGCACTTGAAGAAATATATATAAATTTGATGTCCGACCTGAAGAACTAAGACTGTACACCTTAATCCTCACCCCCCTCACTTACATCTCTCCCTCAAGGAGAGCGAAGCATCCATCCTCTCCCCAATGTAACCATACGGGCTGTGTTTTTTATACGGGTGGTTATTCCCAGAGATTCAATACTATTGAGATAATGTAGGAAATCTGAAAAACCAGTGAGTTAATGATGATACATTCAGGGACACAACAAAACCCCAGGGAAGTTAAACTTAAAGAGCCCTCCGAAATAGTTTCAGACCCGGTTCAAATAACACCAAACGAAATGAATGAGCTTTTCCAGCTCGTTTTTAAATCCAATACTGACGGTATCCTTGTATCCGACACGGAAGGCCGCATTGTTTTGCTGAACTGCAATGCAGAACAATTCTTTAACCTTTCTCCTGAAAAAATCCTGGGGCGAAGGCTGCGTCTGCAAAACAAGATTAATGAATCAAACGAAGTGAATATATTGCGTCCAGGGAAAGACCCGGGTATTGCTGAAATCCGTTCAACCGAGGTCAAAGTAGAAAGCAGAAATTACCGGATATCGGCATTTCACGATATCACTGAGTTCGTGCGCGTCAGGGAGGAACTGCGGTCGCTATCGCTTGTTGACGACCTGGTAAACCTCTGCAACGGGCGAGGTTTCTTCACACTCGGACAGCAGCAAACAAAACTTTCCAATCGGACAGGGCGGGGATTTTACCTGTTTTTGGCAAATATCGACAACTATAAAAAAGTTACAGAAAAACACGGGCAGCAGGTAGGCAATAGACTGATTATCCAGGCTGCTAAAATCCTGAAGGACACATTCCGGACTTCAGACATAGTTGCCAGAATCAGCGAAGAGACATTTGCTGTCCTTGCCATTGAAGCTGAACCCGAAAGCCTGGACACAATGGCTAAGCGACTGCTCAGCAACCTGGAAACATATAATGCCGCAGCAGGCTCGGACCAAGCTGTACTGGCGAGCATGGGAACCGCTCATTACAATCCGGCGCATCCATGTTCCATCGATGACCTTATGTCTTTTGCCGACATGGTGCTCTATGGGCAAAAGCGTGGTCAGCAAAAATCGGCTCTTCTCTGGTATCTGGAGCAGGAAAACCGCGCCAAAAGCATCCCGAAACAGGTGGCATAACAGGAATATCCATTAGTCTCAGCCTGCTTTTGACTACCAATCACTATGTTCTATGATGAGCTTGGGGCACTGCGGATATGGTGCGCTCCCAATCACTAAACCTCGGGTGGAATCTTCATTATCTCTCAGAGAGTTCAATTAGCCTGTGTCACAAAAGGCAGAGACCAGAAGCCCGAATTTCTTGCGTCCAATCCCGGGCATGGTCGCAACCTGGTTTAGGTTTTGGAATTTTCCAAACTTCATTTTTGCTTCGACAATTCTTACCGCGGTACCGACAGCAAAACCATTCTGTCCGGTATTTGTTTCGATTGCCGCCATCACTTCCCCGACTGAATTTAATGAGTTAATTTTACTTAAAATTTTGCTGGCTTTGTCAGGGTTAACCTCATCTGATCCTAAATAAACCTGAAAAATTTGTCTGGACACTTTCGCTTATCCTTCCCGAGTCTGGCTCGGTAGTTTATTAAGTAACAACACCCTGAAACTATGAGAAAGTATAAGCCCAATCCTGCAGAGTGACAATCACCAAAAGGTAGTCTACCCCTGGCACTTTAGTCCTACCTTAAAAATCAATAGAAGCCAGGCGATCTAAAAATTGAGAGGGAAGTTAATAAAATTGTCCCTTAACCTTAATCCGCCCTCTAGGAGGAGAGGTAATCAGGGCAACTTGATGCCGTTATGTCAATTGAGAATGATTAGAGGATAGGTTTCTACTTGCCGCTGACAATAGATATTAAGCGATCAATTTCATTTTCCATGGTTTGGCCATGTTCAATAGCCGGCAAATACATCTGTTCGGCGTAGTCTTTTGCCATTCGGCGCGCACTAAACAATGGAGCGTTGGAACGTATGGCTTCCTTAACAATCTGTACCCAGCGATGCGGCACTCCATTAATATCGCGGTCATAATACAAGGGAACTACTTGCTTCTCCAGTAAAGAATAGAGCCTGTTTGCAATAGTTGAATCATCTTCGACGGACTCATACGACTTAGTATTATTTTGTATCGCCCATCCATTTGTACCGTTATATCCTTCATACCACCAACCATCCAGTAAGCTGAGGTGCGGTATTCCATTAAGAGAAGCCTTCATTCCACTGGTGCCGCTTGCCTCCTGATACAGCCGCGGGGTATTAAGCCAAACATCGACGCCCTGAACGAGGTATCTGGCTATATGCATATCATAATCTTCAACAAATGCGATACGGCTGCCGAATTGAGGATCAGTAGTCAGGTTATAAACTTCTCTCATAAGATGTTTCCCGGAACCGTCATTGGGATGAGCTTTACCAGCAAATATTATCTGGATAGGTTGGAGGTTGTTAAGAAGCAGTTTTTTTAGTCGTTCGATATCCATCAAAATCAAACTGGCCCGTTTGTATTCGGCAAAGCGCCGACAAAAGCCCAGGGTCAACGCTTCGGGATCAAGCAACCCGCCCATTGATAGAGCCTGGACTGATTTGACCCGATCTTCACACCAGCGCTTTCTGGCCCGGTCCAGCATACAGCTAATCAATTTTCCCTTCAGCCAGTGATGAACATCCCACAACTCTTCATCCGGAATTTCCAGGATGTGTTCCCACGCGGCTGGATTATCATGATTTTCCATCCAGTCCTGCCCGAGATATTTGTCGTATAAACGTGCCATCTGTGGGGCAACCCATGTGGGAACGTGAACCCCGTTGGTGACAGAGATAATAGGAACTTTTTCCTCCCTGATATCAGGCCACAGGGATTTCCACATATGGCGGCAAACTGCACCGTGGAGCTTGCTGACGCCATTCCGGTAATCTGCCAGCCTTAAACTCAGGACAGTCATATTGAAAACTGTCGGGTCGGATGCCTGTATCCCAAATTCCAAAAATGATTCTCTGGATAATCCCAGAGATTCCCAATACGAGCGGAAATATTTTTGCATTAAGTCAAGTGAGAATGTATCGGTACCTGCTGGAACCGGAGTATGGGTCGTAAAAATCGTTGAGGCACGCACTTTGTTCACAGCTTCTTTAAAATCAATTCCGGCTTTTAGATGTTCTCGAATTCTTTCTATCATCATGAAACCTACATGACCTTCGTTGGCATGCCAGGTAATAGGTTCAATTTTGAGAGCTCTCAACGCACGTACACCACCAATTCCAAGGATGATCTCCTGCTGCAATCTCAGCTCTCGATCGCCAGCGTAGAGATTAGCTGAAAGCTGGCGGTC
The DNA here is from genome assembly GCA_963784375.1 of uncultured Chloroflexia bacterium. Lineage (GTDB taxonomy): Bacteria > Chloroflexota > Dehalococcoidia > GIF9 > UBA5629 > JBBIPA01. The sequence continues at coordinate 34,046 of CAWAQY010000025.1, read as the reverse complement.
CGCTGGCGTATTTTGCTCAACATTTGTGTCCAGCAAATAGAGTTTTACCCGTCCCACATTTACCTGCCATACCGCGACATACACAGTTTTAGAGTCAAGGGGGACCTCTACAATCAATGCTTTCCCGTTGGAGCAAGTAACCCGAGTAATTGGAGTCTCTTCAAAATTCAGCTCATCATACGCTTCTTCTTGCCAGCCATCTGATGAAATACGCTGACGGAAATAACCTTTCGGATACATAAAACCCACACCTATGAGCGGAAGTCCAAGATCACTTGCTTCTTTGCAGTAGTCGCCTGCCAGAATCCCTAATCCACCGGCGTAAATTTGCAGGGAATTATGGATAGCAAATTCGGGAGAAAAATAGACCATACATTTATTCCTGAGGCCTGGATACTTTTTCGCGAACCAGCTGTCAACGCCCGATATATCACGATCAAATTCAGCTCAAAACTGAATCATATTTTCGGAGAAACGATGGATTCTCAGCCGCTGCAACCAACTTGCATAGTTCAACTTGATGAAGCAGCCTTATAGGATCATGGACGGTTGCCTTCCACAAAAAGCGATCTAAGGATTTGAACATTTCTCGAGCATTTGAATGCCAGCTCCACCACAGGTTGTAAGCAATCTCGTCGAGCCTCTCAATCCTTTTAGGCAGTTTTGATACCAAGAACGTAGCCATATAACAATGCCTCCATTATCCTTTAGCACTATGTTGACATGGGCATTACTTTAGTAACTACTCCAATTTACTATGTCAAAGACATGCTGTAAATATCCTTCAGTAGCTTTCGCATTAGCCAAAAGTACTAATAACGCCAAATTCCCAACGTAGAACGCACAGTAAGATTGAACTATTTTGATACCGTTGGTGGCATAAAAATAGACGTGCCTCTATTGACAAACATCAACATCGGGTTTAGATTTAAATAAAAAAAGAGAGCGATGTAAATGCGCATTCCACTGACCATTGTTTTATTGATAGTGCTTCTGTTTGCGGTGGCTTGTGATTCCACGCCGCAGGTGGTGGTTAAATTGTCGTCTCCTCCGGACGGGAGCACCGTTCCATCACAATCACCGGTATTACTCTGGGGAAGCGGGGGGGGCGCATCTGTGTTCAGGGTTTTGGTGGCAGCTGACATCAATTTTCAAAAAACTATTATCGACGCTAACAATATAGGCGAGCCCCGCTACATTATCCCCCCCGGTAAGCTAAATAACTATGGCAAGTACTACTGGAAAGTTATTGCCAGCAGGGGAAATGCCACTTCTGAGTGGTCAGCGACATGGTCTTTCCAGACGGCGAGTGGAGATTCCCCGACCAAAAGGGGAACCGTAAGGGTCAGCGCTACACTGGATGGAGCTCCATGGGCAGGCTCTGTGAATTACGCACTCAACGGTCCATTTTCAGATACCGATAATTCATTACCATGGAGCTTCACCGATTTGCCGCTTGGAACATACACGGTAACGTATAACTACGGGGGACCAGCCGGAGCTAGCATGGCGAGCATAACGCCTTCCCCATCACAGGATTTGCCCGGAGATGGCACACTCCATTTCACATTGAATTTCAATAAGCAATTTACATCGAACATCATAGTAAATGCGACTTTAAATGGCGCTGCATGGTCAGGACCTCTCAATTACTCGATTTCCGGACCATCGAGCACCACTGCAACAGTTGTCCCCCAGCCATTCAGTAACTTGCCGAGTGGAAGCTATACACTTTTATATGGCTCAGGAGGCCCTCCCGGGGCAATTCTCAGCGGTATCACCCCGGCAGCATCACAGACACTCCCCCCCAACGGGAGTCTGGTTTATACTTTTAGTTTCTCTACGCAACAAACAGCTGGAAATGTGGTGATTAATGCAAATTTAAACGGATCGCCGTGGTCAGGAACAGTCAATTTCAATGTCACCGGACCATTTCAAACCAGTGATGTAGTTGTGCCCCGTACTTACGCAAATATACCTGCGGGCAACTATAACCTCAATTATATGAGCGGTGGGCCACCCGGAGCAACGCTCCGGGCTATCACTCCAGCGCCCTCTCAAATATTGGCAGGGGGGCGCACAGTAGTTTTCACTCTGAATTTTGTCATGTCACAGCCGAGTACCGGTACAATTTCTGTTAATGCCTTACTCGATGGTCAACCCTGGAGAGTGGCGCTTGGTTCAGGCACTATAAGCTATTCGTTCACCGGCCCGCGTAGCGAATCCAGCAATGCCATGCCTGCAACCCTTAGCGATATTCCTGCCGGCCAATATACGCTCACCTTTAATGGCGGAGGTCCGGTCGGTGCCACACTTACCGGCATCTCTCCAACTCCATTACAGAACCTGCTGCCGGGTGGAAATATTACATTCACACTGCAATTTACAGGGCAGCCTAAAGGTACAATTACGGTCAACGCAGTTCTCAATGGGCAGCCATGGTCAGGCCAGGTAGGGTACGTAGTTCAAGGGCCCTATGTAGAATCAGGTAACTCAATTCCCTGGAGCTTCTCCGGAGCGCCTTCAGGCACATACAGCGTGCAATATAGAGTTGGCGGGCCTCCCGGAGCTACCTTTGAAGGAATATCCCCTCCCTCCCAGATATTACCCGCAGGAGGAACTGCTACCTTTACACTAATGTTTAAATTTCAAGGCCTAAGACCCGAACCGATACCGGGGCCACTTCCTGGACCGATACCAGGACCATTAAAATGAGTGATGATTGGTACAGTGATATGAATAGAAGTATAGCCGCAAAAAGGAGATTAATCCGATGAGGGTTTGGCTGGCAATTTCATTAGTTTGCCTGGTCGCAGTTACGGCATGCGTTCAAACTACCCCCATCCCCCCATCAAGTAACCTTCGAATAATAACCGAGGAGTATCCTCCTTACAATTTTGTGGCTAAAAACAATAGGGTAGTAGGCCAAAGCACTGAGATTGTGGAAGCAATTATCCAGCAACTTGGAATACAGAGTGCTATCGAGGTTATGCCTCTGTCAGACGGTTTAAATTTATTGCAAAAGGGGACTAACGTAGCAGTATTCTCGCTTAACAGGACTCCCCAGAGAGAAGGTCTTTTCAAGTGGGTGGGACCGATTGGGCATTACCAGCAGGCATTTCTACACAAAAGCAGGCTCAACTATACAATTAAGCAGGCTCGAAGATGCCAAAAATGCCGGTAAGATAGGCATCTATAAAGGGGATGCAGGCGGCCAGTTCCTGGCTTCCCAGGGATTCAACAATCTCGACGAAAGCCAAACCGATAGTGAAGCCTTGAAAAAACTTATAGATGGTAAGGTTCAACTGTGGCTGGGTAATACCCGGGGACTGGATATAACATTACAACAAGCAGGCATAAGTTCTGATGCCGTGACGGTCCTACCCACCGTAGTAATTCAGGCAGAACTCTACATAGCATTCAGCAATGACGTTTCCGGTTCTACAGTATCGGCATGGCAAAAAACTCTCGATTCTTTAAAACAGGAACGGGATATGGATGGCAAGACAGTATATGATAAAATAAATGCGAAGTATGATGATCCGGACTACATTCAGACCTTGCTAAAATAATATCGGTTCATACATCAGGTTGAAGCTATTGGATAGTGAACTTGCCAGAGTTCCCGTTTCAAAATTACACGAAAATAATCTGCTAAGCACCGAAGGCTCGGTAGCCAGAGAACAACCGCTCACCATAATTTTAAACAACAGAGAGCTGGTTACTTTACTCTGCACGCCGGTAGATATCGATTTTTTAGCTATCGGGTTTCTTTTTTCCGAAGGGTTTATTAATAGCAAGACAGATGTTAACGAAGTACTGGTCGATAGTGACAAAGGTATTGCAAGGATAACAACCAAGACTAACGGTAAACTTGAAACCGATATTTTGCACAAACGCGTTATCACCTCTGGGTGTGGAAGGGGTGCCGCATTTTACAACCTGGCTGATTTACAAAATCAAACTAAAATTGAATCGGAAACTCGCATTTCAGCTCCCGCAGTCAGCGCCCTAACGCTGAAGTTTCAGCATCGTTCTACAGTCTACCAAGCCACGCACGGCGTTCATAGCGCTGCCCTGTGCGATACCAAAAGCATCCTCGTTTTTAATGAAGACGTAGGAAGGCATAACGCAGTTGATAAAATCATCGGCGAATGCCTTATGAAAGATATAGCGACTGCAGATCATGTGTTAATCAGCAGCGGCAGGATTTCATCAGAGATTTTACTTAAAGTTGCGCACGTAAACATACCCATTCTTGTTTCTATGTCTGCCCCGACCGACCTGGGAGTTAAATTAGCTAATCAGCTCGGCATAACAATAATCGGGCTGGTTAAAGCAAAGACAATGATAATTTATTCCAATGACCGCAGGGTAGAAATCAGCGACAAATAAAAGCCTGCCAGGTTAGGCTCTCGTTACTGGCTATCATTGCAAGTGGGCTACTCGCAGATAATGGTATAACGTATTAGACGTAAACAAACAATTCATGAGGTAGTAATGTTTAATGCAAACTTTCTGAGGAAAAAAGGGGGCAAAACTATTGGATAAGACTGGAGAACAATTATATTTAGAGAGGGAACAGAGAATCCAAAATGCCATCCAGCTAAAAATGCCTGACAGAGTCCCCATTATGTTAAATCTGGGCTACTTCCCGGCAAAATATGCCGGGATTACCTGCGCAGACGCTTTTTACGACCTGACAAAATGGAAACTAGCAATAAGAAAAACTATCACGGAACTGGCCCCGGATTTCCACTTATACATGAGACCTATGTCTGGATGCGCACTGGAAGCCCTCGACCACAAACAGATGCTGTGGCCGGGCGGCCACGGGTATTCTCCCAATCATACATTCCAATTCGTTGAAGGCGAGTATATGAAGGCCGATGAATACGATACCTTTTTGGAAGACCCTACGGACTTTTTGATACGGACTTATATGCCCAGGGTTAATGGAGCATTGCAATCTCTCCAGCAATTACCACATCTCACTGTCTTGCTTTTCGGCCCCACAGCTATTTTAGGGTTACCTGGACTTGAAGGCTCTATAGAAGCTTTATCGAAAGCCAGACAGGAAATCCTGAGGTGGGACTCGGAAATGAATTTATTTGATGCAGAAATAACACAGCTTGGGTTTCCGGCATATACCAGAGTTTCGGCCTTCACACCATTTGATATTATCTCGGATCGCCTCAGAGGGATGCGCGGATCGATGCTGGATATGTACAAGCGTCCGGAAAAACTTAGTAAAACCTGCGATAAATTATTGCCCATTCTGCTGCGAAGTGCCATTGCCCATGCCAGGGCATCCGGTATCCCCAGAGTATATATGCCGCTGCACAGGGGTGCAGAGGGTTTCATGTCTTTAAAGCAGTTCGAAACATTTTACTGGCCTACCTTGAAAGGAATGATCCTGGGGTTCATTGAGGCAGGCCTGACTCCCTGTCCATTCTTTGAAGGTGACTATACATCTCGTCTGAAATACCTGCTTGAGCTGCCTAAAGCAAAGGTCATTGGGCATTTTGACAATTCAGATATTAACAAGGTCAAAGAAGTGTTGGGCAACCATATCTGTATTATGGGAAATGTTCCGCCTTCATTACTGCAAATTGGTACCAAGCAAGAAGTGAAAGACTATTGCAAAAAGCTCATTGATGATATCGGTAAAGGCGGTGGGTTTATCCTGGCTTCACGCAGTGCAGTTGACGAAGCCAAACCGGAGAATGTCAAAACCATGATTGACTTTACGAAAGAGTATGGCGTTTACCGGTAACCTTCAAGAAGTAGATTGATTTAGCAGATAACGGCTCTATTTGGAAAAGTAAGTGGTTGAGCGAATTACTGTATCACTGCTGCTTTTTTTAACGATTTTTTTACCGGAGAGGTTAAGGAAGGGGATTCAGGGATGGTTGCCACTAAATAACTTCGAAATTTCTTGAGAAAGATCTTTATATCCTGTATTTGCCGGTTGCTAAGATCTGATACAAATTGGCGCATAACATATTCGGTAAGATAATCCGCACAGTCATTGGCAAGTTTTACACCTTTATTCGTAATGATAACATCCCTCGTCCTGAGGTCATCCCCAAAAGGTTCGCGTTTGACTAAACCGTTTTTCTCCAGGGAATCAACTACCCTGGTAACCGCATATTTGGAAAGTAATATTTCTTTGCTGATTTCTGTCGGCGTCATCCTGCCTCTATGAGTGATCAAATTGCGAAGTACCCGGAATCCCGGACGGCTCACCGGCTTGCTTATTCCCTGTAAATCCCAAAACCTGGGTACGGCTATCGCTACCTGCACGATGGACAGAAACATATTTTCTTCCAGCTTTTTAGCGCTGTCATCAATGTCTCCAGCCATCGGGCTAAGGGTATCTTTCCACTCTTTGCGGGTACCCTTACGTTTTTTCATCATAATTGTAACTTACAATAGGTCACAGCACTCAGGAATTATGGCAAATCGTGTAACGAAAATACCTTCTAGTTTTCCTTCATTGAATATTATACATGTTTTACCAGAATGTCTACTTTAAGAAACTTGAAAATCGAGTACACTTTTGATTATTGTGCCAAAATAGTAAACTATAGTTGCATTCTGCAACCATACACTTGACAAATACGGTTATTGATATAAAATAGGTTTGTTATTTTTCCCTTTAAGCTCACACTCTTTATTTAAGGACTATCTATGGGATAGTTATGCTTAAAATTATTGAGCGGCGGCTCTTTGTTGTTTATTATAAGAAAATGGTGATTCAAGGAGGGGAACAAAATACAAAATAGAGAAAAGAATTGCCTGAATTCATCTCAAAAACAAAGAATCTTGTAAGGAGAAAAAATGGCAGAAAAAAAACAAAAACTTACCACTGTAGACAAAACTTGCATCAAGGGTACCTGCTTGAGCTCCTTCGGCGACAACTCGAACGTCGCCTGTGTGGATGTCAAGGATGACAAAATCGTCCGCATCAGACCGCTGCACTATGACTGGAAATACAAGCCGGAAGAATTTAACCCCTGGAAATTTGAAGCCCGCGGCAAGACTTTCATTCCACCGCTGAAATCTCTGGTTCCTCCTCATGGTACCGCCTATAAGAAAAGAATTTATTCTCCCAACCGCATCCTCTATCCCTTGAAGAGAGTGGACTGGGATCCCAAGGGTGAAAGAAATCCGCAGAACCGCGGCAAGAGCAAATATGTCAGAATCTCCTGGGATGAAGCTCTGGATATCGTCGTCAGCGAAATCAAGAGAATCCAGAAGAAATATGGCCCGGAAGGCATCTTGTCTACAGGCCGAAGGCCATGGCGAGAGCAAAGTAGTCAATGCCGCTCATGGCTGTTCCACCTACCTGATGAAGCTGACTGGGAGGTTATACTCAGCAAATCCGCAATCCGGATAGCTGGGAAGGCTGGTACTGGGGAGCCAAGCATGTCTGGGGCAACGAACCGGTCGGCCTTAATATGGAATTCAGTTCCAATCTTTACTAATGATGTCGCCAAGAATACCGAAATGCTTGATCTGCCAGGGCTGTGATCAGGAGACCACTCCCTGGGGTTTTGGCGGCGGCTGCATGCCCAGCCTGATGAGCTACTGGTATACCGAACTGGGTATCAAACAAATCTATATCTGCCCGGACCTGAACTATGCGCGCAGCCGTCCATGCGCGATAAATGGATACCCGTCCTACCCAATACCGATGTAGCTTTGCAACTGGCCATTGCCTATGTCTGGATTACTGAAGGCACCTATGATAAAGAATATCTCAAGACCCATGCGGTCGGTTTTGATAAATTTGCCGATTATGTTCTGGGTAAAGAAGACGGCGTACCCAAGACCCCGAAGTGGGCATCCGAAAAATGCGGAGTTCCTTCCCGAATCATCAAAGCCCTGGCCAGAGAATGGGCTGCGAAGCGCACTACTGTCGCCATGGCTATGGCGGACCTTATATCCGCGGACCTTATTCCAGTGAACCGGCCCGCATGGAAGTCTGCCTGCTGGGTATGCAGGGACTGGGCAAACCGGGCGTCAACCAGCTTACCTTCGTTGAAGGCACCATGCTGGGCAGCTACACCAGAATGAGAGAGGGCAAAGGCAGGGCGATGGGAATGCTGACCCCGACCTCGATGATCCGTCCCATGGTCAACGCCGCTTACCGGGGTTATATTCCCTTCATGTGGAAAGCAGAAAACAGTGATTCCCAAGACCATGCTGCATGATGTTATCTTAGAGCGGTAAGTATGATATTTACGGCAGCTCCGACCAGATGGACCCGGTGGAAGACCAGTTCAAGCATTATGTCTATCCGCTGCCCGGGCAAATCGAAATCCATATGCTGTGGACGGATACCCCCTGCTTCACCACCTGCTGGAATGATGGTAACGCCTTCCATCATGCCATGCGAAGTGAAAAAATTGAATTTATTCTGGTCCAGCATCCCTGGATGGAAAATGATTCCATCTTTGCCGATATCATCCTGCCCTCCAATACCAAGTTCGAGGAAGATGATATCGGCGCCGACCACTGGCCTGTCCAGTACAACTGCGTTTATCTGGAAGAGAAATGCATCGAGCCCCGCGGCGAGACCATGAGCGACTATGAAATTGTGGGCGCCATTGCCGATAAGCTGGGTTACTTGAAAGAATATACCGAAGGCAAATCCATTCGAGGAATGGATAAAACCTGGTTTCGATGGCTCAGGTGTTGCAGAAAGCGGGTCTGTGCACCTGGGAACAGATCAAGAAAAGAAATATTATGTGGTGCCGACCGATCCCGACTGGGAGAAAATACCGGCCGGTATGATTGAGTTCTATGAAGACTCCGGAGAAATGCCCCATGTCCACCCCCAGCGGCAAGACTGGAATTCTATTCCGAGAGACTGGCCAAGCACTTCCCCGATGATAAGGAAAGACCGCCGGTTCCGCACTGGGTTGAGAAAGAGCGAATTCCATGATGAAAGAATTTCCAGTGAAAGAGCTAAGAAATATCCTTTGCTGGTATGCTCCAACCATCCCAGATGGAGAGTCCATGCCCAGCTGGATGATATCAACTGGTTCCATGAAATCGTGACCGGCAAAGTAAGAGGACCGGATGGATATCTTTATGAGCCGGTCTGGATTCATCCTATCAGATGCTGAGAAGCGGGGCATCAAGAATGGGGATGTGGTCAATGTCTTCAATGAGAGAGGCGAGGTCCTCTGCGGGGCCTATGTCACCGAGAGAATCATGCCGGGTGTTGTCTATGTAGACCATGGAGCCAGGTATGATCCGCTGGTACCGGGAAAACTCGATAGAGGCGGCGCCATCAATACCATCTGCCCGCATAACGACTACTTCCAAGAACTGCGCCGGCATGGTTACCAGCGGTTTCCTGGTTGAGGTAGAAAGGGCTGACCTGGACGGACTGAGGAAGAAGTATCCTGAAGCATTCAGCCGTCCTTATGACTATGCTTCGGGACTTAAATTCGAAAGAGTATTAGCTGGAGGAGAACAATAAACATGAAAGCAATGATCATCGACATCAACATCTGCAATGGTTGCTACAACTGCCAGATTGCCTGCAAAGATGAGCATGTAGGCAATGACTGGACTCCTATCGCCAAACCGCAGCCGGATACCGGGCAGTTCTGGATGAAGAACACCGATATCGTGCAGGGATCGGTACCCAAGGTAAGGGTCCGCTATATGCATGATATCTGCCAGCACTGCGATGATGCTCCCTGTATCACCGCCTGCAAGAGCAAGGCAATCTACAAGAGGGAGAAAGATGGCATTGTCATCATCGATCCTGAGAAATGCATCGGTGCCAGGCAATGTCTTGATGCCTGTCCTTACAAGGTCATCTACTTCAACACCGATCTCAACATAGCCCAGAAATGCACTTTCTGTGCCCATCTGCTGGATGACGGCTGGAAGGAACCGCGCTGTGTCGATTCCTGCCCGACCGGCGCATTGAAGTTCGGTGAAGAGAAAGACCTCAAGGAATGGATAGACAAGGCTGAGATTCTCCATCCTGAATTCAAGACCAAGCCCAGGGTTTACTATCTTGGCCTGCCCAACAAATACTTTATTGCCGGAGCAGTGTACGATCCTGAAGCTGATGAATGTTTGCAGGGCGTTACCGTCACTCTGACCAATGCCAAAGGCAAGAAAGCAACCTTAAAGACTGACGAATTTGGCGATTTCTGGTTCGAGAGGCAGGAGCCGGGCAAATATACCCTGGATGTGGAGATGAAAGGATATCTTCCCAGAAAGATGGAGGCTATTGACGCCAGCAAAGACATCAATGTGGGTGATATCCAGCTCTATCCGAAAAAGTAAAAGAATCAGCCTGTTGGGTACAGGTGAGTGATATAGTCAGGTAAATCAACCAGGCGAACGTCTTATAACGATGTTCGCCTGGTTGAGAAGTTCCTGCATACATATCTTGCACATAATCACCGTATTACTTTGCTGTTAGGTAAGAAAACTGTTTGCTTTGTTGATTCGGACCAGGTTCCTAATCACTTTATCTAATTTATTTTAACCAAAATTCTTAAAACCAAGGCTCATTGAAATAGGAGGCAAAATGTCTGAGCAGATTTTAACCCAGTGCACAATAGGCGGTCCTGTAAAAGTCCACATAAAGGATGGCAAGATAATCCGGATGCGTCCTATAATCTTCGACAAAACTGATGCACCCTCGTGGAACATTAATGCCAGAGGTCACAAATTTTCACCGCCTCGAAAAACCACTTTACAAACCTGGATGGTTCCCGAGAGGACAAGGGTTTACGCCGAAAACCGGATAAAGTATCCCTATAAAAGAAAAAATTTTGATCCGAATGGTGATAGACATCCGGAGCTGCGCGGCAAAGATGAATATCGTACGGATATCCTGGGATGAAGCCCTGGATATCGTCTCCGGTGAAATAAAACGTATCAGAAAGACCTACGGACCGGCTGCCATTACTGCCATGACCTCGTCTCATCATAACTGGGGACTGCTTCACTATAAAATGGGACCTTTTGGCCGCTTCTTTAATATATTAGGCTACACTGCATTATTTGATAATCCGGATAGCTGGGAAGGATGGCATTGGGGGGCAATACACACCTGGGGCCGCTGGTGGCATCTGGGATTTACCGACACTTACAACATGCTCCAGGATGCCTTAAAGCACACCGAGCAAATAATCTTCTGGTCGGTAGACCCGAACAGTACCAGTTACATGTACAGCGGGCAGGAAGCACTCATCTGGCGTACATGGTTAAAAGAACTGGGTATCAAAATGATCTTCATCGATCCATACTGTAATACAACTGCCTCCGTTTTTGGCGATAAATGGATAGCTCCGCGTCCTGGCACTGATGCAGCACTGGCAGAAGCTATCGCCTATGTCTGGATAAAGGAAGAGACATACGATAAATTGTTCATCGAAAACCGCACTTTTGGGTTTGATGAATGGAAAAAACATATTCTGGGAGAAGAAGATGGGATCGCCAGAACTCCAGCATGGGCAGCAGAAATATGCGATATTCCAGCCCATACTATCGTCGCCTTGGCCCGGGAATGGGCTTCAAAGAAGACCATGCTGGCTAACGGAACAATTTTCGGCGCTTCAGGAGCATGCCGCCAAGCCTATGCTACCGAATGGTGCCAGATTGAAGATACTGCTCATGTCAATGCAGGGCATGGGTAAACCAGGAGTTAATTTCTGGGGAGGAACAATGCCGGCGCTCCGCTCGATTTCTCTTTCAAAATGCCCGGTTATTCGTCAGCGGGTTGGGATGCCTTCGGTACCGTGGCCAAGAAATCATATTTCCCCGAAGGGAATAAGGTTACTCAGCAATGTTACCGATTATTATTGCCCGATGCTATTTTAAATCCGCCGATTAGCTGGATCGGTGAAGGGTTCTGCGGCCAAAGTGTCGAACAGCAGTTCAAACGTTATACCTGCCCTGAAGAAGGACCAAATGGAGCTCCGATCAAAATGATACATCGGCATGGCGGCTCCTTTATCAGCACCATGACTGAGACCAACAGATGGGTCAAGATGTACCAGAGCCCCAACCTGGAGTTCGTGGTGATGCAGGACTGCCACTGGCAGAGTGAGACCAAATTCGGCGATGTCATTCTGCCAGCCTCAACCCAATTTGAACATTCCGATCTCTCGGAATGGTGCTTTGCCGGCGGCTACGGTGAAAATGACTGCGCCAACAACCACCGGGTGATTATCTATCGGGAATAAATGCATCGAACCTTTGTGGGAATCCAAACCGGACTACGAAATCTATACCTTGCTGGCTGAAAGACTTGGATTCAAGAATGAGTACACCGAAGGCAATTCGTTCGAAGATTGGAATAAGAAGATCTATGAATATTCCGACCTGCCCAAGTATGTCAAGTAGGAGGACTTCAAAAAGAAAGGTTATTTCGTAGTGCCGTCCCTGCCTGATGATAATAAATCTCCTGTATCGCTGCCGCTGGTTCTATGAAGGGAAACCCTGTGATACCCCCGATTCTATGAATCCTAATAGGAATACGCCAAAGGCTCACCTGATGGCCACTCCTACAGGTAAAATTGAATTCGTTTCACAGACTTTGACCAAGTTCGATGCCGAACGATAAAGAGAGACCTCCTATGCCAAGGTATATACCGAGCTGGGAAGGCTACAATACCAAAGAGCTCACCAAAGATTATCCGTTACAAATGATTTCTCCACACCCCAGATTTTCATATCACACGCATCAGGATAATAAAAGCTTATGGTTAAACGATATTCCGCAGCATCGTGTGAAGAAGGATGGTTATGCCTGGTGGCCGATACGAATCAATCCCTCCGATGCCGTAAAGAGAGGCATCCGAGAAGGCGACATCGTCAAAGTATACAATGCCCGGGGAGCGGTACTTTGCAGTGCTCATGTAACCGAGAGGATGAGGCCAGGAACGGTGCATTCGTACGAAGCTGGGGCCAATTATGATCCGCTTGAGCCAGGCAAAGCCGGTAGTATCGATAAAGGCGGCTGCATGAATCTGTTAACTCCATCCCGGATGGTATCCAAAAATGCTCCAGGTGAAGCTAATAACTCCTGCCTGGTAGAAATAAGCAAGTGGGAGGTATAACTCAGATGCCCAGATACGGAATGGTAATAGACATAAACAAATGTACCGGTTGCTATAACTGCTTTTTAACCTGCCGGGATGAATTTGCCGGCAATGAATATCCCCGGTTATTCAGCTGCTCAACCTATGACGGGACAAAACTGGATCAGGGTGACTGAAAAGGAAAGAGGTCAATATCCCAAGGTAAAGGTAGCCTATACTCCGATAATCTGCATGCATTGCGAGGACGCGACCTGCATGAAGATGGCTCATGATAATGCAATTTACCGTCGGAAAGACGGCATCGTGATCATTGACCCGGTAAAGGCAAAGGGACAAAAACATCTCGTTTCTGCCTGTCCCTACCGGGTGATAGAATGGAATGAGGAGCAACAGGTCCCTCAAAAATGCACTTTCTGTGCCCATATGCTGGATAATGGCGACAAGGAACCGAGATGCGTGGAATCATGTCCCAGCGGGGCCTTGATATTTGGCGACCTCGATGATCCCAAGAGCGAGGCAGCCAAATTGGTAGCGTCTGGGAAGACAGAAATCCTGCATCCCGAATACGGCATGAAAGAGAAAGTAAGTTATATCAGTTTGCCTAAAAAATTCATTGCCGGAACGGTCATATACGGAGATAAAGATGAATGTGCCGGCGGAGTAGCGGTCAGTCTAAGCGGAAACGGCGAAAAGAAGGCCTTGAAAACCAACAATTTTGGTGACTTTGAGTTCGAAAATTTGCCCGACAATAAAGATTTCGAAGTTAAAATCGAATCTTCAGGATATAAATCTCAGATTCTTAAAGCTAAGACGGCGGCAGATGTCTATCTCGGGATAATCAAACTTAACAAATAGATATCTGATTATCAATGAAAAAGTGCCTGCGTTGGACTTATTATCGAAGCTAAGCTAAGATTACTCATTATTAATTTCTGAATGCAGGGAACAAAATCGGAGGGAAATATGCCAAAACAAGAAAAAACAGTAGTAAAAGGGCTTTCATTTAGCGGTGTTACTGAAGACAGCAATACCGTTATGGTCGACGTTAAAGACGGTAAAATCATCCGGATAAGACCATTCCACTTTGACTGGAAATATGACCGGAAACCCTGGAAATTCACTGCTCGCGGCAAGACCTTTGAAGCCAGTAATAAAACTCTGATTCCACCCTTTACACTTGCTTATAAAAACCGGGTTCATTCACCAAATAGGACCATGTACCCCTGAAAAGGGTCGACTGGGACCCCAAAGGTGAAAGGAATCCGCAAAACCGGGGCACGAGCAAATACGTCAGGATCTCGTGGGATGAAGCTACCAATATTATCGCCGCTGAAATAAAGCGAATTCAGAAAAAATACGGACCGACTGCCGTTCTGGCTCAGTGTGATGGACATGGCGAAACCAAAGTAGTCCATGCCGCTCATGGCTGCATGCGTAAGTTGCTCAGGCTTTGCGGCGGTTATACATTACAGACCAGAAATCCGGATAGCTGGGAAGGGTGGTACTGGGGAGCCAAGCATGTATGGGGCTGTGAACCGGTTGGGCAAACAGGTCTCCCAGTCTAATATTATTGCCGATATCGCTCGAAATTCGGAGCATGCTGCTTGTTCTGGGGTTGTGATCCGGAAACTACGCCCTGGGGCTGGGGCGGACAAACTGTAAGCAGGCTGTGCTACTGGTTTACCGAGCTTGGCATCAAAGCAAGTATACATTTGCCCGGATGTAAATTACGGTACAGCCGTTCATGCCGATAAATGGATTCCCATCAGGCCGAACACTGATGCGGCGTTACAACTGGCCATCGCCTACATCTGGATTACCGAGGGAACCTATGACAAAGAATATGTGAAAACACATGTGGTTGGGTTTGATAAATTCTCAGATTATGTGCTGGGAAAAGAGGATGGCATTCCCAAAACACCTAAATGGGCCGAGGAAAAGACTACGGTTCCTTCCAGGATTATAAAAGCTCTCGCAAAGAACTGGGCTTCAAAAGTAACCGCTACCGTTCATGCCAATGGTGGAAACATGGCAAGAAGCCCTTATTCCACTGAAAATATGAGGATGGAAGTTTGTTTGCTTGGCATGCAGGGACTGGGTAAACCTGGACGTCATATGGTGAGCACAATTGAATGGGGACTTTTTGGGGTAAAGGTAGATCCGCCGAAATGGCTCTTTGGAGATGCAATTCCTGTACCAAGACATCTAGCGTATCCCGGACCTGGTGCCGGCTAACCAGGGTGGTTTCAGAGAGGGTGAACTGCCGGCGCAGTTTATTCCGAAACCTTTGGTCAACAAGGCAATATTGGAACCGCCATTAACCTGGTATGGCACCACCTTATGTCGCTATCCGGTAGAAGACCAGTTTGTACAGTACAAATATCCTAATGACGGGTGTTCAGAAATACATATGATCTGGACTGATTCACCGGCATTGATGTCATGCTGGAACGATTCAAACTATACAGCCAAAGCATTCCAGAGCACCAAAGATAGAATTTATACTGGCGCAACATCCCTGGATAGAGAATGATTGCCACTTTGCTGACATAATTCTCCCCGGTACTACCAAATTCGAAAATGAAGATATCGGCGTGGATAATTTCACTGCAGAACATGGAACCCTCTATCTAGACCGAAAATGTATCGAACCAAGGGGAGAGTCAAAGAGTGACTATGAAGTCGTATGTGCAATAGCTGAAAAGCTGGGTTTGCTGGAAGAATATACCGACGGAAAATCCGTGGACGAGTGGATAAAAGTCGGTTATGAAAACAGCGGACTTACAAAAATGATCAGCTGGGAAGAATTCAAAGAAAAAGAACATTTTGTAATACCGAACGATCCAAATTGGGAAAAAGCCGAGATCGGTATGAGGAAGTTCTATGAGGATCCCGAACACAATCCGTTGACGACCCCCTCTGGTAAACTGGAATTTTACTCACAACGGCTCGCCGAACATTTCCCTGATGATAAAGAAAGACCGCCCGTACCACACTGGATTGAAAAAGGTATTTACCATGACGAGAGAGTCAGCAGCGAGAGAGCTAAGAAATATCCCTATCTGGTTACTACGAACCATCCCAGGTGGAGAGTACATTCCGAACATGATGATATGCAGTGGCTTAGAGAAATAAAGACCTGTAAAATTGTTGGTCCTGATGGATATGCCTACCAGACAATGTGGCTGCATCCTTCAGAAGCGGCAAAGAAAGGTATAAAAGACGGGGACATCGTCAACATCTTTAACGAGAGGGGTGGTGTACTTGCAGGAGCCTATGTTACCGAAAGAATTATGCCTGGCGTTGTCTATATCGATCATGGAGCCAGGTATGATTCGATCGTTCCCGGTGAATTGGAAAGAGGTGGTGCCATCAATACGATTACACCGCGAAACACCCAATCTAAGAATGCCACGGGAATGGTTTCGGGCGGATTCCTGGTTGATGTTGAGCGTGTTGATGTAGATGAATGGAGAAAGAAATATCCTGAAGCCTTTAACAGACCATACCACCCGGATTCCGGTCTACGCCTTGAGAGAATGATGGAGGACAAAAAGTAACATCGGTACTCTGAATTCCGAGGGCATCCTGGTTAAATATAAAATAAGGGATTGACAAGCATATTCCGAGAGGGTAAAATACTTTGAATAGAAAAGGAACGGTCGAAACAATCACCGGTTCTAATTAAAATGGAGGCATGTATAATGAAAATTACAAAATTATTCTTGCTTGGACTCTTATTACTGGTACTAATTTTGCCTGCTATCGCCTGCACTGACCTGATCCCGAAGTCAAAACCTGCAGTCGCTCCTGCACCAGCTCCGCAACTGAGCACTGGTCAGAACGTCACGCATTATTATCGGTTTTATAGATAAATAAGACATCACTGAATTCTTGAGAATAAGGGCTCTTTTTAATAGGTCTACCTGTTAAAAAGAGCCCTTATTCCTTTATTTCAAACCTGATTAAACCTAAACGATGGAATCGCACCATCCTGGAACGTTCGCCTCTCCTTATTAATTTTCCCCGAAGATACATCATCACAAGCAAGCAAATAGCTAATACATAACTTAAATAGTGTTGTTACGGAAGTGGGAATAGGTTGAAGATTAAGACATTGGCAAATTGCCTTACGGCAAAGCCAATGTCTTTTGTTTTAGGTAAAGGCTATCGCTAATGCTTATTTACAACCACTAATGACTCAATTAGAATTGAAAGTCACTACTACCTGTAAGCCATCCGCGCGGGCATTATCCGGCGCCGCTGCAATTTATTCGAAGAACGATTGCCGCTATTTGTACTCATCGGAGCAGGCGCTGCATAATCGAAACCCTGCACAATCTGGCGCTTTATCGGCATCTTCAAAATGCGCTCAATATCTTTCACCCTGTCAGCATCTGCACTCGTTATCAAAGTTAAGGCATCGCCGTTTTTATCGATTCGGCCGGTACGGCCAATACGGTGTATATAAGCGTCCCTGGTCTCAGGCATATCGAAGTTTATGACGTGCGATATACTCAAGACGTCAATACCACGAGCTGCTATATCGGTGGCTACCAAAATCTTATACGATCCATCCCGAAACCCGTCAAGTGCGGCCTGGCGTCTACTCTGCGTGAGATTGCCCTGCAAGGAAGTCGCTTTGAAACCGGCTCTTTTTAACTGCTCCATGAGGTGTTCGGTACGACTCTTGGTGCGTGTGAATACCAGCACCGATTCCGTTTCAATTTGACGCAAAACTTCTATCAGTAGTTTAGTTTTTAGATGTTGCTTGACTGGATAGAGAGTGTGCGTCACGGTTGCTGCCGGCAATGTATGCCCAATTTGCACGGTCACCGGGTCGTGAAGTACCTCCTGCACTAAACGTCTAATGTCGTCGGGCATCGTAGCTGAGAAAAGAAGTGTCTGCCGTTTCGCCGGCAGGCACTTGATAATGCTTCTGATGTCCTGAACAAAGCCCATATCAAACAGGCGATCAGCCTCATCAATTATCAGCACCTCCACATTCGATAGATCAATAGAACCCTTCCAGATATGATCCAGCAATCTGCCGGGACAAGCCACAGCTATTTCGTTACCGCTGCGCAGTCCGCGAATTTGCTGCTCCATGCTCACGCCACCATACACGGGAATGCCGTGTAACCTGGTCTGATGTGCCAGTTCGTTAATTACTACACACGTTTGTTCAGCCAGTTCACGCGTTGGGGAAAGTACGATCGCGCGAATCCTGTTTCTCGACCCCTTCAACAAACGATGGAGCACCGGCAAAACAAAAGCGGCAGTTTTGCCGGTTCCCGTCTGGGCAAGGCCAATTAAATCACGGCCATCCATGATTGGCGGAATAGATTTAGCCTGAATTGGTGTGGGCGTAGTATATCCAAGCGCTTGCACACCTGCCATAATGCTTGGATCAAAATTAAATGTATTAAAACTCATTAAAACTCCTGGTTAAATGTTATTTTGTATTATTTTTTTAGATTGTAGCAGTCGATTTGGTTCCTCTATTACCTTATCGCTGCCTTTACGTATCGGTATGAACAAATGCGGCTTTTCAAGGTAACAAACCATATTACCAATAGTCATCAGCAGGTTCATATCTCTGTGAAAGTCCTTGTAGAGGTAAGCAAATTGATTACACTAACGTGAATTGTAATTGTTGTTGCTCTCACGCATTGCTTTCTTGGCCTTGCGGCATTCGGCACAGCGTTTAGGTTCATTAGACAGACCCTTGGAAGCGTAGAATTCTTGCTCGCGGGCGGAGAAATTGAACGTAGTACCACAATCGATACAGGTTATAGATTTGTCTGAGAAGCTCATATGATGGCCTCCTTTCTTATACTAATGGGTCAGAATTGGGGCCATCAGAAACTTGAATAAATTAGTGACAGACTGGTGTGCTAATTCAACTAAGTATACGGTGACCTGAACTGAAACCAATGTATGGAGTATACTCTAAACATATTACATTTGCAAATATGTCAGTGAAATATCTTTTTTACCTTACAATAGCTTGACACTCATAACCCTGTTCTTTATAGTAGTCTCATCAACATGAACAGCGGTCAGGAGGAGCGACAATAGTGGAAATGACGAAACGTGAGAGAATAAAAGCAGCCCTTGACGGTAAGCCGGTTGACCGTTTACCGGTATCCTTTTGGAGACACTGGCCGATTGACGATCAAAATGAGCAATCACTTGCTATGGTTACGCTTGAATTTCAACGTGCATTTGATCTGGATTTTATGAAGCTGCCTGTTTCTTCGGTATTTACTGTTGATGATTATGGGATGAAACACGAATACAGGAGCAACCCCGGGGGTGATCGCAGCTACCTGGGATACGTCATAAAACGAGTTGCGGACTGGGACCGCATTGAACCACTGGATGTGCATAAAGGAACGTACGGATGGCACCTGCGGTCGCTGCGCAGAATCATTGACAAGAAACAGCCTGATACCCCTATTAGTCGTCACCATGTTCAACCCGTTGGCACTGGCCTTCTACCTGGCCAGTGAGGAAACATGCCTGGCACATATGCGCACCTGCCCGGAAAAGGTGGAAGCTGCGGTAAAAGCACTTACGCTCACTTGCGCCGATTTTGCCAGGGCTGCAATCGAGGAGGGAGCCGATGGCATATTTCTCTCAGCACGATTTGCCAGCTATGAAATAATGAATGACGATGAATACGAGCGTTTTGGTCGTCCGGGAGACCTGGCAGTACTGAATGCTGCGAAGAATGGATGGTTTAATATCCTCCATATACATGGCCCCTATCCCATGTTCACCAGGCTCTCCACCTATCCCGTTCAAGCCATGAACTGGCACGACCGCACGGCCTATCCAAACCTTGCTGAAGCTTCAAAACTCTTTAAAGGAGCCCTGATGGGGGGTGTGGAACAATCCAGGGTTCTCCAGTACGGCACACCGGAAGATATCAAAAACCAGGTTCACGATGCAATACGGCAAATGAATGGAAGCAGGCTTATTGTTACCCCGGGATGCACCTATCCACTCAGCGTTCCTTACTCCAATTTAATGGCTATGCGAAAAGCAATCGAGATCAACTAAACCATAATCTAAATCCAGACCAATAGTCTGATTCGCGAGCAGGTTCAAGGTATTCCAATACGAACCTTTTGCAGGTATAATATGTCGCGGTTGATCAAGGATAAAGAAAGAATATTGTGTTAACCTATTGCTCAAATTACATGTCGATAAAGGAGGGTGAACTGTGACCAATCAGATAGGAATTCCCAAAGGGGCCATTATAGCAATTGGTGATATGCTGGACCACTGCGCCAAAGTTCTGCCCGGCCAGGATATTCTGATTTTGGCACAGCTTGATGGGCTCTATGGCGGAGACAGTCTGGTAGACCAGGAAGCTATTTCCTGGATTCAGGCAGCTGTGCAGGCACGAGGTGCCAATGCTTCGATCCTCTGGATTGATGAACCGGCAAAAGCACACGCCTGGCGATTTCACCCTGTAGTCAAGGCGGCTATGTTAGCCTGCACTACGCTTATTAATCACTCATTCAATCTTGTTACCGAAGAAATGACGGAGTTCAGAGAATATATAGCGGTGCATAAAATCAGGATGGTCCGTAATTTTGCCAGTACAGCCCCTCTCCTCTGCACCGCCTGGGCACAAACACCCTACGAACTGGTAAGTGAAATCAGGTATCAATCCGCAATCCCTTTCAAGGGAGGAAAGCCCTGGACAATCGTTGATGACAATGGGACTCACCTGGAAGGTACCATTCTTGACCCCAGTTATACACCAGGGGTTCCCGGGGCATCGGCTTATACAGCTCGGCGCGAAGAATCAGGATACTATTTACCCTGGCCGGAATGGGTACATCCGCCGGTGAAACTGGCCAATACTTCGGGTACTTTTATTTTTGACTGCATGCTGAGCTGGTGGTCACGGTATATCGGCATATCCCCCTATTTCAGCAAGCCCATTCAACTCACCGTTAAAAATAACCGGATTACTGACATTAAAGGCGGTGATGAAGCCGATGCCCTGCGTAGTTTCCTGGCATCGATGCGTGAACGTCTGGGTGAAGGTGTATATGATTTTAACACCCTTCATTTCGGTGTCCATCCTCAAGCAATGGTCGCACCGCATCAGTGTCCCCATGTTCTATTTCGCCGCACAATAGAGCATTCCCATAGTTCAAATATTCACGTCCACATCGGCGCGCCGCCTGCCATTGCCAGCTACCCTTACTGGATGCACATCACCGGAGACATCCGAAAAGCAACATTCCGTGTTGGCGACACCGTAATCCATGATCGCGGGCATCTTACCGCTCTGGATCACCCCGCAGTTCTGGCCATGGCGGCTAAATATCCCGGACGTCCCGGGCTGGCTCCTGAACCAAGGTCATTCTAAAACAGGCGAGGGCATAAAGAGACGTAACAGTCGTGCCACGGCTAGAGGTATGAGTAATAGCTTTCAAAGCTGAGCGATCTATTTTATTCCGTGTATAATTCCTATGGATCCCAGCATGAATCTAAGCTTCAGTGGCCCGGGTATAAAATCCATTTTGCTGGTATCGTTAAAATCAACCTGTTGAATATCCCATCCTCGAATTGTGTTCAACAGGTCATCGATGTCTCCGTAAAGTCTCTTCTCTAAAAACAAGTCCTGAAAAACAAAGGTTCCACCTCTTTTGACAACCCTCAAGCCTTCTTTAATAACGCTCTTCTTGTCCCGCACGTCTCCGACTTCGTGAAACACGAAATTGCTTATCGCTGCATCGAAAGTCTCATCTGTGAAAGGCAGAGACGATGCGCTTGCTTTTTGGAATGTCATCCTGCTGCCAACCCCCTCGATTTCCGCATTCTTATAGCATGTCTCTTTTGAGTAATCCCAGCTCTCTCCCCAATAATCTATGCCGGTAACGTGCGCTTCCTGATATTTTTTGGCGACTTTAATTGCCAGTGCACCGTTTCCACAACCTATATCGAGAGCTTTTCCCTTCCCATCCCATACAAGTTGGTCCAAAAGCAAAGTGCGAATCCTGGCCTGGAGATTTCCACCCTTCGGAGAAAATTTATAATAGGCGTACAAAAAGTAAGCCGTGATTATCAAAAAGAATAGCGCTGCAAATACGAACAAATAAGATACAAACATCAAGGCCAAAAAAAACAGAGCGACGATCGCAGGCATGTAGAGTAACTTCTTTGATACCCAGTTACCATAGTCCGTCTTTCCATTTTCTTTCTTATTCACCATTTAACTCCGCAGTCATTTATTATACAGAAAATGAAACGTATCTCATACAGTGTTTAATGTTTGAGCCCGAGTGCACAGGTGAATTTCATCTGAAATAATGCCGGAAAACGTAGTAAAGAAGTCTTTTCTACCAGTTAATGGCAGCATTGACAATATATTATAATTAGATATTAAGTACAGAATTGCTTGCAGGAGGGAAAGATATGGAATGGAATGATTTGCTCACGGATGGATATGGTCGTTTGCCAGATGCTGTAAAAGAAGTCCTCAAAAACCTTCCCGGAGAAGACTTAGACTGGCAACCCCGCCCTGATTGCAACAGTATCGGTTGGACGATCTGGCATCTAGCCCGTGGACAGGATGCCCAGATAGCAAAATTGATGGGAAAAGAACAAGTATGGATCAAGGACAAATGGTATGTAAAGTTCAAACGAAAGGCTGATCCTGAAGATACCGGTTTCGGCCACACTCCTGAAGACGTTGCAGACTTCAAATCTCCATCTTCACAAACTCTTTTGAATTACTTGAAAATAGTAGTGGAGCAATCGAAAGAGTATTTCACAACCCTGTCCAAAAGCGACCTTGATAAAGTGCTGGATGAACCTTGGTTTCAACCCTTGCCCACCGTAGGCGTGCGGTTGGTTAGTATCCTCGCTGATGGTTTATTGCATGCCGGCCAGGCAGCCTACCTGCGCGGCCTTCGGCACGGTAAAGGCTGGCAGAAATATTAAACTTGGACAAGAATAATATCAGGAGATATGCCTTGAAAAATTACGACATTGTTGTCATCGGGACTGGATGTGGATCAATCATATCCTCGGAAGCCGCGGAACACGAGCAAAGAGTCGCAATAATAGATAAAGGACCTCTTCTCGGCGGGACATGTCTCAATCTGGGTTGTATTCCTTCAAAAATGCTTATTCATACGGCCGATCAAATAGTGGACATTCAACAGTCCGGAAAGCTAGGCATTAAAGCTGAAATACAAAATATTGACTTCCTTTCAATTATGGAACGCATGCGCTTGAGCAGAAAGGAAAGCCAGAAGCATATTCGAGAGGAACTTACTACCGAAGAAAATATCGATTTCTATGAGGGAAGAGCCCGGTTTATCAAAGATTATACTTTAGAGGTAAACGGAAAAACCTTGACTGCAAAGAAAATTTTCATTGCTACAGGTTCCAGACCTCTAATCCCACCAATAAAGGGTATTGACACTGTTGATTATTTAACCAATGAGTCTCTGCTGGGATTGAAGCAAAAACCGGAAAGCCTGATAATCATAGGCGGCGGCTATATCGCCGTAGAATACGGGCATTTCTTTGCTGCTATGGGAACCAGAGTGACCATTCTGGAAATGGCAGACCGTCTTATTCTTTCTGAAGAACCGGAAATATCTGAGCTGTTGAAAAAAAGCTTGAGCCGCCGCATGAAGGTCCATACAGGCGTTGAAGCCAGGGAAGTTAAAAAGACTGATAACGGCAGTACCGTAATCGTAAGGGACAAGAAAACAAAAAAACTGTTGAACTATTCCGCACAAAGAATTCTGGTCGCCGTGGGGAGAAGATCTAATTCTGACCTCTTAAATCTTGAAAATACTGACATTGAATTAAATCCCCAGGGATTTATCAAGGTTAACCAGTATCTCGAAACCACAAAGAAAGGTATTTTCGCGGTCGGAGATGCCAACGGCTTGCAGATGTTCACTCACGCAGCAAACAGGCAAGCCTCAATAGTTGCTGAAAATATCCTTCACGGTTCCCGAATGAAAATGGGCGATATTATGCCTCATGCGATATATTCTTACCCACAGATAGCAGCGGTGGGATTGAAAGAGGCCGATGCTAAGAAAAGTCATGATGTAATAGTAGGTACGACAAAATATTTTGATGTCGCGATGGGTGAAGCTATGGTAGAAAAGGAAGGTTTCGCCAAAGTTATTTTAGAAAAAGATACCGGGAAAATACTCGGGTTCCATATTATCGGTCCGCATGCTCCAGAGCTAATTCAGGAAGTAACAAATGCCATGACTTCAAGAGGCAATATCAATGAGATAAATAATGGCATTCACATTCATCCTGCATTATCGGAACTGATACTGGCAACCATCAATAACGCAGAGTAATAAATTAGGGAATATACCGGGAAGTGTATCGAAAACTCTCTTTAAAAACAAGACCTCTAAGGTAAGATGATCTGTTGGCGAGGAACTTTGTGAGTACAAAAGGAATCAAGCAATTTCAGCTCACTGATAATAAACCGGGGCACGATAAATTTTATGCCGAGGTACTGAGTGGCTTACGTAAAGCCCAGAAAGAGCTGCCCTCCAAATACTTTTATGACCAAACAGGTTCCAGATTATTCGACCAAATCTGCACTCTGGAAGAATATTACATCCCTCGAACTGAAGTAGCCATCATGAAATCCTCATATCAACGAGATCTCCGAAATACTCGGACCACATGTTTTTTTAATAGAATACGGAAGCGGGAGCAGCCTTAAAACGCGCATCCTTCTTGACCACCTTATTGAGCCAGCCTGTTACATGCCGATCGATATTTCGCGGGAACAACTGATACATTCAGCGAATGAGATTAGCTCCAGATATCACACTCTGGAAGTGCTTCCGGTGTGCGCCGATTACACCATCAATTTGGAGATACCTCCCCCTAAACAAAAGAACTGTCGTCCCGTTGTCTATTACCCCGGTTCATCTATAGGAAATTTCGATCCTCTTCCCGCCAAGCATTTTCTGGAACACATCTCAGCTATTTGCAGCAAAGGGGGGGGATTGCTCATTGGCTTCGACATGAAAAAAGATCCCAATATATTACATCGAGCTTACAACGACAAGTCTCGGTATAACCGCTGCTTTCAACTACAACCTGCTCCACCGGATTAACAATGAATTAGGTTGTGATTTTCAAATAGAAAATTATAAACATTATGCTTTTTATAACCCTGAAAAAAGCAGAGTGGAAATGCACCTTTCCAGTCTGCAGGATCAAGTTATTCATCTGGGGGAAATGATTATCCCCATACACAAAGGTGAGAGTATCTGGACTGAAAGCTCATACAAATTTACCGTCGATGAATTCATTGAACTGGGATTGACAGCAGGGTTGAAAGCAGAGCGAATTTGGACGGATGAAAATAAATGGTTTTGCCTGATGTTTCTGGTAAACGACAGGGAATAAAAAGGTACCAGGAACGACTGCTTACTTACATGGCAAGAAATGTATTGTGTTTTCCATTTCAGATAATACTCTGCTCACCACAGATAGTGTCTTATCAATCTCACTTTCCGTAGTGTAACGAGATAGCGAAAAACGAACGGAGCAATGAGCCTGTTCAGCCATTTTGCCCATGGCCATCAACACATGAGTAGGTTCGGGGGATCCCGATTTACATGCCGATCCTGAAGAAAGAGATATACCATGTTGGTCCATGGCGATTACGAACGATTCGCCACGTATTCCCGGTAGAGTAATATTAAGTGTGTTGGGCAACCTCCGGTCTGGAGGCCCATTAGTTACAGCCTGTGGCAAAATCGCTTTTATGCCTGTTTCCAGTTTATCCCGTAATGCGCGTATCTCTTCAGATTTTTCCAGGTTTGTCATAGCCGAGTTCTGCAGCTTTCCCTATTCCAACTATAGCCTGTACATTTTCCGTCCCTGCTCTCAAACCGCTTTCCTGCGCGCCACCGTGAATAAGCGGAGCCAAAGTTATCCCTTTGCGCAAAAACAGCGCCCCGCTCCCTTTGGGGCCGTGGAATTTATGACCGGAGATGCTGAGCATATCAACTCCAAGTTCATCTACATCCAGGGGAATCTTACCAACAGCTTGAACCGCATCGGTGTGAAATAAAACTCCTCTTTCATGAGCAACCGCACATAATTCCTTAATCGGCAGTATGGTCCCAACCTCATTATTTGCCGTCATTATGGAGACCAGAATAGTTTCATCGGTAATGGATTCCCGCAACGAATCCGGAGGTACAGAGCCGTTACTATCCACATCCAGATACGTTACCCGGTAGCCCATGTTCTCGAGAAATTTGCAGGTCAACAGTACGGAGGGATGCTCTATTTTCGTGGTAATGATGTGATTGCCTTTGTCCTTCCGTGAAAATGCTATACCTTTAATTGCCAGATTATTTGCCTCAGAGCCGCCACTGGTAAAAATAACCCGTTTGGGAGAAACATTGATGAGCTGTGCTACCTGCCGTCGGGATTTCTCTATCGCATCTCTTGCATCTCTGCCCAATCCATGAATACTGGAGGGATTACCGTAACTTGATTTCAGGTAATACGCCATTTCCTGCTGAACTTCCCGAGCAAGCATGGTGCTGGCATTATTATCCAGGTAAATTCGCTTCTTATTTTTTCGTCGAGGCTGAGGAATTGCAGCCTTGAAATTACATTCTCCGATTCCATTTATAGATTTGACCTGGGGCATTCTCTTTCCCGACCTGGTTATTAATGTAACCTGGCAAAGAAGAGCTTTATAAACAGGAAACCCGGAAATATCGTCATAATTTGAAATATCAGTGAGTTCATTAACATTCCACTTCTGCCATGCTTCAGGTCCCACCGGCGTCCCGCCACCCATATTGCATTCGACCACACCCTTCACAATATTTTCTGTTACTACAGCCCTGAATGGAACCGCTCCTCGTAGAGTAGTTACTTCAACGAGGTCACCACTCACAATTCCTCGCTCTCTGGCATCTTCACTATTGATTTCGATCGAAGGTTCCGGATTGTCTTTGAGCAGTCCTTTGATGCCATGATGCTGGGAACGGAAGTCGGTCTGAGTGCGTGCACCAGAATTCAAAACCAGAGGAAACTTTTGTGCCAGATCAGGATTACCAAGAGGTCCTTCAACAGGCTCCGTATACTTTGGCAACGGTTCATAACCATAATCATCTAAAACTGTAGACCGTATTTCAAATTTTCCTGTAGCTGTATCAAAACCGGGGTTTTTGTCCTGGCGCAAATTTCCTTTTTCCCATTTTTTATACTCCATAACCGGAGTGGACATTTTTACCCAGCCGCCAGCCGATTTGATTTCTTCCAGGGTAAAGCCTGAACCCTCCAGCGCAAACCGGATCATACTTTCTTCGGTCTGTGGATATAAACTTCCGTAACCTAACCTTTCTGCAAGATGAGACATGATAAGATAATCGTTGCGAGCATCATTCAGTGGCTCTATTAGCCTTTCCCTGATCCGGAAAATGGGCCCATAAGTCATATACGAATAATTTTCAAACATGGTAGTCGCAGGGAGAACAATATCTGCATATGCCATATCAGCGGTAAGCTGCCGGTCTATACATGCCAGGAACTCCAATTTACCAAGAGTCTCACGCCAGATCGGAGTTTGCGGCCACGAAGTAAGTAAAGAAGCGCCCTGAACAATTAAAGACCGTATCTGATAAGGCCGTCCCTTTAAGACTGAATCAACCAATCCGCTGGCGTGTGATTCCCCCCGATAGCTACTATAAACAGGAAACTTATTTCCTGCCGCAGCTCGCTCCAATCCCGGGTTTTTCTGGTTGCAGGTACGATTTATGGGGAAATGGCTCCCCGGCATAGCCAGTCCGATTCCCCCTGGTGTATCCAGTTGACCGGCTAAAGCAAAGAGAGACAGTACCGCCCTTATTGCCTGTATTCCACTGTTAGAATATTCCAATCCTGTATACATAACCGGACAGGCACCGTTGGCGCTGCAAATACGTCGGGCCAGGTCTTTGATTGTTTCCGAAGGTACGCCGGTGATAGATTCGACAACATGCGGTTTGAAATGCTGTACGTAAGATTTTAACTCATCAAAACCGTAACACCAGGTTTCGGCAAAGTAATCATCAATAAGGTCTTCCTCTATCATCACCTGAATAATGCTTAAGGCAAGAGCCCCATCGGTGCCCGGCCTGATAGGAATCCACTGGGCATTAGTGCGTACCGCAGTTTCGGTTCGCCGCGGATCGATTACCACGATATCTGCACCCCTTTTAGCTGCTGTTTCCAGCCGAAACATATCCATGGGAGGAGAATCGGTTGCAGGATTTGCTCCCCATACCACCAGCATTTCAGCATTCTCGATATCGGTAAACATGTTCATCAACATGCGACCCATAGTTACATGAGGGGCTATCATCGCAAAGGAAACGTAGCATAGAGCACCTACACCCATAGTATTAGGAGAACCGAAAGGAAATAGAATATTGGAAGCAGAAGAAACAGCAACTCCTTTTGGTTGAAACATATCGCACAGGGCAAGGTCGAACGCCCCCCTCCCTGTATAGATGGCAGCAGCCTCAGGCCCATGCTCTGCCTTCACTTTATTTAAATTTGAGGTAATAGCGTCGTAGGCTTCATCCCATGTGATAGCTTTAAAATTAAAGGAACCTTTCGGGCCGATACGTTTCATGGGATGTTTCAACCTGTGTTTGGAATACACTATTTCGGGAGCATGCTCACCTCGCCGGCAAATCATCCCCAGACTATGATCGGGGTCCGGCCTGATATCCACCAATTTACCGTCCTTTAACCCTGCCTCCACCCAGCAGCCGGCGGGACAAATGCCGCAAATACCTTTCGTCCAGTTTAAACGCAGTGCAGCCTTACTTAACGATCTTTTGCCAGACATATCGCGCAACGGAGAGCCACCTCTATATACCTTTGCCCCATGCCTCGATGACTTTTATTGACTCATTTATCTTTTGAACAAAGGACGGGTCTTTAGATAAGTCGGCCGCTTTGCCATAATCGGCTAAAGCCTGGGTAAGTTCTTCTTTTAACATTTCTGACCCTGAAATGTTCTGATTCATCGGTGAATTTGAACCCGGCGAAATCACTTTATTGTAATCCGAGATAACCGTATCCCACTGCTGTTGTTTGCCCAGAGCCCACTCTTTATTCCACGAACCCCTGTTGAGCGCCTTATCTTTAGTATATGCTTTATCTAAATCAGAGATAGCCAGCGCCCACTGAGCTTTTTTGAAATGGGCAAAACCCCTGTTACAATAGGCTTCTGACAGATCCGGGCTATTCTCTGCGGGTATTAGTTTTACCGTCGCCGTTGCAAAGCTGGCCTTTGCAGAGCTTCCCTTATCGCCTGTCGCCACAATCGCATATTGTTTTCCCCTTTCCGCCGGAATTGTAAACAGACTTTTGAAGCTACCTGTGTCATCTGCCGCAACGTTTGAAATTGATTTATCCAGATTCACAGCCACACCTTCTTTGCTGGCAAACCCTGTTCCTGAGATGGTAACCTGGGTACCTTTGGTACTGGGTTCAGTCGATAGTTTTATTTCCGGGATGACTTCAATAGTGGTGTCATTGACCGTACCTCTTGGTGTAAAGCTGCTGCCGTAAACTCCCAGGACGTGGCGTCCCCGGGTAGCGGGAGGTATATAAACTGTTTCCCTGGTATCCCCGGTATAGGAAGAACTCACATTGGGAACCTTGCTGCCATCTATTATCATGCCGCCATCAAGCTCAGCCCTGATATTGCATACGATAATCTCTCCATCCCAGGTAATAGTCATCCCATCTTCGTTGGCTCGGAATCCCCATCCATAGATAAACAATTTCGTGCCTACAGGCCCTGAAACCGGAGTGACTTTCACCGAAGGCTTACCAACGAGTTTGAGTTTATTAATCTCGGATGCGGCTGTTGTCCCATCCGGGTTAGTGACAGTAGTATCAAATTTTATTGGCGTGAAGTCTGCCGGTCTGAACAATTCGGGAATTGTAGCCAGCTCCCATTGCATTTGCTTAACGTAAATCCAGCCATTTCCTCTATAGGCTTCAGCCAGGCCGGAGTCGCTTTCAAGCAACTGGTAAAGATAAAGCAGGGAAGACTGGTCCCATTGCGCCTTCTGAGCATAACACCATGCGCGGATGTCATATGCCATGGTCAAGCCGGGATCAAGTTCTATTGCCCGGGTGAAATCAGAAATAGCCCTGTCATATCCCCCGTTAGCAGTATAAGACAGTCCCCGGTAATAGTATGCCCTGGTATATTTTGGATTTATCTCGATGGCTCTAGAATAGTCATCTACGGCCGCCATATAAGCGCCTTTGTCAAAATGGTTGACTCGACCCCTGCCAAAATATGCCGTTGCCAGCCTGGAATCAAGTCCTAGAGCAGTCGAATATACATTCAGAGCCTCAGCATAAGAACCCCGATTAAAATAGGCGTCTCCCTGCTCAACAAAACTTACCGCCTGTTGTGTCTGAGCGACTGTATTCGGCGGTTGGCCTTTACTGCATTCCGCGGGCGGGACCAGGACAATCCAGGCGAGCAATATAACGCTTATTACACTTTTCATGTTTATCAATGTGAAACCTCTACTTATTCTATACACAGCCAGATAAAATAAAAAACTTTTGATTACAAAATCAGTCATCGAGGAGATAGCGGAAAGCCAGGAATAAGATTCACAGTAAATAAAAAACCAATATGCGGTAAATCAACAACATTTTTCTATCTCCATTAGTATCTTGTGTTTACGGAATTGATGTGATAACCTTAGGAATATATTAAAAAATAAGGAGGGAATTATGGCAGCAAGTACAGGTAAAGGTAGTACGTTGGCTATGATCGGGTTCTGGGCATTTATCGTCGGTCTAATTGTCGCTGTGGTAGGAGGAATCGCTCTTCCTCAAAACGCAATCATCATCATCGTTTTGATTATTTTAGGAATCATTGTCGGTTTTCTAAACATAACTTCCAGTGAAATAATGCTTTTCCTGGTGGCAACAATAGCATTGGTTGTCGTCGGCAATGTGTTTGCGCCTCTTACAGTGTTGGATATCGGCAAGTTTCTGGGCAATATGCTCAGCTACGTAGCTACATTAATGGCACCGGCTGCAATTATTGCGGCAATAAAAGCATTGTGGTCTGTTGGGAAACCTGGAAGCTAGTCAACAACAAAATATAAATACACATCATTAGTCAAAGCCCTTTCAATTTAAGGTTCTCTGCGTAGGCCAACCCTGAATTGTGGTGATTTTGGGTTGGCCTATTTATTTTTGCATTTCTCCATTATTGGTCATATACTCTATCGCCAAATAAATCAAAGTAAAAAATTTTAACGTGATTTTCCAACCAAGAAAACCAAAAAATACATTGAATTATGGCTGGGTAATCCTGGCTATTTGCCTCATTTCCATAACAATCAGTTATGGTATACGCCTTTCCTTTGGTGTATTTTTTAAATCACTGGAGGAAGAATTCACCTGGACCAGGGCTCTTACCTCCAGCGTTTTCTCCGTGTATATGTTACTTGGCTGCCTCTTCGCTATTATTGGTGGTTGGGTTGCCGACCGCTACGGTCCAAAAATAGTTTTCCTGGCAACGGGTTTGTTTTGCTTTATTGGATTGGGCCTGGCGAGCCAGGCAGTTGCACCCTGGCAGATGTTCTTCTGCTATAGCGTACTGGTGGCGGCAGGAACAGGGCCTACCTATATTGTAGCAACCTCCATAGCCACGAGATGGTTTTCCCAGAGACGGGGACTGGCTTTAGCTACTGTTACTTCAGGAGTAGGGCTGGGTTCAATTTTAGTGGCGCCAATTGCGGCCTACCTTATTGTTGATTATGGCTGGCGTATGTCTTACCTTATCATAGGAGTTGTAGCACTTATCTTAATGATACCACTATCACTGTTGTTAAAAAGACCTCCTGGTGACATAGTGAATGTATCCAAAAGCAGCGAGCCAGCCGCTCTTACCGTCCTGGCTTCTGATAAATCCAATGACGGGCAGGATGAGCTGTCCCTGTCACAGATTATCAAGAAAAGAAATTTTTCCCTCCTTCTCTCGATATGGTTTTTCTATGCTTTCTGCATATTCATGGTCACCACACATATAGTACGGTATGCGATCGACCTTGATATTAGCCCGTTACAAGCAGCATCTCTGATAAGCTTAAGCGGTTTCGCCAATATCCCGGCAAGAATAATAACCGGCATGGTATCCGATAGATTCGGCAGGAAACTGGTGGCCCTCATTTGCGCTTCTATAATGGCGGTTTCCATGTTGCTGCTTACTCAATCTTCAAGCTTATGGAGCCTTTATATTTTTGCCGTTGTTTTCGGGGCGGCGTACGGTGGTCTATCACCTCCCAGTACAGCAATGGTTGGCGATTCATTCGGAACACGGCATATTGGCCTGGTCTTTGGACTGCTCGATGTTGGCTGGGTATGTGGAGCTGCAGCAGGCCCTGCCCTGGCAGGTTACATATTCGATACCAATGGTAACTATTACCTGGCTTTTTTTATTGGCATATTGTCCGCCCTGGTGATAGTCGTGTTACTTCTCTTTATGAAAGCATCAAAACCGAAGAACAGGAAATAAGATATCACTTTTAAAACCTGTGATTTAAACGGTAAGCTATACCTTAATTTTGATTAAGAGTATAATGGTACAGTGATGAACCTCGCAAAACGAACATGGGCACTACGTTTCCCTGCCGTTGCTGCACTTATTGTCGGCAGCATAGCATCTCTTTATTATTTAAAAGGCCTGTGGTATCAACTCGTAGCCTCTATTGTGCTTGGATTTTTTGCCGTGCTATTATCGCTATTCGGTATTATAGTTCTGGTATATACCGGCAAAATTTATCAGAAAATGGCAGACCTCAAAACCTTCTACATTTGGTCAACATAATAGATAAAATTTAGTCTCAAAGCGTCAAAAGGTCACCCCTGACTCTTCCTGTCATCAGTAAAGCCGCCAAACCTGCTACTGTCACTAACGCGGTAAAAATCAAGTTTGGTAATGTCTCCGGTTGGTCCATCATCAGCGATAAAATTACTACCATGGTAAGCATTCCCCAGAAAAAACCTAACCTTTTTAACAGGACTTTGTTTTTTACTACGGGCAATTTTTCAAGCACGAGCAGGATAACGAACGGTATAAGTGCAATATCAAACAACATGCTATCGATATCTTTATCGCAGGTCCCTGCCGCCAACTCGACGAAGAAGTAGCACGGTGGTAGGCTAACCAATAGAACATACGAAAAACATGACAGGTATTTTTTGAGCCAGACAGCTACCGAAGAGGAGACCATTTGAACAAACAAAGGATTCCTCCTCTCGATAATAATATCCACCACAATCAACAAAACGAGAGTTGCATTAATCAGGGAAGTTATGCCATGCGGAAATAGTGCCAGGGAAGCCGGAATAACAAGAGCAGCCGCAAAAAGTGACAGGATATCAGTGAGCAGCCGGCGATTAAAATATGCCAGTCCCACCGCCAGAAAACCGAGAGACATGACGTAGTTGTGTCCCCACCGCGGATCTTCAAGATAGGTTTTATACCACAAAAATAGCCACAGATAGAGCCACTGTGCCCCCATGAGTAAAAGGGGCGTACCGCCATTTAAATATTTTTCATTAATCGCCCTGATTAATCTACCCATAATTTCTTGACATGCAGCCCATAAGGACAGCTATTTCTTAAAGAGAATAACCACAATAACCAGAAGCCCTACAATCCATTTCCATACGTACTCTGTTGGGTCAAAAAGGAAACGAAGCAAAATGCCCCCGGTACCGCCGAGATTCGCACTAACATTCTGGATTTGCCCAAGCAAAGCAGGTATCAGTGCCAGGATAATATTTGCTATTAGATAAATAATGACTATCCATTTCATCGCATCATTATACCTTATTCATACCTTCAAAAAAGAATTTCGCCAG
>CAWAQY010000024.1:0-12631 GCA_963784375.1 uncultured Chloroflexia bacterium | reverse complement strand
GCAGCCCCGTATATAGGATCCAGCAAAACAGCGCTCGAATTGGAGCCAATGCCTCGCAAAGATCGAGTTTATACTGAACCATTTCTTTATATCCGATTTTTTTTAGACAACTCCTTTTCCAGAGTAGCTTGCAAAGAACCTCTATGGTCAATTGCACACATTATAAAAATACCTTTCCCCGTCGATATCTGCTGCAAACCCCGGATTTTGCCGACACTCAGGTCCCGCATTTTAAATCCCCCTTTCACATTCGTTAACGAAACTATATTCCTTTAATGCCCATTTATCAAGTCAAATTATCCAGAATCTCTCAAAGCTATTTAAATATGGTAAAATAGTTTCAACAAACGATTAACTAAACTATTTTTCATTTTGCCTTACTACAATCTGTGGGGCTAACTTGGGGTAAGTTAAAGAAACCGATAATGAAAATGACTTTCTCCTTCAGATTCATTTTCATCGCTGCCCTCTTCATCACCTGCCTGATAACAGCCAATATTATGATCGTCAAACAAATCGCTGTCGGTGGACTGTATCTTCCTGCAGCGATAATCATTTTCCCTTTGAGCTATATCTGCGGCGATGTGCTCACTGAAGTATATGGATATCGCCAGGCTAGACTGGTGATCTGGCTGGGATTCATTTGCAATTTAATTGCCGTAGTGGCTTTTTGGATAGGAGAAATATTACCGGCGGCATCCGTTTTTGAAGCACAATCTGCCTATGAGCGTATTCTGGGGAGCACACCTAAATTCCTGATTGCCTCCTTTGCTGCCTATCTCGCCGGTGAATTTGCCAACTCCTTTATCATGGCTAAAATGAAAATTGCGACCAGGGGAAATGGCTTTGGTTGAGAACTATTAGCTCTACGTTAGCGGGTGAAGGCATCGATACATTTATAGTATTGACTATTGCTTTTGCCGGCGTATTACCGTTTTCTACGCTCGTGATAATGATGGTGAGTCACTGGTTGCTGAAATCAGCGTATGAAGCAGTAGCCACACCGCTTACCTACGTCGTTGTCAATTATTTAAAGCAAAAAGAACATCTCGATGTTTATGATTATAAAACGAATTTTAATCCATTCACTATCGGTTGATTTATGAACGTAAATAATGGCCGCAGAAACCAAATTTATTGTAGACTTAAATGCCGGAAAACTGGCAAAGTGGCTGCGCATTATGGGATATGATGCTTCACTATTTACAGATGAAGACGATGGCAAAATGATAAAAATCGCCCTTAATGAAAACCGAATAATTTTAACCAAAGATACTCAAATTATGAAACGGCGCCTCGTAACCAGCGGCAAGGTAAAAACGATCCTTATAAAAGGAGATGACCCTAAAATTCAATTAGAGCACATTGCGACTGCATTAAAATTAGACTTCCATTTTAAGCCTTTTTCCATATGCCTTGAATGCAACCTGAACCTGATCGAACGGGACAAAAACGACGTGAGCAATTTGGTGCCGGAGCATGTTTTCAAAACCCAAACTTACTATATGGAATGTCCCTCATGCCATCGTATATTCTGGAGAGGAACTCACTGGCAGGCTATGAGCAACGAACTCGAGGCGTTTAACAGAAAAAAACAAAACGTGACAACGGTGGCCTGATAGTATGAAAATTGTAACTGCAGAACAGATGCGACACATCGACCATACAGCGGCAGATATGGGTCTGACTACCGAAATACTCATGGAAAATGCCGGCCGCGCAGTGGCCGAAGAAACAATAAATTTGATGGGCAAGATAGTGGGCAAGAATGTTCTGGTTTTGGTTGGCCCGGGTAACAATGGTGGTGATGGACTTGTAGCAGCCCGGTATCTGGAAGAGGCGGGGGCAAGGGTAACGTTATATTTGTCCGGCAACCGTCCCATCGACGATAAAAACTATCAATTAACACAAGAGAGGAAGATAACTACCCTCAATATGGACCAGGACGAGCACTTTGCCAAACTCGATAAAGTTTTGTCATCTTCAGATGTATCAATCGATGCCTTGTTCGGTACCGGCCGAAGCCGGACTATAGAGAGGAAAATTCAAACAGGTAATGACAAAGATAAATGAAGCCAGGCAGAAACGTCCAGAGCTTTTCATAATTGCTGTAGATATTCCCTCGGGCCTTAATGCCGATACTGGAGCCGTTGATACTGTCTGCATCACAGCCGATGCTACAATTACACTTGGTTATCCTAAACCCGGCTTATACAACTTTCCCGGGGCAGAAATGGCGGGTAAAGTTCTCATCGCTGATATAGGGATTCCTCCGATTCTGGCAAAAGATATAACTACGGAATTGATAACTGAAGACGTGGGTCAAATCAGTTTTGCCAAAACGCCCTGCCTCTGCCAATAAAGGGACCTTCGGTAAGGTGATGGTAATATCTGGCTCCTTGAACTATGTTGGAGCTGCCTATCTTGCCTGTATGGGTGCAGCCAGAGCAGGGAGCGGGCTGGTGACACTGGGCATAACCAGGAGCCTTCAGCCTATCCTGGCATCAAAACTAACCGAGGTTACCTATGTCCTGCTACCGGAAACGGCCAGCAATATGATGAGCTCGGAGGCCGCGGTTGCCTTACAACCTTATTTATCCAATTATGACGTTCTTTTATTAGGGTGCGGGCTGGGGCAAGACCCAGCAATGTGTAAAATTTATCAAGGCCATTCTTTTTCACTGTACCGGAAGCTCGTTCGATGCGGCTTGTTCTTGATGCCGATGCTCTGAATACCCTGGCTCAAATACCCGAATGGTGGCAGAAGCTAAATAAGGATGTTATACTAACTCCACATCCCGGAGAGATGTCCCGATTGACCGGATTGCCTTTAAATAAAATACAACAGGATAGATTGGTAATCGCTCAGCAGTCATCAGCTAAAATGGCAAAAGGTAGTTGTACTTAAGGGGGCTTATACGATTATTGCGGCACCCGATGGTCAAACAAAAATATGCCAGGAAGCTAATCCGGGTTTAGCTTCAGCAGGAACCGGTGATGTCCTCAGCGGGATAATTGCCGGTTTAGCGGCACAAGGCTTGTCCCCATTTGATGCTGCTGCTTGCGGAGTGTATATTCATGCTCAAGCAGGGAGTTGGGTCAGCCAGGAAATGGGTGACACAGGCATGTTGGCGAGCGACTTGCTTCCAATTCTGCCTCGAGTGATAAAGAGTATAAAAGAGAAGGCTAACTTAACCATGTTACTCGCTCTGGACATAGGCAATACCAATATAAATTACGGCGTATTCGATGGTAACAAGCTGGTAAGCACCTGGCGAATTGCCACTGGAATCCACACCATGCCCGATGAATATGCTGCCCTGATGCTCTTCTTACTTGAACATCAGGGAATAAACGCTTCCCAGATCACGGATTCGGTGCTGTGTACCGTTGTTCCACCTCTTATCACTACATTCGGGGAAGTTTGCAAGCACTATTTCAAGACATCTCCATTAATAATAGGAGCTGGCGTTAAGACTGGTGTGCGAATATGTATGGACAATCCCAGGGAGGTAGGGGCAGACCGCATTGTCAATGCAGTTGCTGCTCATAAGTTGTACAAAGGTCCCGTAATTGTTATTGATCTGGGGACGGCTACCACTTTTGATGCAGTGTCTGCAGATGGAGATTATCTGGGTGGGGCAATTGCCCCGGGCATTGCAATTGCCACTGAGGCATTGTTTACGCGTACTGCTGCACTTCCAAGAGTTGATCTCACACACCCCTCAAAGGCCATCGGCACCAGCACCATCACCGCAATGCAATCAGGAATAGTTTTTGGTTATGCAGGGCTGATTGAAGGCATCGTCAATCGAATCCGTCAGGAGTTGGGAGGCAAAGCAAAAGTTGTAGCGACGGGAGGTTACGCAAGTCTTTTTGCACAGGAAACTTCTGTGATTGATGTAATAAACCCTGAACTGACTCTCATAGGGTTACGCTTAATTTATCAGATGAATAAGGTATAGAGGCGAGCATTTCATGATATTAAAAGGTAAAACTATTGTACTGGGAGTTACGGGTAGCATTGCAGTCTACAAGGCAGTCGACCTGGCCAGTCAGCTGACCAAAGCTGAAGCGAGAGTCGAAGTAATAATGACCGATGCTTCTACTGAATTTGTGACTCCACTTACATTCAGAAATATTACCGGCAGACCTGTGGTCACCACAATGTGGGAACTGGCATCTGAGTACAGTGTGGAACATGTAGCATTGGCCGATGCCGCTGATGTGGTTATTATAGCTCCAGCCACCGCAAATACGATCGCTAAGCTGGTTGCCGGCATGGCTGATAATATGCTCACCTGCACCGTGCTGGCTACAAATGCTCCGATAATCATAGCCCCGGCAATGGATGTCACTATGTACGAAAATCCCGTTACCCAGGAAAATATAGCCAAACTCAAAGATCGGGGATTTATTATCGTGGGGCCGGAAAGCGGACGGCTTGCCTCAGGTAAATCAGGCATGGGACGTTTTATTGATACTGCCCAGATTATGGGAGCCGTATACAGAATTTTAGGTAAAAACGGCGACCTCACCGATAAACGAATAATTATCACTGCCGGCGGCACGAGAGAACCTATTGATCCCGTGAGATGTTTGACCAACTATTCTTCAGGCAAAATGGGTTATGCGCTTGCTGAAGCTGCCCGTGACCGCGGCGCTGAGGTAGCGCTGGTTACTGCTCCAACTTCACTTGCCAAACCTGTTGGCATAGAAATTGTCGATGTTGAAACCGCTCAGGAAATGTTTGATGCCGTAGTAAAAGCGACTATCCGGGCGGATGTGTTGATTATGGCGGCAGCGGTAGCTGATTTCCGACCGGTCAAGGTTTCGAAGCGCAAAATAAAACGGCAAGCTTCTTCTAGTCTGACATTGGATTTGGAAAAAACTCCTGATATACTCAATGAGGTAAAGGGAAGTTTTATAAGGATCGGTTTCGCTGCCGAAAGCGATAATTTGATTGCCAACGCAAAAGATAAGCTCCGAAAGAAAAAACTGGACCTGATTGTCGCTAATGACATTACGTTACCTGATAGCGGAATCGGCTCCGATAACAATCAGGTAGTAATCATTGACGCCAATGACAACGTCGAAGAATTACCTCTTCTTCCCAAAAGAGAAGTAGCCGATAAAATTCTGGATAAGCTTTTTACACTTTTTCATTGAGATAAAATAAAGTAATTTTATTGCGCCATAGATAACAATACAAGGTTTTTCTGAATGTTCACGATGCTGAAGGGGCATATGCCCCTTCTTGATTTTATAATGACGGGAGTAACCAGACGATATGACTGAAATGCCTAAAGCTTATGAACCTGCCCGAATCGAACAGAAATGGTACCAGTTCTGGATGGACCATGGGTATTTTACTCCCGAAATAGATAAAACCAAGAAACCCTTCGTAATAATTATGCCGCCGCCCAACGTCACCGGCGAACTTCATGTGGGGCATGCCCTGACTGCCACATTAGAAGATATAATGGTGAGGTGGCATAGAATGAAGGGGGAACCCTCCCTGTGGTTGCCCGGAGTCGACCACGCTGGCATTGCTACACAGGTTGTGGTCGAACAAAAACTGGCACAGGAAGGTTTGGATCGCCATAAAATAGGCAGAGAAAAATTTATAGAGCATGTGTGGGAATGGGTTAAAAAATCCCGTCAGTCCATTACCTATCAGCACCAGAGATTGGGTGTTTCCTGCGATTGGACCCGCGAACGTTTTACTCTCGATGAAGGCCCCGCCTTTGCAGTGAGAACTGCCTTCGTGCGATTGTATAACAAAGGACTTATTTATCAGGGTGAGAGAATAACAAACTGGTGTCCCAGATGCCAGACGGCCCTCTCCGACCTTGAAGTCCAGCATAAGGAAGTTACCGGGAATTTGTACTTCCTTCGCTATCCTTTGGCCGACGGGAGCGGGTATGTCACGGTAGCGACCACCCGGCCTGAAACATATCTGGGTGATACAGCAGTGGCTATAAATCCCGGGGATAAACGCTTTCAGGGTTTTGCCGGGAAAAAGGTGATTCTTCCAGTTATTGAGCGCATAATCCCCATAATTGCCGATGATGCTGTTGAAACATCCTTCGGCACCGGCGCCGTCAAAATAACTCCAGCACATGATCCATTGGATTTTGAAATGTCTCTGCGCCAGAACCTGCCTCTGATAAATATCATGAAGCCGGATGCGACTATGAATGAGTATGCCGGTCCTTATGCAGGTCTTGATAGATTTGCCTGCCGAAAACAAATAATAGAAGATTTTGGAAAAGCCGGTCTACTGGAAAAGATTGAACCACATTCTCATGCGGTCGGTCACTGTGACCGATGCCAGACCATGATCGAACCCCAGGTAAGCAAGCAATGGTTTGTAAAAACCGCCACGATTGCAGAACCGGCAATCAAAGCAGTGACTGAAGGACGCATAAAAATCCTTCCCGAACGTTTTATCAAGATTTACCTTAATTGGATGGAAAATATTCGCGACTGGTGTATCAGCCGCCAGCTTTGGTGGGGCCACCGCATACCGGTATGGTACTGCCAAAAATGTCATAAGCTGACCGTCACTGTTGATTTGCCTTCCAAATGCTCACATTGCGGTTCCACTGACATAGTTCAGGACCCTGATGTGCTTGATACCTGGTTCAGCTCAGCTCTGTGGACGCACTCAACACTTGGCTGGCCTAATCAGACCGAAGACCTGGCTTACTATTACCCGACATCTGTCATGGAAACGGGCTACGATATATTGTTCTTCTGGGTTGCCAGGATGATTATGATGGGATTGGAAGATACCGGAGATATTCCTTTCCACACTGTTTATCTGCATGGACTGGTCAGGGACGAAAAGGGCGAAAAAATGAGCAAAATGCGTAAAAATGTGATAAGTCCGCTCAAGGCTATAGACGAGTGTGGTACCGATGCCCTCCGTTTTTCCATAACTACCGGGACATCTCCCGGAAATGACGTTAACCTGGGTAAAGAGAAACTTGAAGCTGGTCGTAATTTTGCGAACAAATTATGGAATGCAGCCAGGTTTGTACTTCAGAGCCTCGAGTCCAACCCGATAAAGGATTGGTCCCTCGAAAGACAGCCGCAGACCATAGAAGACCGCTGGATTCTAAGCAAGCTTAACCGGCTTATCCTTAAAGTCGACGGACTTATGAATAATTTCCAGTTCGGTGAGGCTGAGCGGGATATACATGATTTTTTTTGGGGAGAATTCTGTGATTGGTATATCGAAATGGCCAAGCTGCGCTTATCTCAACCGGATTCTTCCGCGTTAGCCATTTCGGTTCTGGTACTGGAAAATATACTGCGGCTCCTCCATCCCTTTATGCCGTTTATTACTGAGGAGTTGTGGCAAAATTTAAAGCAGCGTTTGCCTGAGGGTAGTCTCGCGCAAAGCTCAATCATGATCGCACCATATCCGGTCGGCAAGGAGAATCAACTGGATGCGAAAGCCGAACGTATTATGGATTCTGTGATAGAGATTGTACGCTCGATCCGTAATGCCAGAGCTGAGCGCAAAGTAGAAGCTTCCAAATGGATCGAAGCACATATCTATGCTGATGAACTTACCTCGGCTATTACTGCACAATCTGCGGCTATAGAAACCCTGGCAAGAGTTCGCCCCCTGATTGTCAGAGAACGTCAGCAACGGAAGACGGCGGAGGAAAACGTGCTGGTAATCGTGCTCAAAGAAAGCGAGGTCGTTCTGCCCTTGTCCGGCATGGTAGACTTAGTTGCCGAAAGGCAACGCCTGGAAAAAGAGAGCGATATAATCAAAAGAGAAATAGACCGGTTGGAACAGAGATTAAAGGATGCAGCTTTCATAGCAAAGGCTCCGGAAGCAGTAGTTGAAAAAGAGCGAGGCCGGCTCTCAGCATATAGGGACAAGTTACAAAGACTGGAGCAGGAACTAGGCCAACTAAACTAAATGGTTATTTTCTTCCTCAGCGAAAGATTGCTCTGCATATACAGAAGAGCTTTTTGAGTATCACTGGCGATGCGTGATTTTTCGCAATTTTTCAAACGGTATTTGAACAGCCAGTAGCTGAATTCTTTTAACATAGCAAGAGACATATTCTTACGCCGTGTATATTTCTTGTCTTTTC
Organism: uncultured Chloroflexia bacterium; assembly: GCA_963784375.1. Taxonomy (GTDB): domain Bacteria; phylum Chloroflexota; class Dehalococcoidia; order GIF9; family UBA5629; genus JBBIPA01. The sequence continues at coordinate 4,511 of CAWAQY010000024.1, read as the reverse complement.
TGAAATTGTCGAGAAGTTGCTGCTGGCTCTGGCCGTAAATTCGTTTATAGGCTTTGTCAAATGTATTACCAGATTCCCAACCTGCCACCCTCTTTTCTTTGCGGATTTCATCAACTACTGCTAAAACCAGGGCATCTTCCACCAGTACTCCGTAAAGATAATTCAAATACGCCCGATATTTGGATGAGCCGATTAATTTCTTAAACATATCTCCCGGGAGATCAACGGGAGGACGATCATAAAAGAGTAGGTTTATCTTCTCTGCCTCAGGAATAAAGTCGGGTATTTCCTGGCATAAACGCTCTGCCAGTAAAAGCCAGTCAAATGCCTCGCCCTCAATTAAGTAGTTGTAATGCCGTTTTTTATATGTTTCATCGGTGCTTTTCCATAGCTTAATGGATTCCAGCAAAGCCAAATACCAGTGTTTACCTTTAGCAACGGATTCTTTCAGATGCTCTATAGCCCTGCTGTCAGCTTCCTTACTTTCCGGCGAATTTGAATGTTCTTGGTGGCATTTCTGGTTTAGTTTCTCCTCAAAAACTTCAAAACATCTCTCAGGGACAGGGTATTCAAAATATGCTCGGGCTGACACCAGCCACGTCGCGCGACACCAACTCCAAATTTCATAAAGTCAAAATGAGTGCTACTATGAGCATCTGTGCCCAATACCAGTTTTACTCCAAGTTTGTGTGCTCCTTGAGCATGAATATCTTTCAGGTCGAGTCGATCAGGCATGGCATTAATCTCTAAAGCTTTATTATACCGTACAGCAGCTTTAAAAACAGCTTCCATGTCAATTGCCACGGGTTCACGCTCATTCAGCAGGCGGCAAGTCGGATGGGCAATTACATCAACATTGGGATTAGCGATTGCCCCGACAACTCTCCTTGTTATCTGCTCCTGGCTCTGTCTCATCCCTGAGTGAATAGCTGCAATAACTATATCAACATCGGCCAGAATCTCATCTGAAAAGTCTAAACTACCATCAGCCTTTATATCTACTTCGGTACCGGAAAGAATTCGGATACCTTCCAGTTGTTTATTAAGCTCTTTAATCCTGTCAATCTGCCGCCTCAATCGTTCAGCATCAAGTCCGTGCGCGATACCTCGCCCCGCAGAATGGTCCGTGATTGCTATGTACTGGTAGCCCAGATTCCCGGCTTTCTTTGCCATGATTTCAACAGATTCTAGCCCGTCACTCCAATCAGTATGAACATGAAGGTCTCCTTTCACGTCGGATAGTTGTATCAACCTGGGAATAGCATTTTGCCCGGCCAACTCCAGTTCTCCTTCACCTTCCCTGATTTCTGGCGGGATATATTGCAGACCCAGACGATGATAAAAGTCCTCTTCATTGCTGAACTTTTCTAATTTATCTGTAGCTACATCAGTTATTCCGTATTCGTTCAGTTTTAATCCCTGCTTTTGCGCTCTCTGGCGTAAGATAATATTGTGCTGTTTGCTGCCGGTAAAATATTGAAGCAAAGAGCCAAAAGAATCGTGCTCTACCATCCTCAAATCAACCTGAATGCCCTTTATTTTTAAAACAACACTGGCTTTGGTGGGTCCTTTTGCCAGCACTTCTTTTACTGAAGGCAAATTTACAAAAGCATTGATTACATTTTCGGGATTATGAGAAGTACCCATCAGATCAATATCACCAACGGTCTCCCGGAAACGTCGCAAACTACCCGCCGCACCTAAATTCCTCACATCCGTGGTAAGCTGCAAAGCGCTCACTATCTCTTCGACTACGGGTAAAGCTTCTCCTATAGGAATGCGTTTATCTCTATTTCGCAGAGCCTGAATTTGGTGCAATATATTATCCGCAGTCTTATCTCCGAGGCGGAATAAACCAGCGACCCGACCATCCTTGATAGCTTGTTCGAGTTCATCGATTGTCTTTATTCCTGATTCACTTAGCTTCAGTGCCGTCCTGGGACCGACGCCGGGAATTTCCAGCAGCCTGGTAATACCTTCAGGGAACTCTGCCTTCAGCTCCTCGTAATAACCAAGTTTACCGGTTGTTAAAAGTTCGGATGTTTTTTTGGTTATCGCTTCCCCAACTCCGGGAATACTCTTTAAATCCTCTCCTTCTGCTACCATCACCTCGATTTCCCTGGGCAAATTCTCGATAGCCTGAGCTGCGGTTCGATAAGCTCGAATTTTAAACTTGTTTTCCCCTTTAACCTCGAGCAGGTCGGCAATGTCCCAAAATACACCGGCTATATCAGTGTTTTTCATGATTCATATCCAGAAATACTTGTACCAGAAATAGTATAGCAAAACCGTGGAGAGCATTTTGGAATCGGAAGGGAACTTAGTGACCGCAGCAGTGTTTGTACTTTTTGCCCGAACCGCAGGGACATGGATCATTGCGTCCAACTTTTCTGCCAATCGGAGGGGCATTTTTAGACGATGATTTTTGTGCTGGAGCTTCTTGCAACGTGATATTAGCTCTGAAGATAGTATGCACAAGGTCATATTGGATGCTGGCGAGCAGGCTTTCAAAATAAGCATGGCCTTCCTTTTTATATATGACCAGCGGGTCAATTTGCCTCATGGCCTCCAATCCCACTTTTTGCCTCAAGTGGTCCATCGCGGTGAGATGCTGTTTCCACAAATCATCGATGGTCTTCAACATTATCAACTTTTCCAAAAGCCTGACGTTGTCGGGTCCCATCTCTTTCTCTCTCTGCTCATATAGCTTTTCTGTAAAGTCAATTAAAGCCGTCTCTATCTGATCGGGTTTTAATTTCGACAGAGAACTGGTGCTTATTTCAGGCGGCAATGGGGGAGGGATAAAAGTAGAGATATCTTCAATCAAGCCGGTTAAGTCCGGCTGGACAAATTCGTTACTGCAATGAGTGGCTGCCAACCTCTTAATTTCTTCTTTTACCATTGAAAGTATGTTTAACTTAAGGTCAGCTCCGCTCAGAATTTTTTTCCGCTCGGCATAGATTATTTCTCTGTGCTTGTTGACAATATCGTCATATTCAACGAGGTGTTTACGCATATCAAAATGGTAACCCTCAACTTTGACCTGGGCATTTTCTATCGCTTTATTGATCATAGAATGTTCTATCGGCGTATTTTCGTCCATGCCCGCCCATTCCATAAAGCCCTTGATCTTATCCCCACCGAATCGGCGCACAATATCATCTTCAAGCGAGACATAAAAACGAGAACTGCCAGGGTCACCCTGCCTTCCGGAACGACCTCTGAGCTGATTATCGATGCGCCTGGCTTCATGTCGTTCTGTACCGATAACATGAAGCCCACCAAGCTCCACTACCTTGTCGTGTTCAACCTGCCATTCCTCTAATCCGGGTTTCCGACCAGCCTGGGTAATTTCTCCCGTCCCTCTATTCAATTCAGAAGGCTGTGTAATTTCTACGATATCCGTTTGTTCTTCTGGAGGTTTCCCACCCAGCAATATGTCAACTCCTCTTCCCGCCATATTGGTAGCTACCGTAACTGCGCCTATCTTTCCCGCCTGGGCAATAATGTCGGCTTCCTTGGTATGATTCTTGGCATTCAGCAGCTCATGGCGGATACCTTTTCTTTTCAGAAACTCGCTGAGATACTCTGATTTTTCAATAGAAACGGTGCCAACGAGCACCGGCCTGCCCTGCTTGTACAGGCTTTCGATTTCATTAGCAACTGCCTTGAATTTAGATTCTTCATCTTTATAAATCTGGTCTGGATTATCAATGCGAATCATAGGTTTATTGGTCGGTACAACTACCACTTCCAGCTTATAAATCTTATAGAACTCTTCCGCTTCAGTAGCTGCAGTACCGGTCATACCGGCTAATTTCTGATATATACGGAAGTAGTTCTGAAAGGTTATGGTGGCTAATGTCACACTTTCGCGCTCGATTTTTACTTTTTCTTTGGCTTCAATAGCCTGATGCAGCCCTTCGGAATATCTTCTGCCGAACATCAAGCGGCCGGTAAACTCATCAACAATAATAACCTGGCCATCCTTGACCACATAATCACGGTCTTTCTTGAACAGTACCTGGGCTTTCAGCGCATTTTCCAGATACTGCATTTGTCCATAGTTAGCCATATCGTAGAGGCTTGGAGACTTAAGCATACCCTCGCCACGAAGTATTTTTTCCATCCTGGTCATACCAGGATCAGTTAAACTTACCGTGCGGGTTTTTTCATCTACAGTATAATCGGCTTCCTTTTCCAGCGGGATAACCGACCGGGCAAATACTACATATTTATCTGTTGCTTCTTCAGCAGCACCGCTGATTATTAAAGGAGTACGGGCTTCATCAATGAGGATATTATCTACTTCATCAACAATGGCATAATTAAGTTCCCTTTGCACACACTGGGATAGGTCTATGACCATATTATCCCTGAGATAATCGAACCCAAATTCATTATTGGTGCCATAGGTCATATCCGCCTCATATGCCTGTTTGCGGGTGATAGGGCGGAAATTTGGCCAGCGTTTGTCTGTTGACTCGTGTCCGGGATCGGGGTCATAGAGA
>CAWAQY010000023.1:0-51125 GCA_963784375.1 uncultured Chloroflexia bacterium | reverse complement strand
GGGAAGGTTGGGATGGGGGTCGTAATCAGTAACATATAATATGATAAACGTTACCTGTGCCATAATAGAAATGAAGATGATGAGGTTCTGGTTGTCCAGCGGGGAGAATCAACAGATCATCCTTTTAAATGGGAGTTCCCGGGTGGAAAAATAAACGATGGAGAGTCGGAGGAGGATTGTATTATCCGCGAAATCAAAGAAGAACTATCAATTGAGATTGTTATCCGCAGCCGGATGAATCCTGTTTTACATGATTATGGACACAAGCAGGTAAGGCTCATCCCGTTTATTTGCGATACACTTGAAGATCTGCCATTTATGGACGATATGCCGTTGGAACGTAGGACTGAAGTAAATGAACTGAGTAATACAATTCAGCAGGCAGATGTTTTTGTGGCGGAAAACTATATTGCTTCATCTTCTGTAAGTTCCGCCACCGATAATGAACGACTACCAGAATCTATGTCATCTGCTGAAATAAGACAGATCTTCAGGCTATGGTTAACAGCATGATCAGCATGAAAGAGGCTGACTGGATTGCAACTTCTGCAATTGATAACCCGGCAATTTTCAATAAATTGTTAGAGTTTTCATTTTCAAAAGATAAAAAACTTGCTTTCCGCGCTTCGTGGACACTTACGAAGGTTTGTGATAAATATCCTGAGATGATTTTACCCGTTCCTTCCTTATTTAATTGAATCACTGAATAAAATTGATAACGAAAGTGCCCAGCGCTCATTTTTAAGGATACTTTCTCTGAGTGCGATGGATAAATTAAGCACAAAGCATCATGGAATCCTTGCTGAACATTGTTTCGGGGCTTCAAATCAGGACTCTCAGCTATAGCAATAAAGGCACATGCAATGGAGATCATTTATAATCTTGTATTAATCTATCCTGAATTGCATAATGAATTGTCAGCAACAATCAATATGCTGGAAGGAGAGGGATCTGCAGGCATTGTTGCCAGAGGCAGGATGATACTTAAGAAGCTGGCTCAGTTACCTATAAAGTCAAAATCCAGTCGGAAATAATCTTAAGAACATCAGTTGAGAAAGTTTCTTCAATTCCTGAGTATTCCGATGGGAGACCGTATTAGAGTGTGAAAAGATGGTTCAGGCCCTCCGGTTTTATTGTTTTTACATTTTTGTTTCCTCCCGATTTGAGTGCTTTTTCAATCGCGGGCAGGTTTTCATCTGCTGAAACCTGAAGATCCTTTTCTCCATTAAGTGCAAGTACGGGGCAATAGGTTTTTCCAGAAAATTGCCGGATCGGTCATGATGAAATATCTGAACCAGGTATATGTTGCAGCTCCAAAGGATGCTTTTAGCTGATTTACAGATTTTTCAATATCGTCCTTCGATTTAGTTCAAAGTCGTGCCTATACTTCTCCCATCCGGTCCGGATACCATCGGTAATTCCACCCTTAAGCGCCGGTGGGCAGATAATTAAACCCCGTTTGTACAAGCACTTTGCTACCATTCCAGCGATGATACTTTTTCCCCAGCCCCACTACATCAGAGATGATGACACCATTTTCCTTTCGATGATACTTCAGCGCCTGGGCAACCGCATACTACCTGATAAGCATACTCTTTTATAACCACTGTTCTCCAATAATCTGAACACGTAATCTTTAATGTCTTTTTGGCTTGTGCAGTTCAAGGTATGTCTTTAGTACGTAAGCAAAGGCTTCGTAAGGAGTTACCTGGGCGATTCAAGTAGCTTCATTCAGGACCTTGACGAACTCTTTCTTAAAAACATCATCTTCAGTATTTTAACTGCGGTTGCCCACAAGTCATCAAAATAGCTCTCGGCATCGTCAGAACCGTCAGTCGGTAATTTCAACATTAAGCTCATTCTGTTGACTGAGCCCAGCGCGGGTCAAGTTACTTCTCCCGTGATGAAACAACATGGTTTTAGTATCGCCTGTTCATCCTTCATCTTAAAGAAATATAATTTGGCGTGATTCGGCTCGCGGGTTTTCCTGATTATCAGCTTGCCATCTATGATTTGTTGAATAAAGAATTTCGCTTGTTCATAAAATTCTTGGGTATCAAATTCATCAGAATTAATAGCTTTGATAATAGACTCCTTAAACAACAACTGGTGTTTGTTTCCATCGAGCCTGTCAGTGACTGCCGTACTCTACCAGTCCATAAACCTGTTTATCGACGTTCAATCCAACCAGCACATTCGTAACAATAGAGGGATTGTTTTTCAAAGCTTCGTACAGTTCCCGGATACCTGAAAAATAAAAGAACCCAACAAGGAACTTGAGTTCTTTACTAATACTAATAAGCTGGGATATCCGGTCTTTTAGGATTTTGTTCCCGATATTATTAATAAAGGTACTTTGATCTTTCGGATTAGGCATTTATTACGTCCCTCTAAGGTTACTGTTCGTAAAAACGTTCGAAAAGGGTTTCTTAGACTAGGCTTATTCTAGCCATTATGTAAATACTGTGCAAGCAATTCATTGTAAACGCTGATAGTTCACTGTTGATTATTTAAAAATCGAATGCGGTTTTTGCCGCTCCTTTTGACGCTCCCGCGCGGTGGTAGCAGGTGTGCTGATAGGTGCTGACCTGTAAAAATTGCTAATACGGAATCGTATTGAACTTACTATGACGGAATACAACCGAAATTTGGGGCTCAGACTCCGAGACCGATGCTCTTGCCTTTCTTTAACAAATAGTGCATTTGTTCTGTATAATGGGGTTTACGCTTAACTACCGAGGATAACTTTAGCCTGCCACCAGGCGACTGAGCCCTTTCAACAACTACCGAACTCAAGCCAATTAACGTATAATTGTCAAATGAGGGATACAGGGAAAAGCCATATGGCCGCGAAGTGGCTGCGAGCAGCATTTTCTTTTATAGCTGTGGTTCTTTGCCTTTCCTGTATCAATATCACTATCACACAGTCACCTGCCACACCAGCACCTGCGGCTCCACCTGAAACCTCAACATATGCGATACTCACCAACATCACCAATCCTCAGGACCCCTACTACCAGGCGATAGCCGAGCTTCAGCGGCTGCGAAACGGTCGCGTGATTCGATTTGAGGGAACAGTCAGGAGCGCAGTTTCCGAGCTGAAAGCCATGCGCCCGCACTATATGGCTGTAGCAGTAAAGCCGGAGATGATAGAGGAGCTCTTTGCTTACGATATCTTTACTCTGGCTAAAGAAATAACAGCCAGCACCGGAGTGGACCTGGCATATGGTTTTGTGACAGGTGCTACAGCAGGTGATGTCCTGGGCTACATTCAAAGGATAGAAAACTGGGAGCGCGAGGGCAAGGCAAAAAAAGCAACCTTCAGAGCCTATTTTTCCACCAGTGAAGGGGCATTCGGCGGAGGCCTGGGAACATGGGGCGATAAGCTCACTCAGGACGAATTGAAAGTGTTCACAGGCCTGGGCATGGATAGCAAACGAACAGATGTATCGAAGGTTGACGATGCTCTCATAGTATCCGACTTGCAGAAAGCGCAGCGCCTCTATTTGCACTTTTTTGTTCATGGCAGCCCGACGAAGCTTGAGGAGATACGGGTAGATAAGGTAATCGGGCTGGGTTACCCATCGGTGGTGTTCAATTCGGGATGTTATGGCGGGTGTATAGGCAAATGGTATAACCAGAGCGCCCCGGATATGATGGAGAACTACAGGAGCAAGGCAGTGCAAATTGACAGCAGCAAAACGATCGCCCTGCAATTCCTGAAGTCAGGCTGCATGGCGTATTTCGGCCATATGCGCATGACGGGTAGCGACTTGTGGGTTGCGGCAATGACTGACTTTCTGGCTGTGACTCCTACGGCAACGGCCGGAGACCTTACCCTTGCCTGGTACAAGCAAGCCGGCCTATCCAAAAAAGGCAAAGATGAACAATGTCCCAAGGATTTAGCTGGCTTCGATTGTAACCTGTTTAACTATTCTACTGTCATATTAGTTGGGGACCCGGCCATTCGAATCCTTCCCTAAGCAGTAAAATACCCCGTTCGACTAGTCACCTATGGTGCTCTCGCTTAAATAAGGAGCCAGCCTTTTTGAGACTGACTCTATGTAATCCTGCGCCAGCACAATTGCATTGATTACCATGTTCAGCAAAACTTGCCTTTCACCGCTATGGCCTTCGGATTCGATGTACCTCTCGGCCAGTTCGGCAGCTTTGATACAATTCAACAAGGCTATTTTGAATTCTTTCTGAATTACCGCAAGCTCCTTCTCCCGGGGTTTATGCATCCTATCCAGAGCGGCAAGTACCGGACGCAGAGTTAGATTGCTTACTACAAGTGTGGTGGGGCCAACCGGTAATTCGCCAGCCCGAAGTTTCTCAAGGTTAGTAATGTGCCGAACTAAAGGACTGGCTTTTTCGTAAAGGCATATGAATGCCTGGAGCCACCTGAGCTTTTCCTCAACAACCTTTGTCGTCATCCAACCCACCGTCACCGTCTTTACTAATTAAATCCTACAATTCCAGTATACGCCTATTATTGGATTTTTCAAGAGCACTTCGATCCCGATATGATCGGGACTCAGTGAACGGGTAGGCTTCGAGTGCACTTTAAAGGACTCGGGGACCCTTCGAGTTCCCGATTGCATCGGGACGGGGATTCTTCACTTCGTTCAGAATGACAGGATTGGGAGCACTTCGATCTCGAGTACGATCGGGACTCACGATGACTCTGTGAACTGCGGAATCACAATTACTCGTGATCCCACGGGATCATAGTCGGGACTCCTCAGCATGACAGAATACGGCTCAGGTAATGTTATTGACAACCAGAGGACATCTGTATACTATTTGTAATGGGAGCGCTGTGAGTCAACATGGGAAAGAGTGAGTTGATACTGTTTTAAGTATATAAAAAATTGGAAAGGAGGATACTATGGTACGAGTTGTTATTGAACACAAGATAAAAAGTCCCAGGTATCTTGATCAGGCTATCGAAGTCATTCGTGAGATTAGAAACGAGGCAATGAAGCAGCACGGCTTTATTACCGGTGAGACACTGGTCAATGTGGATGACCCCGAAAACATGCTGGTAATAAGCAACTGGGAGACCCGTCAGGCCTGGGATGCCTGGGACAAGTCAGAAAAGCGGGTTGAGCTGAATCCCCGCATTAACGAGCTTTTGTCTGAACCTTACTCAGTCCGCATTTTTGAGTACTACATGATCCAGCGAAAGAGGGTTATGTCCATTTGAAATGCTGAACTGATTAAGAGATAATGTAATTCGCCCTTGAGAAATTAAATAGAGATTGGTGATGAATTATGAATAAAACAAAAAGAAATGCAATGTTAAAGCACCGTCAGCGGAAAAAGAAGCTGAAGGAAAGACGTAAGGCAATGGGCCTGTCCGGCCCGATAGCCCAACATGTTGCCAAACCGGTTGCCGAAGTAATTGAGCCGGTAACCGCTCCGCCGGTGGAAAAGAAACCGGGCAGGAAACCTAAGGCTGAAGCAAAGCCCGCTAAAGCTGCCGAAGCGAAACCAAAAACAAAGGCTGTAAAAGCTGAAAAGGCAGAGCCCAAGGCTAAAGCAGAAACTAAAGCTAAAGCGGAACCGAAGAAAAAGACTGTTAAAAAAGCTGAGAAAGCCGAGACCGCAAAGTCTGAGGCAGAACCTAAAAAGAAGACTACCAGGAAAAAGAAAGGCGAATAAACGGAAAGCTCATGACAGATGTTTACCTGCTCACGGGTAGTCCCGGAGCAGGTAAAACTTTTCTTATTAAAGAGGCTATTGCCGGATTTGAGCTCGAAGCTGGTGGGTTTTACACAGAGGAAATCCGGGATCACGGCCTCAGGCAGGGCTTCAAGATAACCACATTAGACGGCCAGAGCGCTATCCTTTCACACGTTAACTATCCGCAGCCCTTTCCATGTCAGCAAATACGGCGTCGACATAAAAACGCTTGACAGCGTCGGAGTTACTGCACTTAACCGGGCCATAGAAAAGAGCGATTTAATCGTCGTTGATGAAATCGGCAAAATGGAGCTGCTTTCCCTGCATTTCCAGGAAGCTATAACCAGAGCATTGGAAAGCGGTAAAAAAATGCTGGGCACAATTATGCTCGGCCCTCACCCCTTCGCGGATAAAATCAAAGGCGATCCAAATACCAAAGTGATCAACGTGAGTAGAGCTAACCACGATCAGGTGCTGACCGAAATACAACAATGGTTAAGAACGGTAAAAAATGCAACTGGTACTTCAACCACTAGGTAAAATTGATACAGAGATAGTCGAGTACCTCAAGGTAATACTGGGGCAGACTTTCGGCTGCCCGGTGGAAATCGCTTTGCCTCTGGAGCTGCCGGACCGGGCCTATAAAAAAGGACGAGGCCAGTACGATGCCGGCATTCTCCTTGATTCACTCGGGCCGATGGATAGGGAGCAGAATAAAAAAGTTCTGGGCATAGTCGACGTGGACCTTTACTCCACGGAGCGTCAATTTGTTTTCGGTCATGCCGCACCGGAATCCCGGGCTGCTATTATATCCCTGAACCGTCTCAGGCCGGAACTACCCCCCGACATGATTCTATTTTCAAACAGGGCGGCAAAAGAAGCTATACACGAGCTGGGGCATACTTTTGGCCTGGGCCACTGTTCAAAAATCAAATGTGTCATGCACTTTTCTCACAGTCTTTCCGATACCGATGTGAAAGAATGTCTATTCTGTAGTCAGTGCCAGCCGAAACTGATACAATAAACCATTATTCAAGGTGAAGAGTAACCTCAAGGAAAGGAAACGACTTTTAGTATAAATGGCACGGAACCAATAATCGAGTGAAGCAGTGCTTAAGAAAAATTAGGGATTTTAATCAGAAAAGTTTATAATAGCTGGCGCTTCAAAGCTATATAGTGATTAACAAGTATATTTGGAAAGGATTTATAACATAATGGATTACGATATCAAAGATGCCTCACTGGCAAAACAGGGGAAGCTGCGTACCGAATGGGCAGGAAGAGAAATGCCGGTGATAAAGCTGATCCAGAAGAGATTTACCCGCGAAAAGCCATTTGAAGGAATCCGGATAGCCGGTTGTCTTGCATATCACCACGGAGACTGCCAACCTGGGGATGGCGCTACAGGCAGGAGGCGCCGAGCTGGTTTTCTGCGCTTCAAACCCGCTGAGCACCCAGGATGATGTGGCGGCAGCACTTGTAGAATTTGGCATACCGACCTTCGCCATCAAGGGCGAAAATAACAAGACGTACTATCAGCATATCGTTGCGGCACTGAAATATAAACCCAATCTCACGGTGGATGACGGCGCTGACCTGGTGAGCACTATTCACCAGGAAAAAAGTACTTTGATTAAAGATATCATCGGCGGAACCGAGGAAACAACCACAGGCGTGATCAGGCTCAGAAATATGGCTGAAAAAGGCAGCTTAAAGTATCCCATTATCGCGGTTAACGACGCCAAGACCAAACATTTCTTTGATAACCGTTATGGAACGGGGCAGAGCACTATAGACGGCATTACCAGAGCCACAAACGTACTCTGGGCAGGTAAGAAGGTGGTCGTGTGCGGCTACGGTTGGTGCAGCCGGGGTATCGCACATCGTGCCCAGGGACTGGGTGCCCTGGTAATTGTTACCGAGATCGACCCCATAGCAGCCCTGGAGGCGGCTATGGATGGCTATCAGGTTATGCCCTTGCTCGCGGCAGCTAAAATTGGAGACATCTTCATCACGGCAACCGGCAATAAGAATGTCATCGATGAAGTGCATTTTGCCGAACTAAAAGATGGTGCAATTCTGGCGAACAGCGGGCATTTTAACGTAGAAATCAATATCTCCGCCCTGGAGAAGAAATCCAAATCAAAGAGGCAGGTAAGAACATTTGTTGATGAATATACACTGGGCGACGGGCGCAGGATATATATCCTCGGTGAAGGCAGACTTATTAACCTGGCAGCAGCCGAAGGACACCCCGCCAGCGTCATGGATATGAGTTTTGCCAATCAAGCATTGTCCCTGGAGCGGCTGGTCAAAACGAAGGGCAAACTCAAACCAGGTGTTTACCCGGTTCCCGAAGAAATCGACAAGGAGATCGGCCGGCTAAAACTTAAAGCAATGAATATAAAAATCGATTCCCTGACCAAAGAGCAAAAGAAATATCTGGAAAGCTGGGAATCGGGAACTTAGTCTAAGATAAAGGAGCAAGAATGACAAACAGTTTTTGTGAGAACTCCCATTACTTTTTCGCCTCGGAATCGGTCACCGAAGGCCATCCCGACAAGCTCTGCGACCAGGTCTCGGACGGAATACTTGATGCCCTCCTGGAAAAGGACCCTTATTCAAGGGTCGCCTGCGAGGTTGCGGTCACCATCGGCCTGGTAATCGTTCTGGGCGAAATAACCACCAAATGCTATATTGAAGTCCCCGATATCATCCGCAGGGTAGTCAAAAATGCCGGGTACATCAAACCTGAGTATGGCTTTGACTATCAGAGCCTGGGGACACTTGTTTCCATAAAACAGCAGTCGGCTAATATCAGCGCCGGAGTCAGCAAGGCATTGGAAGCACGAGACGCTAAAAAAGGCCGAAGATGAACTCGACCTGACCGGAGCCGGAGACCAGGGGATGATGTTTGGCTTTGCCTGTACCGAGACTCCGGAATTGATGCCGCTGCCCATTTCTCTGGCTCATAAACTATGCCAGCGGCTGGCGCAGGTAAGGAAAGAGGGGATTCTGCCTTATCTGGGGCCTGATGGTAAATCTCAGGTAACGGTTGAATACTGCAAGAGTGTGCCCGTACGAGTTGACGGGGTAGTTATCGGTGCACACCATGCCCCGGATGTGGATAACGCCACTATTAAACGCGATATTACCGAGAAGGTGATCAAGGCTATTATTCCGTCAAAGATGCTGGATAGCAAGACCAAGATCATCATCAACGGTGCCGGACGCTTTGAAATAGGAGGCCCGGTATCAGACACAGGTTTTACCGGCAGAAAAATCCTGGTGGATACGTACGGCGGCATGGCCCACCACGGCGGCGGCGCTTTTTCCGGCAAAGACCCCACGAAAGTTGACCGGTCAGCCAGCTACATGACAAGGTATATCGCCAAAAATCTGGTAGCTGCCGGAGTAGCCGACCGTCTTGAAGTCCAGGTTTCCTATGCTATCGGGGTTGCCCACCCCATGTCGTTATCCGTAGAAACCTTCGGGACGGGCAAAATATCCGATGAGAAAATCCTGGAACTCATTAAGAAACATTTCGACCTGCGCCCTGAAGCTATTATCAGAAATCTCAATTTGCGCCGTCCTATTTATTTACAGACTGCTACCTACGGACATTTTGGCAGGGCAGACCTTGACCTCCCCTGGGAAAAGATGGACAAAGCTGATATCCTGAGTAAAGAGGCCGGAACAAAAAAGGTGGACATTAAAAGCCTGAAATAGAAATTGCCAGGCTTTCTGTTATCGGTATAAGAATCGGAGGGGGTAAGGTAGTACTCCATGGGAATCATTAAGTTCGGCACAGACGGCTGGCGTGCCATTATCGCCGAAGATTTCACTTTTGATAATGTGAGAGCCTGTGCGCAGGGAATCGCCGTTTATTTAAAAAAAGCCAAAATAGCCGACAAGGGCCTGGTTATAGGGTACGATACCCGCTTCGCTTCTGAAGATTTCGCCGCAGCGGCTGCCGAAGTTTTAGCCGCAAACGAAATAAAGGTTTTGCTGTGCTCTAAAGCCGCTCCAACTCCAGTGATAAGCTACAGCGTTACTGCCACCAAATCTGCCGGCGCAATTATCATTACCGCAAGCCATAATCCGGGACGCTGGAATGGAATGAAGTATAAAGAAAGCACCGGCGCCAGCGCCTCTTCAGAGATTGCTGCACTCATAGAAAACAACTCCAATGCTATTCTGGAATCAGGCAAAGTAAAGAGAATACCGCTGGCGAGTGGTATTGATAAAAAGTTAATCGTTTATTACGACCCGGTATCGGACTACACAGCGCAGCTGAAACGGCTCATCGATATTGAACCTATCCGCCAAACACAATTAAATATTATTGTAGACTCCATGTATGGAGCGGGCATCGGCTATTTCAAGTCGTTGCTTGATAATTCCAAATTGTCGCTGACCGAGATTAATGGCGGGCGCAATCCCTGGTTCCCCGAAATACAGCCCGAGCCTATCGCCAGGAACCTGACCAGGCTTTCCCGTTTGATCAAAGAACGGAAGGCAGATGTAGGCATAGCCAACGACGGTGATGCCGACCGGATCGGTATAGTTGATGAAAAAGGAAATTTCCTTAATACGCACCAGGTTTTTGCCTTGCTTGCACTCTATTTCCTGGATGTCAAAGGCGAGCGCGGACCGATAGTGAAAAGCCTGTGCACAACCACCATGCTCGACCTACTGGGGAAGATTTATAAGGTGCCGGTTTATGAGACCAAAGTGGGCTTTAAATACGTTGCACCGGTAATGATTGAAAAGAATGCTTTCATGGGTGGAGAAGAAAGCGGCGGCTACGGATTCCGGGGCCACGTTCCGGAGCGTGACGGTATCCTGGCAGGGCTCTATTTCCTGGACTTTATGGTAAAGACAGGGAAAACGCCTTCACAGTTATTGGAATACCTGTTCAGCAAGGTTGGCCCGCACTATTACGACCGCTATGACCTTCACATTTCGATTGAACAGCATAAGGCGCTGTTTGCCAAATTAAAGGAAAGTCATATCGATTCGGTAGCCGGTATAAAGGTGGCATCGGTTAACCGGGCTGATGGTTTTAAATACGTGCTTGTCGATGATTCCTGGCTGCTCATCCGGTTTTCCGGGACTGAACCATTGATTCGGGTTTATGCTGAAACACATAGCGTGGAACAGGTAAAAAAGTTGCTGGACTATGGTAAGGAAATGATGGGGATTTAATATGTTAAATTTAGATGATGTAGCTCTCTACAAGAAACTCGATCCCGAGAACATGCTGGGGCAGCTCCAGGGTTTGCCTCAACAATGCCTCAGCGCCTGGCAAAAAGCATCAAACTTCACATTACCGGGAGATTATGCCGGGATTGATAAAGTAGTGATTCTGGGGATGGGGGGTTCAGCTATTGGAGCTGATTTAATCCGCACCTTTGTTTCCTCAATCGCTAAACCAATTATTTTTGTCAATCGCGAGTACGACCTTCCCCCTTTTGTGGATGCCAAAACGCTTGTTATTGCTTCCAGTTACTCAGGTAATACCGAAGAAACCCTTTCCGCTTTTACCCAGGCATTGAAAACGGACTGCAAGAAACTGGTTGCTACTACGGGCGGTAAACTCAAAGACATGGCCCAGGCCGCCAGGGTACCTGTTTTTATCGTAGACCATGTTGCACCACCCCGGGCGGCACTGGGATATAGTTTTATGCCTCTTATTGCTTTCCTGAGCAATCTGGGGTTTCTTAAAGGCATGTCTTTCGATGTGCCGTCGATGGTGAAAAACCTTGAATCGATGCTGGAAAGGTTAAAGGAGACCGTTCCTTCAAAATCGAACCCCGCCAAGCAACTGGCTGCTATTCTTCACAATAAAATTCCGGTTATCTATGGCGCCGGCATACTTACTGAAGTTGCCCGGCGCTGGAAGACTCAGATCAATGAGAATAGCAAAGCCTGGGCCTTCTATGAAACACTGCCCGAGCTCAACCATAATGCGGTAGTGGGCTATCAATTCCCTTCAGAACTCGCTGCGAAGTTATTTGTGGTACTCCTCCGCTGCCCTTCTCTCCATCCCCGGACAGCGGTCCGCTACCAGGTCACCGGCGAACTCTTGAAGCAGAAGGGAATCAAATACCAGATTGTGGACAGCGAGGGTGAAGACGCACTCAACCAGATGATGAGCCTGATTTTCCTCGGCGACTGGGTCAGCTACTATCTGTCGATTCTTTACAATACCGATCCATCTCCCGTTAAAGTCATCGATTATCTGAAGAAACGGCTGAGTGAGACAAAGTAAGCTTCTGCCTTCACTCGCACTAAAACCAGAACCCCTGAAAATAAGAAGCCGGTACACACTCTAACAATAAAGAAATAGAGCCGGTAAATATATCGGTCACTATGAATTAAGGAGCAGAGATTTGAAGATAGATGTTTTTGCCCACATTATGCCCGAAAAATTACTTGCAGCCATGCAGAAAAAACTGCCTGCAGGTTGCCGATTTCAGAGAAAACAAACACCTTTCTAACGTCAGTTTAGATGCAAGGTTCAAGTATATGAACAGGTACCCTGACGTGCTCCAGGTATTAACCATATCTCTGCCGCCCATGGAAACTCTTTTCAAACCGGCGGATGCATTGAAATTCGCCAAAATGGCAAACGATGAGCTCGCCGAGTTGGTGGAAAAGTATCCCGACAGATTTGTTGCCGGAGTAGCCTGTTTACCGCTCAATGATATAGATGCATCGTTGAAAGAGATTGACCGTGCCGTTACCGAACTGGGATTAAAGGGCATACAGTTATTTACTAATATCAAAGGAGAGCCTCTGGATTCAGCCAAATTCAGACCGCTCTATGAAAAAATGGCGTACCATGATCTCCCCATCTGGATCCATCCCTGGATCGATAGAAACAAGGAAGGAAGTGTCTTTATCTTTGATTACGAGATAGCTTCAGCCATGTTCAAACTGGTTTCGGCAGGTATTTTCCAGGATTATCCGGAACTCAAAATTGTCATGCACCACTGCGGTGGCATATTACCGCTTTTTGACGGGCGTATCGGCTGGCTGCACCCTGAAATACGGAGAAATGGACAGGTTATCAAGACGCTGAACCATTTGCGCAAGTTTTATGTGGACACCGCAGTCTCGGGCAGCACCTCCGCCCTGATGTGCGCCTATAATTTCTATGGAATCGATAAAATGCTTTATGCGTCGGATGTTCCTCTTGGCCCCAAGCCGGCTGGAATAACCCTGAAAACAATACGCTCTATAGAACGGATGCCCATACCCGACGTCGAGAAAGAAATGATTTTTGAGCAAAATCCCATAGACTTGCTCAAACTTATGATCTAGACGCGCAGCGTAAGCACATTGCTATAATTTGGGCGGAGCACATCGTGTGGCTACGATGAGAGCCGTTTCAGCAGAATAGTGCTATCTGGTTAAATTGCTGACCGCTTTTTCTAACCTGCTCAGGCCTTCTAAAAGTGTTTGACGCGGGCACGCGATATTCATTCGCTCAAAACCAATTTCTTTGGAGCCAAAAATAGTGCCTGCTTCCAGACCCACTTTCGCTTCATCCCGTACAAAATTAGCCAGCTTGTCCTGAGGAATTCCACAGCCTCTAAAGTCCAGCCAGAGCAAGTAGGTACCCTGCGGTTGAATGAGCTTCAATCCCGGTATGTTGCGGGAAATGTAGTCCTGCACCAGCAGGATATTCCCTTCCAGGTATTCTATCAGCTGCTTGAGCCAGGGATATCCATGCCGGTATGCAGCTTCTGTAGCAGCAATTCCAAACATATTGGGGGCCATAAAGCCGCTGCTCTTGGTGATTCCAACAAAGCGTTCCCTGAGTTGGGGATTTGGAATGATAATATTTGAAGTCTGCAGTCCCGGTAAATTAAAGGTCTTGCTGGCGGCAGTGCAAACCACTGAGTTATCGGCAAAGTCCTGAGAAATTGCAGCAAACGGCACATGCTTATAACCGCTGTAGACTATGTCCTGATGTATTTCGTCGGAGACAACAACAATTTTATTTTTGAGGCATAGTTCCCCCAGAGCTTTGAGTTCCTGTGCCCCCCATACCCTGCTTATGGGGTTATGGGGGTTACAAATAATAATCATTTTGGTATGCTGGTTGATTTTTTTCTCTAAATCTTCAAGGTCCATTACATAGTGATCGTTTTGCAATCGCAGCGGATTATCAAGAATTTGCCGGCCCGTGTTTTTGATAGCATGAAAGAAAGGATGATATACGGGGGTTTGAACCAGCACCTGGTCTCCCGGTTCGCTGAACGCTTTCACCAGCATATAGAGGGCGGGAACCACCCCGGGTGAAAAAACAATCCATTCTTTTTGTATATCCCAGTTATGATGATTTTTCATCCAGCCGATAAAGGCATCATAGTAAGATTGGGGAACTCCCGAATAGCCAAAAATACCACGGTCCACCACCTTTCTCAAAGCATCGATCACCGGTGCCGGCGACTTGAAATCCATGTCAGCTATCCACATGGGCAATACATCCTGAGCACACAACAACTTTTCCATGAAATCCCACTTGATAGAGTTGGAACCCCGGCGATCGATAACAGAATCAAAATCGTATTTAATCATGTGAATCTCCAGTAATAAATAGTTTGCCCGGGGTGGTACAATTATCTCTCATGTCAACCTAATGGTAGCTCATTTCAACTTCGAGACTCAAAATTTCACTTGCTTTAAACAACGAACGTTGAAATAACATTCGCTCTTTGCGCTTTTATTTGTTATGCTAACTTTTTTGCAGCTGTCATCGGGAGGTTGCCAGAAATGAAAACGCTATTACTTAACAGAAAAAAGATTAGAGACCTGCTTGACATGGCAGACGTGCTTAAAGCAGTAGAACAGGCTTTTAGAGAGTGGGAAGACGCCACGGCGCAGATGCCGCCCAAAGCATATATATCGTTGAACAAGGGCGATTTCCGGGCTATGCCTGCTGCCGTGAAAGATGCCGTCGGGATGAAGTGGGTAAACGTACATCCGGGAAACTCACTTACATGGTCTGCCAACCGTCATGGCTATAATAATTTACAGCGACCCGGAAACAGGTTATCCGCTGGCTATAATGGATGGGACTGACATTACCAGCTATCGGACCGGAGCCGCCGCAGCTATTGCTTCGAAATATCTGGCAAGGCAAGATTCGGACACCCTGGGAATCATTGGAGCCGGTCAACAGGCTTACACACAAATAATGGCTCACACTCAACTATTTAATTTCAGTCTCATTAAGGTGTTCGATCCTTCGACCGTCGCAGCCGAAAAACTGATCAAATCCTTCCCGCAGTTGTCATTTAAAATATGCTCCCTCCAGGAAACTGCCGGTTCGGACATTGTATGTACATTAACCCCTTCGCGGGCGCCATTTTTGAAAAAGGAATGGATTGTTCCCGGAACGCACATCAATGCCATTGGCGCAGACGCCAAAGGAAAAGAGGAGTTGGAGCCTGACCTGCTGAAAGAGGCCACAGTCGTTGTTGACGACATCAGGCAGGCAAGCACAGCTGGAGAAATCAACGTTCCGGTCAGCAAGGGGCTTTTCAGCATTGGTGAAATCTATGGAACTCTGGGGGAAATCATTGCGGGAAGGAAATTGGGCAGGAAAGATAAGAAAACAATAACAATTTTTGATTCCACCGGTGTGGCTATTGAGGACATAGCCACAGCAAAGCTGGTCTACGAGAAGGCAAAAATAAGCGGCGAATATACTTCAATCGACCTGATAGAAGCCTCGCGCTGATCGAGAGATAAAAATAGTACTCGACCAGCGAGTCAGAGTTCGATATTAGCCTTTTTTATCGGAAGCCGGTGACACCAGCAAAATAGGGACGGATGCATGTGCCATAACTCTATGCGCTATGCTGCCCAGAACCCAGCGGGATAAACCTGACCTGCCGTGTGTACTCATCACAATGAGGTCGACTTTATTCTTGCTGGTATAATCCAATATCGATTCTGCAGCTCTTCCGCGTACCAAAACTGTTTTGGTAGGAATACCCTCTTTCTTTAGTCTGTCTGTCCAAGTTGGCCAGGTATTCATTCGCTTCTGATTCATTCATCTGTTCTGCTTTAGACAGCCAGTCAGCGCCTGCACCGGCAAGTTCGGCAACAGCCAGAGTAGACAGAGGTTCCACCACGCGCATCAATATTACCTCCGGCACAGCAAACTTTTCCGGCAATTGCTTTCGCATGCACCAGGCTTGCTTCCGATAGCTCCGAACCATCCAACGGTACCAAAATCTTCTTGTACATAATCACCCCCCTACCAAATTATGGCATGTATGGTTTCCTGATTCAATAGGTAGCCAATTAAAGCTAAAGATTGAAAGCAACCTAAAAATGGCTGGAGAAAAACTTTAGCTTTACCCACGTTTGAAACATGATTGTAACAATTGTCCTCTAAAATTAGCCTACTACTTAAGAGGGGGTTCATATGCCTATAAACTCTGGAGATACTTCATGGCTATTAATTTCAACAGCACTGGTATTACTGATGACGCCGGGATTAGCATTTTTCTACGGCGGAATGGTCAGGAAGAAGAATGTACTTTCCACCATCATGATGAGTTTCGTCATGATAGCAATTAGTATCGGTACTCTGGGCTTTTTACGGTTACAGTTTAAGTTTTGGCCCGGATGTCGCAGGCAATGATAGGTAACTTCGATTGGGCCGCACTCACAAATGTGGGGCAAACGCCTTCATCGGTTTACGCAACCACAGTTCCTCACCTTACATTTATGATGTTTCAGGCAACTTTTGCCATTATCACCGTGGCTCTCATCACAGGAGGAGTCGTCGAGAGAATCAGGTTCAGTTCTCTGCTCGTATTCAGCGTCGTCTGGTTTACGATAGTGTATTGTCCTCTGGCGCACTGGGTCTGGGGCAATGGCGGATGGTTGGCAAGACTCGGTGTACTTGATTTTGCCGGAGGAACGGTCGTTCATATCAATGCCGGTTTTGCGGCGCTCGCGGTAGCTATGGTGCTTGGGCCCACGTAAGGGATTCAAAGAGAAAGAGTCCATGGACCCTAACAGCATACCTTATGTTGTCCTGGGAACCGCGCTGCTCTGGTTTGGGTGGTTTGGGTTTAACGCAGGAAGTGCGCTCTCGGCTGGAGGTTCAGCTTCTACAGCATTTGCATCTACTAATCTTGCCGGAGCATCGGCAGCGATTACCTGGATGGTTCTGAGCTGGATTAATAGAAGACCGTCGGTTATTGGCATTGCTACGGGTGCCGTTGTAGGACTAGCTACAGTCACACCCGCAGCGGGTTTCATTCATCCTATGTCCGCAATACCTATTGGAATTGTAGCTGCTCTGGTTTCCTACTATGTCATGTTATGGAGAAATAAATCAAACTCAATCGATGAGTCTCTTGATGTCTTTGCCTGTCATGGCGTAGGGGGAACCATAGGTGTGCTCGCCGCAGGTATTTTTGCCGTTGCTTCGGTAGGGGGAAAATCGGGGCTGATCGATGGTAACGGCATCCAGGTTTTAATCCAACTGTTAGCAGTAGTTGTCACTGCCGCTTTTTCATTCATCATGTCATGGCTGATTGCAAAAATTATGCAGGTAACCATGGGACTTAGAGTTAACGAGGACGAGGAGCTGGTGGGACTAGATATATCCCAACATGGTGAGCGAGCGTACGGAAGAATATCTTAACTATTGTAGCTGAGATGGAACAACAAAAAAGGGGCAGGTTTCGAAACCTGCCCCTTTTGATTTCCGGAATAGATGAATACGTTAACGTTTAGTGTACTGCGGTGCCTTACGGGCGCGCTTCAGGCCGTATTTCTTACGTTCTTTGACCCGGGGATCACGCGTAAGCAAACCTTCTTTACGTAACAGCGGTTTAAAATTCTCGTTAATGTGAACCAGAGCCCTGGCAATTCCATGCCGGATAGCTCCGGCCTGACCGCTGACTCCACCACCGGTTACCTTTATCTCAGCATTATATCTGCCAATAGTATCTGTAGCTTTAAAAGGCATCTCTATTGAATGACGATGGTCAATGCGCGGAAAAAGCTTCTGGTAGGGTTTCCCATTAACAATAATTTCTCCGCTTCCAGAAAAAAGCTTAACCTGCGCAATGGCGCATTTGCGCCTGCCTGTACCGCGATCATACGTTTGAGTGGTCACTTGCTTTCAGTACCTCCTGCAGTCAGCTTTGGAACCGCCCACCTGAGCCTGGTGAGGATGTTTATCATCCTTCATATACCTTGAGTTTCTTAAACATAGCATGGCCCAGTAAATTGCCCGGCAACATTCCTTTTACGGCATGCTCAATTACTCTACCAGGATGAGTCTGCTAACAATTTTTCAAAATTCACCGATTTAATCCCACCGGGATATCCCGAGTGGGTGTGGTAAGTCTTGTTCAGGGCTTTATTCCCCGTTACCGTTATTTTGGACGCATTGATGACAACGACATAATCGCCACAATCCATATACGGAGCATAATTCGGCTTATGCTTGCCCATGAGTAATCTGGCTGCTTGAGACGCCAGCTTACCCAGCGTTTTGCCTGAGGCATCGATTACATGCCATTTGGGCTCAATATCTTTAGATTTAGTTGCGTACGTTTTCATATTCTAACTCCAGATCGAATGGATAATTTACTTTCATAAGATACAAACCGCATGGAGGGGCTGCAGGCCCCGCTGAACCCATTTTCTTTGCGTCCATAATCCTTCTGAATTCGTCACTATTTATAATGCCTAATCCGACTCTTACCAACAAACCAACTGTATTCCGCACCTGATGAGGTAAGAAGGAATTCGCAATAATTTTAAAGATCACCATATTACTTTTCCTGATGAACTTAGCTTCATGGACAATGCGAATAGTGCTTTTGACAGCACCCAGCGCAGACGCAAAAGAAGCAAAATCATGCTTACCTTTGAGTGATCTGGCTCACTTCATTCATCTTTCGCATATTTAATTTTCCTGCCACTTGATAAACAAATTTTTCATTCAGAGGTGACCTTACCCTGCTATTTAAAATCCGGTACTCGTATTCACGACTTACCGCATCGCCTCTGACATTAAAATCCGGCTTAACCCGGTATGCTGCCTTTACCGCTACATCATCGGGCAAATAATGATTTAATGCCCTTACTATTATGGGTGGATCTAGATTTCGTAGTCTGTTCGGAAACAGACCACCTGCCCCCTGGCATGCACACCAGCATCGGTACGACTGGCACTCTGAACCCGCCGTTTTTCTCCGGTCAACTTCTGGATAGCCGACTCCAGCTCAGCCTGGATAGTAGGAAGACCGCTTTGCCACTGAAAGCCATGATACCGGCTACCGTTATACTCTACGACCAGAGCAATCTTATTTAAATTGTTAAGAGCTTCGCCAGTAAAAATCGTTGTTATTCTACCAGTTCAAGCTTACAAGTGGGTGCCCCGTCACCCGGTCTGGGACCTAACTTTAATAATCGTGTATACCCTCCGGAGCGTTGTCGCATATTTGGGGGCAATTTCCGTAAATAATTTATCAACTAGATTCTTATCAGTAATAAAGGTAAGAGCACGGCGGCGTGAACTCAAAGTATTATCCTTACCCAGAGTAATAATCTTCTCCGCCAGCCCGCGAACTTCTTTGGCTTTAGCTTCGGTAGTTACCATCTTGCTATATCGAAACAAATCAGCCACTAAATTTCTATATAAAGCCAAACGGTGACCTGTAGGTCTGCCCAGTCTCCGTCCGACTATCTGATGTTTCATTCTTTATCTCTCCGTATTCCGGGAATATTATTCTTCGGTTTTTTCTTCTTCTTCGGCTGAAGCCTTTGTCCGAGCCCTTTTCTTGGTTGTCTTTTTTGGCTTCGGGATTACGAAGGTAGATTGAGACTGGCAATAACCGTTTCAACTTCTTCCTGAGACTTGGCGCCAAATCCGGCCAGTGAAGATAATCCTTCGGTGCTTCTTCGTTCCAGAAGTTGCCCCAAAATAGTAACATTTCCCCTGCGTAAACTATTATAGGTATGAGTCGAAAACTTCAACTGATCCAAAGGCATATTATATTGCTCCGGTGGGATCAACCGCTGCCAGGACAACTCTTCTCCGTCCGCTGGTATTGCTTCGGCCAGTTGCCGGAAACAAGAAATCTGATCTATCAAAATAACAGCACTCTTGGCTGACTGCTTCTATTGGTGATATTGTGCCGTCGGTCCAGACCTCAAGTACTAATTTTTCCTGACTGCTTCCCTCGGCCGAGCCGCTGGCTTCCACGGTATAATTGACTTTACGAACCGGTGTGAAGATAGCATCCATCGGAATTACCCCGACTGCCAAACCATCGCTGGACCGTGCAGGCAAATAACCTCTACCCAGCTCGACATTAAGCTCGACATTCATCTTAGCCTTCGACGAATCCGTAGTAATCAAATGATGGTCACGATTGATAATTTCAAAATCGGCTGATGTTTTAATGTCGGCAGCAGTAAATTCCCCTTCCCCGGCTATCTCCAGGGTCAATTTCCCGGGTCGCTGTGCGAGGGGACGAATACGAATACCCTTTATATTCAACAGAAAATCCAGGGCATCCTCTTTAGCATGGGGAATCGTGGAGAACTCATGACTTATGCCATTAATTTCCACGGAGACAACGGCAGCGCCGGTCAAAGAGCCTATTAAGAACACGTCTCAAGCAATTGCCCAGGGTGATAGCGAAACCCCTTTCCAGGGGCTCGGCTACAAAACGGCCATAGGTCTCATTACTTTCGATACATTCAACTTTAGGTACAGATAATGCTAGCTCAGCCAAATATTCCACCTACCTTGAATAATATTCCACAATATCCTTGCCACTAAACTTTACTTCGATATCTTCACGTTTCGGTAAATTTATAACTTTCCCGATCAGATTCTTAACGTCAATCGCGAGCCACGCAGGTACCAGCTTATCTCCAAGTGTCTCAGCTACTACTTTATAATATTCAGTTTTAGTGCTTCCTTCACGCCAGGTAACAACTTCCCCTGACTTTCACCAGATACGAAGGAATATCGGTAATACGATTGTTTACTTTGATATGACCGTGCCTTACTATTTGTCTTGCCTGAGCACGAGATTCGGCAAAACCGAGACGGAAAACAATATTGTCAAGACGCCTTTCCAACAAGGTAATCAGATTATCGCCGGTAATACCTGTTTGCCTTTCTGCCTCTCTAAATATCTTTTTAAATTGTTTCTCCATTACTCCATATATATATCTTGCCTTCTGTTTCTCGCGTAACTGAAGACCACGATCAGATATTTTCGAACGGCGCTTTGACGTTCCTTTTTGACCCGGGTGGCGAATTTCTTCGTTCAACGCCACATTTTGCGAGTGGAACACCTGTCACCCTTAAGCATCAATTTATCGCCAGCGCGGCGACATATCCTACATTTAGCATCAATATAACGTGCCATCTCTACACTCGCCTTCTCTTTTTCGGTCTACAACCATTGTGCGGAATAGGAGTTATATCCTTAATCGCAGTAACATTAATTCCCGAAGCTTGTATTGAGCGGATCGCTGCTTCCCGTCCGCTGCCAGGTCCTTTAACAAATACCTCGACATGTCGTAAACCGCTCTCTTTAGCTTTGGTAGCTGCCGACTGTGCAGCCAACTGTGCTGCATAAGGGGTTCCTTTACGTGATCCTTTAAATCCGGCAGTACCCGGACTTCCCCAGGCAATCACATTACCTTTGGGATCGGTAAAAGTTACAATCGTATTATTAAACGTTGACTGAATAAATGCTTTGCCCTCAGCAACGACTTTACGTTCCTTTTTTCTTACTCTAGCCTTCTTTGGCATATCTTTTTATGCTCCTTTAAGTCTTAGCCACGCCACGTTTCTGCCCGCGACCGGCCACTGTCTTCTTCGTTCCTCGCCTGGTTCTGGCATTAGTACGGGTCCTTTGCCCGCGAACCGGCAGACTACGGCGATGTCTCACACCACGATAGCAGCCTATTTCAATAAGCCGTTTGATATTAAAATTGACTTCTTTACGAAGTTCACCTTCAACTTTGATTCCTTTATCAATAACCTCACGTATCCGGCTAACTTCAGCTTCGGTAAGATCCTTTACCTTGATATCCGGATTCACGTTAGCGACTTCCAGAATATGGCGGCCATTATTAGGACCGATGCCATAGATATACCGTAAACCGACTGCAACCTTTTTTTCTTTTGGAAGATCTACACCAGAAATACGTGCCATACTTAATTCACTCCGTTATTATCCTTGGCGTTGCTTATGCTTTTTAATCTGACAAATAACCCGGACGACTCCATGTCGCCTGATTATTTTACATTTATCGCAACGGCGTTTTACAGATGCTTTTACTTTCATTTTTTCACAACCCTGAATTCAAAAATGCCCTCTATGATAAATCTTTTACGACTAATAAGTCAAAGAACGTCATCCTATTTTAACCTGTATGTTATTCTCCCTCTGGTTAAATCGTATGGAGAAAGCTCCACCAATACCTTATCCGCAGGTAAAATCCTGATATAGTGTTTCCTCATTTTGCCCGAAATATGCGCCAGTACCTTATGCCCATTGGCTAGTTCCACCCGGAATGTTGCATTGGGCAAACACTCGAGCACTACACCTTCAACTTCTATCGTTTCTTTTTTAGGCATGCTGTATCCAACTACAATACAGTAAGTATTTCAGGTTCAGCATTACCAATCGCAATCGTATGTTCAAAATGAGCTGACAGACTATTGTCAGCCGTACGCACCGTCCATTTATTGTCATCGATACGAGTCCGCCAGTCACCATTAGTCACCATTGGCTCTACTGCAAGAGTCATGCCTTTTTGCAATGTAACTCCTTCACCACGCGTGCCGAAATTAGGCACCAGCGGATCTTCATGCAAATCCCGGCCAATTCCATGACCGCAATACTCCCTGATGACGGAAAAACCTTTTCCTTCAACATATCCTTGAATTTCCGCCGAAATATCACCGAGGTGAACACCACTGCGTGCGTTCTTTATCCCGGCCATCAAAGCATCCTCGGTAACATTCAGCAATTCTCTGGCAACTAGAGCTGATTTCACCTACCCCAACCGTTATCGCCGCATCTCCATGGAAACCATCAACGTAAGCTCCGAAATCCAGCGATACAATATCACCCTCATTCAATACCCTTTCTCCTGGAATCCCATGGACAACTTCATCGTTAATAGACACGCACAAAGTTGCCGGATAACCTCGATAGCCTTTAAAAGAAGGCTTTGCTTTCCACTTTTTTAACTCGTTTACGGCAATTTTATCCAGTTGCTTTGTTTTGATACCCGGCTTCATTTCGTTCTTTAATCTTGCTAACACAGCTGCCACTACTTTCCCGGCCTTTCGCATGGCTGCAACTTCTTCTTCAGTCTTGACAACTGTCATCTAATTATTTACCTTACTTGCTCCCCACTGCTTCAACTATCTGTTTCGTTACCTGCTCGATGCCCAACTGCCCATCAACTTTCACCAGCTTTTTACTTGCTTTATAGTAATCCAGTAAAGGAGTTGTTTGAGCAAAAAATACTTTAAGACGTTCCTTTATCGTCTTTTCGTTGTCATCCGGCCTCTGATACAGCTCGCCGCCGCATTTATCACACTCACTGGCATTCTTAGGCGGTGAAGCTATTTCATGATAAACTGCCTGACATTTACGGCATGTCCAGCGTCCGCCAAGTCGTTTCAATAAATCTTCGCTGGCTACCTCAATATATATGACTTTACTTATAGTCTTCTTCTGGCTGGCCAGTGTCCTGTCAAGCGCCTTTGCCTGCTCTAACGTCCGGGGGAATCCGTCAAAAATAACCCCTGATCGACAATCAGGCTCCTTAAGCCGTTCCGAGATCATTTTGATGGTGACCTCATCAGGCACAAGCTCGCCCTTATCCATATAAGACTTGGCCAATTTACCGAGCTCAGTGCCCTTGGCTACTGCCTGTCGAAACAGATCGCCGGATGCGATATGAGCTAATCCTAACTTTTGAGAAACGATCGCCGCTTGAGTTCCTTTACCTGCTCCCGGAGCACCTAAAAAAACATAAAACATATCTTTACTTATTTTAAGAATCCTTCATATCGACGCATCGTCAACTGTGCCTCAATTTGTTTCATAGTATCCAATGCCACACCGACTACAATAAGAATCGCAGTACTTGATAGACTCAATACTGCCACATTGGTCATTTCCCTTACCAGGAAAGGCATCACAGCCACCAGCGCCAGGAAAAGAGCCCCACCCCAGGTAATGCGGTTAATCACCTTGCTCAAATATTCAGTTGTCGGTTTCCCGGGGCGAACGCCAGGTATAAAACCACCCTGGCGTTGTAATGTTTGCGCTAAATTCATCTGCTCGAATATGACCATGGTATAGAAAAAAGCGAATGCAACCACCAGTAAAAAGTAAAATACCCAATAGAATAAACCTATGGGCAGGGCAGTATTGGGGCTAAACCATTCCATAATCATATTGGCAATATTCGGTTCCGCAGGATTTACGAAATAGCTGGCTATAGTAGCCGGGAAAATCATTAAAGACATTGCAAAGATTAACGGTATCATTCCTGCCGTGTTGACGCGAAGCGGCACGTAAGTCGAACCTGTCTGTCGATACATGCGAGCGCCCTTGAAAGCAGTTTTGGCATATTGAACCGGAATACGCCGATGTCCCTCGGTAAAAATGACTATTAATGCAATAAGTATCAGGCCAAATACTGCAAAGACCAAAAGGCCAATTAAATTTTCTTTAGCCACATAACCACGACCGATCATGTCCGGCAAACCGGCCACAATGCCGCCAAAAATAATGATCGAGACACCATTTCCAATGCCCCGTTCGGTAATCAATTCACCGAGCCATACTAAAAAGACTGTACCGGCTGTCAGCGAAATTACCATAGCTACCGTCGATAAGGCATCGGAAGCACCGATAACGTTCTGACTGCGTAACAATGCCAGCTGGGCATAGCCCTGCAGTGCCGCCATGGGTATGGTGAGCCAATGAGTATATTGGTTGATCTTATGCCTGCCTGCTTCACCTTCCATGGAAAGTACGCGAAGGCTGGGAATAACCGGCACTAATAGTTGCATTATAATGGAGGCGGTAATATAAGGGTAAACCCCCATAGCAGCAACACTGAAATTCCTCATCGCCCCGCCGCTGAACATATCCAGCATCCCTAACAGCTGATTCTTTTCAAATACATCTCGTAAGGCAGTGAGATCGACTCCAGGTAAAGGAACATGTGCTATAAAACGAAATACTATCAACACTCCTACGGTAAAAATTAATTTCTGTCGTAGGTCAGGAAGCGAAAAGGCATCAATCATTGCCTGGATGAGACGTGACCTGGATTCTCTCTGTGGCCATTGCTAAATTCCCTCAACCCTCCCGCCAGCCGCCTCGATTTTAGCTTTAGCAGTGGAGGAAAACTTACTTGCTTTTACTGTAAGAGCCCGATCAATTTCGCCAGTTCCCAGTATTTTGACGGGCAGGCTTGCGGATTTAATGAGTCTGGCATCACATAACATCTGTGGAGTTACTTCGGTGTTTGCCTCAAAGATATTAAGTTTGCCGGTATTAACCAGGCTGTATTCGATCCTGAATGAATTAAAAAAGCCTCTTTTTCGAGGTAGACGTTTGATTATAGGTAGTTGTCCACCTTCAAAACCGAGACGGACACCACCACCAGCACGAGATTTTTGTCCCTTCAACCCGCGCCCTGAATACGTACCGTGTCCGCTACCATCGCCACAGCCGACCCGCTTTGATTTATGTTTGGCTCCGGGAGAAGGTTTTAGCGTGTGTTGCCCTATTTTTATATTATTCTTTTCCATTTTATACCACTTCAAATTTAATAAGGTGACGTACCTTAACCAGCATACCCTGAATGCTGGCAGTGTCTTCATGTTCTACCACTTGATTAAGCCGGGATAAACCTAAAGCCTTCAAAGTCCGCTTCTGAGCTTTAGGATAGCCGATATCACTTTTAACCCATGTTATCTTTAATTTAGGCACCTTTCTCCACCTCTGCTTTGAGTTCAATACCAGCTTTGCGCCTGGCTACCACTTCCTTGGGGTACCGTAAATTTTCTAAAGCCAATAAAGTAGCCCTGACCACATTAATTTTGTTAGACGCGCCCAGTGATTTCGTAAGTACGTCTCTGACACCGGCTGCTTCTATAACTGCTCTTACCCCACCACCAGCAATAACACCGATACCAGGTGAAGCAGGTTTCAGCAGGACTACTGCCGCACCGTACTTGGCTATTATTTCATGCGGTATAGTGTTGTCTGACATGGAAACGGCAATCAGGTTCTTCCTGGCTACAACACCAGCCTTATGAATTGCTTCCGGTACTTCCCTGGCTTTGCCCAATCCCATCCCTGCATGCCCTTTTCCATCACCAACTACAACCAGAGCCCTGAAATGCATCTGCTTACCACCCTTAACCACCTTGGTTACTCGATCAAGTGACACCAATTTTTCACTGAGATCAAATTCGCCTGGATCTATTTTAGATTTGGTTTTTTTTATTTTAGTAACCTTTTTCATATTACAACCTCAAAACTCAAGTCCAGCTTTCCTTGCAGCTTCGGCTAGAGACTTAACCCTGCCTTGATATTGATAACCGCCTCTATCAAACACCACTTTCTTTACACCCTTTGTTAAAGCTCGTTGGGCTGCCAGGGAACCTACTAAAGCCGCACATTCCACTTTCTTTTTCCCTGCTGCCTTATTCTTTACTTCGGGATCAAGATCACTGGCAGCAGCCAGGGTCTGCCCTACCGTATCATCTATGACCTGGGCATAGATATAATTCAAACTCCTAAATACACATAATCTCGGCCTTTCAGAGGTGCCGCTTATCTCTTTCCTCACACGCACATGCCGCCTTTGTCTTGCCAACCGACCAATTGTCTTAGCCATTACTGCCATTTTCTCCCAAATTATTTCTTAAATGCTGCTTTGCCAGCTTTGCCCGGCTTCAATTTTACTTTTTCGCCGGCATATTTAATTCCTTTGCCTTTATATGCATCCACGCGACGGAGAGCTCTGATCCGGGCTGCAGTCTGCCCCACCAGCTCTTTATCGATACCGCTTACAATTATTTTAGTATTACCATCCATAGCAAGATTTATGCCGGAAGGTGAGGCAAAAGTAACCGGATGTGAATAACCTATCTGCAATGTCAAGCCGCCTTCAGTTTTCTGCCCTCTGTAACCCACACCACTGAGTTCAAGTAGTTTCTCAAACCCTTTGGTAACGCCTTGAACCATATTTGCCACGAGGGTTCGAGTTAACCCGTGCAATGCCCGGTGCATGCCATCATCACTCGACCTGGCCACTACTAAATTTTGGCCATCGAGTTTTACTGAAATATCAGGGTGAATGGACCGGGATAATTTACCTTTGCTACCTTCTACCGTTATGGTAGTACCGTCAATTTTAACTTTGACACCTGCCGGAACAGGTATTGGCATTAATCCGATTCGTGACACTTACTTAACCTCTGAAAATATCATTTACCAAACATTACACAATAATTCGCCACCAGTATTCTGGTGATACGCTTCGTGACCAACCATTAACCCTTTAGGGGTAGATAAAACAGCGACACCTAATCCGCCATAAACACGAGGAATTTCGCCTTTCCCAACATATATCCTCAGTCCAGGTTTGCTTACCCTTTCCAAACCTGTAATTACCGATTCATTGTCAATATACTTCAAGCCAATTTTGATAACTCGATGTGCGCCATCCTTAAGCACTGTATAATCGGTAATAAATCCCTCAGTCTTTTAATATTTTGGCCAGTTCAATTTTGACCTTCGAGAGAGGCATTTGAACGCTATCATGATGTGCAATGATAGCATTACGAATTCTAGTTAACATGTCGGCAATAGGA
The DNA here is from genome assembly GCA_963784375.1 of uncultured Chloroflexia bacterium. GTDB lineage: Bacteria > Chloroflexota > Dehalococcoidia > GIF9 > UBA5629 > JBBIPA01. The sequence continues at coordinate 23,497 of CAWAQY010000023.1, read as the reverse complement.
TCAGTAACCATTACTTATCTCTCCACAGCTTTCAATTACCAGCTTGATTTTCTTACTCCGGGAATTTCTCCGTTTAAAGCTAATTTGCGAAAACAAATGCGACAAAGAGCAAATTTCCGGATATAGCCACGCGGTCGACCGCATAATTTACATCGGTTATGCTGCTGCACTTTGAATTTAGGGGGCCTTTGGGACTTCAATATTTTGCATAATTTAGCCATATTTGCTCCAATTTGCTAATTCTTTCGGAAAGGCATCCCGAGGGATCTCAATAACTCTCTGCCCTGCTCATCATTTGCCGCAGTAGTCACAATAACTATCTCTAACCCTCGCAACTTTTCAACTTTATCATATTCAATTTCAGGAAAAACTATTTGTTCCTTCATGCCTAATGCATAATTACCCTGGCCGTCGAACGAATCAGGTGATAAACCTTGAAAATCACGGATACGAGGTAAAACTATATTTACCAATTTATCAAAAAAATTGTACATGCGCTGCCCTCTGAGTGTAACCATCATACCGATAGGCAGTCCTGTTCTCAACTTAAATGCGGCTATAGGCTTTTTGGCTTTAGTTACCACCGGATGTTGTCCTGCAATTGCAGTCAAATCTTTTTCAGCTGATTCAAGAGCCTTAGAGTTGGTGATTGCTTCGCCCAGACCGATATTCAAGACAATCTTACTCAGTCTCGGCACCTGCATGACATTCTTATATCCAAACTTGGCCTTCAGTTCAGGAACAGCCTTGGTAGCATATAATTCTTTTAATCTGGACATTGTAAAACACCTTCAATTAATCAATTATTTCAGAGCAGGAACGGCAAACCCGCGCTTTTTTCCCATCTTCCAACAACCGGTAACCAACCCTTGCCGGCTTTGTACATTTAGTGCAAATCAACATAACTTTGGAAACGCTGAGCGGAGCTTCCAGTTCAATAATGCCTGCCTGCCTTGCCTGCCCCTTAGTCTTAGAATGCCGTTTAATAACATTAAGACCTTCTACGAGCACTTTTTTTTCTTTTGGCAGCGCGCGCCGTATTTTCCCCTTTTTACCTTTATCCTTGCCGGCGATAATCAATACCGTATCATTCTTTCTAATTTTCATTTTATAGTACCTCCGGAGCCAGAGAAACAATCTTCATAAAATTTTTGTCTCTAAGTTCCCTTGCTACCGGCCCGAAAATACGAGTACCTTTAGGATTATCTTTCTCATCCAGGATAACTGCAGCATTATCATCAAACCTGATATATGAGCCATCAACACGATGGTATGGTTTGGTTACCCTCACGATAACGGCGCGTGCGACCTCTCCTTGCTTTACCAGGCCACCGCCCGGTATAGCTTTTTTAACGGTAACGATTATGATGTCGCCGATACTGCCATACTTTCTTCCACTGCCGCCAAGCACCCTGATACACATAACCTGCCGGGCACCTGAATTATCCGCTACTTTAAGTCTTGTAAAAGATTGAATCACTTTCCTACCTCTGATTCGACATCAACTATATCATTAGGTTGGACCTCGGCGACTTGATTTTTCCTGAGTACTTCGATGACACGCCATCTCTTGCATCTGGACAAAGGTCTTGTTTCCTCAATTTTCACCGTGTCGCCAATAGTGCAGCTCTTAGCTTCATCATGAGCCATAAATTTAGTCTTATGGCGCAAAACTTTCTTATAAAGTGGATGGTGCCTTAGTGATTCCACCAAAACAACCACAGTTTTTTCCATTTTGTTGCTTACTACTGTGCCTGTTCTAACTTTTCTTTTCGTTTCCATTTTTCAACCCTATGCCAAGTTCTCTTTCTCTTGCGATAGTATTCACCCTGGCTATTTTCTTTCTCACTTTAGGTATCTCACGATGGTTACCTAATTGCCTTGTGGCCGCACGAAATCGCAAGTTAAAAAGCTCTTGATGAGCTTCTTCTAATTGCTTTTTCAGTTCCGGATCACCAAGAAGTCTAATTTCACTGATTTTCAACGTTGGCCTCCACTGTAACAGCCTCTTTCATTGCAAATTTAGTATCGATCGGCAATTTATGGGAAGCAAGTTTCAATGCTTCCCTCGCCATATTCTCTTTAATACCACTAATCTCAAATATCATCCTGCCGGGCTTGACTACAGACACCCAATGGTCAACAGCCCCTTTACCGCTGCCCATCCTGGTCTCAGCCGGTTTCTTTGTGACCGGTTTATCCGGGAATACGCGTATCCACATCTTGCCCCCGCGCCGCAGGTAACGGACAACGACACGACGTGCTGCCTCAATTTGCCTCGCAGTCAACCAAACCGCTTCTAACGCCTGCAATCCATATTCGCCGAAGACAACAGTATTGCCCGATTGCGCCTTGCCCTTTCGTGATCCACGGTGGGCTTTACGATACTTTACTCTCTTCGGTTGTTGCACTTATTCTCCTTGTTTCGGGAATAATTTTTCCCTTATATATCCAGACTTTTATTCCTATCTTACCCATAACGGTATCGGCTTCCGCAAAACCATAACTGATATCTGCACTGACTGTGTGCAGAGGCAACTGCCCCTGTCGGGTAGTTTCACGGCGAGCAATTTCATTGCCGCCAAGTCTTCCTGCAGAGCTAATCCTGACACCCTTAGCACCAGCTTGCATTGTCCTGAAGGCGGCCTGTTTCATGGCACGCCTGAAAGCTATCCTGCGTACTATCTGATCAGCTACATTCTGGGCTACTAAAATTGCCTCAAGCTCAGGCTGAGCAACTTCTTTAACTGATAACCTGATTTTTTTGCCTCCGGCTTTTTCCAACTCCACCCTTAATTCCTCTGCGCGCTGTCCACCTCGTCCGATAACAACGCCGGGTCGAGACGAATATAAAGTAATTACTATTTCATTACCTTGTCGATCAACCTCAGTACTGGCAATCCCGCCATCCTTACACCTATCTTTTATCACCTTACGCAGTTTCAAATCTTCCTGGAGAAACTCGGTATAATGCTTTTCATCAAACCATTTGGCCAACCAATCCTTGGTAATGCCAATCCTGAAACCATAAGGATGAACTTTATGCCCCAATTATTTTCCCTCCTCAGAGACAGAGACTACTATATGAGTTGAACGCTTCAGTATAGGAGAAACCCGTCCCCTCGACTGAGGACGGAAACGCTTAAGCGTATGCCCTTCGTTAGCAAATATTTCGACAATCTTCAGATCCGCGGGGGTCATCTCATAGTTATTCTCGGCATTGGCCGCCGCCGATTTTATCACCTTTGCTACCGCTACAGCAGCCGGTGAAGTTACAAACTTAAGAATCTTTAAGGCATTATCCACCGTCTTACCGCGTACCATGTCAACAATTAACTTGACCTTACGAGACGGTATACCTACATCTTTAGCTATCGCATTTACTTTCATAAGCTTTAAACCGCCGGTTTTTTAACTACTGGGGTAACCTGTGCCTTAGTACCATGCCCTCGGAATATCCTGGTCATGGCAAATTCGCCCAGTTTATGCCCTACCATATTTTCTGTAATGAAAACGGGAACATGTCTTCGGCCATCATGTACTGCAATGGTCATCCCGATCATCTCGGGCATAACAGTCGAGGCCCGCGCCCAGGTCTTTATTACGGTTTTCTCACCGGAAGAATTAACCTTCTTTACCTTTTCCATCAACTTTGCGTCGCAATAAGGACCTTTTTTTGTTGAACGCATTCTACCTTACCCCTTTACTACTTATACAGCCGACTTTCTACGCCTTACTATTAATCTATCGGATACCTTATGTCCACGCGTCTTATGCCCCAACGCCACCTTACCCCACGGTGTCTTGGGGTTCATACCGCGAGGCGTCCTGCCTTCTCCACCACCATGTGGGTGGTCCCGGGGCGACATTGCTGAACCTCGAACCTTGGGGCGTCGCCCCAGCCAGCGAATACGTCCCGCTTTACCTGATTTAACACCCTGGTGTTCGATATTACCGATTTGACCAATCGTGGCCACACAATTAGATAAAAACCGTCTCACTTCCCCGGACGGCAAACGAATTAGACAGTAATTACCATCCAGACCTAAAACCTGTGCCGCCGTACCGGCACTGCGTGCCAGCTGACCGCCTTTACCAGGTTCAAATTCTAAATTATGAATCAACGTTCCTGCCGGAATCATGCTCAACGGCAACGTATTGCCAGGTTTTATTTCAGCATTCTTTCCAGCCTGAATAGTCTGCCCTACGCTAAGGCCAATCGGTGCTAAAACATAACGCTTATCACCATTTGCAAAATAAATGAGCGCAATACGAGCTGATCTATTCGGATCATATTCAATTGCAGCCACCTTACCGGGAACATCAACATTATCCCTCTTGAAGTCAATTATGCGTAATTGACGCTTAGCTCCGCCACCACGATGTCGTGTCGTCACCACGCCTCTGCTATTCCTGCCACCTTTCTTTCTTAGCGGCAACAACAGAGACTTCTCCGGGGTAGTCTTAGTTATCTCTTCAAACGAGGCACCAATCTTCCCCCGTAATCCCGGAGAGGTTGGCAAAAATGTCTTTAACGCCAAATTCGTTCTCCTTTAACTACGGATGCCTTCTCTGCCATCGGTTCTTTTTGATCAGCTTCCGATGCTTGTGTTTGGCCATCTTTTTTCTTCGTTTCTTAATAACGGAACCCAATTCTGCTCCCTGTAGTTTATACTCCCTCGAAGAATTCTATCTTCTGTCCTGGTATAAGCGTAACTATAGCTTTTTTCCAGGATGGGGTCTTCATCAATCGACGTCCTAACTTCTTCATCTTCCCGTGATAGCTCACTATATTAACTTTGGTAACATTAACCTTAAAGGCCTTCTCAACAGCGACTTTAACCTCATGCTTGTTAGCTTTGTCAGCTATCTCAAAAGCATACTTGTTCCTTTCCTGGAGAACAGTCGTCTTCTCAGTTATTAAGGGACGTCGTAATACTTCATAAACATGCATAGTAATTCTCAAAATCCCTATATATTAAGTGTTTACTGCTTCCTTAGCTTTTTTATCGCCCCACAACTCTTCTATTTTTTGAATTGCATCGGAGGTGATTATCAGCTTACTATAAGAAAGTAAATCTGGAATATTCAGTGTAGTGCAAGGCAATAATTTCAACCCGGCGATATTCCGGGCCGATTTAAATACGTCGCTTTCTACCCCTTGAGTGACGATAATGGCAGACGTATCAACCCCTAACGCAACCAGCATATCAAATATTTCTTTAGTCTTTGGTTTTTCAATCTCAAATTTATCAATAACCAGCAGTTCGCCATTCCCCGCTTTGACCGATAAAATACTTCTCAAGGCCAGACGCCTCATTTTCTTGGGCATACTCTGTCTATAACTCCGGGGATGAGGACCAAAAGCCACCCCGCCACCTTTCAATAAAGGTGTTTTAGCGCTTCCGCGCCGAGCCCTGCCGGTATGCTTCTGCGCATAGAGTTTCTTGGTGCTCTTTTCTACTTCGCCCCTTGTTTTGGTATCAGCGGTTCCAAGGCGACGATTAGCCAATTGCATTAACAAAGCCTGATGAACAACCGATTCATTAAAAGGCACACCAAACACCGCTTCGCTAAGCTCTATCTGGCTTACCTTCTTGCCAATTTGATTATAAACATCTACTCGCACGTCTATTTCTTACCTTTTCCAGATTTGTTGATCAGCAATAACCCATTTTTACCACCGGGCACTGCTCCCTTCACCAAAAGTAAATGACGTTCCAGATCGACATCCACTACTTCCATTCCACGTAAGGTTACCTTGTCATCTCCAAAGTGTCCGGCCATTCGCAATCCTTTGAAAACCCTGCCCGGAGTTGTAGTAGAACCGACAGAGCCAGGAGCTCTGTGACGATCTGATTGTCCATGAGTCTTCGGTCCACCTTTGAAATGATAGCGCTTAACGCCGCCGGCAAAACCTTTTCCTTTTGACTTGCCGGAAATAGTGACAATGTCACCGGGCTTAAACATATCGACATCAACTTTATCGCCTTGCTTAACAGAGCCAGTATCATCGATACCTAATTCACGAAGATATTTAAATTGGCCCAGTTCTTTCAAATGTCCTTTCTGGGGGGAATTTATCCGTTTACTATTCACAAAGCCAAGCTGAACAGCATTATATCCATCTTTTTCCTTGGTCTTTACCTGGATAATAAAACAAGGCCCAGCTTCAATGGCCGTTACCGCAAGCTCTTTGCCATCTTTATATATCTGGGTCATACCTAACTTTTTTCCAAGTACGCCTTTAACCATGTTACTTATTACTTCCCGCTATTTAATATCTACTTCTACCCCTGAAGGCAATTGCAGCTGGGTCAAAGCATCTATCGTTTTAGATGTCGGCCCCATAATATCGATAAGACGTTTGTGCGTCCTGATCTCGAATTGTTCGCGCGAATCCTTATCAATAAAGGTAGAACGAATTACACAAAACTTCTCTATTCGAGTCGGCAAAGGAACTGGCCCAACAACAACGGCACCGGTTCGTTCAGCAGTCTCAACAATTTGAACTACAGACTGATCGACAAGCCTGTGATCATAACCCCTGACTTTAATTCGAATATTTTGTTTAGGCATTTTATTTTCCTTTAATTCGACCCGTAATTTGTTCAGCTAAATTAGCAGGCACTTCCGTATAATGATGAAACTGCATCGAATATGTGGCCCTTCCCTGGGTTAACGACCTCAGAGCTGTGGCATAACCGAAAGTATCCGCAAGGGGAACAAAAGAACGGACCACACAGGTATCACCATGAGTCTCGATACCCTCTATATGCCCTCTTCTCGAATTCAAATCACCGATAACATCGCCCATAAACTGAGCTGGCGTTACCACTTCCAATTCCATAATCGGCTCCAGGAGAACAGGCTTAGCTTTTCTCATGCCTTCTTTTGCGCCTAATGAACCTGCCATTTTAAAAGCCATTTCAGACGAATCAACTTCGTGATAACTTCCGTCAACGAGCGTAACTTTCATATCAACTACAGGATATCCGGCAAAAACACCGCTATCCATAGCTTCCTTAGCTCCACTCTCGACCGCCGGAATATATTCCCGGGGAATAACTCCACCCTTAATCTTGTTTTCAAAAACAAATCCGCCGCCGCGCTCCGTAGGCTCGATTTGCAGTCATACATGTCCGTACTGGCCATGACCACCGGTCTGGCGTACAAATCTGCCTTCAGATTCAACAGCTAATTTAATGGTTTCTTTATAAGCTACCTGCGGTTTCCCCACATTTACGCCCACATTGAACTCACGCAGTATGCGATCTACGAGAACCTCAAGATGCAACTCACCCATCCCGGATATCAGTGTCTGCCCGGTTTCCGAGTCAGTGCGTATTTTAAAGGTAGGATCTTCTTCTGAGAGTTTAATAAGAGCATCGCCCAGTTTATCCTGGTCAGCCCTGCTTTTTGGCTCAACAGCCAGGGAAATAACGGGTTCAGGAAAATGAATTGTTTCAAGTAGTATAGGTTTCGCTATATCGCACAGCGTATCGCCGGTGAAAGTATCCTTAAGGCCAACCGTAGCTGCAATGCTACCGGTATCAACTTCATTTATTTCCTCACGGCGATTGGCATGCATAAACACGAGCCTGCCAATACGCTCCTTGCGCCCCTTGCTGGAATTAAATACCTGCATTCCGGCGTTAACCTTCCCCGAATAAACGCGAAAATAAACCAGCCTGCCCATAAAAGGATCGGCAACAACTTTAAAAGCCAGAGCAGAAAACGGAGCCTCATCATCTGCTTCACGCAGTATTTTCCCGCCGGATTCCTGATCTATGCCGCTCACCGGAGGTATATCCAGTGGAGAAGGCAAATAATCAACAATTGCATCCAATAACAGCTGGACACCTTTATTTTTCAAAGAAGTGCCGCATAAAATAGGCACAAGCGTATTGTTCACAGTTAACCGTCGTATAGCGGCTTTCAACTCATTAACCGGAATATCGACGTTTTCCATATAGAGTACCATTAACTGGTCATCATTTTCGGCAAGCGTCTCAATCAACGATAAGCGATACTTGGTGACATCATGTTGATACTCATCCGGAATAGGAATTTCGGTTTGGGGTTCATCGGCTTCGCCGGAAACGTCCCAGGCTTTCTGCTCAACGATATCTACCATTCCCCTGAATGAATTCTCGCTTCCTAAAGGCAGTTGTATTATCAGGGTTTTCGCCCGAAGGCGTTCTTCAATCATGGTAACAGTGCGTTTGAAATCAGCACCGACCCTGTCCATTTTGTTGATAAAGCAAATCCGGGGAACTTTATATCTATCAGCCTGGCGCCACACTGTTTCCGATTGAGCTTCCACGCCGGCCACAGCATCAAGAACAACCACCCCACCATCAAGCACCCTGAGGCTGCGTTCCACTTCGGCAGTAAAATCAACATGTCCTGGAGTATCGATAATATTAATGCGATGTTCCTTCCAGTGGCAGGTAGTTGCGGCAGCGGTAATGGTGATGCCTCGTTCCCTTTCCTGCTGCATCCAGTCCATGACTGTAGTCCCTTCGTCAACATTACCAATTTTATAGGTGCGCCCGGTATAATACAGAATTCGCTCAGTCGTCGTAGTCTTACCGGCATCGATATGAGCGATAATCCCTATGTTTCTTATTTTGTCTAACGGAAATGTTCTAGACATATCTAGTTTCCAGAACGAGTTGACGTTCTTGTCTTTAATTCTTTATTTGTATCGTTACCATCTTTTACCATCTGAAATGCGCAAACGCCTTATTAGCTTCAGCCATCTTGTGAGTATCCTGTCTCTTCTTTACCGTGGAACCTTCGCCCTTGGTAGCTTCAATAATCTCTGCTGCCAGCTTTTCCGCCATTGTCTTACCGGAACGAGCTCTGGCAAAACCTACCAGCCAACCAATTGCCATAAACTGTCCACGCTCCGGCTGAACTTCGATAGGCACCTGGTAAGTAGCACCTCCCACACGTCTTGCTTTAATCTGGAGCAAAGGAGTAACATTCTTTAACGCCTGACTCCATCGCTTCAAGCGGATCGGTCTTTAACTTTTCGTTAATTATATTCAACGCATCATAAACAATATGCTCGGCAGTAGCTTTTTTGCCGTCTCGCATCACTTTCTTAATAAGCCTGGCTAATACATAGCTGCCGTATTTTGGATCAGGGGCCAATTGTCTCTTTAATTAATCTGGCACGTCTTGGCATTTGATCTCCTTACGAGGTCGCCGCAGTTGATTGAGCCTTGCCCTTCTTGGCACCATATTTGCTCCGACCCTGCTTGCGATTCTCCACTCCACTGGAATCCAGTGCTCCACGAATAATATGGTATCGAACACCGGGTAAATCTTTTACCCTGCCGCCACGGATAAGGACAACTGAATGTTCCTGTAAATTGTGGCCTTCTCCGGGAATATATGCCGTAACCTCAATGCCGTTAGTCAATCTAACTCTGGCGATCTTGCGCAATGCGGAATTAGGTTTCTTGGGGGTCATGGTCTTAACCTGAACGCAAACCCCGCGCTTCTGCGGCGCACTTACGCCACGCTTTATTTTGTTCTTCAAAGCGTTGTAGGTAATGTGTAACGCTGGGGCTTTGGTCTTCTTCCTCGCATGACTCCGCCCTTTCCGAACCAATTGATTAACCGTAGGCATTCTTTTTCCTTTTCCTCACCTTATAAAAATCATCTTTACAACAAAAAAGCCACCTAGTTGTCTGTCGGATTGCTCTCTCCAAGAATAAGCACCCCAACTCAACCAGCCGGCTTACTCAGGTTTTCCTAACCTATTTCGAGGGCTAGTAGACGACGAAACAATAATATAACACAACAGTAAATGGTGTGTCAATAGTGTGTACTGGTTATTGGCATGTACTGATATTAAACAGGACATTAAAAAGATCTCTGCTCAGAGAACGCATACTCATGCTTCGCTTTAAGCACTAAAACACTTAGGGTATAATAGGACGTCATGGATTCACAGGTTTTTTACCGCAAGTGGCGCCCCCAGAATCTATCTGAAGTAGTTGGCCAGCCGCATATCACTCAGACACTGCGCAATGCCGTTGAAACCGGACGCATTGCTCATGCCTACCTGTTCTGCGGCCCAAGGGGCACAGGAAAAACCAGCACGGGCCGTATTCTGGCAAAAGCCATCAATTGTCTCAAGCCGGTAAAAGGCGAACCCTGCAACAAATGTGACATGTGTCGTGCAGTTAACGAAGGAAGCGCCCTTGATATTATAGAAATAGATGCCGCCAGTAAGCGCCGGATTGAAGAAATGCGCGAGCTCATAGAAAAGGTCAGGTTTTCTCCGAACCAGGCACGTTATAAAGTATATATCGTCGATGAAGTCCACATGTTCACCAATGAAGCAGCCAATGCATTTTTAAAAACCCTCGAAGAGCCACCACCACACGCTATTTTTATCCTGGCAACAACTGAACCTCACAAGATTCCGGCAACGGTACTTTCGCGCTGCCAGCGTTTTGATTTCCGCCGCCTCTCTCAATCTGCGGTAATAGCCAAACTCGAATATATCTGTAAAAAGGAAGAGATTACCATTGAGCCGGAAGCTTTACGGCTGATTGCAAGAGCAACTACCGGCAGCCTTCGTGATGCCGAGAACGTTTTGGAACAACTGGTCGCCTACTACGGACATTCTATCGATTTCCACCAGGTACAGGCGTTATTAGGAATGTCCAGCGATCTTCGCATTAAAGAATTGGCTCAACATATTGTGAGACAGGATATGGCAGCCGGGCTGAATACCGTAAATACTATCAGCGGTGACGGCATAGACCTCCGCCAATTTAACCGCGAGCTGGTGAACTATCTGCGCAATCTGCTGCTGATAAAATCGGGATCTGAAGAAGTGGTAGATGCTACCAGTGAAGATTTGTCCGAAATGAAAAACCTGGCCAATACTACCACCCTTGATTATCTTCTGGCAGCAGTGAAGCAGTTCGGAGAAATAGATATCCGTCTGGACAGCTATTCGCCATTACCCCTCGAACTGGCGCTGATAACTACCATTTTGTCGACTGGTGAGATTAAAAACCAAAAGGCTTCTTTACCGCCTCAGCCGATAAAAACTGAAGCTGAAAAGTCCGCAGCACATCCCAAACCCACGGCCTCCAGGGAAAAGGTTAAGGAACCGGTGACTATCCAAGCCAAAGAAACTCATCCTGAACCGGTAGCCACAACTAGAATTGAAACAAAGGACATAGAGCCGATTATAAAGAATCCTGATCCCCCACTGAGCACAGATAGTCCTGCTTCGGGATTTGATCCAAGCGCTCCGGATAGCATTGCATCTGTACGCAGCCGCTGGAAGAACTTTATCGAAGCCATGCGTGGTGTTGGCTCCAAGGGAAATCTCGACGCTATGTTGCGCAGCGCCTGTGAACCTTTAAGCCTGAAAGATAATGTGCTCACACTTGGTTTTTATGCTAAATTCCATAAAGAATACATCGAAGATCAGAAATACAAATTTCTGGTGGAAAAGAAATTACTGGAATTTTTCGGCAAACCCTATAAAATAAACTGCGTCCTGGCCGAAAAACCCGGACAAGGAAGTCAAGAAAAGTGCTCCAACGGATAGCCCTGTAGTAAAAGCTGCAATAAAACGGGGCGCAAAACTGATAGATTAGAGTTCGAAATGGAGGCGCGATGAATAAATTTATGCTTCGCCAGGCTCAAGAATTACAGGCCAAGCTAGCCAAAGCCCAGGAAGAGCTGGCAGAAATGACTGTAGAAGGCACTTCCGGCGGTGGGGCGGTTAAGGTTGTTATCGATGGCCAGCAGAATGTCCGTTCGGTGGTCATATCTCCCGAAGCAATCAGCAGTGGTGATGCCGAAATGCTTCAGGACCTGGTCATGACCGCGGTAAATGAAGCTATCCATAAATCCCAGGAGCTTGCCACCAGCCGCCTGGGCGGCCTGACCAGCGGCCTTAAAATCCCCGGGCTAACCTAGAGAAAGGCGATATTTTTGAACACAAACCCGTTATCTACAGCAGAACCGATATCACGGTTAATAGAAGAGTTCAGCAAACTGCCCGGTATTGGGCCAAAGAGCGCTCAACGCTTAACCTACCACTTGCTTCAAGCACCCGCAGAAAAAGCCGATAACCTGGCAAAGGCTATTCTGGGGCTAAAGGAGAGCTTAAGTCTTTGCTCCATTTGCTTTAACATCACGGACACTATGCCCTGTAGTATCTGCCGTGATAACGAACGCGATCACAGCAAAATCTGTATCGTGGAAGAACCTGCCGATATTCTTCCGTTGGAGCGTACTAAAAAATTTCATGGTTTATACCATGTGCTCCACGGCGCTATTGCACCGTCCGATGGCATAGGTCCGGAAGAGTTAAAAATCAAGGAGTTCATGGTACGCCTCAGCAATGGCTCAATAACCGAGGTGATACTCGCGACCAATCCTAACATGGAAGGAGAAGCTACGGCCATGTATATTCAGAGCCTCATTGCACCTTTAAGTATTCATGTCACCAGGTTAGCCCGCGGGTTACCCTATGGGGCTGACCTTGAATATGCAGATGATATCACCCTTTCCCGCGCCCTTGAGGGCAGGCAGGATATGTGACCGCATCCATCCTATGAAAGCACCCCGTGTTTACCAGACAGAAGCCATCATCATCAAGCGAATCAATCTGGGTGAAGCTGATAGAATTCTGATCCTCTATACACCTGACTACGGCAAAGTAAAGGCTGTGGCTAAAGGAAGCCGGCGGCCAAAGAGTAAGTTGGGTGGACATGTCGAACTGCTCACGCACAGCTTGCTGTTGCTGGGAAGAGGAAAAAGCCTGGACATCATCACCCAGGCGCAAACCATCAATAGCTTTTTACCTCTCAAAGACGACCTGAAACGCATGTCCTACGGGCTCTATATCTCCGAGTTAGTCGATTATTTTACCGAAGAACGGATCGAAAACCATGAGATATTTCGCCTCCTCATCGATACGCTTCAGAGACTCACTCAGGACGACAATCCGGCAATTGTATTGCGCTACTTCGAACTTCAACTGCTTAACCTTAGCGGGTATCGTCCCCAGCTGCAAAAATGCACCAACTGTAACCAGCCTGTTAAACCAATACCAAACTATTTTAGTTCCTTCCAGGGCGGGGTACTCTGCCCCGATTGCGCGTACCAGGAACCGGTGGTACTCAACCTTTCCCTGAATGCTTTAAAAGTACTGCGCCTGTGGCAAAATTGCGATTTTACCTCTGCCAGCCGGGTAAAAGTCAATAGTGAACTGGCTCTTGAGCTGGAAGGCATAATGCGCGATCACATTAAATACATCCTGGATCGGCAGGTAAAATCAAATGCCTGGCTGGACAGGTTGAAACAGTAAAAAAACCTTGATGCTTTTTGAAACAGGTACAAAAACAGGCAACTGGCAATATTGACACAGCGAGCTAATGAAAATTTGGGACAACTTCTTCTTAGAACCGGGGAAAATGCTTATCCTGGAATGTTGGACTTTTTAAGTTAACTGGTATGACCCTCTAGTTCTTGACTGTCACTTCGACTATGTTTTGTCCAGCAATAGCTGTCTCAACATTGTCGGCAAGGACGTATACATGCATCAGACCCAGCACCTCATATATGCCGTTCTTGAAATTGCGTGTATTCCAAGACACCGCAAAGTTATCACTTTTTCTGTCTGATTCTCCTAACTTTATCCAAGTTGAGGTGCCCTTCGGACGACAATACCATGGATTGTTAACTCTTTGGACGCATCCTGAAAGGCCGAGTGCTTCAAGTTCTTTGGCAAGAAGCTGATCATCATACTCCTCCCGCAGTTGAACCATGCCAGAATAGCTCTTGATAACATCTGTTGGAACTAGATAATGTGGCCCCCAACTGTATGACATTGCCTACCTCCTTTTAATTGTTTGTGCACATGTCGATTGACTCTGAAATGAAGTATTATTACCCACTTTTTTGCCTCACCACATAGATTAAAGAACTGTCAAAAAAAGCTATAACCTGCAACAATGATAAAACCAAACAACTTACGATTGCGGTTGAAACATTCCTGCCATTAAAATTTAATTTCAGTTTTGATTTGCTACTTGAAGTTAACTTCTAAGAAATGTGTTGAGCAGGAAACACAGGGGTCATAGGCTCTAACCAGCATCTCCAGATCTTGCCTTATCTTGTCCTGAGGTTGACTCAATCTTGAAGGCACCAAAGCTTCCATATCCTTCTGGATGTTGTTGTGGTTCTGATTTGTAGGAATAATGCAATTTGCTTTAGTTAATATGCCGTTCTCATCGTAGGTATAGTCATGAAATAAGATGCCTCGAGGTGCCTCAACTGCTCCGACACCTCTCCCTGCCCGTACCTTTACTGTATTATCCTCTTCACTCAGTCCCATGGACAGTATCTGATCAATAATATTAATGCTGTCTTCTACAACGTGTACAGTTTCAATAAGTTGAGCCACGGTAATCATAAATGGATTATGGCAGGGAGCACTCAAACCAAGCTCTTTAGCCACTCTCTTTGCTCGAGGAAGAAGTTGGTCATGATTTATGTTGAAACGAGCCAGTGCCCCAACCATATAGGAATCACGTTTATTCCTGGTGAATTTGGCGGTGGAATGGGGAACGCAAAACTCATTGGTAACCTCGAGATATTTGCTTAAAGGTGTGATACCAGCATCTGTTGAGGCTATATCACCGCTGATAAAGGCGTATTCTTTAACATCTTTGAGCGCAATATATTCAGTCTCCCGAGTGAAATCAGGGACACTGAAAGTTTTAACGAGCTTAACTACTATGTCGAGATCAGCAAAGGATGCTTCGAGTCTATTGCGGATTTGTTTCATTTCATTGAGATCGGGCAACTTGGCAAACCCACCAACTAGACAGGATAGAGGATGCGTTTTCCTGCCTGCCAATAGTTCAGCCATATTATAGGCTAGCTTTTTTAGTCGCATTGCCATTAATACTACATCCCCATGGGTTTCAATTAAGGGGAAAACACTGTCTACCCCTAAGAAATCGGGAGCGGCCAGGAAAAGGACATGCAACACATGGCTCTCTAGAAGTTCAGCATCATAAAGCAACTTGCGAAGCAGTAGAGTTTGTTTTGAAGGCTGTATGCCAAATGCTGCTTCGGTGGCCTGTATTGATGCAGTAGAATGGGCAATAGAGCAGATGCCACAGATTCGTGAGGCGATGTGGGGGACATCCTGATAATACCTGCCGCGAAGCATGGCCTCAAAAAAACGAGGCGACTCGGGAATCTCCCATCTTATTTCCTCGACCTTGCCGTCCTTGGCATTCACTACAATATTACCATGGCCTTCTATGCGGGTTATCTGGTGGACGTTAATATTTATCTTTTTCACTTGACCACCTCCGCATAGGTATTGTAAATCTTGAATTTCTCGATTACCTGTTCCACTGTGAGGCCATACTTCTGAAGAATGTCTTTTTCCGAGTCAATATTGGGCTCGTCGACCAAGCCACGGCAGCCCCAGCAGTGCCGACCACCGGTAACACATATCGCGCTGCATCCAGCCCTGGCTATCGGTCCCAGACAGGTCATACCTCTTTCAAAGACACACACATTGCCGGCCATTTTGCATTCAACACAAACAGGGTAGTTGGGTATCTCTGGTTTTTTACCCAATAGCAATGCCTTAACCACCTTGAGAAACTCGGTAGCGGTTGGCGGACAGCCCCTCACATAGTAGTCTACCGGTATTACAGCGTGTAGAGGGCGGGCAGGAATGGTATCGTAGTACTTGGCATCCTTACCGTATACTATGCGCAAAGCCTCATCCATAGGAAGATGATTTTTCAGGCAGTTGATTCCTCCGATACAGGCGCAAGCACCCAGAGCGATGATAACCTTGGCCTTGCCGCGTATCTTTTGGAGCCGTGGAATTTCCGACTCCCTGCTTATACTTCCTTCAACAAAGGCAATATCATAATTATCGTCCCTTTCTGTCTTTATCTCTCGGAAGTTAACAATATCCACTGCATTAACCAGGTCTAAAACCTCTGCCCCTTCAAGATTAAGGATGTCTAATTGGCATCCTTCGCAACTGGTGAAATCAAAGAACGCTACCTTAGCCTTCATCACACTGCCTC
This sequence comes from uncultured Chloroflexia bacterium, assembly GCA_963784375.1. Classification (GTDB taxonomy): domain Bacteria; phylum Chloroflexota; class Dehalococcoidia; order GIF9; family UBA5629; genus JBBIPA01. Next base: position 7,382 of record CAWAQY010000023.1, on the reverse strand, counting down.
CCTTAGATTTCTCAGTTGGGCAAGGGTAAATACCGGTCCCTCCTGGCATACATAGACACCGTTGATTTGGCAGTGACCGCATTTGCCTACGCCGCACTTCATCCTCCGTTCCAGTGACAGGATTATATTCTCATCGGGGAGGTCTTTTTTCTTGAGCTCACCGATGACAAAACGATACATTATAGGAGGTCCTACTACCACTGCCATAGTCTTCTTGGTATCGATATTTACCTTTGGAATAAGTGTAGTGATTACCCCTACATTTCCCTTCCAATTCTGGTCTCCTTTATCCACTGTCTCGTGAAATTCAATCTCTGGATTTTTGCTCCAGACAGCGAGTTCGTCTAAAAATAGCCGTTCCGCTGGCGATCTGGCTCCAAAGAGCAAGATAACTCGGCCAAATGAGCCTCTGCGGTCGACAATATATTGCACTAGTGAGCGCAGGGGGAAAAGGCCGATGCCTCCAGCTATTAGAAGGACATCTTTACCTTCCAAAGATTCCAGAGGGAATCCGGTGCCAAAGGGCCCCCTAATCCCCACTGTAGCTCCCTTTTTTAGAGCATGAAGGGCGCTGGTTACATTGCCTACATTTCTCATTGCCAACTGGAAAGTTCCATCTCTTGTTGGCGATGAGGATATGGATATCGGTGCCTCTCCAATGCCCATGGCGGACACTTCGACAAACTGTCCTGGACGATGCCCCAACGATTTACCATCCTTGAACCTGAATTCAAAAACCTTCTCTTTTGGAGTTAATTCTACAACCTTAGTTATTTCAGCCAGCCGAGGCGCATATAGTTCAATCTCTGCCTGCGCTTCCTTGCGTCAGGCGTATGGCCTCCTTCTTAGTCCGAACTGATTCCGCTATCGCATTAAAGGCCTCAAGAGGGCTGGCAATATCAGCCAGACATGCAGTCGCACATCGACCGCAACCTACACAACCGACCATTCCATATCTTTCAAGAATATATTTCCCTTTACGGAAAATTCGGTGACGCAATCGACTGGTTTTGTCATGTCGAAAATTTTCGCCGGTGGCGACTTTGGCAAAGTCAATCAGCATGCAGCCATCCCAATGGCGAAAGCGTTCACCAGCCTTCATGTTCAGTGATACTTCGTCCAGGACGTTAAAGCAAAAACAGGTGGGGCACACCATTACGCAAGAACCACAGCCAAGGCAAGTTTTAGCTCTCGATTCCCAATATGAATCATCGTAGCTTTCTTCCAACAACTTGGGTAGCCTCGCCCAGGATACATCAAGTGAGAGTCTATACCTGGTCAATGCAAGGTCTCTTACTGCTCTCTGTTTAGCTATCTCATCGCCAGTAGGTTCTCTTACTGGAGCATATTGAGCGAGCAGCTTAGCCCCTTTTTCTGAACCTACAGTTACCATATAGCCGGAACCAATATCCGTTAGCAGTAGATCAAAGCCATTTTCGGCCAGTTGGGTACCCATACTGGGAGCAAATGACCTGGGGGACGGGTTGAGGCAGTCAACCCCGATGATGAGAGTACTTTGTCGTTGAGCGTTGTAGTTGGGATCGGAATTGGTAGCCAGGAATACCTCATCGAGTAGTTCAATAGCTTTAATATCGTAAGGGTGTATGCCGATAATGGCCCTTGGAATGGCATTAATTACTGGCTCAATCTTTGGCTCTCCTCCAACTGTGAACTTGAGCAAGGTTTCTTTTGCTGGCAGAAAATATTTGGTAGGCGGCAAAATGGTAGTATCATAGTCGAGGCATAATTCATTGAAGTTAACTATCTTATCGTAAACATATTTGCCATATTTGGACTTGACTCCTACGATCTCCATATCTTTAGCCAGATTTTCTACCAATGGCTTCAGACTCTCTTTGGCTAATAACGAAGGACTTCTTAATCTCAACTATCTGGTGCAACTTGAGGTTCAGGCTGTGTTTCTAGTGTGGAGGTAACCGTGGGCTCCTTGCTTACAGAGTCAATCGTTTCACGGACCAGATTTTCCAATTCATCTGGAATAACGGGCTTGATTAGATAATCAATAGCACCAAGCTTCATCGCCTCTACTGCTAATTCTGTTGAGGGATAAGCAGTTATAATGATAGATTTGATCCATGGCCTCTGTGTTTTTATCTCCCGCAACACCGCAATTCCACTTTGCCCAGGCAATCTTACGTCGAGAATCATAACGCTGAAATCCTGCGTTTCAACCATTTTCAGCGCTTCTTCGCCACTCTCGGCAGTTGCTACGTGATAACCAGCGTCCTTGAGCCAGTCCCTGATCGACTCCCGCACAATTGGCTCATCGTCCACAATCAGGACCGAATGCTTCTGCATCCCCAACCTCCTTACCGATTACTTCAGCATTTGAGAAGAGTTTCGTGGATTAGTTTTTCTAAGTCATCCGGAATAATGGGCTTGATTAAATAATCAATAGCACCAAGTTTCATTGCTTCGACTGCCAACTCTGCTGATGGATAGGCAGTAATAATAATGGATTTTATCTGTGGTTTTAGTGCTTTTATTTCCTTCAATATCTGAATTCCGGTTTTCCCGGGTAATCTTACATCAAGAACCAGAATGCTGAAATCCTGTGTCTCCCATCATCTTAAGGGCTTCCTCGCCGGTCTCAGCAGTGGTTACCTGGTAGCCAGCGTCCTTAAGCCAGTCTCTGATTGACTCTCGCACAATTGGCTCATCATCCACAATCAAAATCGGTTTACTTACCATATCTTCAAATCCGTCGCGACGTCTATACAACCACCAGTAATGTACCCTGGGAGCAATTCATTTTTCAGAAACTTAAAATTTTTGATGATTATCGTTTATAAAATGCTATTATCTTAAAAATTGAGAAGCCTATTCACAATTCTAGCATAACCTGCAAGCCACTACCATTATCTCGTACATATTTAAACGACGATTCCAATCTTGAATTTAAAAAAAGGATTATTAGGCTTGCAAAATACCTCTATGCTTTGACTGACTGGTGGCTTCCCGCTAAAATTCAATGTGAATGAAACAATTATCCATCCTGAAGACACATTTTTAGAGCTGAAAGGAAGTGTATTATTCGAAGCAATCGAAGAGCTCCGAAGGATGATATAGCTAGTGAAACCCGATGCACTAGTTAAAGGAGGAAGGAGATGGCAGCAGGTCTACCGATTGAATTACTGCGAAAAATTGAACTTTTCAGTGGGCTAACTGAAGAAGACCTTATTGAAGTTGGGAAATTGTGTAGTGAGCATAACTATAGAGCTGGAGAGCTATGTGTATCTGAAGGTGATAGGGCCGACTATATCCAGCTTGTCGAAAAGGGTAAAGTAGAAGTCGAAATGAAAATTCTCAAGTCATCTTTAGAAAATAAAATTATCGTGGATACTTTGGGAGATGGGGAAATCTTTGCGTGGTCAGCGTTGGTGACCAGGGCTCTCACTGCTTCGGTAAGAGCTGTGGAGCCTACTGTAGTTTTGCATGTCAAATCCCCTGACCTTCTTGCTCTTTGTGAAAAGAAGTCCCGCATGGGCTATGTCATAATAAAAAACCTGACTTTCGTTATCGATTCTCGACTGACTAAAAGCCGTGCCAAATTAAGTGCAGCTTATCGGGAATTAACAGACAATCAGGAGAAGCTGATACAAGCAGAAAAGCTGTCTTCTCTTGGTCAAATGGCAGCCTCTATTGCTCATGAGGTCAATAATCCTCTGGCTGGTGTCCTGGTCTATACCAAATTGCTGAGCAAAAAAATAGCTGAAGGCACTATCTCCAAAGAAAACACCCTTGGCTACCTGTCTAAAATGGACTCTGAACTCACTCGTAGTAGCCGGTTAATTCGAAACCTGCTTGATTTCGCCCGGCAGTCTCCACCTACCCTGCGGGAGTTTGACCCCAATGACGTTATTGATCGAGCTCTTGACCTGGCTGAACATTCGGCTGTATCACAGAATATCCAGGTGATAAAAGAACTTAGCGTTTCTCTCCCCAGGATCATGGCTGATTTCGATCAGCTTATACAGGTTTGCACTAACCTTATCGTGAATGCTATCCAGGCAATGCCTCAAGGGGGTAAGCTGACACTCCGTACTTTAGCCCATGGTAATCAGGTCGAGATAGTGGTACAGGATACCGGTTGCGGTATTCCTCCGGAGAATATGTCCAAGTTGTTTACGCCCTTCTTCACAACCAAGCGCGAGGTAAAGGGGGTAGGTCTGGGTTTAGCTATCAGTCATGGGATTGTCCAGCGGCATCGTGGAACCATAGAAGTACAGAGTAAAGTGGGAGAGGGTACTACTTTTATCATCTATCTACCCCTGCGCCAGGAAGAAAATCAAGGGTCTTCCAGTTGATAATGTAGATATTTCCTGAAAATCACTCTGCGATTGGGTTAATGATATCAGTGTTGGAGGCAAGGTCACTTGCAACGAGCGCAGCTATAGCATGAACTCTTGTCAGGACAGTGTCTTTTTCTCCATGCCTCTTTACTTATCTTTATCCCATTTCTTGGGATAAAGATAAGCATCTATGAACTCCCATCCAACGAGCGACACAGCGATGCCATTGGCTTTCTGCTCTACAGCCAATGTAGCTATAGCATCACCACCAGCCGGCTTCTCCCCCGCTGGTACCAGATGTTCCATCGATTAATTTCTGTAGGTCATTAAGATCAAATGGTTTGGGTAAATAATCAACTGCCCCTTCCTTCATGGCACGTACTGCTGTCTGTATCGAAGGATAAGCAGTAATAATGATAACTTTAAGCTGTGGCCTCTGCACTTTGGCCTCTCGTAATACCTCGATACCGTCTTTCCCAGGTAATTTCAGGTCGAGGAGAACAACACCAAAGTCATGGTCTGCGATGGCTTTTAAACCCTCTTCTCCATCCTTAGCAGTCTCTACCTGGTAACCACCCTCGGTTAGCCAATCTCGAAGAGACTCCCTCATGATAGTTTCATCCTCTACTATCAATATCGGTTTACGTCTTCCTTCTCCCATATCTCACCTCCGACTTAAATGCATCTGCCTTAGAGCCAGAGGCCATCCACTCCAGTCGAGTTCTATCATAAATCTGCCAATTACGGTTGTCAAACTTAAAACTTCTAGTGCAAGTGACCTTGGCCTCCACACTGATATCATCAACCCAATCGTGGAGCGATTTTCAGGCAATAATCTACATCATAACCTTAGCTGCTGCATTAAGGTTGAAAGGCATATTAGTAAATATGGAGTCTGTATATCGATATCGAGTCCCACTTAAAAATTTCAGCCTTGTCTGCTAGTAAGTATTATTCTGGCTTATTGTGATGCTATGATGCTATGATAATTAATATTACCTGGAATTACTCCAATGAGAGACAGTAATAGTATGGCTAATATCTCTGATGCAGGGCCTTTACATAAGCAGCCGAGAGCGAACTATCGGTTAGGAATCATGGAGCGATTGGTAAGGGCCAAAGCGACGACAGGTTTGCGGAGCGCCCATTTTTGGATAATCTTTTGTCTTTTTGCAGCTTTCGGTTACATTTATTATGGTCTTTTGACGAGCTTTACATGATATTTATGTGATCATATTCTTTTACCCTTTAATTTATGCTGCTATTGTCTATCGGCTACGTGGGGTGGTGATCAGTGGTCTGATTGTCCTTGGCATCTTATTGCCTTATGCCCTACTGTTCCCACTGGCTCTCTACTCGCTGGTCATATCTCTTTTGCTTTTTATCTTTGGTTTACTAGTTAGCGGCTTAGGGGCAACTCTACTGAATTATTTAGAACAGCAGTTAGAGTCTTATAAAGAAATAGTGTCTCTTAATGAAGAGTTGAATAGCTACATTGATCGCTTGGAAAGCACCCAAAAGCAACTTATACAAGCGGAGAAACTATCTTCTCTTGGTCAAATGGCAGCCTCTATTGCTCATGAGGTCAATAATCCTCTGGCTGGGGTTCTTGTCTATACCAAATTACTGAGCAAAAAAATAGCTAATGGAACTATCTCCAAAGATAATGCCCTTGGCTACCTGTCTAAAATGGACTCTGAACTCACTCGTAGCAGCCGGTTAATTCGAAACCTGCTTGATTTCGCCCGGCAGTCTCCACCTACCCTGCGGGAGGTCAACCCCAATGACGTCATTGATCGAGCTCTTGACCTGGCAGAACATTCGGCTGTATCACAGAATATCCAGGTGATAAAAGAACTTAGCGTTTCTCTCCCCAGGATCATGGCTGATTTCGACCAGCTCATACAAGTTTGCACTAACCTTATTCTGAATGCTATCCAGGCAATGCCTCAAGGGGGCAAATTAACTCTCCGCACTTCATCCGACGGCAGTCAGGTCAAAATAGAATGCCAGGACACGGGTCACGGTATCTCACCAGAAAATATGGGCAGATTATTCACACCTTTTTTTACCACTAAACATATGGTTAAGGGCGTGGGCCTGGGATTAGCTGTGTCCTATGGAATTATCCAGAGACACAAGGGGAGAATAGAAGTGCAAAGCAGGGAAGGCGAAGGTACTACTTTTTCTATCTATTTACCCTTACCGATTGAACACTGAATGTTGGTTAGATTAAACAAAAACAGGCAATTGTTCAAAACCCATAAACTTTTCAGAAAACTATATCGTTATAATAAGAAAAGGAGGTAATTGTTTATAGATGCAAGCATATTGTATGAAGTGTCGCAAAAAGAAGGAGATGAGTAACCCTAAACCTGTCAAGATGAAGAATGGGAAACCAGCAAACAAAGGTGTTTGCCCAAGTTGTGGAACTAAGATGTTCCGAATTGGCAAAGGTTAATATAACTATCTAATTGGTCTGCTTAGAAGCCAGGTACCATAAAGGTACCTGGCTTCTTTTTGATGAAATAAAATGGTCTAATTTTAATAAATATAACATACTTGCCAAAACAACTACCAAAATTCAGGATTAAGTGCACACCAATTGACCTTTTCGTCCAATTATGAAGTTAGGTAATAAGGTAATCAATCATTCAAATGGAATCAATAGGCAAACAGGCTGATACTGACTATTTGGCGACAGAGATTTCCCGTTCAAGTTAATTGTTTGCTTGTCTTAATCGGATAGCCCAATGCTTATTTGTACACTATCTGCATTGGTAGTGGTATCCTCAGCTTGATTGCTCCCTTGACCGGACAGTCAACGACACAGGCATTGCAGTGCCAGCACTCTTCCGGATAGCTGACAATAGGTTTCTGTTTTGTTTGGGAACCAAAAAACACATCCTGAGGACAGATGTTTACACACACACCACAGGCAGTACACTTACGCTTATTTATTATTGGTGGCATATTTAGCTCCTTTAGCCCTCGATTTCTCGCCATTCAAAAATAGGATTGTTACCCTTCTTACGAATGAGCCGGTTTTTGCTTAGAGTAACAAATTGC
>CAWAQY010000022.1:0-53229 GCA_963784375.1 uncultured Chloroflexia bacterium | reverse complement strand
TCCTTTAGATACATTCCAAACCAGAGAGTTACTTGTTAGTACTCCGGAAAAGACTCTTAAATAACTAATTTTACCTACGTGAGGATCAAGAGTTGTCTTAAATACCAATGCTGCAAACGTCGATTCTGAAACGGGTGCAACTTTCTCATCGGCTTTAGTGGAGACATTTAAAACTTTTACAGCACCTCTCTCTTTTGGTGAAGGCAAGTACGCATTTATCGCATCAGCAAGAGTGAGACAAAACTGGAATTGGTCAAAACTGATTATTTGAGTACAGGAATCACTTTACACTCTAATGTAGCTTGTTTTGTACAACGCAAAATATCGCTTTCCGATATTTCGACTTCTTCGAGATATTTGGAAAGAAGCGCATCATCTACTTCAACTACTGCCTCGATCAATTTCTCTCGATATGAATTGACATCAGGTAGAAGGTTAGCCGGTATTTCAGTTTCTTTCGGAGGATTGCCTGAATAAGCTTTCTTTGTAATAAGGTCAAGGATACCCTTAAAATTATTTTCCCCTCCTAAGGGCAACTGGAGAGGCACGCATTTTGCCCCTAATTTACCTTGAATATCCTTTAATCTCGAGATGAAATTCACATTTTCACGGTCCATTTTGTTAACAAAAATCATCCGGGGTAATCCAAGTTTATTGGCATGTTCCCAAACTTGTTCTGTGCCAACCTCCACACCTGATACGGCATCCACCACTATGATGGCGCAATCACTTATGGCCAAACCAGCCTTTACTTCGGCAACAAAATCCAGGTATCCTGAGTATCAATTAGATTTATCCTGGTATCCTTCCACTGAAATGGCAAAAGTGAAAGATAAATACTTATTTTCCTTTTTATTTCTTCAGGATCATAGTCAGATGTAGAAGTACCATCTGCAACTTTTCCTAAACGGCTGATAGCACCTGCATTAAATAGCATTGCCTCTGCGATTGAAGTTTTACCGGCGCCAGAGTGACCAACAAGAACAACATTACGAATTTTATCAGATTTGTATTGCGGCACTGCTTTCACCTCATTTCAATTACATCGTTAAAAAGGTAGCAAATTGTAACAGTGTATAGCTCTGACCGTCAAGGAAAAGAGGTTGGTTTATTATCCATTTAGGCGTGATTATTGATTTGAGAAAGAGTATAAGCTCAATTCCAAATTAGCTCAACATATTTAAACGGTCAAGTTCCAATGGGAGGTGTAATTACATAATATAACGATGGCTCTGCTCCTGGTCTCATTCCTTTGTGCTATAATGTGAGACTTATTAGTCTTATTATCTTCAAAGATCTAAGCGATCTGTTGGGACACATTGAAATGAAATTAAGCCGAGAAGAAGTTCAACGTATCTCACAATTAGTAAGATTGGGGCTAGACGAGGCTGAGATCGAGCAATTCAGACTCCAGTTGTCCGACATACTTGAAAATATGGAAATGCTCAAACAAGTAGATACTTCTAGCGTTCTTCCCACGGCTCAATCCGTTAATTTACAGAATGTTTTTAGGCTGGATGAGGCTATTGAATCATGTCCTGTAGACCAAATATTGGCCAATGCTCCCCAATCCACAAACAACTTCATTAAAGTTAAAGCAGTTCTGGAAGAATAATAAAATGGATGAACTCTATAAACTAACCATCGCAGAAGCACATGAGCTTTTAAAGCAAAGGAAAATTTCATCCGTTGACCTTACTAAAGCGTGCCTTGATCATATAGCTAATATAGACAAGAAAGTACGTGCTTGTATTACAGTTACCAATGACTTAGCCCTTCAACAAGCTGAAGATGCAGATTCTAAAATCCGCAAAGATGACATCTCGCCATTAACCGGTATTCCGGTGCTCATCAAAGATAATATGTGCACCAAGGGTATCCGAACGACTTGTTCATCAAAAATGCTGGAAAATTTCGTTCCTCCTACGATTCTACAGTAGTAAATAAACTCAAAAAAGAAAAGGCGGTTATTCTCGGCAAAACCAATATGGATGAATTTGCAATGGGATCATCCACCGAAAATTCGGCATTTTTTACAACGAAAAATCCCTGGGATTTGGATCGTGTGCCTGGCGGGAGCAGCGGTGGTTCTGCCGTTGCGGTATCGTCTGATGAAGCTATTTATTCATTGGGTTCGGATACGGGAGGCAGCATACGGCAACCAGCCGGATTCTGCAGCGTGGTAGGGCTTAAACCAACTTATGGAAGAGTAAGTAGATTTGGACTTGTTGCTTTTGCCAGTTCCCTGGATCAAATCGGGCCTTTGACGAAATCGGTCACAGACTGTGCACTTGTACTTAATATAATTTCAGGGCATGACAAACGAGATTCTACTTCTGTTGATTGTCCGGTACCCGATTACACTAAAGCACTAGTACCTGAAATAAAAAATATGAGAATCGGCATCCCCCAGGAATATTTTGTTGAAGGTATGCAGGAAGAGTAAAAACAAAACTCCATACCGCAATAAATAAGCTTGAAGAACTGGGAGCTAAAGTAGACTGGAAAGTTTCACTACCCCATACAAAGTATGCCCTCGCCGCATAACTATATCCTTGCCCCGTCAGAAGCATCAGCGAATTTAGCAGGTACGATGGTTTCAAGTATGGCTACTCTTTTCAAGAAACAACAAATATGTGGGAAGCTATGGCAAAAACTAAACAACTAGGCTTTCGGACTGAAGTAAAACGCCGTATCATGCTCGGGCACATACGCTTTGTCAGCTGGATACTATGATGCTTACTATCTCAAAGCTCAAAAAATTCGAACTGTCATCAAAAGGGAATTCGATGAAGTATTTCAAAAATACGATGCATTGATTACACCTACATCCCCAACCGTGCCATTTAAAATTGGGGCAAAGGTTGAAGATCCCGTTCAAATGTATTTGAGCGATGTGTGCACACTGCCGATTAATATTGCCGGAATACCGGCAATCTCAATTCCGGCCGGTTTCAGTGGCAACCTGCCCGTTGGAATGCAAATAATAGCAAAACCATTTGCCGAAGAAACGTTGTTAAGAGCTCGCCTTTGCCTATGAACAAGCAACCGAATGGTATAATAGGAAAGGCCTCCGATCTTTAAATAAAATATTTGACGTTTTCCAAAACAGCTTTTTGATTCAGCCAAATTATACAATATTAATCTGGGTCTGACTTAAAATTTAGATAGAATTCAAGCAGTTGAGGAGGTAGTATGAAAAAGCTATTCAAAGCTCTCGAGAATGATGCAAGACTCACACCCGAAAAACTCTCCGCAATGACAGGAATGTCGGTCAAGGATGTAATAAAAGTAATCAAACAGGCGGAAAAAGATCACACCATATTAAAGTACAAAGCAGTAATCAACTGGCAAAAACTAGGTGAAGAGAAAGTTATGGCTCTGGTCGAAGTCAAAGTCGTACCTCAACGAGACGTCGGATTCGATGCAATTGCAGAGCACATCTATCGATTTCCCCAGGTACGCTCTGTCTATCTGGCATCCGGTACTTACGATCTTGCTGTCCTAATTGTCGGTGAAACCATGCAAGATATCGCATTATTCATTTCTGAACAATTGGCTCCCCTCGATCCAGTACAGGGCACAGTTACACATTTTATCCTCAAAAAATATAAAGAAGATGGTGAGATATTCGCCGAAAATACGCGAGTTTAAACGTTTAGCTGTCACTCTCTAGATATAAAGTTACAAATCTCACTTACCGGAAAATGACGTGCACAAAATAACTTCCAGTAATGCAACGGTTAAGCCCAACAGAATATCGGACAAGGTCCAAAAACTTGCACCATCTGGTATCAGAAAGTTTTTTGATTTATTATCCTCAGTTGAAGGTGTTATTTCACTTAGGTATTGGGGAACCCGATTTTGTCACCCCCTGGCATATTCGTGAAGCGGCAATACATTCTCTTGAAAAGGGCCACACTATGTACACCTCCAATCAGGGGCTCCCTGCATTAAGAGATGAATTAGCCAAGTACTTAGGAACTAACTATAAATTAAACTATAATCCTGAAACCGAGATTTTAATTACCGTGGGAGTTAGCGAAGCTCTCGACCTGTCCTTGAGGGCAATATTAAATCCGGGCGACGAAGTCATACTTCCTGATCCTTGCTATGTCGCCTATCCAGCATGTATAGATCTTGCCGGAGGTGTTCCAGTCTTTGTACCAACTACAGAAGATAACAATTTTGAAATTAGAGCCCCAGATATCGAGCAAAGGATCAGCCCAAAGACCAAAGCTATTTTGATCGGTTACCCAGCTAACCCAACTGGTGCCGTATTAGACATAGAAGAATTAGTTAAAATTTCTAAACTGGTTAAGAAACATGATCTAATAATTATAACTGACGAAATATATGGACGTCTCATTTACGATAGTGAACATGTCTCTATTGCCAGCATATCCGGTTTAAAAGATCACACAATCCTTCTGAACGGATTTTCTAAAGCTTATGCTATGACTGGGTGGCGTATCGGTTATGCCGCTGCCAACAAGGAAATCATCGAAGGGATGACTAAAATACATCAATACACCATGTTGTGTGCATCCATAATGGGCCAGGAAGCAGCCATTGAGGCATTGAAAAAGGGTGATTCTGAAACTGAAGAAATGGTCGCTGAATATGATCGGCGCCGCAGATTCATGTACAAACGGCTTAGAGATATCGGCTTATCATGTTTTGAGCCCAAAGGTGCGTTTTACTGCTTTCCCTCAATAAAAATCACAGGAATGACTTCACAGGAATTTTCCGAGAAACTGTTGTTTGAAGAGAAAGTAGCTGTTGTACATGGTTCAGCTTTCGGTCAGTGCGGAGAGGGCTATATACGTTGTTGCTATGCGACATCACTTCCCGAAATTGAGGAGGCTCTCGATAGAATGGGTAAGTTTATTAAAAAACACCGCATTCGTTAAAATAACCCTTTACTATCATGTCTCCGAACTTATGCGTTCTATTAGTTGATCCGATAATCTGTTATTAGTGGCAACTATTTGTTTTGTACTGAAATTGACTTCATTGCCCTGCCAATCACTAACTTTTCCACCCGCTTCTGTTACAAGCAAAATACCGCTGGCTATATCCCATGGATAGAGACATCGATGCAGATAAATACTCATTCGACCGGACGCAACATAAGCTAATCCTAAAGCCGATGACCCCATTACACGAATACAATGAACGCTGCCCCAAAGCTTATCAGCACACCTGAGCATCTCTTTGCCTTCTTCCTCTCCGTAACCCAGATCAAATGCCAACAATGCGTCCTTAAGTAATGCAACATGTGAAATTTGAATCTTCGAATTATTAAGGAAGGCTCCTTTACCTTTCTCGCTATGAAACAGCTCGTTCCTTAACGGATCATACGTAATCCCCATAATAATATCATCATCGTATGATAAAGCAACATTTATGCAAAAGTTGGGAACACCGAATACATAATTATTTGTGCCATCCAGGGGATCTACTATCCAAGTATAACCATCAACACTAGCAAAGGAATTCGTTTCTTCGGAAAGTACTTTGAAGTCAGGAAATTCATTTTTAAGAATATCAAGTATGATTTGTTCGGAAAGAGTATCAACCTCAGTGGCGATGTTTCCCTTTCCTTTATATGTTATCGTTTTTGGATAAATAAACCGATCAACAAGAAGTTTTCCAGCTTGATATGCTGCCTGAGTAGCTACTTCGAGAGGGGTTTTACGATTAAGTGATAAAGGTAAGAGAGAACCATTCATAGCGTTCTAGATTTGCCGTCGAATCAGCCCCATATGCTGCTTAGCTTCCAGCAATGTTTGTTTAGCAATCGCTCTGGCGCGTTGAGCACCTTCGGACATACTATCATATATCAATTTTGGATTGGTTATTAGTTTCGCTCGCCTTTCGCGGAAGGGTGTCAAATTAGCATTTACGTTTTGAGCAAGGATTTTTTTACAATCCACACAACCGATTCGCGCGGAACGGCACTCAACACCAATCTCTTGAAGACGACCTGGAGTAAAGTATTGATGTAGCTTAAATACGTTGCATATATCCGGATGACCTGGATCAGACCGATACTGCCGAGCAGGATCAGTAACTGCAGACATAATTTTCTTCGTGGTTTCTTCATTGGTCGCCGCTAGCTCAACGTGATTATCATAACTCTTGCCCATTTTTTGGGTACCATTCAAACCGACAACCAAAGGAAAAGTGGTAAGCTTAGCTTGCGGCTCTAAAAAGGTGTTCCCAAAAATAGTGTTAAAACGACGAGTTATCTCCCGCGCGAGTTCCAGATGAGGCAAGCTGGTCCTCTCCCACAGGAACCACCTCAGCCTTATAAAGAATAATATCGGCCGTCATGAGTACGGGATAGCCTACCAGACCATAGTTCACATTCTGCGGTTGATTTTTAGCTTTTTCTTTAAAGGTCGGTACTCTTAACAACCAGCTTAAGGGAGTCACCATACTCAAGAGCGTATGGAGTTCCATCACTTCGGGAACGTCTGATTGGACAAAAAGAATACTTTTTTGTGGATCTAGACCGGCGGCTAACCAGTCGAGCATCATTTCAAAAATATTATCTTGCAGTCTGTCGGTTTCTTCCAAGCTGGTTAAGGCGTGGATATCGACAATGCAATATACGCATTCGTATTCGTCTTGTAAAGCTACATAATTTTGAATAGCGCCTATGTAATTACCAATATGTTGTCGGCCCGTTGGTCTTGCTCCGGAAAAAACACGCTTTTTCATTTTTAACAAAACAGAAGTTTAGCACAAAACTATGATAGCGACAATCAAGAGTAAGTTGATTATTGAGAACCATGCCACAAATTGGTATAGTCTACATACTATCCGGAGCATCCATACCCATAAGGTGAAGAGTTTGAGCGAGCACAATTTGAGATACCTTAACCAATTTGAGCCGAGCCTTAGTCAATAGTAAATCGTCTGAAATGACTCTACATTCTTTGTAGAAACTGTGGAAAACCGTAGCCAAATCTATTGCATAGTAAGGCAAGTGTTGGGGCTCCAGTAAATTAGCAACTGTCGCTACAACTTCTGGTAAGAGTAACATTTGCTTAATGAGCGTTAATTCGCTAGGGGACTTAAGCAACGCAACATCGCCAGATGCAAAGTCAATATCTTTTTCTTCAGCAAGTCTTAAAATACTCGCTATACGAGCATGGGCATATTGAACGTAATAAACTGGATTATCCGCTGATTGCTTTTTTGCCAATTCCAGATCAAAATCCATCTGGCTATCCGCCGACCGCGAAAGAAAAACAAAACGGCAAGCATCTTTACCTACTTCATCAATCAATTCTCTTAATGTAATAATATCACCACTTCGTTTTGAAACCCTGACAATTTCCTGACCCCTCTTTAGGGTTACCAACTGGCATATAAGCACTGCAAATCTTTCAGGTTTTATCCCAAAAGCATTAACTACCGCTTTCATCCGGGATACATGACCGTGATGGTCAGCTCCCCAGATGTCTATAACCTTTTCGAATTTTCGTTCAATAAACTTGTTGTAATGATAAGCAACATCAGATGCAAAATATGTTGGAGTCCCATCACTACGAACTAATACATTATCTTTATCTTCTCCCAAAGACGAAGAGGCAAACCATGTAGCCTTTTCTCTCTCAATAATATAACCACTATTTCTGAGCAAATTTATAACCTTATCGTAAAGTCCACTGTGAAAGATTTCTTGTTCACTAAACCAGACATCAAATTCAACGCCTAATGATTTAAGATCTTGTTTAATCATATCCATAACTTTAGTGATTCCGATAATACCTAGTTCATTTACGGCAGTTTTTTCGGGTAATTCAAGAAATCGCTTTCCTTCAATCTTGATAATTTCTTCTGCCAGGTCAATCATATAATTACCAAAATAACCATCAGATGGCATTTCGGAATTACCAGTGAGGCATTGTTTATAACGGGCATAAAGAGATCTGTTGAAAGCATCCAGCTGGCTTCCAGCATCGTTTATATAATATTCCTTCACGACATCATAACCAGCAATTTTAAGTACATTAGCCAGCGTACTTCCCAACACAGCTCCCCGACCATGTCCTACATGTAAAGGTCCTGTTGGGTTACCACTGACGAATTCTATTTGAACTGAGCGATTATTACCTAAATCAACTCCTCCATATCCTTCACCGGATTTCAATATATTCTCCACTTGCCCTACCAGCCATTTTGGACTGAGTGAAAAATTAATAAAACCCGGAGCGGCGATACTCATGTGTGATATTTCTGGCAATTGAGGAATCAGTGCAATGATTTTTGCAGCAATGACCTGAGGGGATAATCCCACAGCTCTGGCCAACTTAAGTGGTAAGTTAGAAGCATAATCTCCATGATCTTTATTTTGGGGATGTTCTATATTTACTTCGGGAAAAGCAGTAAAGGCCAGCTGCCCTTGCTCTTGTGCTTGTAACACTGCTTTTTTTAATTCTTCAGCTAATTTATCTTTAACTAACATAAATTCAACTCCATTCATGAACACCCGGCCAGACACGAGCAAGTTCCATAGCTAATAAATTGTTTTTCAGCATTTTGAGATCCGGATCTTCTTTAAAAACATTAATCGCCTCATCACGAGCCAGTTCCAACAATTTAATATCAGATAATTTCGCCATCCGCAAATCCGGCAAACCGCTCTGTCTAGTTCCAAAAAATTCACCTGGTCCTCGAAGCTCCAAATCCTTTTCAGCCAATTCAAAACCATCCTTGATTAGTTCAATAGCCTTCAACCGTGCTTGTCCCTCTTCAGAAGGATTGTCCGACAACAGCAGGCAGTAACTCTGGGTTGTTCCTCTGCCGACACGGCCACGGAACTGGTGCAGCTGGGATAACCCAAACCGATTAGCTGCTTCGATAAGCATAACCGTGGCATTAGGAACATCAATTCCTACTTCAACTACCGGTGTCGATACTAAAATATTCAACTCGCCATCACGAAATTGCCTCATTATGCGATCTTTTTCATCTTCTGGAATCCGTCCATGAAGCAAACCAACCGTCAATTCGGGAAATATTTCTTTTGAAAGCCGCTCATACTCCACAATTGCAGCTTTTGCCTCAATAGTATCAGACTCTTCAATAAGTGGACAAATAATAAAAGCCTGATGGCCAGCAGCAATCTGTCTTCGGATGAAATCATATGCCTGAGTTCTATTTTCGTTTTTCAACCATCTTGTCTTGATTATCTGCCTTCCAGGAGGCAATTCATCAATAACGGAAAGGTCTAAATCACCATATAATGTCAATGCTAAAGTACGCGGTATTGGCGTAGCTGTCATTACCAGTAAATGTGGGTTAAAGCCTTTCTGTCTTAATGCCGAACGTTGTAGTACACCAAAACGATGTTGTTCGTCGATGACAACTAACCCCAATTTTTTAAACTCTACGTTTTTTTGAATTAGTGCATGAGTACCGATAACAATATTTATTTTCCCATCACAAATTTTTTGCTGGATTTCGATCTTTTCTTTCGAACTTAGCTTTCCAGTCAACAAACAAAGGTTGATCGAATGTGAAAATACATCTTCAAAATAGCTTATGTTTCCCTGTTGGCTATACTTATTTCCCGTTGTTGACAATAATTTAAATATGTTCGAGTAGTGCTGTTCAGCCAGAATCTCAGTCGGTGCCATGAGCGCTCCTTGAAAACCGGCTTCTACCGTAGCTAACAGAGCTGCAATAGCTATTACCGTTTTACCACTGCCCACTTCCCCCTGGAGAAGCCGTGACATAGGCCTTGATTGTTTTAAATCTGCCATTATTTCGCGGAGAACACGACTCTGAGCCTGGGTTAACTCATAAGGCAAAGTCTCTAAGAAAGTAACTACAAAAGCGTCACTAATATTAAGTTTCCTCCCAGGTTGACCTCCTTGCCAACTACGTTTTTTACCCAATACACCTAATTGGATTAGAAACAGCTCATCGAAAGCAAGCCTCTTTCTAGCACTTTCTAGCGTGCAATAATCGTCCGGAAAATGAGCTTGCACTATCGCCATAGCTAAATCCAAAAGTTCGCACTTTACCTTTATTTCCTGCGGTATAAAATCTTTCAGTCTTTCTGCCCATTCACTGACAATCTTTTTTACCAAGTTCCGTATCTGTCGTTGAAACAAACCGCTACTCAAGGAATATACAGGTACCAACCTGCCTGCATGAGTCAGTTCTCTATCATCAACTATATCCCATTCGGGAGATTCGAAAACCAAAGACCCTTTATATTCAGATACGCGACCACTGACGATCAGCATGGTATTCGTGACAAACTTTTTTGCCAAATAAGGTTGATTAAACCACACCGCCCTCATATTGCCGGTCTCGTCACCAAGCATAACCTCAGTTCCTTTCAACTTTCTACCAAAATTGACTATTCTTGCTTCCCAGATTGTTGCCAATACAGTCTGTTCGATACCACTCGTAACTTCGGCTATTCGTTTCCGCTGGCTATAATCTATATGCTTCCTAGGGAAAAAGTAAAGTATATCTCTTATAGTATTAACACCAAGTCGGCCGAGTTTAGCGGCAGTATTAGCTTTGATACCTTTTAAAACAGTTACAGATGCGTTTAACTGGACCTCACTATTTTCAGAAGATATTGGCGGGATGACTTAAATTTTTCGGCAATGTTTGACGGGGAGTTTGGCTTCGTTTTTGGATGATTTGCTCGTGCCGCATTTGAAATCTGATCCACCCAAGCTAAAATATCGGATATCCAAGCTTTCCGCTCTTTTTTATCTAGAGAAGCATAAAACGATACATTACATTTAGGATCATTGAGATAGGCAAATTCTTTTGGAAAAGTTATTTTATCTCGGGCTTTAAAATACCAGTTTGCGATATATCTATCTAAACCACCAATTACTGCGGCGTCGGTATAGCCCCTCTGGCTTTCCAGATTGAGAATAGTGCGCAGTGGTTCTAATTCAATCACAAAATATACCACCGGATATGCTTGGCGGCCATGGAAGATAAACTCTAAATTCCGGAATGGCGGTAGATTATTCACCTGCTAGGAAGCAGACGGCAACGATATGGGGTCCCGTATGGGTGCCTATTACTGAACCGACTCTTGACCGAGTGATAAGATCTTTCGGAACCAAGACGCTTATGCGTTCGATCATTTCTTCTGCTTCCTCTGGCGTAGTTGCATGTTCTACAACCACTCTCTCTATCTTGGGATATTTCTTAATGTAATTTATTAAAATGTCTTTAGCTTGAGTCCTGTTGCGAGCTCTTTCAAGAGGATGTATTTCGCCATCCTTTAACGTTAAGATAGGATGTATTTTAAGAAGACTGCCTAAGAAAGCTTGTGCTTTGCCTATTCGCCCTCCTTTTTTCAGGTATTCCAGGGTATCAAACATCATGAGGGCATGTAATCGTGGCATAGCTTTTCTTACGATTTCAACAATTGTCTCGAGATTAGCACCTTTTTTAGCGGCTTCGGCAGCGAGCATAACCAAAATAGCCTCGGCACCAATTATCCATTTTGTATTAATTACCTCTATTTTACATTCTACTTTGACCAGAGCTTTACCCTGGACACAACTCTCATATGTAGCGCTTAGTTTGTCGGATACCATTATGGCAACTATTTCATTAGTTTCCTTGGCCAAGTTCGTGAATAGTTCGGCAAAAACACCAGGAGGTGGAGCAGACGTAGTCGGGAAAATGGTGCCTCCCACTAACTTTTTATAGAATTCATCCGGAAGTAATTCAATACCGTCTTTATAAACGCTGTCACCAAAGTGTACATTTAAAGGTACCACTGAAACCCCTAATTCTTTTGCTTTTTCAGAAGAAATATCGGAAAGACTATCGGTTACTATTTTTACCATTAGTATTATTATCCTTTCTTATTTATTCGAGCGAAATTATATAAATATAATTCGGCTGGCCCCCATTTACCACTTCCACTTGCTTGCCAGGGTATTTGCCTTTGATTTGTTGGATCATTATTTCAGCTTCCTTTTCATCAGCATCAAAACCTTTGTAAAACGTGAGCACTTCGGCTGTCATTGACACCTGCTTTCGGCAAAGCATCCATCACGACTTCAGAAACAACATCTCCAGCGGAAACTATATCCTTGTCATCCACTATTCCAATCGCCTGTCCCTCCTTAATAGTAAGGTTATTTATTTTAGTGCTTCGAACAGCTCTCGTAATTTCCAGAGTCACCACTGAGGAAATGGCTTCTTCCATCAACTTTGAATTCACATCTATATCCGATTCGAAATTAAAAGCAAGTAAAGCAGCTATTCCCTGAGGAAGAGTTTTAGTCGGCACGACAAGTATTTTTTTTGAGGTTAAATTTTGCACCTGGGACGCAGTGAGAACGATATTTTTATTATTTGGTAAAATAATAACATTATCAGAAGGCACATTATCTATGGTCTGCAATATCTCGCGTACACTGGGGTTCATGGTCTGACCACCTGTAACCGTAGCTGCCACTCCCAAACTCTTAAACACCTCTTTCATTCCCTCACCCGAGACTACTGCGACAACAGCAGCATTCATGGAGGGAGTCCTATCTTTTTGCATTTCAAGAAACCCTTCATGTTGATCATCCATATTTTGTATTTGTATATGGTGCAAAGTACCCAATGACGTTGCGAATCTGAGAATTGCTCCAGGATCATATGAGTGTATATGTACCCTTACATTATTGCTATCTCCAGCCACTACAATCGACTGTCCCTTGTCTTCCAATTTACTTTTTATTTTGTCGGGGTTCAGTTTTTGGCCCACAAGTAAAAAGTTGGTACAGTACCCATAAGGTTCCTCCTTTTCAAACGTAGGGGCAGGTGCTTTTGTATTTATAGGAATATTGGCACTGATCATTTTAGGTTTTCCATATTCAATTTCTTCTACCTCTCCCTTCAGATAATGAAGAGCCCCTTCCATTAAAATATACCAACCTTCACCTCCAGCGTCGACAACTCCTGCTTCACGCAATACTGGCAATAATAATGGCGTTCTTGCAACTGACTCTTTTGCTTCTTTAACAACAGCTTCCATTACCTTCACCAGGTCGTCAGGATTGTTCTGAGCTATAGTCTGACCAACATTAGCAGCATCTCTGATTACCGTTAAAATGGTCCCTTCGGCAGGTTGTGATAAGCCTTTATAAGCTGTTTGTGAACCTTCAATTAGTGCTGAAGCCCAATCTCTGCCATTCATCGACTCTTTACCTTCCAGACCTTTAGCTAAACCACGAAAAAATTGAGATAAAATTACGCCTGAATTGCCTCTTGCGCCCATCAATGCCCCTTGCGCCATTGCCTTAGTAACTTCGGATACAGTCTGGTCCGGAACCCTGTCGATTTCTTCCAAAGTTGAACGTATGGTAAGATGCATATTTGTTCCCGTATCGCCGTCAGGCACAGGGAAAACATTAATAGCATTAACATCAGGAACGCTTTTTTCTAACCAACTACTACCCGCAGCGAACATTTCTCTCAATTCTCGTCCGCCGTATGAGGTAACCTGCTTCATTTTTCTCCTTTTGGATTAATTTAGCAATTGTGGTATTATTTTACCATTGCTGTCAAATTGGCTTGACAGATAAATTTATTAAACCTCAACAACAACTGGAGGCAAATCTTGGGTAGAAAATGTGATTCCTGCAATAAGCAAATACAATTTGGACACAAGGTCAGTCATTCTAAACAACACACCAGAAGGAGTTGGTTGCCTAACATCCAGCCCGTTACCATAACTGTTGAAGGCAAAAAACAAAAGCTTGATTTATGCACCCGTTGTCTGCGCACTCGTCAAAAGGCATCAAACTGATACAATAGCTTTTTTAAGTTGCTGGAACGCTTTTCCCGGTCCTTTTTGGTTAGAGAATATAGCTGCACCCGCAACCAAAACTTTGGCACCTGCTTTTACTACTTCAGGGACAATGGCATGATTAATGCCACCGTCAACCTCTAGCTCAGCCTTGAAGTGCCCACTATCCAAAATATTTCTCAAGCGGGCAATTTTGTCTATCGAACCTGGTATAAAATTCTGACCCCCAAAACCAGGATCAACGGTCATTAACAGCACCAAATCGAGAAAGGGAATGATTTCTTCAAGCGAGCTCAAAGGTGTAGACGGATTCAACGCTATACCGGCTTTCGCTCCTGCTTCTTTTATACTTTTGATCAAGCGGTGAATATGCCCTTCAATTTCTATATGAATTGTAATTATATCAGCCCCGGCATCGGCAAATTGTCCAACGTAATTTTCTGGATTTGTGATCATCAAATGAACATCTAGAGGCAGTTTCGTGCAGGAACGAATAGAGGCTACCACTGATGGGCCTATTGTAATGTTCGGGACAAAATGTCCATCCATTACATCAACATGAATATAATCTGCGCCGGCGGTAGCTACCTCTTCGATTTGTTCTCCGAGACGGGTAAAATCAGCCGAGAGAATTGATGGTGCCAATTTAATGGATTTATTCTGCATTTTATATTTTGACCACTCTTTTTGCACGTGCCAGCGCTATTGCCACTTGCTTAGGTGAAGTTCCCCCGATAACATTTCGCGACGCAATAGATGTTTCCACGTTAATATTAAATACATCATCATCGAACAATTGAGAAAATTTCTGGTACTCTTTCAAAGTTAATTCATGAAGAGTTTTTGCTCGACTTATTGCATATTTTATCAGGTTCCCTACTATATTATGAGCTTCCCGAAAGGGAACATCCTTCTTGGTTAAATAATCTGCAAGGTCAGTAGCAAGAGTATAACTATTCATAACTGTCATCATTTTGTCCGCGTTCACTTTTAAAGTTGCTATAAGTTTAGAAAAGACGGTAAGGCTGGACAGAAGTGTGTCCACGGTATCAAACAGAGTTTCTTTATCTTCTTGCAGATCGCGATTATATGCCAGCGGCAGTCCCTTCATAACCGTCAACAAACTAATAAGATTCCCGTAAATCCTTCCTGTTTTTCCCCTGATTAATTCCGGAATATCGGGATTTTTCTTTTGGGGCATAATGCTGCTGCTTGTGGCATAGGCATCGTCTATTTCGACAAAACCAAACTCGGTAGAAGACCATAGTACCATTTCCTCCGCCAATCTGGATAAGTGCATCATAGTCAAAGCTGCAGCAGCTTCAAATTCCACTATAAAATCACGATCCGATACCGCATCGATGCTATTTTTGGTTACCCTGCTGAATCCTAATTGCTTTGCAACATAATCTCGATCTATAGGAAATGTAACCCCCGCGAGCGCTCCACTTCCCAACGGCATGACATCTGTCCGTCTAAAACAATCTTGAAACCTTTCTATGTCCCGCTGTAACATTTCAAAATATGCTAACAAATGATGCGCCAAAAGTATTGGTTGCGCCTGCTGCATATGGGTATATCCCGGCATGATTACATCCTTATGCCGCTCTGCCACTTCGAGCAATTCCCGCTGAAAGTTATTTAGCGCATGGATAGTCAGTTCGATCGACTCTTTGACAAAGAGCCGCATATCCAGTGAAATTTGATCATTTCGGGAACGTGCAGTATGTAGTTGCCCCGCTACGTCTCCAACTTTCTCAAACAGCCGATTTTCAACATTCATGTGTATATCTTCAAGGTCAGATTTGAACTCGAATTTTTCCTTTTCAATTTCATCTCGAATTTCGACTAACCCGGAAACTATTAGATCTGCATTTGCTTGAAAAACAATTCCCTGTTTTGCCAGCATTTTGATATGAGCAATGCTTCCCGTGATGTCCTGCCGGTACAAACGGTAGTCAAAAGGAATAGAGGCAACAAACTGTTTTGCCAATTTGGCAGCGCCTTTTTGAAAACGGCTGCGGAGCCGCTCATTGCTTTTAAAAGTCATATCCAAACCTCCTCACCTTCATCGCAAATTCAACACTCGCAAAATCTAAATAGTCTCCTTTGCGATTTTACAATCTACTTCTTCCTCTTCGTGGGTTTTTCCTCGACCTTTTTTATCTGTATACTCGATTGAATTTTCACGGGCAAGCCAAAAATATGGATAAAGCCCAGAGATGCGCTTTGGTCAAAGATATCTCCTTTATCATAAGTAGCCAGTTTGTGAACATACAGAGATACTGGCGATTTTCGTCCAACTACCATACAGTTACCTTTAAATAGCTTAACCCTTACAACTCCCGTTACGTACCGTTGCGAACTTTCTATATAAGCATAAAGGTCTTCGCGATGAGCAGTAAACCACAATCCATTATAAATTATGTCGGCAAAATCTATTGCTACCTTCTCTTTAAAACGAAGTTGGTCCTTAGTGAGAGTCATAGCTTCCAATGCTTTATGTGCTTTCAGCAGCACAATCGCCGCAGGTGCTTCATATACTTCCCTTGACTTTATTCCTACCAGCCGGCTCTCGATGTGGTCAATTCTCCCTACACCATGTTTACCAGCGATTTCACTAAGCTTCTTTATCAGTGTAGTACTATGAGTCTTGTTGCCATTCAAACTTACAGGAATTCCTTTTTCAAAACCTATTTCTACATACTCAGGTTTAGCCGGGGCTTTAGCTGCAGGCTGAGCCCAGGTGAATGCTTCATCCGGTGGTTCATTCCAGGGATCTTCAAGAACACCGCATTCTATGCTTCGACCCCATATATTCTCATCGATTGAGTAAGGGCTCTTAACTGTAATCGGTATCGGGATTTTGTGTTTTTTTGCATAGGCTATTGTTTCCTCACGGGTCATTTTCCATTCTCTGGCAGGAGCCATTATCATTAGTTCCGGAGCCAGTGCAGCAACACTCACATCAAATCGAACCTGGTCGTTCCCTTTGCCAGTAGAGCCGTGAGCCACGGCAACGGCGTTCTCCTTTCTGGCTACATCAACCATCAACTTTGCAATGAGTGGACGCCCCAGCGCCGTTGCTAATGGATATTGTTCCTCATAAACTGCATTAGCCTGCAGCGCCGGAAACACAAAGGAATGAACAAAAAGATCCGTAGCATCCATCGTCAGTGCTTTAACTGCGCCAACTTTCAATGCCTTCTTCCGGATAGGTTCAAGGTCGCCCATACCACCGATATTGACAGTCAAAGCAATAACGTCCATTTTATAGTGTTCAGCCAGCCATTTAATAGCGACTGAAGTATCCAAACCCCCGCTATAAGCCAGAACTATTTTCTTTGCCAAATCTTTTACCTCGAATTTAACGTATTTTCCAGTATCTGCAATGCCTTGTCGATATCCGCCTCCTTAATAGTAAGTGGCGGAATAAACCGCAGAGTATTTGGCTTCACTTTATTAACCAGCAAGCCTCTCTCCAAGCATCTCATCAACAGGTCCTCGGCAATATCGCTGGAAAAAGATATCGCCAAAAGCAATCCCCTTCCTCGTATGTCTGTGATAAAACTAAATTTCGTCTTGAGTCTTTCTAGCCCAGCCTTAAAATACGATCCCTAGGTGTTTTACCTGGGTCGGAATATCATTATCTATGATGAATTTCACTACTGCCAGGCTGGTAGCACAAACCAAGGGATTTCCGCCATACGTTGAACCATGATCACCAGGAGCAAAAACAGAGACTTTGTCCTTAGCCAATAAAGCTCCGATGGGTACACCACCACCTAATCCCTTGGCCAGTGTCATAATATCAGGTTCAACCCCATATTGCTCATAACCGAAAAGTGTTCCTATTCTGCCGATGCCTGTTTGAACTTCATCCAGAATGAGTAGAATTCCTTTCTCATCACACCATAAACGTATCTCTTTAAGATAATTGTCATCTGGAACATTTACTCCACCCTCACCCTGTATTGGCTCCACCATCACTGCACAGGTCTGGGCGGTTGTGGCTTTCTTAATGGCTTCCACATTATCATAAGGAACGTTAACAAAACCATCGGGAAGAGGAATATAAGGCTCCTGGAACTTATTCTGTCCCGTAGCTGCAACCATTGCCAGCGTTCTGCCGTGAAATGATTCAAAAGTAGTAATAATGGCATATGCCCCATTGAGATGGAGCTTGCCATATCGCCGGGCTAACTTTGCCGCAGCTTCATTAGCTTCAGCTCCGCTATTACAAAAGAAAACCCGGTCAAAACAACTATGCTCAATCAGCAATTCAGCTAACTCTAATTGAGGAATCGTATAAAATTGGTTAGACGCCTGGATCAGAGTTTTAGCTTGCTCTACAAGCGCTTTTACCATCACCGGATGGCAATGTCCCAGGCTATTTACTGCCCAACCACCTACAAAGTCAAGGTATTCTCTGCCTTTATCATCCCAGACTCTGAGCACCTTTGCCTCGGACCAGTGTAACCGGCACACGTTTTACTATTTTCATGTAGAGCTTATGCTCAAGCTCCTGCCAATCTTTCATTCCTTTACGCGGCAATTGTTGTTCCCTCCCCCTTGCCCTCGATTTCATTCAGTAATGAATGTGGTGCTTTGCCATTTATGATTCGTGCAACCGGTACTTTCAGTACGAGCTTCCAGGCAAGCTTCAATTTTTGCCACCATACCTCCTGTAGCAGCTCCTGATTTGTACCAAGTGACTAGCTTGTTGGCGATTCAGTTTCTTAATTAGCTTTTTGGAACTATCATAAATACCCGGCACATCGGTCAAGAACACAAGCCGCTCTGCACCCATGGCTGCCGCAATCTCAGCCGCAGTAGTATCACCATTCACATTAATCAAATTCGTCTCACTTTTCGAATTGTTATACAGACCAAGGCATATCGGTGCTATCACCGGAATATATCCTTCTTTCAGCAATATCTTCAATAAGCTAATATCTACCTTTAGCTCTTCTCCGGTTAACCCAAGCACCGGTGTCTTGTTCCTTCCCTGTATCAAATTACCGTCGGCCCCGCTTAAACCCACTGCTCTGCCTCCATGCCTCCAGATAGCAGATACCAGTTCTTTATTAACCAATCCACCCAATACTGCAGTAACCACCTTTAATGTCTCCAGGTCAGTTACTCTTAAGCCATTTACAAATGTAGTTCTGATATTCAATCGAGTAAGCCAATCGGTTACTTCGCTGGCTCCCCCGTGTACAACAACGATAGACATGCCTGCTTTCTGCAAGGTCACCAGGTCTTCAATAGTGGTATCGTGGCTACCCAGGGTGCTGCCACCTATCTTAATGACAATGGGCTTCATATCTCAAGTGCTGCCTACGTAGTATAATCGCTATTTATAGTAACATATTCTTCAGATAGGTCGCACCCCCAGGCAGTGGCCTGGGCTGAACCCAGATTAAGATTTAGCTTTATCACAACCTCTTTGCTTTCAGCCAGGCTGCAACTGAGCCCTTTCTTATCAACGGCGGCAGGACATCCCTGTTTCATAACACAGATATTATTTAAGTAAACATCTAATTTATTCTCGATTATTTTAGCTCCACTTCTACCCAGCGCCGCCACAATACGCCCCCAGTTGGGATCATTGCCATGGATTGCTGATTTGACCAGAGAAGAGCCAACTATAGTACGAGCCGCCTTCCTGGCCTCAAGCTTGCTGGCTGCGCTTTCAACCACAACTTCAATAAGTTTGGTGGCGCCCTCGCCATCCCGGGCGATGCTCTTGGCCAGATAAATGCAAACTTCATTTAAGGCCTTCTGAAAAGTTTCACCATTCTTTTTATTGATTAACTTGTTTGCAGCCAATCCATTAGCCATCAGCACCACCGTATCGCTGGGGCTGGTATCACCATCAACCGTTATCATATTGAAAGACATGGCAACTGAACTGGTGAGGGCTTCCTTCATAAAATGAGAATCTATGGAAGCATCGGTGGTAATAAAACAGAGCATAGTTGCCATATTCGGGTGGATCATACCGGCCCCTTTTGCCACGCCACCGATGGTAAATCCTCCCAACTCACTCACTACGAAAAACGCTATTTCTTTGGCAAAAGTATCCGTGGTCATTATCGCCCGTGCGAAATCGGCACCTCCATCGCGGGAAATGCTCATTTGTTCAATGCCGGACCTGATTTTCTCCATGGGCAGCCTTACCCCGATGACACCAGTACTGGCAACCAATATATTCTCAGGTTTTACGTTCAACTTTTTCGCTGCCAGGCTTGCCATTTCGGCAGCATCAGCCAATCCAGTATCTCCAGTGCAGGCATTGGCACAGCCGGAGTTAGCTATAATGCCGGATGCTCTTTTGCTCCGTAAATGTTTCCGGGATAAAATTACCGGAGCCGACTTGATGGCATTGGTGGTAAAAACACCGGCAGCTACACAGGGCACTTCTGAAAAAATAATACCCAGGTCCATTCTATCTGCACTTTTGATATCTGCCTTTACTGCCCCTGCCAGAAAACCTTTGGGTGAGGTCACAGTGCCATGTTCAATAATTTTAAATTCACTGTTCATAAGGGATGAATTGTAATACTTTTTACTCTAAACTACTACCTTTCGGTTATCCAATCAACCACTATACATGTAAAGATCACAAATCGAGGACCACTTGCAAGAAGCAAAATGAAAGCCATAACGAATGGCGTTAGATTTCTTTATTTTCTCCCGCCTTTTTCTTTAATTCGTAAAGTTTGTTAAGAGCTTCAAGCGGAGATAGGGAATCTATATCCATTCTAATAATCTCATCTGCAAGTTTTGAGTGTTCGTTGAACATCGATAATTGAGAAACGATTATATTTTGGTCATAGGAAGGTTCATTCCCCCGCTGACTGAATTGGATATTTTCCAAGCGTGCTAAAACTTCTTGCGCACGGTGCACAACAGAAGAGGGTAATCCAGCAAGTTGAGCCACATGGATTCCATAGCTTTTATCGGCTCCCCCAGGAATTACTTTGCGCAGGAAAACCACCTTCCCTCCCTCCTCACTTACAGCCACGTTGAGATTTTTAACCCGGGGCAGAAAATGAGCAAGTTCTATCAGCTCATGGTAATGAGTGGCAAAAAGCGTTTTTGATTTGAGCCTGGGACTATTATGAATAAACTCAACGACAGCCCAGGCAATAGATAATCCATCATAAGTACTGGTTCCACGCCCTACTTCATCCAAAATAATGAGCGATCGAGAAGTCGCATTATTTAATATGTTGGCCGTTTCTACCATTTCCACCATAAAGGTAGATTGTCCAGCTGCCAGATCCTCCTGGGCACCAATCCTGGTAAAAATACGGTCAACGATGCTGATGCTTGCCGAGTCTGCAGGTACAAAGCTGCCTATCTGAGCCAACAACACAATAAGCGCCACCTGTTTAAGATAGGTGGATTTCCCCGACATATTAGGCCCGGTGAGTATAATAAGCTGGACGTCTTCATTACCTAAATAGGTGTCGTTGGGAACGAATCCCTCAATGTTAGACCCCCTTTCTACTACAGGATGTCGCCCATTTTTGATTACGATTGTGTTACTTTCATTGAGCTCCGGCCTCACATACCTGTTGTTCACTGCTACCTCAGCGAGGCTGCAATAAACGTCGATTTCAGCAAGAGTTCTGGCTGATGAAATGATTTGCTCTCCAGCAATTGCTATCTGCTGGCAAATCTGCCTGAAAATAGCTGCTTCCAACTCCAGTATCCTTTCCTGGGCATTTAGAATAACCGATTCATATTCTTTAAGTTCCGGAGTAAAAAAGCGTTCTCCATTGGTAAGCGTTTGTTTGCGAATATAATTGCCAGGGACGAGATTGAGATTAGCATTCGATATTTCAATGTAATAACCAAATACTCTGTTATATCCTACTTTCAGAGACTTAATACCGGTTTTTTCTTTTTCCTGTCGCTCAAGATTTGCCAGATAATTCTTAGCCTGTGAAGAAGACTCCCTTAGATTATCCACTTCAGCGGAAAAGCCTGATTTGATGACATTTCCGTGTTCCAATGTGGAACCTGGTGCCTCCGTTATCGCTTGTCGGATTAAATGCACAACATCAGGGCATGGCTTTAACCCCGCAGCTAAAATTGTTAAAGCAGCATGTGCTTCAAGCACTGCCTTCACTTCTGCCAATTTCTCCAGGCTGGCACTTAAAGCAATTAAGTCGCGAGGAATAGCGACACCATTCCTTACCCGGTTAACCAACCGTTCAAGATCGCCTACGTTTCCGAGCAGAGCTATTATTTGTTGTCGAATCAGGTTATTTTTATAAAACCAGTTAATATGATCCTGACGATTTAAAAGTAATTTTATGTCAAGCAGCGGCTGCCCCAGCCATTTCCTGATCAACCGGCCACCCATTGAGGTTTTGGTACCATCTATTATAGAAAGCAAAGAGCTGGTGGCAGTCCCCCATCTTGTACTGCTAAATAACTCCAGATTGCGCCTTGTCTGGGTATCAATTGTCATAAATGATTCGGTTGAATAGGTTGAGAGACTATCTATTTGTCCAAGAACAGATTTCTGAGTCTCAGCAATGTAATGGACAGCTGCACCAGCGGCTCGGATTGCAAGGGGTAACCCGGCACAGCCATAGCCTTCAAGTGAAACAACCTTAAAATGTTCTAATAACATTTGAGTAGCAGCATCAATTTCAAACACATAATCATCCAATTTGGTGATCAGCACAGTGTCCGGTAAAAAGCCGGTGTCCATCCGTTGAGGTAACAGAATTTCGGCAGGTTGTAAACGTTCAAGTTCAGCAGAGATTTTGCTTACTGACAACTGGGTCGTAGCAAATTCACCGGTGGTAATGTCCATAAAAGCAATGCCAGCTTCATTGCCATCGGCAACAATACTAACCAGATAGTTATTTTTCTTATCCACCAGGAGACTGGGTTCGACCACAGTACCCGGTGTAACCACCCGGATCACTTCCCTTTCTACCAATCCCTTGCCAGGAGGAGTTATTTGCTCACAAATAGCTACTTTATAGCCCTTATTGATAAGTTTTGACAGGTAATTATCCAGGGCATGGTAAGGAATGCCAGCCAGAGGTATTCGCTGTCCTTTTCCCATTTCCCTTGAGGTGAGTGTTATTTCCAATTCTCGAGATGTAGTTTTGGCGTCCTCATCGAAAGTTTCGTAAAAATCTCCCAGTCTGAAAAACAGTATCGTCTGGGGAAAACGCTGCTTGATTCTGAGATATTGCCGTCGGATAGGTGTCAATGACATTGTTTTAATCCTGAATGCTTATAATAGATACGCCGAGTTCGCAATAGTGAAAATATTTTTCGACGCCTTTGTAACCTACCACATGGAAAACCATATATGAGGGTTTCACTGATCTTTACGAGTAGTTCCCGGATCCAATCCGCCTGGTTTCAACTTTACACAGAATATAATAGCATATGAACCCAACAAGCTGAACCTCCTGATAAATAGGTTCAAAAATGGGAAGGGACTAAACAACAATATTCAAAGCAGCAGGTAATACATAAAAACGTGCAGGAGTTTCGCCTACGAGATCACCATCAACCTGAATGCTTGTCTTTTGCTTAGAGTGTATTTCTAGCTCTTTAACCCTTCTTACAAACACTTTGGGATGTGTGAGGTGAGTTCCTTTATATATCTTGGGCAATGAGAACAACAGGTCAAATTTCGTCATATCATCCACTATCAGGACATCAAAAAGTCCATCTTGAATGTCGGCATTTGGAGTAGTCTTCATACCTCCTCCAGCGTATTTTCCATTGCCCACCAGCAAGGTAACAACCCTCTTCTGATCAATTTTTCCATCAATGGTGATTGATATGTCTTTATTTTTATAGGATACAAGAGTCGAGAATAGTCCCAGAAGATAGGACGTCATAGCACCTGTTGCCTTATACTTTTGGGTTGTCGCTCGCACCACATCAGAGGCAAAACCCAACCCTGCAAAATTAACAAATACTCTCCTGCTCCCGTTTGCAAATTCAATCACGCCAACATCAACTAAATGCTTCTGGGGGGATATTAAAAGTCGGCAAGCATCTGTATATGTGCGGGGAATTCCCACAGTCCTGATATAATCAGCACCCGTCCCTGTACTTATTATCCCCAGTGATACACTATTTAGAGCTTCGGCTTCAAATAAACCCTGGGCAACTTCGCTTATAGTACCATCGCCCCCAACTGATACTAGAAGAGAAAAACCTCGCTTAACAGCGGACTTCGCCAACTCGACAGCATGGCCAGGACTTTCTGTCATTGAATAGTCAAAGTCAAGTCCAATCTTCCTAAGATAGACTTTAATATCAGGCCATTTCCTTCCGGTCTTGCCTGCCCCGGAAGTAGGATTAACAATTAATTGCATATGTGTCAAAGAATTACCTCATTCGGTAGCCTAACAAATGTTATTAGCAGTCCCAAATTCTACCAGTCCAGGTAGTCATACTCAAGCGATTTTTATGCAATGTTAAATGTTATCCTGCATCAAATTAATTACCGGAGTATTTTGTAACTTCCATATGTCAATTCCCTTGTGCTACAATTCGAATCAAACAAATTAGGCCATTTATTTTAGAAGTGATTAATATTTAAACGATGAAGAACATACTTCGCACTATAGACGCAAATTGTAATCGGATTGGTGAAGGATTACGCTTTCTGGAAGATATCGCTAGATTCAACCTTAACGACGTAATTTTGAGCCGGCAGCTAAAACAAATGCGCCACACAATCATCAAAATCGTCTACAAACTCGGTATTAAGCTTGTGTCACAAAGAAATTCAGAGACTGACGTAGGCGCCGCAATCGAATCAATGTCTCAGGTGCAAGACTTGCCTGCTCTGATTATGGCTAACGCAAAAAGAGCAGAAGAGGGGCTCAGAGTAATCGAAGAATTAGCCAAACTTCCTGAAATTAGTCCAATGCTCAATTACATTGATTTTCAAAAGGCAAGATTTGATCTCTATACCGTGGAGCAACAACTGCTATCCCTAGTTTTACGTAAACAAAAAATTGGGAGCTTAAACGGCCTCTATCTAATCCTGGATACTCAGACATTAAAAGCAAAAGATGAAGTTGATGCAGCAGCCCGGGCCATAAGAGGAGGAGCTAAAATATTACAACTCCGGGATAAGCGTCTCGAAAAGGGCAAACTTTTCGCACTTGCGAGCAAACTGAAAAATCTATGCCACCAGATGGGGACTCTTTTTATCGTCAACGACCATCTGGACATTGCCCTCGCTGTTGATGCTGATGGAGTCCATTTGGGGCAGGAAGATTTGCCAATTACAGAGGCTCGGAACATATTAGCAATCGATAAAATTATTGGTTGTTCAGTAACAAACCTGAGACAAGCACATCAGGCAGAAAAAGGAGGGGCAGATTACATTGCTGTAGGCGCTATTTATCCAACATTAACAAAAGAATATGCACCTGTTGTTGGATTAAAATGTCTTTATCAGATTAAACAGAAAACATCAATTCCTGTAATTGCAATTGGAGGTATCAACAAGGATAATATCACAGAAGTGTTTGCTGCTGGAGCCAATGCAGTGGCAGTGGTCAGTGCGGTTTTTAACCAGGAAGATATAACAGAAGCTGCACGACAAATGGTGAGAAAAATTGAAAAAACAAATAAAGGTGACACGAAACCTCGAAGGAATCGCTGAAAAAATACGCCTTAATTTCTCCTCGAAAGATAGCGCTAGAGAAAAAGTATTGCGTCTGTGCAGGGAAATAATTCGTAACAGCGCGAATGTCATCCGCGCCGTACATCGCCGAGAATACGAAGAAGCTGAAAAACTTTTACTATTGGCGTCCAACTTAGTAAAAAACCTCAGTAGAGAAATAACAACTAGCAAGAACGAACTACTTCATTCCGGGTTTGTTCATGATGCTGAAAAAGAATTTGTGGAGGCCAGTATCACTTTTTCGATAATCAAATCTCAATCATTCCCTACTCCGGAGCAACTTCAAGTAAATTATCCAGCTTACCTAAATGGAATGGCAGAATCAATCGGAGAATTGAGGCGGTTTCTATTAGATAGCTTACGAAGGGACGATTTCTCTCGATGTGAAGAATTACTGTCGATCATGGATGACATCTACGCAGTACTTGTAACTATGGATTTTCCCGATGCAATCACATTCGGTTTAAGAAGGAACACGGATTCAGTACGCGGAATTTTGGAAAAAACGCGGGGCGATCTAACTATCGCTTTGCAGCAGAAAGAATTAGAAGGGAAAATAGACTGTATCGCACACAAGGCCAAGATAAAAAAATGATCGTTTCAAATTGATTCTCACGAGTTTATATAAATGGATTCGATCTTCTCTCTTCACCAATCGTAGTTTCCGGCCCATGTCCCGGGTAGACAATTGTTTCATCAGGCATTGTCATGAGTTTGTTGTGAATGCTATCCATTAACTTGAGTTGGCTACTTCCGGGAAAATCTGTCCTGCCAACGCCAGTATTAAAAAGAGTATCTCCACTAAATAGCACTCCACCACCAAGCAGGCATATTCCCCCAGGACTGTGACCGGGGGTATGAATAACAGTAAACTTTAAATCATCAATCTCTATTTCATCCCCGTCTTTAAGTAGCTTATCGGCTTTGGTCAGTTTAGAAATGGAGCCTGCAAGCATACCATCAAACATCTGAGCAGAGTAACGTACCATCACCTTCAGCCTCATGAATGGCGACGAGAGCCCCGGTAGATTCCTTTAATGCATTTAAAGCACCTACATGGTCAAAATGGCTGTGAGTGATTACTATCCACATAATTTTCAGCCCCAATTTATTAACCAAATCTAGGATAGTTTTGGATTCTGCTCCCGGATCGATAACCATACCTCGCTTAGTTGAATCAGAGCCTAAAACATAACAATTAGTCTCATATGGCCCGACAACCATGGTCTTTAAAATCACTTTTACTCCTATCAATTACTTCGAATTGGCTTTTACATTTCCCAAAAAAACGACTAGATTGTAAGCTGGATTATTACAGAGAGTGCCATTATACAAAGAAGCATCAGGCAGATAATAAGAATTTGAATTATTAACAGGTTATTCTACTATCCCCAGGTTTCCAGCTCTGCTTTTCCAGCCTCGATTAAGTCTAAATACTCGCCTGTTAGTCCATCCAATTTAGACGCCTGGTGATCTATCTCATAAGGTTCCCCTGCAAAAATCTTACCAAATTTTTCCACCTTACCATTTAGTTTCCCTTCTTCACAAAAAAGCTTTTGGCGAGCATCTATGATACCTAAGTCAAACGGAAGAGTAAAATATAGATCGGCAATAACTTTATCCAATCCAAATTCGTTCAAAGATCCCCATCCACCCGAAGAATTTGCTTTATATTTGCTAACCGGCAATAAACTAAGAAGATTCTTTATGGAAAAAATACCTGTCGATCCTGAAACTCTATGCGGGGTTATAGTGATTAAATAGTCACTTGAAATAACCACATTGGGTACCCAGAAAGTAGCAATCGCAAATGGATGAGGCAAAGGATTTTCTACTTCCACCCAGATACAATCCTTTACATCTAACATGAGCACTCGAGGAAAATCGTAATCCAATGCTTTGTAAATAGGATAAATGGGTTCTTCAGTGGAAGTACCTTCCAAAATAATAATATCAGCGTCGCTAACCCTCTTGATGTTGTCTATTACATTAGCAAGTGTTTTGCGGTTAGTACTGACTGGATATGGTTGACCATCAACAGCATTGGGTTTAATCAACACCCGCCGTGCCCTAGAAATCAACGGGGGAGGGGTAAAAACAAATTCAGATGCTTCAAAAATCATCGTTAACAACTTTCTCCATCTATTTTATGCGCCGCAAAAATCAGAATTGAACATCATTACATCAAGAAAATCTCCAGGCTTGACCTCAGGTTTTGTCTCGGGAACAATGGCTAATCCATTCGCACGTATCATTGAAGTCAATATTCCTGAACCCTGTTCGCCTGTGAGACGAAGATAATATTCATTTTCACGCTTTGTAACCATAACACGTGCAAATATACGACGACCATCTTTATTTGTAATTGAATCCTCTGCCATAGCTTTAATAACAGGTCTAGTCCAATCTTTCCTTCCCATCATTTTGTAAATAGCAGGACGTACAAATACTTCAAAAGTAATCATCGAACTTACAGGATTACCCGGTAAACCCAGGAGAGGGATCTTTGTACCATCGCTTCTTTTGAATGTCCCAAATGCTAATGGCTTCCCAGGCTTCATACGAACCGTCCAGAAAGATATACTACCTTCTGCCGCCAAAACTTCTTTAACCACATCATAGTCACCAACTGACACACCACCCGAAGTGATTAATACATCACAGTCAAACCCTTTATGGAGAGCCGAAGTTAATTGTGACGTATCATCTACTGCGATTCCCAATAATTTTGGGATACCTCCACAGTTCAGAACTTGAGCGGCCAGGCTATAAGAGTTGCTGTTATAGATTTTGCCCGGGCTCAGAGATTTATCTAAGTCAATTACTTCATTACCTGTTGACAGGATACCAATAACGGGACGTCGAATGACGGATACCTTTGAATTCCCCAAAGACGCCAGTACACCTATGTCAGCAGGGGCAAGTACTCTCCCCTGGCTTAAAACTAAATTGCCACTACTTATATCCTCACCTTTTCGTCGTATATTAGAACCTGTTTTTAAGGTTTTACAGATGCCAATCTTCGCTCTACTATTATTTTGAAATTTGCCCCGACTGTTTTCGTCAGTCTCTTCAAAAGGAACAACAACATCCGCACCATTTGGAATAACGGCGCCGGTCATTATCCTGACTGCAGTATCTTTTTCCACAGACAAAATATTTGAAGCACCAGCAGGTACTTGCCCGATGACCCTCAGAACTTTCGGATTTTCTGGGGTTGCACCTTTAATGCTGACAGATTTCGTGGCATACCCATCCATAGCGGAATTGTCGCTGGGAGGGACATCAAAAGAGGAATATATGTCTTTGGCTAAAACTTGTCCAAGACAGTCTAAAATTGGCTTGTCTTCTAAACCAACAGCAGTAACGAAATCTAAAATTTTCTCTAAAGCTTCTTCAACACTTAGCATCAATTGGTTAATCCTTTTTCGGCAATATCAGATTGTTTAGCGCGAGCTAACAAGTCTATAGCCTTGGCTAAATCGTTTAGAGTATTAATATTAAAGAAACTGAGATGTTCCAGGTCATATTTCTCCACTTCTTCATCTAAAACATATCGCGTTTTTACCAAGTCCAATAGCTCCAAAATCTGTAATTTATTCTTTTCCAATAACTGTTTTATTTTATCCAAACAGTTTTGCGAATAGACCGCATGCAATAATTCAATCTTATTTTGAATTTTTGGAACAACAATATCATAACCGGGTGCTATTTCCTCCATATATCGTAAGAGTGACCTGTTCAAAAAAGGCATATCACACGCCACCACTAACGATAACGGCGTATTAGCATTTGCCAAACCTGTATATATTCCTCCGAGAGCAGCTTTACCAGGATAAATATCAACGACAATTTTTACATCCAGCTTAGCGGAGGTAATACTATTTAATTGCTCTTTACTGGTAACCACAATCACTTCTTGGCAAAGTGGCATAAGAATGTGGATTGTATTCTCAATCAGGCTTTTCTCCCCTACCCGCTCCAGAGCTTTTTGACGTCCTAAACGCGAGCCTCTTCCTCCCGCCAGCACAATACCTGTTATATCATGATTTTTTTTAAAATCGGCGTTCAAATCCAAAACTTACTTCTTTACGATATTATTGTATCATATATAGTCAACCCTCTTGACAAATTTTCAAATGAATGCTAAACTATTTGTTTACATATTGATATGCCTCTTAACACTATTCTTGAATTACTTCCATTACCACGTAAGGGTCTTTTTTAGAATAACGCATATTTTGTAAGCCTATTCCCTTGATTTTTTTTGAGGAGAGTTTATGTCAGCTATGTCAATGTCTGCAAAACAGGATGATGCGATGGAAACGAAATCCTACGCCAAGCTTCCCGAGGTACTGTCTATCCCAAATCTGATCCAAGTGCAACTTGATTCGTTTCAATGGTTTCAAGAAGATGGTCTAAAAGAACTCTTCCAAGAGGTTTCACCGATTAAGGATTTCACTGGAACAAGACTGGAACTATATTTTAGAGGATATGAATTCCGTCCCCCTCAATTTTCGATCGAAGAATGCTATCAACGAGATATAACGTATTCCGCTCCGCTTTATGTAAAAGCACAATTGGTAATTAAAGATACCGGAGAAATCAAGGAGCAAGAAATCTCCTTCGGCGATATCCCGTTAATGACTGATAAGGGTACTTTTGTCATCAGCGGGGCTGAAAGAGTGATAGTAAACCAACTGATTCGATCTCCCGGAATCTATTTCAGTGCTCAAGAAGATCCGGTAACCGGGCGCATACTCTGTTCGGCAAAGCTGATTCCAGAGCATGGGACCTGGTTGGAATTTGAAACATCAAATAGAGATGTCATATCCACAAAAGTAAACGGCAAACGGAAAATTCCGATGTCCACGATACTTCGAGCAATTGGCTATGACAATAATGAAGAACTAATAAATATATTTAAAGATGTGGATACTTCACCCGAACATCAATTCATAAAATCTACAATAGAAAAAGACCCGTCCTGTAAAAATAAAAACGACGCCTTAACAGCCATATATAACCGATTACGCCCTGGTGAACTTGCCACTGTTGAAAATGCTACCGTCCTGCTGGATAACATGTTCTTCAATCCCCGACGCTATGACCTGGGCAAAGTGGGAAGATACAAACTTAATAAAAGATGGCACGAATTAAACCAGAAGTTCGGCCTTTCCATAAACGCACCAGAGCCAACTTATCGTGCCTTAAAACCTGAAGATTTTGTGGCCATTCTGAAGCACATGATTATGATAAACAATAACCAGTCAAATGCTGACGACATTGATCATCTAGGGAATAGGCGAGTAAGAACCGCAGGACACCTTATACAAAATCAATTCCGTATAGGAATTTTGCGGCTTGAGCAAGCAATTAAAGAGCGTATGAGCATTATTGGCCCAGAATTAGCCACCCCGGCGACTCTAATCAATAATCGACCGATAATTGCCTCAATGAGAGAATTTTTCGGTAGTTCGCAACTTTCGCAATTTATGGATCAAACTAATCCGCTTGCCGAGTTAACTCATAAGCGCAGACTTTCAGCCATGGGGCCTGGTGGACTTTCCCGTGAACGAGCTGGGTTCGATGTACGTGACGTTCATCACTCACACTATGGAAAAATATGTCCTATCGAAACGCCTGAAGGCCCTAACATTGGGCTAATAGGTTCACTGGCTACATACGCTTCAATAGATGAATATGGTTTTATACAGACACCCTACCGAATTGTCGTCCATAAGGTACCAGTTGACCAACTGGCGGGAAAGACTGTTCTCCAAGATGTCGAAGATAAAAAAGGTAAATGTATTATCCCTGCTCGTACAGTTGCTACTGGCGAACTTGTTAGCCAGTTAATTGCCTCAGCTCAAGATAGTTCAACAAAAAAGCTTACTAAGTCGAAAAAAAATAGTAAGAAAAGTACTGGAACTAGTGACGACTCTCATAATAGGTATTATTCCTTTCGTTTCAGAAGAGGTA
The DNA here is from genome assembly GCA_963784375.1 of uncultured Chloroflexia bacterium. Taxonomy (GTDB): domain Bacteria; phylum Chloroflexota; class Dehalococcoidia; order GIF9; family UBA5629; genus JBBIPA01. The sequence goes on along the minus strand of CAWAQY010000022.1, from coordinate 21,736 downwards.
GTATCTTTGACTGCTGACAAGGAAGAGCAATATTCAATAGCTCAGGCAAATGCAATTCTAAATGAGAGAAACGAATTCACCGAAGACAAAGTCGACGTTATTAAAGGCGGCAAATATCTCAAAGAGCCACCTGATAAAATTGACCTGATGGATGTTTCACCAAAACAAGTGTTCAGTGTTACTACCTCTCTAATACCCTTCCTTGAGCATGATGATGCTAATAGAGCTCTCATGGGATCAAACATGCAGCGTCAGGCAGTCCCTTTAATCCACCCCGAGGCACCGTTAATTAGCACAGGGATGGAAGGAGAGGTTGCTAAATATAGCGGGCAGGTAATATTTGCAAGAGAGGAAGGAGAGGTCACGTCTGTTACCAGTAATCAAATCACTGTAAAGGAAATAAATTCAGACCATCACGTCTATCCGTTAATGAAATTTATTCGCACCAATCAGGGAACATGCGTTAACCAGAGACCCATAGTTTTTAAAGGGCAGATAGTAAAGAAAGGAGACGGTACTGGCCGATAGTTCAGCTACAGATAAAGGTGATCTGGCCCTAGGACAGAATATTATTTGTGCTTTTATGAGTTGGAGAGGCTATAACTTTGAAGATGCTATCATTTTGAGTGAGAGATTGGCCAAAGATGATAAATTTAGTTCTATTCACATTGAAAAACTACGAAATTGAGGCACGTGAAACTAAACTCGGAATCGAAGAAATAACGAGAGATATTCCTAATGTGGGTGAAGAAAGCCTTCGGGACCTTGATGAACATGGCATCATTCGTATCGGTGCCGAAGTTGGTCCCGGTGACATTCTGGTAGGTAAAATAAGCCCTAAAGGAGAAACCGAATTAACCGCAGAAGAGAAGTTACTGCGGGCGATTTTCGGAGAGAAGGCACGAGAAGTAAAAGACAGTTCGCTCAGGGTACCCCACGGTGAATGGGGGAAAGTAATCGACGTAAAAGAATTCACACGTGACAGCAACAGGGATTTACCTGCAGGAGTAAACAGGTTAGTAAGGGTATGGATAGCACAGAAACGAAAAGTTTCTGTAGGTGACAAAATGGCAGGAAGACACGGGAATAAAGGAGTCATTGCTCGTATTTTACCCGAGGAGGACATGCCTTTCTTACCAGATGGCAGACCTGTTGATATTATTCTAAACCCCATCGGGGTACCTTCACGTATGAATATTGGCCAAATCCTTGAAACTCATCTGGGTTGGGCCGCCGAAATGCTTGGATTAAGAATCATAAACCCGATCTTTCGATGGAGCCAATAACACAGCCATAGAAGACGCTCTGTCAAGGGCATGGATAATTTGGCAATCTGGAACAGCTACATTTACAGGTAATAGAAATATACATTCTGAGATTATTGTTAAGGCCAAAAAATGGGTTAAGGATAAGGGCTATAATGCGAATAAAGTATTTGATGACCAGTTTCCAGGAGAAGCTAGAAGAGTATGCCTTCGATTATGGCTTGAAGGTTTAGGAATAAAAGTTACAAACGATAAGAACCTGGATGATATGGTTGAAAAAGCATACATCGAGCAAAAGCAAACTCCTCCTACTTTTGGCAAAATGAATCTGTTTGACGGGCAGACAGGTGAGCCATTTGACCAACCTATTACAATCGGCAGTATTTATATGATGAAACTCATACATCTTGTAGAGGATAAGGTACATGCCCGTTCCACTGGCCCATATTCTCTTATAACCCAACAACCCCTTGGAGGCAAAGCACAATTCGGAGGGCAGCGTTTCGGAGAAATGGAAGTTTGGGCATTAGAAGCATATGGCGCTAGTCATGTGCTTCAAGAGCTACTAACCGTGAAATCAGATGACGTAGCTGGTAGAGCAAAAACATATGAAGCTCTTGTCAAAGGAGAAGATATCATTCAACCAGGGGTCCCGGAATCTTTTAAAGTCCTGTTTATGGAATTGAGAAGTCTTGGCTTAGCAATAGAATTACTGAATGAAGAAGAAGAGATGGTTAATTTCTTTGAAGAAAGAAGAAAGACAATTTCTAAACCGAGAGGTTTAAATTAAAGGAGTCACATGGTTGAAGTAAATGATTTTAACGCTATACGTATTTCATTGGCATCACCCGAGCAAATAAAAAGCTGGTCGTATGGCGAGGTAACTGAACCAGAAACAATTAACTATAGAACACTTAAACCAGAAAAAGATGGCCTTTTCTGTGAAAGAATTTTCGGTCCGACGAAAAATTTCGAATGTTATTGCGGCAAATATAAAAAGATTCGTTACCGGGGTATTACCTGTGATCGTTGCGGCGTTACTGTAGAACATTCAAGAGTACGCCGTACCCGAATGGGACATATTGAATTGGCTGCTCCTGTCGCTCATATCTGGTTTGCCAAAGGTGTACCCAGCAGGCTTGCCTTACTTCTTGATGTATCACCTCGAAAATTGGAAAGAGTCCTTTACTTCGCTCGAGTATATTATCACTTCAGTTAATCAAGCGATTTGCAAAGAAAGGATGGATCAGCTCAAAAAAGAAAAGGCTCAACCGCTGAACAAGAACACAGATCGAGAAGCGGGAGAAATTAAAGCATCGATAGACCAGGAAACTGGAGAAACAAATGAGTCCACACAACAAAATGAAAAAGACATTATTAGCCGTAAGGAAGAAATTGAAGATAGGCTTGTGAAATTGAAAATTTGCAACCACTTAAAACTCTTAATGAGGCAAGGTATCAGGAACTAAGAAAACGTTGTGGCGACTGTTTTGAAGCAGGCATGGGAGCCGAAGCTATTCTCATCAATTTTAAAGAATCTCAACCTTGAAGAATTGCGACAAGACCTGATTAATACAGTTAAGACAAGTCCAGGTCAAAAACGTAAGAAAGCAAATAAACGACTTACGTGTGGTCGAAGCATTCTGGCGCAGCGGCAATAAACCTGAATGGATGATTCTCACGTATTCTTCCCGTATTACCACCTGACCTCCGTCCTATAGTTCAATTAGATGGTGGACGATTTGCGACCAGCGATCTTAACGATCTTTATAGAAGAGTTATTAATCGAAATAATCGGCTCAAACGTCTATTGGATTTGGAGGCTCCTGAGATAATAATCAACAATGAAAAACGCATGCTTCAAGAAGCAGTTGATGCGCTTATTGATAATGGAAGGCGCGGTCGTCAACCGGCTGCAGCCAGTACACATAAACTCAAGTCGCTGTCGGATATGCTCAGGGGTAAACAGGGCCGTTTCCGGCAAAATCTTCTCGGTAAAACGGGTTGATTACAGTGGTCGTTCGGTAATCGTCTGCTGGCCCTGAACTTAAACTTCATCAGTGCGGTTTACCGAAACATATGGCCTTGGAACTATTCAAACCTTTCGTAATGAGGAAACTGGTAGAACAAGGATTTGCACACAATATTAAAAGTGCCCGAAGGCAAGTTGAAAAAGCCAGGCCGGAAGTATGGGATATCCTTAGAGAAGTCGTAAAGGAACGACCGGTTATGCTTAATCGTGCTCCTACTCTCCATAGATTAAGTATACAGGCATTTGAACCGGTACTTATTGACGGCAGTGCCATCCAAATCCACCCATTGGTCTGCTACGGCATTTAATGCCGATTTTGATGGTGATCAAATGGCAGTGCATTTGCCTCTATCTAAAGCTGCGGTCAGGGAGTGCAGAGAGAGAATGCTCAGCACTAATAACATGCTTATTACCGAGTTCCGGTGAGCCAGTAATGACTCCCACGCTCGATATGGTCCTGGGCTGTTACTACCTCACCAATATACGGCCTGGAGCTATAGGTGAAGGGACAAAATTTTCCGATTTCGAAGAAGCTAAAATTGCTTACGAATTAGGAATAGTGGCACTTAATGCTGAAGTCTTGGCAAGAAAAGAAAAGGGCGAAGATGGCAAACTCAAGACAAGCGTAGGGAGGATTATTTTTAATGATATCGTCCCCGAAGAATTCCAATTTATCAATAAAACAATGGATAAGGCTTCTCTTAAACGTTTGGTGTCTGACTGCTACCATGCTCTTGGAAATGAACCAACTGTAAAAATGCTGGACAACCTGATGAAATTGGGATTCGAATATGCGACAAAGTCAGGTACTACAATTGCGGCTAAGGATGTGGAAGTTCCAGCCAGTAAACCAAAAATAATTGAGGAGGGCGATGAAAAAGTCGCAGTCATAGAAAGCCAGTTTAATCGTGGACTTATTACCGACGAAGAGCGCTATAATACCACAGTCCGTGTTTGGACAGACACCACAGACAAAATCAGGCACGAAATCTCACATTCACTTGATCGCTACGGTGGTATATATATGATGGCAAATTCCGGCGCCAAAGGTAATCTTGGCCAAATCACCCAGATGGCAGGAATGCGTGGTCTTATGACTGACCCTTCTGGAAGGATTATAGACCTCCCCATTAAATCCTGTTTCCGCGAAGGTTTAAGCGTCATGGAATACTTCATTTCAACTCATGGTGCTCGAAAGGGGTTGGCTGATACCGCTTTACGAACATCTGACGCAGGCTATCTTACTCGTCGTCTTATTGATGTCTCTCAAGATTTGATCATATTTGAAGATGACTGCGGCACTGAGGAAGGCATATGGTTACATGAGCAAAGTAGTCAGAAATTACTGGCACCCTTTCAAGATCGGATTTTGGGACGCATGGCTGCCATTGACATCGTTGATCCGAACACCGGTGAAATTAGTTGCTGCCAGGAATACTGAAATTAATGAATCGATAGCAAAACAAATAATAGATTTGAAAATTAACCAGGTGTATGTACGATCTCCGCTATGCTGCCATGCTCGAAGGGGTATCTGTCAAAATTGCTACGGTAGAGATCTCGCTCAGGGCGAAACTGTAACGCACGGAACTGCAGTCGGTATTATTGCTGCAGAAAGCATTGGTGAACCTGGCACACAACTTACTTTACGCACTTTTCATACAGGTGGTGTCGTTGGTGCTGATATTACAAGCGGTTTACCTCGTGTTGAAGAATTGTTTGAAGCAAGAATTCCAAAAGGTGTCTCAATACTTACTGAAATTGACGGAACAGCGGAGGTTATGGATAGGGAAGAAACTCGTAAAATCGTGGTCACCAACTCCGAATCTTATATAGATGAATATGCTTTACCGCCTAAAGCTAAAATAGCTTATAAAGGTGGAGATTGGATCGATGCCGGCACACCATTAATTAAGATTGCTAAGGAAACGAAAGAGAAAAAAGTAATCAAGAAATCGAAAAAGACCCAATCTATTAACAAGGAAACAGGCGAAATTATAGAGCCGGAGCAACAATCAATTGCTTTATCGGAAAATGTCCCGGTTGCAAGGGTGTCTGGTTACGCTATCGTTGACCATGGTCAACTGAGTATTCGCTACGAAGAGAAAGATGAAAGAGAATACATAATTCCATCTGGAAGTCATATTCGTATAAAATCAGGAGATAGAGTTAAGGCTGGAGACCAACTAACCGATGGAGCTATCGATCCTCAAGATATCTTGAGGATTATGGGACGAGAAGCTGTACAACAATATCTTATCGAGGAAGTTCAGAAAGTCTATCGATCTCAGGGTGTAAATATCAATGATAAACATATTGAAATAATTGTGCGTCAAATGCTCAGGAGAGTACGTGTTGAATCACCTGGAGATACTGAAAGGCTAGCTGGCGATCTGATAGATCGTTTTGAATATGAAGGCATCAATGCTAAGATATTGGCTGAAGGTGGGGAACCAGCCACCGCCCAGACAGTTTTATTAGGTATTACCAGAGCTTCATTAAACACTGCGAGCTGGCTGGCAGCAGCTTCATTCCAAGAAACTACTCGAGTACTCACAGAGGCAGCAATTTGGGGAAAGAGTGACAAACTTTTGGGGTTGAAAGAGAATGTTATTATTGGAAAACTTATTCCTGCACAATCGCTTAGCTTTGATGAAGAAATAGGATTGCCTTCGTTACAACTCGAAGAAGGAATGCCAGGCAGAGCCTACAGAAGCAATAATGACAGAGCCCAAATCTGATGTACTGGTCGAAGGAACAGGACCCGATACTCTTTCGGAAAATGTCCCAATTGCTAAAGTGCCCGGTGACCAAGCCAGTGACGACGGTCAGCCAAATAGCCACCAAGAGGCCGAAGAGAAACCACCAACTAAGAAGGCAAGAAGGAACAAATCTGCTAGCTTGGAATCTGTTGATAAAGAACCGGGAGAAAACAAAGAAACCACGCAATCAATATAAAAGTCTACTCAAAAACAAAAAAGGAGAGGAATTTAACTCTAGCTTTAAATTCCTCTCCTTTTTTGTGGGTCTCTTAGCTAGGAAATCATAACATATGATATAATCGCAAATATGAGTCAAGACAAAAATGCCCCGCGGGTAATTTCTTCCAAGATTAATAACGACGATACTACCCTCGATAAAAACCTCAGGCCGAAACATCTTACTGATTTTATCGGCCAGGATAAAGTAAAAACCAACTTAAAAATTTCCATTACAGCTGCACTGAAACGTGGTGAAGCCTTAGACCATGTCCTTATTTATGGCCCGCCCGGTTTAGGTAAAACCACCTTGGCTTATATTATAGCTGCAGAAATGAATGTAAACGTAAAGGTAAGTTCTGGGCCGGCTATCGAGAGACCAGGAGATCTGGCGGCTATTTTAAGCAATCTCAAAAAACACGATGTTCTATTTATAGATGAAATCCATCGTCTTAGTAAGATCGTAGAGGAAATTCTCTACCCTGCAATGGAAGACTACGCTCTTGATATCATCATCGGCAAAGGACCTGGTGCAAGAAATTTAAGATTAAACTTGCCTAAGTTTACACTTATCGGAGCAACAACAAGATATGCGATGGTAAGTGCCCCTTTGCGAGACCGATTCGGAACTGTATATCGTCTCGACTTCTATGACAAAGAAGCAATAAAAACAATTTTACAGCGTTCGGCAAAAATACTTGACGTTAGCGCACAGGAAACCAGTCTTGATGAAATAGCCTGTCGAGCCCGAGGAACACCCAGAATAGCCAACAGACTCCTTAAGAGAATCCGTGATTATGCACAAGTAACAGCAGATGGGATTATCTCTAAGCCTATTGCGCTAGAAGCACTCTCAAAATTGGGAATAGATAAAGTCGGATTGGATGAAATAGACCACAAAGTGCTCCGTACAATTATTGAAAAATTTGATGGCGGACCGGTCGGTTTAGATACAATTGCTGCCTCGATAAGTGAGGAGTCAGATACAATAATGGATGTTTATGAGCCATATTTGCTGCAACTGGGATTTCTTGATCGAACTCCACGAGGCAGGACAGCGACCAGGCTTGCCTATGAACATTTGGGTATTCCTCAGAAAATACACAATAGTTCTCAAAATACCTTGTGGTAATAGTCTTTGCGAAAGTTTCTAATCAGACAAAAACAGCTTTTTACTTATATGCTTCTTTACGCTCAAGTAACGCGGGAAGAAACAGATGTAGCAACATTAATACACTCAAGAACAAGCAAGTCCAGAAATTCAAAGAATTTACACCGACTAAGATCAAACCAATCAATACTAAAACCGAACAAACAAACAAAGCTCCAGCTTTCATCCAGCGTTGCCTTACCCGAATAAAAGTAGCCACAGCTAGTCCTATAACCGCAAAACTTAAAGCAATCCACCATGCAGTTTTTGAGTTTATTTCTGAACCAAAAAACAATTCATTTACATCAAGGACAATCAACCAACCTATTACAATCGGGATTGGCAATAACATCAATGAAACAAATAACCAATCGATTTTCAATATCCTCCTGGCCACTATCACGAGAATAAATACCGCCAATGGAATATAGACGAGAGTAGATACCCATGACCAGTTGCCAGGCAAATACACCAACATAACACCTGTTACTATGACCGGAACCAGCAAGAAACCCAACCATGAAAATAACCAGGTTGGTTTTCCATGACACCAACCATAAATCACTGCTCCAATCATTCCAAACAGGATTATCGTCAACCAAAAAAGGTTAGTACGCCAATGCAATATGAAGAGCATTGCAGTAAGAAAATGTGGAATTATTGCAAAAATGGTTTGCTTCCAGCTACCTTGACTATAAATTTCATATATTTGTCGAGCAATTATATCCGGAGAACCCAGAAGGTTTGAAGCAGTCTCAATTGCCTCAAGCTCTGTCATTCCTTTATCTCGCAATTCTCCAATTTTATCCTCAAGGTGGCAACTTAGTTCACGTAATATTTCATCCTTTTCTACAGGGTCCACCCGTAATTGTCTTTTCAAGACATTGAGATAATTCAAATTACAACACCTTCCATTGTTAATTAGTAGGAATTACGATAAGATTCACAGCTTCAGAAAAACCTCGCCAAATAGCCAACCTGTCACTTAAGGCTTTATGTCCTTTTTCAGTAATATAATAATATCTTCTCTCCTGGCCTCCCGGTAATTTTTGCCACCGCCCCTCAACTAAGCCAGCTTTCTCTAACCGATGAAGAGCAGGATACAGTGTACCCTCTTTAAATTGAAAATAGCCACGGCTTCTCGATTCGAGTTCTCTTATAATTTGATAACCGTACATTGCTTGGCCGGTTATAAGACACAGAAGTAATGAATCCGTACTACCCTTGAGTAATTCTCTTCCGTAATTCATAAAGCACTCCTCACATCACTTTGAAATGAACAAAATAAGTATATCAATATCGTTAGTAAGCAGTCAACATGTAACCAGTAAGAAGGGTGAGGGGAAATAAATAACGATAGAAAATAAAAAACCTTAACAACTGAATAGTGAAAGGAAGAAAATAATCGAAAGAACATTTAATAGACTAGGTCTACCATCGACCTAGGAGATAACACTCCCTAGAAAGGAGGTGATCCAGCCGCACGTTCCCGTACGGCTACCTTGTTACGACTTCGTCCCAGTTATCGGTCCCACCCTCGGCAACTGCCTCCCGAAGGTTAGCCCATCGACTTCAGGTGTTACCGACTTCCATGACGTGACGGGCGGTGTGTACAAGGCCCGAGAACGTATTCACCGCAGTGTGCTGACCTGCGGTTACTAGCAACTCCGACTTCATGTAGGCAGTTTCAGCCTACAATCTGAACTGAGGATGATTTTAGGGATTAGCTCCGGATCGCTCCTTGGCAACCCTCTGTATCACCCATTGTAGCGTGTGTGTAGCCCAAGGCGTAAGGGCCATGCTGACTTGACGTCATCCTCACCTTCCTCCACGTTATACGGGCAGTCTCGCTAGAGAAATTAACTAGCGACGAGGGTTGCGCTCGTTGCAGGACTTAACCTAACACCTCACGGCACGAGCTGACGACAGCCATGCAGCACCTGTGCTAGCTCCTGACTGGATACAGGTCGTCCCTCTTTCAAGTTTCTACTTCTAGCATGTCAAGCCTTGGTAAGGTTCTTCGCGTTGCATCGAATTAAACCACACGCTCCGCTGCTTGTGCGGGCCCCCGTCAATTCCTTTGAGTTTTAGCCTTGCGGCCGTAGTCCCCAGGCGGGACACTTAAAGCGTTAGCTTCGGCACAGAGAGGGTCGATACTCCCCATACCTAGTGTCCAACGTTTAGGGCGTGGACTACACGGGTATCTAATCCGTTTCGCTCCCCACGCTTTTGGGTCTCAACGTCAGGAACAGCCTAGAAAGCCGCCTTCGCCACTGGTGTTCCTCCCGATATCTACGCATATCACCGCTACACCGGGAATTCCGCTTTCCTCTGCTGTCCTCAAGCTTCTCAGTATCGAATTGACTCCTCCCAATTAAGTCAGGAGATTTCACAACCGACTTAAGAAGCCGTCTACACCCGCTTTACGCCCAGTAAATCCGAATAACGTTTGCCTCCTACGTATTACCGCGGCTGCTGGCACGTAGTTAGCCAAGACTTATTCCCCGAGTACCGTCATTATTCTTCCCCGGGAAAAGAGGTTTACAACCCGAAGGCCTTCATCCCCCACGCGGCGTCGCTGCGTCAGGCTTTCGCCCATTGCGCAAAATTCCTTGCTGCTGCCTCCCGTAGGAGTCAGGGCCGTGTCTCAGTCCCTGTCTGGCTGGTCGTCCTCTCAGACCAGCTACTGATCATCGCCTTGGTAGGCCATTACCCCACCAACTAGCTAATCAGACGCAAGCCCCTCTCCAAGCGCCCGAAAGCTTTACTGAAAAACATTCGCTCATCAGCACATGCGGTATTAGCCTGCCTTTCGGCAAGTTATTCCCCACTTAGAGGTAGGTTACTTACGCGTTACTCAGCCGTTTGCCACTCCCTTATCATCCTTGCGGACGACTCAGGCCGTTCGACTTGCATGCATCAGGCGCGCCGCTAACGTTCATTCTGAGCCAGGATCAAACTCTCGAAAAAACATTCTTCCTTCCACTATTCAGTTGTTAAGGTTCGCCTTAGGATGAACTATTAGTTTACCACAACAATACAAACTAGTCAATATCTTGTTATGATCCATAACATAGTGGACTTTTGATGTTTGTTTTGGCAACTCATCGTTTAGCTGACGAACTCATAATGATTAAAAACACCATTAGATACCTTGATCCTTATCACGAGACGGATCGAATAAACCCTGAGCACGAACAAAGATAACATTTGTTCAATTATTCAAAATCACCGTGCTAGAACTTAGTTGCATATCCAATTAAATCCTGCAGACCGTGTACCTCTACATCAAGGCCATAATGAGCCATTATCCGGGGCAACTCTGCTTTGCAGATCGCGCACGGCGCTATTAACCATTTTGCTCCGGTGGTTTTGACCTGCTGTGCCTTTACCAGGCCGGCCCTCGCTTTCATCATAGTCAATTCATCCATAGTTACCTGACCTGAACCGCCCGTGCAACAAAAATTTCTTTCCCTATTTGGAAACATTTCGATAAACAGCTTCTCATCCACCAGATTTCTAAGGAGCTGACGGGGTTGATCAACATAACCCGCAGCTCTGGCCATATTGCATGGATCGTGAAGAGTCACAGCTACCGAATTAACGGTTTTATCCAGTTTTATTCTTCCATCCTTAATATATTTCAAACATTCGTCCATGGCATGCACGATTGGTATATCTATCGCATGACTCAGTTGGGAGGTAAACATCTTCCATGTCCGCCAACCATGCCCACACTCTCCAGCTACAATTCTTTTCGTTTTAAGCTTCCTGGCAATGTTTATGAGTCTGTTATTGTGTTCTCTCATAGTATCGAAATTAAAGAATAGGCCAAAATTGGCTGTTTCGATTATTTCGCTGGATATAGTCCAACTGGTACCTGCGGCATGAAACATAATCGCCGTTCCTTCAAGGGTATCGAGCGTTACAAAGAACTCCGAAGATGAGGGATTATGTAAAACTTCAGCTCCTTCCTGATCAATAGGTATGACAATATCTTTCCCAGTTTTCTCCTTTAACTCTTTTTCCATGAAAGATACGATATCTTTTACAGCTTTTGGAGGAATACCCATATTATTCCCGTGCCGGTGCATGTTTTTTGCTACGGCCATTATGCCCTCAGGCACCATGCCCAATTTTGTTAGTATCTGCCGTGCCGCAATCGTAATTTCAGCAGTATCAATGCCAAAAGGACAAATGTAGGCACAACGACGGCACTCGTTGCATTGATAAAAATACTTGAACCATTTTTCAATTAACTCATTAGTTAACTCGTCAGCACCTGCCAGCGAGCCAAAAATCTTTCCACTGGACGTAAAATATCTCCGGTATATTTTTCGCAAGAGGTCTGCCCGGACTGCCGGTATATTGTATGGATCCCTTGTCCCGAGGTACCAATGGCAAGCTTCAATGCAAGCCCCGCATTTGGTACACAGATCCATATAGAGTACCAGCGACCTGAATTGTTGTTTAAGCTCATGAAAATACTTAAGAGCTTCGGCAATCCGTGCCCCCTCAGAAATGGGATGTTCTAATCCAAGTAAAGACAAATCAGATGATTTGCGAGGCTTATCCTGGCTCTCATTTTCCTTCAATTCCAATCCAGTAAGTTGCTCACCGCCGAATAAACCTTTTGGTTCCTTACTTGATGCATTTGTCATAGTTACTTTACTGCCACACCTTCCTCATTCAACAATTGTTCTTTCTTAGTCATCATTCGACTTACAACCTGTCCTAAAGGATGAAATAGCTTACTGAAAGGAAAATAAATGAATAAAGCCTGGGCAAAAAGAAAATGGATTGAAAATAGTAAATTACCGACAGGTTCAGGGTGAAAGACCATCAGTCCCATTCCCCAGCGAGCTACCGCTGTCATATCGGTTTCGCTGAAAAAAGCCATATAAGTCCCGGCTGACACCAGTCCCAAAATCAAGAGCACTGCTACGTAATCCCCTAAGAATGACATCTGCTTGACTTCCCTTTTGTACAAACGCCTAATTAAAATATAAAGGAGCAAGGTGATGAGCAGCCAAGCTGCAAAACCGAGTATAAAGAGAGCGCTCTTAATTTGGGGTATCTGCATACCTGGAAGGTAAGCTTCGATCAGTCCGTCTGTCAACCCCAGTATATGATTGCCGAGAGTAAGCAGGCCGGCAACATGAAATGGCCAGATTATAACCCAGAATGCTTTTTCTCCGTTAAACAGCGTTCGGAACGCGATCACTTCAGCGACAATTATTCCCACTATACCTGCATTAGTTTTAGGAATTGGAGACAGTCCGATTCTTAAAGGTAGAGGAATACGAAACCATCTCCATAGTCGATAGACAGTCCCAATTATCAGGACAGGAAAACTGATATAAGGGAGAATACAATCAACTATAAAGATAAAAACATCCACTATTGATTATCTCCAAAGGATAATAGTGTCCGAAGCACATGTAACAGTCGCTAGGATTTATATCTTAACCTTGAATAAATCACTTAATCAATGAAAGGCTTCTCTATGTCCTTCATCGCATTTACTATCAACTCCACCAAGCCGCCGTAGTGTATGTTGAATTTTTCCTCCAGATCATAGTAGCTTAGCAAGTCTCTAATCTGCCCTTTGCAGTTAGAGCAGGGGGCGCAAACGTATTTTTTAATCCTGGGGGAAATCACGTCTTCAAAAGCCTCTACAATTTGTTTGACTTTCATCCTGCCTGATATTGCCATTTTCCAATCTGGAAAATTCATCTGCGACATGACGGCAAAACCTGAGCCACCGCCACAACAATAGTTCTCCACACCGTGAGGTTCCATTTCTCTGAACTGAGGACAAATTTGCCTTAATATTCTTCGTTGTGGTTCTACAATACCCATAAGTCTGACCATATTACACGGGTCATGCAGAGTTACAGGAAAATTATTTTTTCCAGGATCCAGGTTCAGCTTACTATTGCATACCAGGTCTTCCAAAAGTGGCAAACAACTTTCACGGGGCAAATAATTTTCGTCACTAAGAAGCCTATCGGCAATAACTGTCAACGCTTTATGGGCATGCCCACATTCCCCAATTACTATCTTTTTTACTTTTAGTTTTCGACCGATTTCAACCTGCCTGAATGCAATCCTGGCAAATTGAACGTCATCATACCAAACGCCATAATTAGTTGCTTCATAACCACCGAGTTCGCTGGATAATGTCCAATTAACGTGGGCCGCCTCAAAGATAATCGCAAAGGCTTCTGGATTCTCCATCCAGGAGAGATATTCGCCCGAGTTATGAATGAGCAGAATATCTGCTCCTTCCTTATCTACCGGTATCTTTATCTTTTTACCCGTTTTCTCCTCAATTTCGTCTTCCATGAATTTGACGATATCTGCAAAGGCAGCGGGGTTAATCCCTGTGCTGGCCCCGACTTTCAACTGCTGGACAGTTCCTGATTTATGAAGCTCCTTAGGTGCAATCCCCATTTCCTGGCTGAATAGTTTTCTAATCTCGCGGGTGATCAGTCCATTGTCCACCCCACGAGTGCACGCTTGAGTACATCTTCTGCAAATAGTACATCTGTAAGCCGACTCAGCTAACCTGGAGATGGTTGCCCAATTCAACTCAATGTCACCGTCGGTAAATTTAGAAAAACCTTTGAAAGAATGGTGCAAATATTTCTTGGCGATCCGCCTTAGTATTTCCGAGCGATAGAGCGGTCGATAAATTTCCTTTCTACCGCTGGCTATAAACACCGGACATTTTTCGCTACAGGCCAAACATCGTGCGCAATACTCAAGTGATAAAGTAAGAGGCTGAAGGAACGTCCAATTGTTTTCTTCAGTCAGCAAATTCTCCAGACCCCGGAGAAATGATCGTACAAGCTGTTCTTCCTCATCCTTTGTTTTAGGTTTTACTAAACCTATGGCTGAAATCCCATCAAATGAATATTCATAGTTGCATCTTTGGCTTTCGGTGAGAGGTTTAATAGGTCTTGTCGTTATCGCCTGATCATGGCAAACGAGAGCCATTAGATCTTCACTGGAGATATTTTCTAAAGGTTCTGAGGGATTTTTACTGATGTCTTCTAATCGTATTCTTTTTTGTTTCATTATTATTCAGACTTACCATTGCTATTGTCTTTAATCTGTTCCCTGGTTATTTCAACCCAGGTAGCATCCCTTTGAATATGATCGGCAGACCATCTCACTATTTTATTCATTGATGTTTTGATCTTGCGCTGCATTTTTTTGTTTTTAAAAATTGGGGTATCGTCCCAAAATACTCCGAAAAAGGCAATGATTTTGGTGATGTAATGAGTAGACCTTGTGAAAGGTAAATAGATCAGGAATAGGGAAAAAAGCATAATGTGTATGTAAACCATCACGTTTACTTCATAGTATTTCAAAGTAATCAAGTTTTTCCAGAATGAACGGTACGCTGATAGATCAGGATCGACAAAGTACCAGGCTGCCAGGCCACTTAAAAAAACTAACAGGAAAAATACATAGTTAAAATAGTTGGAGGATGTAGCATAATTCTTCAAATCTACATTCACCAACCTCTTTATCAACAGGATCACACTACCAATCGATCCGAGAATAAAGCTGACTAACGCTATCGCAATGGTAAAAAAGTAAATTACCGATCCCAGGGTGCTACTTGATTCCGAGCTGATTTGAATATCAGTATTTAGTAAAAGTACAGCACTAAAAAAAGACACAATATGAAAAATTATGATGGTGTAAAATCCGATATGCCAGAGATATAAACCTGACCAGTAAATCTTGTTGATGCTAAAATAACCCGGAAAAGTAAAATAATCTTTCGCTTTTGACAGGATACTTCTGAAGATGTGTTTGTGTTTCGGCTTATTCCACCATTCCAACTCTTCAAGATACGAACCCCCGTACTTATATGCTTTTTCGTGAACGACTGGGTAAAGTTCCCAGCGTAAATGAACAGGCATATTTACAATTTTTATCACCTTTACGGTATATGCCACGACAATAAAAACGTATGATACAAAAGTAGCAAGCTGGGGTAATGAAATCAAGCTCATTATTCTATAAAACAGCCAACCAGTATTTTACTTTTTTAAGGGATTTAATAGTGTTATTTAAGAAACCAAATTTGCTTTTTACACAAACTAAACACAACCTGTCGGTTTGGGCAGCCCAGCCACCTTGCAAGCTCCTTTGGCGGGGCCCCCGGGAAACAACTGATATATGTATTTGAGGTCTAATCCGGTTTGTTTGGTTAACATTCGTATTGGAGGGGCAATGCCGAAATCAAGAAAGTATTTTCGCAAATATTTGACCAATTTCCAGGCATCTTCGTTCATGGGATAAGCTTGTTCTGTTTTGGCTATATCTTCAGCAATAGCCTCATTCCATTTATCCGGTTCCTGGATAAAGCCATCCTCATCGATTTCAACATCGTACCCACCTAATTTTACTTTGGGCATTGATTACCTCCTCGTGATTTCTGGTTGTTTTTCTCTTGGGTCTCAAAAGGATAAAACAACTTGTATTATATGATTGACGCCACTTGTTTTGATTTAAAAGCATTCGCTAATCTGCAAAAACTTTCGGCCCATTGGGGTACACCCAAAGCATGCAAATGCGCGTAAGACGCGAACAGATTTTGGTATACAATTCCATCCAGATCACCATTTACACCTACGCCACGTTTCAATTTACAGGCAAAATGCAGGTGGTCAGACCTATTTAACCCCGAATAATGAAATTCATGCCCTTTCAAAACAGTCCCCAAGGGGAACCAGGGGTTACTACTGACAACCTCGGCAATAGTATAGCCATGTCCTTGTGGTTTATCGAAGATGTTAATGACAGCAGGAATTGAACCAACCATTTTATAGACACGCCCGGCTTTTACTATTCCTTGACACAAATACATCAGTCCAGCACATTCAGCGTATACCGGCAATCCGTTGCGGATAGCTTCTGCAATTTCGTCTTTAAGGGCAACATTTCTCTCTAATTCTTCTAAAAACAGCTCCGGAAACCCTCCGCCAATATAGAGGCCTTGAATATCAGGTAATCTGTGCTCGGTTAACGAATCGATAAAAACCGGTTCTGCACCAAACCGGCATAACGCTTCCAGATTTTCCGGATAGTAAAATGAAAAAACCCGATCGCGTATTACACCTATTTTTATATTTTGTTTTATTTGCACTGCGGAGCTTGTATTTAAATCAGGTACTTCTCCCGCATCACTGGCAATTGATAGTATGCCATCCAGATTGATATTAGCTCCAACAGCTGAAAGAATACGATTAATCACAGTATCCGCTTCATCACTCTCGGTAGATGGCACCAGGCCTAAATGACGCTCGCTTGATATTCAGATTTTTATCCCGACCTATTATCCCGACTACGGGTATATTACAATAAAGCTCTATAGCACTCTTTAACCTGTCTCCATGCCTGGCTCCAGAGACATTATTTAAAATGACACCCGCAATGTTAGTGCCAGACTCAAATTGCTGATAGCCCTTCACCATTGCAGCCACGCTTCTGGTCATTCGAGCAGCATTGACCACCAGGATAATAGGCAGACCAAGGATTCTGGCAATCTCTGCCGAACTTCCTTTACCTCGAGAATCACTGCTATCATACAAACCCATCGAACCTTCCACCACTGCGATATCAGCATCATGACACGCATTTCGGAAAGATGAAATCATTTGTGCTTCAGGCATCAGGAAAGAATCCAAATTGTGACATGGGCGCTTTGAAGCCGCAGAAAGCCATGAGGGATCGATATAATCTGGCCCTTTCTTGAACGATTGTACCCTGAACCCTCGATTCCTTAATGCCGCGCATAAACCGATACTAACCGTAGTTTTTCCGGAACGGCCCTGCGGAGCGGAAACCATAAATCGGGGTAACTTTTTGCTTTGTTCCATTTCTGGTTCTTTTCTCAATTTCACCCGGGATTAACCCACTATTTACCTTTCAGTTTAATGTAGGATGTACCGAGATATAAATACTCGATTTTATCTTCCTTGGCCAGTGCAGCAATCGCTTTGTCAACCAGGTTCTTATCCTCATTAATAACGCGTGCAACTTCTCTATTCTTGGCCTTATCAACCGTACCAAGATAACCCACTATTTTGAGTTTCAACTCTTCAGAAGTCAGTTCATTCATTTCTCTATTCTCCTGTAATTGTTAGCCAAATTATCTGTTATGTTGTGGGGTAACTCTACATCTTGAACTGTGTTGTTGTTCTGTAAGTATCGACTGCATGAGTAAAGTCATCAATATGATACTCCGTAAAAGGTATCCCGGTGAGACTAAAGAATCTTTCCCAGCCGATTCTCTCTATCCATTCCCCCATTCTTTCGTCGATCCTGGCATGTTTGGCATAGACTTGAACAATGTTTTTGATAGCATCTACCACCTCCGGCCAGCGGGGAGGATTATTTGGCAGATAAGGAATAGCCAACCTTGAAAATTTAGGAGTGCTTCTCGCGTTTGAAACTTTACCACCGACATAGATTGCTACTCCATCTCCTTCGCTATCAGCCAAGGGCATTGCGGGGCAAACCGTATAGCAATTTCCACAATACATGCAGCGATCATCATTTACTACCAGGCCTTTTACATTGGGATCGCTATGACGCCGAATGGCGCCGGTGGGACACGATGCCATGGTGGTTGGAATTTCACACATCGCACTGACCTTTTCGTTGTCTACCTTGGGTGGCTTCCGGTGTATACCAACCACCGCCAGGTCAGAGCAATGTACAGCCCCACACATGTTTATGCAACAGGCTAGTGATAAACGCAATATCGCAGGCAGCTTTGGTTCAACAAAATATTCATATAATTCATCCATTATCGCTTTTACCAGACCGGATGAATCAGTCGCCGCACTATGGCAATGTATCCATCCCTGAGTATGTACGATATTTGAGATCGATTTCCCTGTACCACCGACAGGAAGACCGAGTGAATTGACACTTTTAATAATCGCATTAATTTTGCTTTTGTCCGGAGTCATGAATTCAATATTATTTCTACTGGTAAATCTTAGATGGCCATCGCAATATTTATCAGCTAAATCACAAATATCCCTGATAAAATCAATGCCTAGCAATCGGGGCGATCCAGCCCGTATTGTATAAACAGCATCTCCATTTTCAGAGGTATGTTTTAAAACCCCAGGTTGAACATGTTCATGATACTTCCATTTCCCATAGTTATTCTTGATTACGTCGGGAAGCATCTTTTTGTAGTCAGGAGGGCCAATATCGGTTTTTCTCATATTTTGTCTCCTCAAACAATTACTTATCAAAAAATACATAGGGATTCGACCTTGGCTTGGATATCATCTGAGGTACCGGCTTTATCCCCATATCCCGCAGGAATCTCTTGTATCCCATACGTTCGATAAGTTCGGCAATTCTCTCTCTCGTCCTGCCATTTTCATCCCACCAATCCCATATTTTCCTGAGCAATTCTTTCATTTCAGTGTAAGGAGGTTCCAATTTTATAAATGGCACAAGTACCCATGACAGATAGGCACCTTTTATGATCGGAGCTTTGCCTCCAATGAGAATTGTCGCTCCTTTGTCAATACCCGGCCTTATGGCCTTGGGCATTTTGTCAATGCAATGCATGCATCTTACACAATCGTCAGCTGATAAAATGAGTGAGTTCGTTTTATCATCCCATTCCAAGGCATTGCTGGGACATTTATTAATGATTCTCCCCTTAATATCAAAACCATTTTTCACATAATCTCTGACAGCGTTCTGGTCAATTCTCAATCCGTCTTTCCATGTGCCGATCACGGTAAAATCAGCCCGTGCAATTGCGGCCACACAGTCATTTGGACAACCTGAGATCTTTATTTTAAATTTGTATGGCCAACGGGGGCGATGAATTTCATCCTGGAATTCCATGGTTAAGTTATGGCATATGTCCAGCGTGTCAATGCAGGCATATTCACATCTGGCTGGCCCTATACAACAGCTTGGTGTCCTTAAGGCCGACCCTGAACCGCCGAGATCAAAGCCTATGCTGGTTAAGTCGTCAAAGCAGGGCTGCAGGTTTGGTGTCGTGGTACCAAGTAAAATGACATCTCCAGTAGCACCGTGAAAGTTCGTGAGTCCGCTCCCATATTTTTCCCAGACATCACAAAGTTGCCTTAAAGTCTGTGTTGAATAAAACCAGCCGCTGGGCATGTTTACGCGTACGGTATGAAAAGACTCAACATTGGGGAACTTGTCGGGCACATTACTGTAACGTCCGATAACTCCGCTTCCATATCCTGTGACTCCGACGATTCCCCCGTGCTTCCAGTGAGTAACCTTATCGTTAAAAGACAATTCCTGTACGCCAAGAATATCTTTGGCGGCCGCATTCTTTACAGCCTGCCGTTTAATTTGTTTAACATAACTAGGCCATGGTCCTTTTTCAAGTTCATTCAATTTTGGAGTATCATCCATGATAATAGCCTCCTCGTTTTTCAAATCGGAAATTGAAGCATTGTATTAAAATAAAAAGTGGTCATAAGGCAAAAGGTTCGGTTTAAGAATTAAAGCCTAGTTGATCAAACGGGAATTTTAAAACTGCTCACACAACGACTTGAGCAAACTGAACCCTGCTGAAATCATAATAGTATACTCATTTAATACGTTTGTATCAAAAAAACAACACCCATTTTACCTTATGCCAAATGCAGTTCCCGAGAAAAATAACCAGGGTTCCATATATGAAGTTTAAGGTCTGGTCATGCTGTAAATGGTATATCGCGTATTCCTACAATTACACCACTTCAGGCTGCAAATTTGCCGTGTAATCCTTGAGTAATAAGAGTATCAAGAGACTATATAATTAACCTATAAGCCATACTCTTTCCATCGTTTCTCTACTAATTTCTCAGTCTCAGGCAGGCCGTAATGGCAGGTTGGTGGATATCTGTTATCACCCCATTCCTTGCGTATAGGATGGAGTTCCCAGTCTATGGTTGCGTCGATAAGTAACTTATTAGCTACCGCGGCGCCATATTCCAGTTCAGCTCTTAAATCATAAGGTACACTTACGTCTATAGGTGATCCCATATATAATGGATAAACAACTAAGCTCTTTTTAAAATCAACTTTACTATGTAAAGCTCCCAGAAGTGCCATAGGGTTTCGAATATCTACATCCTCTTCACACACCATCAAGGCGTTAAAGAAATGGCCTGCAAATTTGGAACCCCATAAAGCCGCTGCTATTTGTCTTGCCTGCCCTTGATAGGTCTTATGAATCTTGACTGCTGATAGTGGACCGATAGCAACATCAAGAATTCCGGGTATTTCCTGGGTCTCCAGGGTATTCCAGGTAACCACCGACATCATAATGCTCACAGCCGACTTGATTTCATCTGTAACACCAGGCCTTGTGCCGATTAAACCACCCCGGAAAATTGCATCATTTCGATGGGTAATACAATTTACCTTAACGACCGGCCTCTTTCTCGCTTCTCCATAAAATCCCGACCCTTCACCAAAAGGACCTTCAACTTCATAGGAGTCAGGATCGGGAGACATGGTTCCTTCAACAACTATTTCGGCAGATGCAGGAACTTCGATATCAGAGGTCTCACACTTGACCAGTTCGACAGGCTGTTGACGGATAGCTCCTGCCAGGTTGTATTCAATTCCATTCACCGGACTCCCGGCAACGACGGTTAAAGCCGGATCGTAACCATAAACAAATGCCACCGGCATCGGTTTACCCATTTCCTTGTATTTACTATAAGTAATACCCCAGTCTTTCATGGGAATCATCAAGTTGCCGATCTCATTCTTGGACAGTATTACACCTCGGTAAATGCCGACGTTATTAATGCCCGTGTCAGGATCTTTGGTTACCGCGCCATAAAACGTGTTGATATAACGTCCGCAATCCAGAGGATGCCACTTGGGAACTGGAATTTGGAACAAGTCGACATCTTTACCCTTGAGGATATTTTCTTTGACCGGACCCGTTTTTACCTTGACTGGCTCGACCGGTTTCTTAATTCTGTCTCTGATAGTCTGAATAGTTTTAGTCACCGGAGTGTCCTTGGGCAATCCGATCATTAAATTAACTCGCCTTCGGGTGGCCAGGCTATTACTAAATAATCTTTTTGAGAATGTATTTTCGTGCCCTTTGATGTTCTCGAATAAAAGGGCCGGACCATCTTGCTCGTCAACCTTTCTGATTATTTGAGCAATTTCGTCATTCCAATCCACCTTAGCTTTAATTCTCTTCAGTTCACCTTCTGCCTCCAAAAGAGCGATCCATGCTCTCAGATCACGGTCTGCCATTGTTTTTCCT
>CAWAQY010000021.1:0-120908 GCA_963784375.1 uncultured Chloroflexia bacterium | reverse complement strand
ATATAGCTCAAAGGGAAAATGATTATGGCTGCAGGAAGTACCAATCCACCGACCGCGATTTGTTTGACGATCATAATATTGGCTGTTATCAGGCAGGTGATGAAGAGAGCAGCGATAGAAATGAATCTAAAGGAGAAAGTCATTTTTATTACCTTGTTTCTTTAAGTTAACCCCAACTTAACCCCTCATATCGTAGTAACGCAAAAAGTGAAAAATATTTAATTAATCGTTTGTTGAAACTATTTTACCATATTTAAATAGCTTTGAGAGATTCTGGATAATTTGACTTGATAAATAGGCATTAAAGGAATATAGTTTCGTAAACGAATGTGAAGGGGGATTTAAAATGCGAGACTTGAGTGTCGGCAAAATCCGGGGTTTGCAGCAGATATCGACAGGGAAAGGTATTTTTGTAATGTGTGCAATTGACCATAGAGGTTCTTTGCAAACTACTCTGGAAAAGGAGTTGTCTAAAAAAATCGGATATAAAGAAATGGTTCAGTATAAGCTCGATCTTTGCGAGGCATTGGCTCCACATTCGAGCGCAGTTTTGCTGGATCCTATTTATGGGGCTGCACAAAGCATTGCAGGAGGAGTTCTCCCCGGAAGCAAGGGATTGCTCGTGAGTATTGAAGCTACCGGCTATCAGGATAATCCTGAAGGACGTCTAACAACTTTATTGGATAACTGGAATGTCGAAAAAATTAAGCGGATGGGAGGTTCAGCGGTCAAAATTTTGCTCTACTATCGTCCTGATTTGGTTGAACTCTCAAAAAAACAATTGGAAACCATCAATGTGGTAGCCAGGGAGTGCATCAAACACGACATACCTTTTCTGGTTGAACCGGTCAGCTATCCTGTGGGAGAAGAGAAGGCTGGTTCTGCGCAATTTGCCGCTAAGAAATCCGAGATGGTGATTGAAACTGCCCTGCAGATAACAGGTCTTCCCATAGATGTTCTTAAAGCGGAATTTCCTGCGGATCTGCATTATGAAAAAGATAAAGGCAAAGTCTTAGAAACTTGCCGAAGATTAACTGAAGCATCTAAGGTTCCCTGGGTACTGTTAAGCGCAGGTGCTGATTATAAAATATTTCGCGATCAGGTAAAAATTGCCTGCCAGGCAGGAGCCTCGGGATTTCTTGGGGGACGTGGTATCTGGCAGGAAGTACTCCACCTTGAAGATAGAAAACAGAGAGTAAAGTATTTGAAAACTGTTGCAGCAGACCGATTTAAAGAGCTCGTGGAAATAGCGAGTAAATATGCCGATCCCTGGTGGAAGAAAATGGGCATCAAGGCCGATGAGTTGCTCACTTCACAGGAAAACTGGTATAAAAACTATTAGGAGATGTCATGGTTTGCAATAATCCAAGACCTAATTTGTCCTGCAAAACAAAAATAGTCTGCACTATCGGGCCAAGCAGTAGTTCTGAGACGGTTATGGCTGGCCTGCTCAAAGCTGGCATGGACGTGGCACGAATCAACTTCTCCCACGGCTCGCATAAAGAGCACGTGCGAAATATTAACAGACTGCGCCGGGTTGCCAAACAGCTAAATTTGTCTGTTGCCATAATGCAAGATTTACCCGGTCCTAAAGACAGGACGGGTAAACTTGAAAAAGGTGGAGTTACGTTGCGTTCCGGGCAGGATTTTATATTGACCACCAGGCCAGTACTGGGTGATGAGCACAGGGTATCAGTAGAACTGCCAGATATGCCGCGCTACGTCAAAATAGGGGATATTGTTTTTCTTGGCGATGGCATTTTAAAGCTGGAAATACAGGCAATAAATAACACGGATATACAATGCAAAGTCGTCACGGGCGGTAGACTTAATGACAATCAGGGTATAAATATTCCGGGGACAAATTTCGGGGTTGCCTCAATTGGTGAGGACGATTGGGCTCACCTTGATTTTGGGGTGAAACATAAGGTGGATTTTGTAGCCGTTTCGTATGTTAAAGAAGCCGAGGACATTTTGCGGGTAAAACGTTTCTTACAGCAAAAGGGAGCTGCTTCAATGCTGATCGCTAAAATCGAACGACGCGAGGCTCTTGATAATCTTGATTCCATTCTGGAAGCAACAGATGGGATCATGGTCGCTCGTGGTGATCTGGGCATTGATATACCCATTGAAAAAGTTCCCATTGCTCAAAAGCAAATCATTAAAAAATGTAATCAGATTGGCAAACCTGTTATCGTTGCTACTCAAATGCTTGAATCGATGGTGGACGCATGCCGTCCCACTCGTGCTGAAGTAACCGATGTAGCTAATGCAATCTTCGATGGCACTGATGCGGTGATGTTGTCTGAAGAAACAGCCATCGGGCAATATCCTGTAGAAGCTGTGTCGATGATGGCGCAAATAGCCATCGAGACAGAGGCAGCTTTGCCTTACGATGAAATTTTAATCAATAAGGGCAAAGATGTTCAACCAAAAACCGAGGACGCTATCAGCTATGCCGCTTGCCATACCGCGCATAGAATTGGGGCAGCGGCAATTGTGGCATTTACATCTTCGGGAAGCACTGCGAGGCGTGTCACCAGATATCGCCCTCAAGTTCCGATACTTGCCATAACTCCAATTGAGATAACAAAAAGGCAATTATTGCTTTCCTGGGGAGTAGTCGCCCTCAAGGTTAAACTGGCTTCCAATATAATTGACATGTTCGCCCAGGGGACCAGGTTAGCCAGAGATTCGGGACTTGCCCGGGAAGGTGATCTTGTGGTCATTACCGGAGGTGATACCAGTTGGAATGAAAGGTAGCACCAATCTGCTTGAAGGTTGAGACTGTGTAAGATGATAGCTACCGTCACATTCAATCCGAGTCTGGATAAATCCGTAACAGTCGATGGGTTGGTGGTAGATGAAACCAATCGCTGGACCAGCTACCGGCAGTATCCAGGAGGCAAGGGAATAAATGTTTCCAGGGTCATCCATACCTTGGGGGGTGAGACAGTAGCTTATGGGTTTATCGGTGGAATTGATGGCGAAATAGTTCAACAACTTTTGAAACAACAGGGAGTTCCTTTTGATTTCACACCTATCAAAGGTGAGATAAGAAGTAATTTTATTATCACTAACCTGAAGACCAATCGCCAGACCAGAATCGATGCGCCCGGTCCTACGATTTCAGAACATGAATTGGATGCCCTCGTGAATAAAATAAATAGGATTAAACCAAAGCCCGATTTCGTTGTTTTTGCGGGCAGCGTTCCCCCGGGGGTACCTGATGATATTTATCGAACACTGATCAAGGAGACAAAGAAACGCGGTATTAAAACTGTCCTTGATGCCGATGATCAGTGGTTGAGGTACGGAGTTAAAGCCCAGCCTACTATAATCAAACCCAATGTCCACGAAGCTGAAGAATTACTGGGAGCACGATTCAGAAATGAGGCGACAATCGTGACAGCCATTAAAATGTTACTTGCTCAGGGCGTAGAAATAGCCGCCATTACCCGGGGCAGGGATTCATCCATCATTTCAAATGGTAAAGAAATAATAAAACTGATACCGCCTCAGGTCGAAATTACCAGCACGGTTGGCGCAGGTGATTCGGCTGTAGCCGGACTGGTACTAAAACTTAGCCAGGGCGCAGAATTAGAAGAAGCCGCTCGTCTTGGTGTAGCTGCAGCCGTAGCTACTACTCTCCGACCAGGAGTGGAATTATGCCGGCTGGAGGACGTAAAGCGGTTGCTTCCACTGGTGAAAGTAGAGAGGTTGTAACCCCTGGATGGGCCGGCCAGGCAGGTTTTCAGGTCTTCAGCCGAGCTTTCAATTCTTTGAGATTGGCAACGGAGCCGGGACGACCGCAAGTCTCCTTCCTGTCCAGAAATACTGCATTTATACCAATTTCGCTCGCAGAAACATAGTCGAATTGCCAGTTATCACCGACATGCAGAATTTGGTCTGGGGTCACTTTAAGGTTTTCACAAATTTTAAGGTAAAAATCATTGGTTTTTGGCTGTTTGTAATCGGATGTAGAAGAAAAAATCCTGTGAAAATATGGCTCAACGCCCCGGAGAAGGTGGTGTAAAAATTCCCTGGCGGAACCCGAAGTTGCAATAAGTTTGTAGCTTTTACTGAACGACGATAGTATCTCCATAACTTCGGGATAATAGTCAACTTTGTGGTGGTACCGTTCCATCGAAGGTTCATGGTTGCCCAGATCAAATTTAGTAAACCAGTATTTGATATCATACCATTCCGGCTTCTGGTCACCGATTTTTTCGTATTCAGCCCTCACGAGGTTCTTTGCCTGTTCAATTGTTAATCCGTGCCTCTCTGCATAGCGCTGGGGTATTGCTTCGAACCATATTGCATAGCTGAAATCTGTAGTAACAAGCGTTCCTTCAACATCGAAGGATACTATTTTGATTTTATTCATCTAACTTAAAATCTCTGATTCAATACAATAAATTGTCAATATACTGACTAAATTATAATATATAATTAAAATCAGGCTAATAACTGAAATCACGATAGGGGATAAATCAATGAATAAAATCAGTATCCTGGTAACCATTTTGATGTTGTTCGTTACTATTGGGTGTGCGACAACTCCGCAGAAATCAATTGAGCCAACAGGAAAAGAAGGTGGAGCTAAACAGGTTAAAGGTAATTTTATTGATGGGACTTATGGTGGGGATGCCGAGTCGTTGAATTTACTTCTGGTCGCAGATGGCAATTCCTTTGGTTATATCGGATATACCCTGGATTCGTTAGCCAACTACAATAATAAACTGGAGGTCAATCTCCTTTGTCTGGCAAAAGACGTAGAAGTAACACCAGACGGTCTGATGTATACGATTACCATCAGAGATGATTTGAAATGGAGCGATGGATCGCAGGTTACCGCGGAAGACTACGTATATACCCTAAAGAATCTGATGTGTTCTGACTGGCTCAACTATCCGTATAAAAGCTACTGGGAGGAAGATGTTCAGGGCAAGACTGTTTTTGTAAAGCCTGACGTCGTCAATAAAACTACTTTCACAATAACACGTCAGACTGTCGACCCCGAATTTGTTTACAACATTTATAACCTGATACCTTATCCCAAATATATTGCTTCGAAATATGAGGGAGATGTGCAGGCATTTACCAAAGCTCCAGAATTCAATAACTTAACCTACACAGGCAATTTAGGCCCCTATAAGTTCAAGGAATGGATCAGGAATGACAGGTTTGTGGTAGAACGGAACCCCGATTATTATCTTGGGAAATCAGTTGGTGCACCCTATTTTGAAAGCCAGACAGTAAAGATATTCAACGCGTCCGCTACCATGCTGGCAGCATTAGAAGCTGGAGACATTACGTCGTGCGGAATCGAACCCGATAAAGTTGCCAGATTCAAAGGAATGAAAAACATTAACGTGATAACTATCCCCGGCAGCGGTTACACCTTACTGGGATATAATCACCGGGCTAACGGCTGGGAAGGTTTGAAAAACGCTAAAATCAGGCAAGCTCTTTCTATGTCAATCAATAAAGATTTGATATGCAAATCAGTTTATCTCGGCTTTGCTGAGCCCGCATATAGCTTCATCCCGAATACCTCTCCCTGGTATATATCAGAGACAGTAGCAAAATATGGAGTCGGGCCTCTCTACGATAAGAAAAAAGCAGCCGAACTATTTCTCGAAGCCGGATACGGTGCTAAAAAAACGGATGGGACTATCACCGTGGCCGATAAAACGGGAAAACCGCTGAAACTGGTTCTGGTTACTACGACTGGAGGCGGTCTGGCGGAGGACATTGCCTATTTAGCGAAGCAGGAGTTATCCAGCCTTGGGATTGAAGTCGAATTAAAGCTCGTCCCCTGGGAAACCCTGGTCAGGAAATATTTAATGAATAAAGAGCCCGGAAGTAACCAGGAATTAAGGGATAACAACGGGCCGAAAGCAGTGAGCGACGAAGCCTGGGATTTGGTCTTGATGGGCTTTGGAACTGACATCATGGCCCCTTCAGGGAGCAGTGTATTCTTTACGACTAATGGCGGTTTGAACTTCTTCGGATATACAAATCCTCAGATCGACTCGCTATTCAGCCGGATTAAATCGAAAGAAGCGCTCGATAAAAATGTAAGGCGGACTTTATACGGTGAAATTTCGCGCATATTATCCGAAGAACAACCTGTAGATTTTCTGGTATTCCGTCTGTCGAACATAGGCTTCCAGAAGAATGTTAAAGGGATAGAACCCGGCATCAATATGGGCTATAACTCTTATTTGTGGTATTTTGAGTAGTTCCTACCTGATCTTGATGGGTTAAAGTGTAAGTGCCGTAAAATGGGAAAAAGCTGGCTTAAATATTATCTGATAAAAAGGATTATCTACGCAATTATAATTGCGCTTGGTGTCGTTACTATCACCTTCGTACTCTTAAGGATCGGGCCGAATTCTCCCGCCGATAAGTATCTGGCAAATATGAACGTAAAAGGACAGGATGTCGCCCAGATTACGGCTGCTATTGAGGCGAGATATGGACTGGATAAACCACTCTGGGAGCAGTACGGCAATTATGTGATTAACCTGTTCCGGGGAGATTGGGGTTGGTCATTCAGCACCTCAATGCCCGTTATCGACCTGATAAAAAAACACTGGATTTATTCTTTCCAGCTTGTATTGTTGAGCACCGTCCTCGCCGGTATTCTGGGCATTTTGATCGGTATTTATTCTGCTGTGAGGCAATACTCAAAGATTGATTATGCTGCCACCATTAATCTCTTTCCTGGGCATTTCAGTCCCCAATTTCTGGCTTGGAGTTATGCTGATTCTGGTGTTTTCAGTACAACTGGGATGGTTTAAAACGTTTTACGACACGACCCTGCCGTTGTTTTCTTTAGAAAACTTGAAAGCGCTTGTATTGCCGGTGATTACTCTGGGCACCGGCATGGTGGCCGGCTATGTACGTTATACCAGGTCGGCCATGCTGGATAACTTGAAAAAGGGTTTTGTTACTACAGCGAGAGCCAAAGGGCTGCCGGAACGTACTGTGATTGGTAAACACGTTTTTCGTAATGCTTTACTGCCGCTTTTCACCATTATAATGTTTGATCTGGGCAGTATTGTTTTCGGAGGTGCTTATCTCACGGAGATAATTTTTGGTATCCCGGGGCTGGGACAAATATCCTTTAAAGCTATTTTTGCTTCTGATTATCCTGTCGTTATGGCGGTGACCATTATAGGGACGTTTTTAGTGCTATTAATAAATCTGGTGACCGACATTGCGTATACCTATCTTGACCCGAGGATCAGATATGATTAAACCATCAGAATTACTAAAGAAAATTACCAGGTGGCTGTTCGGTGACGGACGCTTGATCAAATACTACTGGCGAAGGACCAGCAAAAATAAGCTGGCGATAGCCGGCCTGGGATTTGTTCTGTTTTTAATTTTGCTCGCAATTATAGGGCCGTTTTTTACTCTGGACCCCACGATGAGCAACTTCGAACAAAATAATTTGCCGCCGGTAGGCTTCAGTACAGAGTCATCAACCTATGATATTGCAACGGCTAAGCTTACTGCCCAAAAAATAGATGGAGTCTGGAGCCATCCCTCTGGGAACAGATAGTAAAGGGAGGGACATGCTGGCGATGTTAATTTCCGGAGCCAGGATATCATTACTGGTAGGATTAATAGCCTACCGGGATAGCTCTGTTTATAGGGACTGTTATCGGAGTGTCATCTGCATATCTTGGGGGATGGGCCGATAGTGTACTGATGAGATTTACCGATATCATGATGACCTTTCCATTTTTCCTTCTCCTGGTGCTGATAGTGTTTATTTTCGGATCGCACCTGGCGTTGATAGTGTTGATGATTGGTTTAACCGGATGGACGGGCGCTGCCAGGTTAATCAGAAGCGAAGCATTGTCGCTAAGAACCAGGGATTTTATCTCAGCGACCAAAGCACTTGGTGCCAGCGATAAAAGAGTCGTTTTCAGACATTTGATACCCAATGTTGCCAGCTTGATTATAGTGATGGCGACTCTGTCGATCCCGGGGGTTATTTTAGCCGAATCGGCATTGAGCTTTATCGGATTAGGGGATCCCTCGGTAACCAGCTGGGGTAAAGTCCTTGAATCGGGACAGCAAAGCCTGGATACTGCCTGGTGGGTGGCTGTTGA
Source organism: uncultured Chloroflexia bacterium (assembly GCA_963784375.1). Classification (GTDB taxonomy): domain Bacteria; phylum Chloroflexota; class Dehalococcoidia; order GIF9; family UBA5629; genus JBBIPA01. Next base: position 112,776 of record CAWAQY010000021.1, on the reverse strand, counting down.
GCCGGGTATTATGCTTCTTTTGACAGTATTAGCCTTCAATTTCCTGGGAGATGGGCTTAGAGATGCTTTTGATCCTAAAAGCTCAATTTAACCTGTAAGAAAATAGAATGTAACGGTCATGGAAAATAACAGCATTTTAAAAGTGAGTGACTTAAAGACCAGCTTTTTTACCAGGCGCGGTAAAGTGAAGGCGGTCGATGGTGTTAATTTTGAAGTTAAAAAAGGGGAATGTCTTTGCCTTGTCGGTGAATCGGGTTGCGGGAAATCGGTAACCGCTTTATCCATTCTGGGTTTAGTTCAGAGTCCACCAGGTAAGGTTGAAGGTGGTACAGCTTTCTATAATGGTTTGGATTTACTTAAATGTCCCCCTGCGGAACTAAGGCGAATCCGGGGAAAAGAAATAGCAATGATTTTTCAAGACGCTCAATCTGCTTTGAATCCCGTGTTTACCATTGGAGAACAAATAATAGAACAAATTAAGCTTCATCTTGGATCAGATAACAAAGCCGCCAGGAATCGATGTATACAGTTACTTTCCGAAATGGGCATTCCTTCTCCGGAGAGAGCTATGGGAAACTACCCTCATCAATTATCCGGAGGTATGAGGCAAAGAGCGATGATTGCCATGAGCCTTTCCTGCGATCCAAAGCTCTTAATCGCTGATGAACCTACTACAGCCGTAGATGTGACTATTAAAGCCCAGATTTTGAGTATTTTGAATGAATTAAAAAAAACCAGGCAGATGTCTTTGATATTTATCACACATGACTTCGGGGTAGTCTCTGAGATTGGAGACAGGGCTGCGATCATCTATGCAGGCAGAGACCTGGAAACAGCTCCCGTTTCCGAGATGATACATAATCCGAAGCATTTCTACACTATTGGGCTGCTTGAATGTCTGCCTAATTTCTTATTATCAGGGGATAGATTGGTCTCGATTCCGGGAAATACCCCGGATCCCACTGCCCTGCCTTCCGGATGCCCGTTCCACCCGAGATGTCTACAGGCTAAAGAAATTTGCCGTCAAATAATGCCTGAAAAAGTGGCACTTTCAGAAGAACATTCGATTAGCTGCCATTTACATAAAAATTAATAAAGATTTAGTGAGACATGATTAATTTTATAGAAAAGCCCCTCCTGGATATCAGGAATTTGAGGAAGTATTATCCGGTTACCTCAGGTATTTTTTCTCAACGCATTGGCGATGTGAAAGCCGTTGACGGTGTTTCATTTCAAATAAATGCGGGAGAGATTCTGGGTCTTGTTGGCGAATCGGGATGCGGGAAATCCACTTTAGGACGGACGATCGTAAGATTAGAAAACCCAACCGGCGGCGAGATTTTTTATCAAGGAATCAATATCAGTGCTTTGGATAAGAAAGGGTTAAAAGAGCTGAGGCGTGGTATCCAGATAATATTCCAGGATCCGGAAGCTTCGCTGGACCCCAGGATGTCAGTGGGCGACAGCATCGGGGAGGCTTTTATAATACACGATATTGCCGGTGAAAAAGAGCGCTATGAACGGATTGGCGACTTGATGGAGCAGGTTGGGCTGGAAGCAAAACAATCAGAACTATATCCTCATGAGTTCAGCGGCGGACAGAAGCAACGAATAGGCATCGCGCGCGCCCTGGCAATAAATCCCAGGGTGATTATTGCTGATGAACCGGTGAGCGCTCTGGATGTTTCTATCCAGGCACAGATATTAAATTTGATGCTGGACATCCAGCAAAAACTCGGGCTGACCTATATTTTTATTGCCCACGACCTTTCAGTCATCAAATATATTTCTCACCGGATAGCTGTAATGTATCTGGGAAAGATTGTAGAGCTATCGGAGAAGAAAGAGCTTTTTCAGAATCCTTTGCATCCTTATACTGAAGCATTGTTATCAGCAGTCCCGAGCCTTCAATCGGGGAAAAAGGAGAGGATTATATTAAAAGGTGACGTACCGTCACCGGTGGCCCCTCCTTCCGGATGCCGTTTTCATACCCGGTGCCATAAAGTGCTTTCAATCTGTAGTACTGTCGAACCCGAACTTAAGGAAATGGCTCCGGGGCATCAAGTCTCGTGCCATCTTTACCAGAGTTCTCATTGAGTTTGAGGTCTTTTACCATATAAGCTCCTTCGAGTTTATACCCGAATTCGGAGCTAAAATAATTCCTGACACCCACGCCGCTGATTATTGCTATCTTCCCGGCATGATATTCTTCCCTGCTGATCCTTTCAGCTTCCTTGAGCAACTGTCCTCCCAATCCTTTGTGCTGAGCAGCATCAACAGACTGTGTCCCGAGCGGTAATTCCGAACCGAATACATGGAGCTCTCTGACCATGGTCATATTTCTATTATCGTGTGTTGAAGAGCCGATCCGCAGGCGAAGCAGGCCGAATAATGTCTCTCTTTCATCCTCAAAAGAAAGGAATATTTCGGTCCCATCAGAAGCCTCATAATTTATCCTTTTCAAATGAGGTGTTCCGATTTTCCAGCCATCCCTCAGACGGTGGCCGTATTCGCGGCACCGTATACATTTGCAGGTGGTGCCCATCTCCAGCATTTTTTGTCTGATGGAGCTTCGTAAGGACAAGTCTTTACAACCTGCAACAATGAATTGGGCAGGTATATCTCTCATTACGCGTGGTATTCTTACATACTCCGGAACAATAGACTTAATTCTTGCCAGTAATTCTACGGTTTCATCCCTGGTATAAGGTTGATAGCGGCCATCCTCATACCAGTTTAGAAGTTCTGTATTGGCGATGACCAGAGTCGGGTAAAGTTTAAGCCCATCGGGTCTGAATCTCTGGTCTTCAAACAGCATTCTGGATAATTCCAGGTCGTGTTCGAGATTCGAACCGGGAAGCCCCGGCATCCAGTGATAATAGACTTTAATCCCGGCTTCTTTGAGCAATTTGGTTGCCTGCACCACATGGTCAATCGTATGTCCCCGGTTGACAATCTCATAAATTCGATCATCGAGAGTTTGAACTCCCAACTCTACCCTGGTGGTACCGAACTCCAACATTCTCTTGATTTGATCTTCCTGGCACCAATCGGGCCTGGTTTCAATGCAGAGCCCCACGCACCTGTGGACGGCAGTTTCGTTAATTTCCTTGGCATTATCTAAGTCCCGGGAAATGCAACCGTTAAGCCCGTCATAGCAGTCCTTTATGAGCTGGTATTGATACTCTTCGGGACAGGCCAGGAATGTTCCTCCCATGACAATAAGCTCGACCTTGTCTGCGGGATGACCCATTTCGGAAAATGTTTTTAGTCTCTTTTCAACCTGGCCTTTAACCTCATAGTTGCAATATTTTGCTCTGATTACAGCCGGTGATTCGGAAGTATAGCTTTTGGGTGCATCGGAATAAGTCGGGCAATAGACACAGTTATTAGGGCAACCTGTAGGTTGGGCCATAACCGCAACGGGAGTAACGCCAGATATCGTTCTTGATATTTTCTTCACGATGTGTTCTTCTATAGCAGAGTGTAACAAATTCCATATATGTCAACAAACAGAGAAGTCTTCAACGACATTGCTGAAAGCTGGTACCGCCTGCGGCATTGGTGCCGTTTTACCGCGGAGCTTACTGAGATAGCAAAAAGGTGGCAGCATGGCACTCTGCTGAATATTGGTTGCGCTCATGGGCCTGACTTCTTGCCTTTTAAAGGGTGTTTCGAACTTTCCGGAATTGATTTCTCAGAACGGATGATTGGGATGGCACAAAAGTACGCTGTAAAATTTGGGTTTAAAGCCAACTTTGCCGTCGCGGATGCTTCATATTTGCCATTTTCCAATAGTTCTTTCGATTGGGTGATTGCTATTGCTTCCTATCACCATATTCAAGGAGCAGGACAGAGGAGAATCGCGTTTCAAGAGTTGAGAAGAGTATTGAAGCCCGGGGGAGAAGCTTTAATCACAGTGTGGAACCGGTGGCAACCTGGATTCTGGCTGAAGGGCAAGGAAGTAAATGTACCGTGGCGATTACACGATAAAGCACTTGATCGTTATTATTATCTTTATTCATATCTTGAACTAAAAAGCACACTGGTTTCTGCAGGATTTAACGTAATCAGCATGTTTCCGGAAAAGTCTTTTAAACTACCGGTGACCTATTTATCCCGTAATATATTCGCCCTGGTTAAGGTGATTTAATTTCCTCCTGCTTTTTGTCCTTTTGTTGTTTGGACGGTGATTCCTGGGGAATAACAGAGAGAGCAATGGGTATGAAAATTTCCACTAATTTGGGATCAAACTGGTTACCGGCGCACCGTTTAAGTTCCTGAATCGCCTTCTTCGAAGACAAAGGTTCATGATAGGGACGTTTGGAGGTCATTGCATCGAATGCATCAGCCACAGCAAGGATTCGCCCTTCGAGTGAAATAGCCTCACCCTTTAATTTATTGGGATATCCAGTGCCATCCCAACGTTCATGGTGCTGGACTATCGCCTGTAAACATGGTGTTAAGCTGGTCACGTGAGCCACGATAGTCCGGGACAATTGAGGATGAGTCTTGACCAACTCGAATTCCGTTGGATCAAGTTTCCCTGGTTTATTGAGCACTTCATCGTAAATGCCTATCTTGCCTATATCGTGAAGAAGAGCTGCATGACTGATACTGACTACTTTTGAACCAGGCAAACCAAGGGCCTCGGCCAGGGCTACTGCATAAGTTCGTACCTTCTGAGAATGGCCATAGGTATAGAGGTCTCGTGCTTCAATAGTTGAAGCGAGTGCATAAATCGTATTCAATGATTCTTTTTCCAAATCAGATTTACTCTCTTCTATATCTGTGGTTGACGTTAACATCTGGGAAACGAGGCAGCTCCTATTGCCTCCAGTCCTCTTGGCATGATAAAGCGCCTTATCGGCGGCGTCAATTATCTGATCTATCGTCAGTCCATCGCTGGGCCAGGAGGCTATGCCGATGCTGGCAGTAATTAATTCGTTTTCACCATACGTGGTAGCAATTTCCTTTCTTATTCTTTCGACTGCGGTCAAACTTTCTTCGGCAGGAGTATGAGGCATGACTATTGCGAATTCATCACCACCATAGCGAAAAGCAAAGTCAACGTTCCTGGTAGCCCGCTTTATAGAGTGTCCAATTTTTGTCAGCATTTTATCGCCAGCCAGATGGCCGTTGGAGTCGTTAAATTTCTTAAAATTATCAAGGTCAATATAAATTAAAGAGAGCATACTGCCATAACGCGAATGGCGCTCAATTTCATGCGTAAGCGTTTCATCGAAGTGCCTGCGGTTATACAAGCCGGTTAATTCGTCTATACGTGCCCTCTGTTCCGCTTTTAAATAAAGCTGCGCATTGGCTATTGATACTGAAATCTGAGAAGCCAGACGCTCCAGAAGATTTACCTGGGCACGTGGGTATGCATTTGACGATCGACTTCCAATGATGAGAGCGCCAATCCCATTGTCTTTAACAATTAAAGGCAAATAAACTATTGAACGAATTCCTCGTCTAAGAAATTCTTTTCCGGTTTCAAAAGTCGTATCCTGTTCCAGGTCAGGTTCCATCAGGTATTTTTTGTGAGTTATAACCCATTCGGTAGCGGTATTTTTTAGCGGGATAGTTTCTCCAACTTTCCAGGCAGAACCAACCTGAGAAGAGAGAGCGGAAAATCGCAAGTCTTCGCCATCAATTAAAGCTACGGTAGCAAAATCTACCTGAATCATCTCCCTGAGCCCTGCTACGAAAGCATCATAAACTTCTTGAATATTCAGGCTTGAAGTAATAAGCACGGAGAGGCGGTTTATGAGTAATAGTTCCTGTTCCTGTCTCTTGATTTCTGCTCGGAGGTATTCCTTTTCAAGAGTTATCGCTGCCTGATTTGTAATACTTTCCACGGTATTAGTTTCATCGAGTGAATATTTACCGGAAATTTTATGACTTAATGCCAGGATACCAATGAGATTATCTCTGCTTATGAATGGGAAAAACAATGCCACGTCCAACTTGTTGATTTTACCTATTTCGTCGGCCCACAGACTTCTAAATTCGGGCAGAATAGACAAACTTGCTTTATTCAAGTAACGTCGTTCGTGCTTGAGCCAGGTAATAATGGGGCTGTTTTTATCTATTCTTAACCGCTTGTCTTCGGGCAAAGGGGGCTCGGAATACTCGCTGACAAAATCCCCGGTTCCAATTTCAGGGATTAACATGTATGCCCGTTGACAGTTCAACACTTTAGATAAGGGCGGCAATAATCCCTGACTTAGTTCCTGTAAACTAAAAACGCCGCGTATTTTTTCTCTCACAAAATCGGTTAGTTCCTGGCGCTGCGAATAAGTTTCTCCATAAAAAAGCTCCTCCGTCTTATCGGTAAAGAATAAGCGTGCTCTACCCCAAACTCCCGCGAGAGATAGCCCTGTGAGCACGGCGATGATGACACACGTGTATGGATTTAACTCAATTCCGAAGCCCAGATGAAACAGAAAAAGCCAAACTAAATATGCGAACAGATAAAGACCTAGCATTAAGGAATAGAAAAATGCTCGACGGAACAGGAACTTTGTGTCCAGTATTCGATATCGCAGGAAAGCATAGGTTAAGATGGCTGCACTGGCAATACGGCCTATATGTGTCACCGGTAGTGCATTACCTATAGGCGCCAAATTTAATAAAGCCATAGAGGTTACCAAACTAACTCCAGCCAAAAAGTATTTAATTCGATTACGTTCTGTAGGGTCCTCTGAAACCCGGAACCTCTTTACCATACAATATATTAGTCGAGTCATAATGAGTGCGGGTGGCACAATGATTACAATAATCCATAAACCAAAGACAGGTGTGACTTCTCCATTATGGTAAGTGAGACCCTGTGGAATGTATCCCAGAATACAGGCTGCGATGAAAATAATGAGCAGAGCGTAGCTAAGACGCATTACCAGATCGCCTGAACCGTAGAGATAAAATTTAATAAAATAGTAATATTGAGTTAATACCAATAGATAAGAGCTCATAACAATTTGGAACAGAATTACTTTGTGGGATACGAGGAAGTCACTGCGCAGTAAAAAGTCACTGAGGCTCCATATCATTGCTGCAATCAGATATGCGGCAAACAGCTTGTGACCTTTTTCCCACTTATTATTTATAACCAGGAGGCATAATAGCGGGATATAGGCTAATCCGGCAGCCAGCGGAAAAATACTGCTTATATTCATAGTAGTTATGTTTCCAGTTGTTTTTTAATGTGTTCTTATTTATAGAAAATATAACAGGAAATAGTAAAAAATATGGTAAATATCGAGTAAAAAGGGAGTAAATATTAAGGAGAAAAAGCGGTAAAATAAGGAATATCCGATTTTATCAAAGATTGAACAAAGGCTTGCTTTTTGTTTGACCGTACGCAGGTATTAATTATCTTTAAAGGTTAGAGGAGCTGCTTCGTTATGTTTCCGGTATTAATTTTCGAACTGAACTGGCTCTTTAACCCTTTGTGAACCTAGTAGCATGAGAATCTTGTCCGTAGGATTTAAGTGTGGTGGTTTCAGATGAGCCAAATCCGCTCCCTCTGCCTGCCGCTTTTCTGTGTAGTTTGTAAAAGCTCCCGCTTTAAGCAGGGTGACTTTTATCGGTTTAAGATTGATTAGTTTTTCTATGGTGGTCAGGTCCTTATGGATAAAACCATCATCGAGTTTCCGAAGCTGTTCAAAAATCGCAATAGCGACATCATGCTCATTGCCATTATAAATATCTTTAGTTTCCAGGTAGAGATGGAGAGTCGGATTTCCTTCACTAATTTCTTTCCGTGCAGTCCAGTCACGATAGGGTACCCCGCTATTTTCAATAGCTTGCCATATTATTTTTTCAGTTAGACGCATCAAGCCAAGGTCAATGAGGTCATCGGCGCGCCTTTCGAAAGCCATCTGGGGTATTTTTATACCAAGAGGTTCATTTTCCAGCGATACTATCTTGATCATATCACCAACTCTAAAGCGAACCAGAGCCCCTCCATGGAAATTAGTAATGACTATCTCGTAATTTTCACCTGCTTTAACCTCGTCGAGCAACACGGTCTTCGGTTGGTATGAGGGGTCAAGCTGCCATTTGAAATGTTCCGCTTCCGGAATGAATTCAAAGAAATTGAGGTTGGGTATAAATGACATGGACGTACGATCCCAGGTTTGCATGGCAACTATGAGGGTTTCAGTTCCTCCGTAAATATCGAAAGGAGGAGCACCCCACAAATCTTCAATCTTTTTTCTGTAAATGATGCTGTCTGTGCCTGCAGATGATATCGCCTTTAGCTTCCATAGATCCCTGGGAAGCATGGTTCGCTTGGCTCTCCTGGCCCTGGCAAATCCTCTGGCTAAACGGAGAAACGCTTTAGGTCGCAGCAGGAGTTTGGATATCTTTACACTTCCAGCACCCTCTTTGAATCTTTCACCGATTGCCAGAAGTACACTGGGTAGGCCATAAAAACCGTCTATTCCTTCAGAAAGAGCTTGCCAGAACCCTTTATCCAACCTTTCCGTAAATGACATCTGTTCGGAATCCTGAGGTGAGGGGAAATATCTGAAACCGAATTCCTCTTCCATTTTACAGGCGATAACACCCGTCATATAAGGAGCCGGCGCTGTAGCAAATAACAACTTGGCTTTTAACTTTAAATTGACCTCCCCCTTGTTTTTACAAGCTGCAAGAATTCTTCCCGCACATATAACCGGTGACAATTCCTCCCAGGCTCTCTGGCTAACCGGTATCCATTTGAAAGGATATTCTCCTGATTTTCCTGAGGTATGCATCCAGCGAACCGGCTTTGCGGGCAAACCTGTCTCTCTTTTTTCCAGAAGTTCAGGACAATAATCTTTATAGGTGGTAAAGGGGACCTGTGATCTGAATTCCTCTATGGTAGAGGGCATAGAGCCGCGCATTACTTTTCTGCCGAGTTCGGAGTGGTTTAATAGTTCGATTTGCTCAATGAGGAGTTGTTTCTGGATCGCCATAAACTGATCCAGGCTTAAATCAAGAAAACCGCAGCACATTTGCCATAGTTCTGCATTCTTGCCTTGCTTTAGCAATTCCCTGATTTCGTACACAACTACCTCCGCATTATAGTCATTTCGTACTACGACTAAAGTCAGTCAGCCTAATGATATCATCCAGAGAATTTTTGTCAACTTGTTCTAAGGACGTCTGCCCCATGGTCGTATCCCTATTTGTTCTGGTGAAAAATTTTGCCATTAAAGGATAGACGGAGGTTTATTATCAAAAGTAAGAAAAGTGATATCAATTTAGCCTTTCTTCCCCCATTATTCCCCGAATCTTGGGAAAATTAGCACTATGATAAGTTGAAGTAAGCGACCAGTTATGGTATAAATCACAAGAAAAATGACAAGGAAACAGTTTGAGCCATACTCATTGGAATTTGCTGTCCACAACAAATAAACCGACCATTACCGATGGCGTCGACCCGCTGATATCTCAGATACTGGCAAACCGCAGCATCACAGATCCTTATGAAATCGAGCTGTTTCTGCGCAATGACCAGCGCTCAGAAGCTGATCCTCTGCTTTTGCCCGACATGGGCAAAGCAGCCATCCGTACTCAACGGGCACTCTATTCCGGGGAAAAAATCGCTATCTATGGCGATTTTGATGCCGACGGTATAACCGCGACTGCAGTGCTTACCGAGGGACTTACCGCAATAGGGGGAAAAGTTATCCCTTATATACCCCGCCGTTCCACAGAAGGTTATGGGCTAAGAACCTCCGTCCTTGAGAAATTGCGCGAGGAGGACGTAAGCCTTCTCATCACCGTTGATACCGGCATTACCGCCATTGCCGAAGTTGAGAATGCCCGCAAAATGGGCATGGACGTCATCATCACCGACCATCATGTCCCTCCGGCGCAGTTGCCGCAGGCTACAGCTGTAGTGAATCCCAAGATAATCGGCTCAACATACCCCTTGTTTGACCTTGCCGGCGTGGGGGTGGCCTTCAAATTCCTTCAGGCCTTGATCCCGGATAAAGGCTCAAGGCAGGACATAGTTCACAAGGCAGTAGATCTGGTGGCACTGGGGACTGTGGCTGATATGGTGCCGTTGGTGAGGGAAAACCGGTATTGGGTAAAATCCGGCCTGGAATTACTCAACAAAACACAACGTGTCGGGTTGCAAGAGCTAATGAAGTGCTCCAAACTGGAGCCCGGTAAACTCACTGCCCAGAGTATATCCTGGTCTCTGGGTCCCCGTATCAATGCTGCAGGCAGAATCGATAATGCTACCACCAGCTATCGCCTCTCTGGTAACCGATAACGCGAAGGAAGCTAATAGCCTGGCATTGGAGTTAGAAAAGAAGAATATAGAACGATTACAGCAAACCAATATATTAATGGACAAAGCAAACCTTGCAGTGGTTACCGCTGGAGTCGAACAACCGCTGCTCCTGGCCGCAGGTGAGGATTATTCCCCGGGCGTTATGGGTTTGGTTGCAGGCAGGCTATCTGACAAGTATTACCGTCCTGCAATTCTGATCAGGATAGGGCATGAGTTTTCCAGAGGCAGTGGCCGGAGTATAGACGAGTTCAATCTGATGGCGGCACTGGAATCGTGCAGCGACCTGCTAAATAATTTCGGAGGTCATAACAGGGCAGCAGGTTTCAATGTCTCGACCGGCAATCTAAGCGCATTTCAAGAACGCATCACGAACCTGGCCAGAGAAAAACTTGATGGCCTGGACCTGCGTCCCCGCATAAATATAGATGCCGAAGTAGATTTGTCTTCATTTTCCGGCGAAATGTATCAGAAAATACAGCAGCTTGCGCCGTTTGGCGTTGGAAATCCTTTGCCCGTCTTCTTGAGCCGCCGGGTAGAAATCCAGGAACAGCATTTATGCGGCACTCAGAACGAGCACCTTAAATTGAAATTAAAAAAACAATCGGGAAAAGTTTGGGATGCCATGGGTTTCGGCCTGGGAGGGTATACCAGCGAGATGACACGGTGCATGGACATGGTTTATACCGTGGAACTAAACCGCTGGAATGGACAGGAAACGCTAAGGCTTAACCTGATTGATTTTGAGCCGTCAAAATAAATGGCCTTACGTTAACTTTCCTTCGATTTCTTCCTTGCCAAAACCATCCTGACGACTAACAATGGTATCACTATTACCAGCATAATAATCCCGATCACCTGTGCCTGTTGCAAACCGAAAAGGAACGGGTCTCCCTCCCTGAAAGTTCTGATCAACAGGTCACCGGCAGCATAAAAAGCGAGATAAAGTAGGAAAACAGAACCCTGGGGTTTAAGTCGACGGCGCAATGCCCACAGTATGCCGAAAGCGATCAAATTCCAGATTATATGGTACTCCTGGGTAGGTTGAAGAGGAATTCCCTGCGGCGCATAGCTGGTGGGACATTCATACTCCACAGCCCAGGGTAAAGAGGAGGGCAACCCGTAGCAGCAGCCGTTAAAAATGCACCCGATCCTGCCTATCGCCATCCCGACAAGCGCCCCCGGCGATATCACATCGGCGAGCTGCACTATAGATAGTTTTTTAACCAGACAGTATCCTACTATTGTTATGGTTACCCCGATTACCGCACCATAGACTGCCAGGCCCTCAAAGTTAAATATTTGTGCTGGATTAGATATGTAGTAATCCCATTTATCGATTACATGGATTACCCTGGAGAACAGTACCCCCCCGATGAGCCCCCATACACCCAGGTTATAAACATGATCTTCAGCTATACCAACCCGCTTCGCTTCCAGAACGGAGATCGCAATAATCGCCACCACTGCCAGAACAACCATGATACCGTACCACCTTATCTCAAAAGGCCCTATACTGAAAGCGATCGGGCATAAATCAATCTCTATCATATCGCTCCTTTAGCTTGCGAAAATTGCCTCAACAAATGCCCTTGCTTCAAAAGGTACCATGTCATCAAGCTGCTCTCCCGTACCGATATAAGAAATGGGAATCTTTAGTTCGTCAGCAATTGCCAGCATTATACCACCCCGGGCAGTGCCATCAAGCTTGGTCAGGAAAATATCTGACACTCCAACTGCTTCGGTAAAATGCCTGGCCTGTAATAAACCATTCTGGCCTGTCGTCGCATCCATCACCAGCAGGACTTCCTGAGGTATGTTATATTTGCCGGCAACACGCTGTATTTTCTTGAGCTCTTCCATGAGGTTGGATTTTGTATGCAAACGTCCCGCCGTATCAATGATAACTACCTGTGTTTTTCTGTTCTGGGCCGCCTGAATAGTATCAAAAACCACTGCACCCGGATCAGCTCCGGGCTGATGCGCCACCACCTGAACTTCAATACGTTTGCCCCACTGTTCAAGCTGATCAATGGCAGCCGCCCTGAAGGTATCGGCTGCGCCTAAAATTACTGTTTTCCCCGCTCTCTTATAGTAGTGCGCCAGTTTAGCAATACTGGTAGTTTTTCCCGAACCGTTTACTCCAACCACCAGAATCAGTTGAACAGGCTGGTCCCTGGAAATAGAAACGGTTTTTTCGCCGAAACTGAGCATGCTGACCATTTCATCTTTCAAAGCAGACCATACCTGTGCGCTTTCGCTGAGCTTTTCGTCTCCGACCCGTCGTTTTACTCTCTGAATTAGCCTGTCTGCAGTAGTCACGCCAACATCGGCTCCGATGAGCAGCTCCTCAACTTCGAGCCACACGCCGTCATCAATTTTAGGTCGATTGAAAAGGCCGGTTATTTTCCCAAACCAGTTTTCGCGGCTTCGCTTAACTGCATAATCTGTTTTTTGATTTATATCTGACATTTTTCCCCAGGGTAATCCGATCCCCTTTTTGATAATAATGGGATTCAGTCCCGATTTCCATCGGGGGTTTCAGCCCCCTTCATCCCCCATTCATGGGGGAGAAAGGGAAGATTGTATTCCATCTCCCTAGCCCTCTTCCATCAAGGAAGAGGGAAGTAACCCCCCTAAAACCCTGCAAATCTTAACACAAATTTAAGGTACAAAAAAGGTTCGCGATAAGAGTAAACTAAAGCTAAATACCCAGCAAGCCTTTAAGCAAAACAACAGCTGCTTTTTTATCCAGAGGTTCGTTGTTGTTTCCGCATTTGGGAGACTGGATACATGAGGGACAGCCGCTCTGACAGGGACACGTTTCTATTGCTTTTAAGGTTGCTGCCCATAGCTCGAGAATAATATCAAAGCCTTTTTGGGCAATGCCGATGCCGCCGGGATAAGCATCGTAGATGAAGATCTGGGCTTTGCCGGTGTCAGGATGAAACGGGGTGGAAACTCCACCTATATCGTTACGGTCGCATAAGGCAAAAAGGGGCAATAAAGCGATGGCAGCATGCTCTGTAGCATGCAATCCACCGGCAAAATCAAGCTGATTTTCGGCAACCATATCGACCTCTTTTTGCGGCAGGTCAAACCAGAAAGCTTCGGTATAAAATTTCTGCGGCGGCAAATCCAGAAGCTCATCGCCGATTATCTCTTCGGTAAACTGTTTTTTCTTCCTGAAACCCACCACCATGCTGGTAACCTCCACATCCCCGAAGCAAATTTTCACATCTCGAAGTTCGGTCTCGTATTTAGTCTTTAGAATCTTTATATCCGTCAGCTCTTTAATCTGGGTATAATACGGTTCATGAGAAGGAACAGCGATTGCAATCTTTTTCTCTATGTCAAGTTCTTTGATAAAATAGGCATCGCCCTGGTGGAGATAAATAGCTCCCGGGTGCACCTGGGAAAATGCTTTGCCTGACTCAATCGTTTCCAGCAATTCGTGGTTTCTGGAATCATCAATGATCGCATAATACACGTCTGAAGAAGACCTGATGTTCACCTTCTGTGCGGGGTGGGAGATGCGGGGGGAAAGATACCACCAGCTTTTTACTTTTCTGATAGACCCTTCATTTTCAAGTTCCTGCAATACCGGAGCAAGTGCCGGGCCAAAATATTTTTGATCGCTCTCATTCAAAGGCGATTCCCAGGCGGCACAGAGCAGATGTGGTTTTAAAATATTGATATTATCCAGGTTTATCAATGCATTTTCGAAGGTCTTTCCGAAGAAAAAATCCGGATTATTGATAATATACTGATCCAGGGGGTTATCCTGGGCAATAAGAATACTCAAAGATTTTTCACCGCTCCGACCACTCCTGCCCTGCCTGCTGCCAGGTGCTGGAAATGCTGCCGGGATAACCGGTGAGCACCGTAGCTTCCAAATCTCCAATATCTATCCCCAGCTCCAGAGCAGTAGTAGTTACGGCTCCGAGCAATTTGCCGCTGAAAAGCTCCTGCTCAATCTGCCGCCTGTCTTCGGCAAGATATCCGGCCCGATAGGTCTTAATCAGGTCGGCAAGCGGGTTACCCAGATGATCGCGGGTGTAGATACAGATGAGCTCGGCCAGCTTCCGGGTACGGGCAAACACCAGGCTGCGGATACTCTTCCGTACCAATTCAGTAAGGATGAACGTAGCTTCGCTGTTCGCGCTCCGTCGGACAGATTTATTCTTGTCAACAACCGGCGGGTTCCAGAAAATAAACGATTTTCCTCCGTGGGATGAACCATCTTTTTCAACTACCTCAAAAGTCTCGCCGACCAGTTTTTCAGCATGTTCCCCGGGATTAGCAATGGTCGCCGAGCATAAGATAAATTTAGGAGACGAGCCATAGTGGCGGCAGAGCCGTCGTAACCTTCTGATAACCTGCGCTACGTGCGAGCCGAATACACCGCGATAGATATGAGCTTCATCAACAACCACATATTTCAGTTGTCCCAGCAGCTTGGACCATGATTCATGATTGGGTAAAATACCTACGTGGAGCATATCGGGATTGGTAAGCACTATCCTGGCTTTCCTCTTGATCTGAGGGCGCTCGTCCTGAGGTGTATCCCCATCAAAGGTAGCACATTCACCAGGCGCTAAAAGCTCGGGACAGGCCAACTCGATTACCTTTCTCAGCTGGTCCTGCGACAGGGCTTTGGTAGGAAAAAGATAGAGAGCCCTCCCAAAGTGGCCACTCGATAGTGATTCGAGAACCGGTATGTTGTAGCACAGCGTCTTGCCGCTGGCACTGGCAGTGGCCACAATTATGTTCTTGCAGTTCAGGGCGTTATTGACAGCAGCTGCTTGATGACTATAAAGAGCATCTATTCCCAGGCATGTCAGCTTCGACTGAAGCAAAGGGTTCAGAGGCTTATCCAATTTGGTAAAACGGGCATTTTGAGGAGGAATATGCTGAGAATAAACGATCTGCTGCTCATAATCAGGCAGGGAGGTTAAATGATGTAAAAATGCATCGCTGAACATGACAAATTAAATATAAAATTAGAGTGAGGGACCATGTAAGATTTCGATTTCCTGGTTCACTATTTCCACTTCAGGATAGTTGTTTTCAATGAAATTAATAATTTTAGTAAAGGTCTCATCGACAACCTTATCGTTATTGCTGACACAGCTGATTCCCAGCATAGCAACCTGCCAGAGATCATTATCGTCTACTTCAGCAATTGAAATATTAAATCGATTCTTAAGTTTGGCGACCACAGACTTCAGCACCTGCCTCTTATCCTTCAGCGACTGACTCTCAGGAATGTGCAATTTTATAATACCGACGCCTGTATTCATGGTAGCAATTCTAGGATCTTATTAGGTATGAAGGGAAAAAGTTATTTTTGTTCCGATTAATTCATTAACCGGGAGAGCGATAGTGCGCTTTGCTATGGGTTTCATTGTAGGTTATAATATTCGGCAGGTCAAATACGATGGAGCAAAAATTCAATAAATCGAACTGGATCAAATACATAGTTAGCCTGGCGGCCTCCATAATTATAGGAATAACGTTTATCGCTTCTGGCAGCGGCAAAGCCATGGGATTCGGCGAAATACCTGGCCAGACCGTGGAGTTCATTGGCGATATACTTCCCAATGCTTTCGTGACTCCTACTACCGTTTTCTTAATCTACGAGATTTTCATTCCATTTGTTTTCCCTGCCATAGAACTACTTCTGGGAATATTTTTACTCATCGGATTTATGCCCAGAATAATGGCCATTATCTGTATTCCTCTAAGCTTAGCCCTTATGACCAACAATATCTGGTCGATCAGCCAGGGAATGGATAAATTTCCCCAGTGTGTCTGCTTCGGGATGTGGGAAAAGATATTCGGAGGACTGACTCCGGTACAGGCTCTGAGTTACGATATTGGACTTTTCGTTCTGGCTGTGATTATAATCTTCTTACATCCGGGTGATTATCTCCGGGAATGGTTATCAGCTTTTTCGGAAGAAACCAGGATGGTTAAAAATATGATAATGTGGTCAGGCTACTCTAAATGGATTATCCCTTTTCTAATTATTGCAATGCTCTTATTCAGCAGCTGTTCGTTCGCGACGCCAACGCCCCCAACACCAACTCCAACAACTCCTCCGCCAGCCGCAGAGAACCATAAACCTGTCATTAATTATATAACCGCCCAGCAGCAAGTATCTCCCTCCAGCAATTCACGATTAACCTGCGTGGCTACAGATGCAGATAGCGACCCGCTGGTTTACGCCTGGTCTGCAAACAACGGTAAAATCGTAGGAGACGGAGATACGGTAACATGGATTGCGCCCGAGACACCTGGCACGTATACGATCGGAGTTACCGTAACCGATGGCAAAGGCGGAGAAGCCCGGGATTCAACTAATATCGTGGTGAACATTAAGCCAAATCACGCACCACTCATCACTCTCATTGTAAGGGAAAAAGGGTTACCAGCTATTACTGTTAATCAATCAACGGGCCCGATAAAAGCCAAACGCTGGAGCACCACGGAAATAGAATGCAAGTCGGAAGACGTAGATGGTGATCCAGTAACATTTAAATGGTCAACTACTGAAGGTAAAATTGAAGGTGAAGGGCCTATAGTTCAGTATATTGCTACAACAGCCGGCGATTTTGCTGTTACCGTTACCGCTATTGATAGCAAAGGCGCTATAACTAAAGCCACGGTTTATATGCACGTTCCTTGCTGCGGGCAAGGTTAAAAGCGATAATTTGCCCTCAGTTAAGACTGAGAAACCAGTTTCACTTTTCCCCACAACCCTATCCTTTCATCCTTTATTATGACCAGGCCGATCAGGCCGTATTTTGTGCCGGCTTGCTCTATCTCTCTATCGATATCTTCAGAGCTCACAATATGATTTCCCACGGCGGTCGCGGCTGCATCTGCCAGCGCGGCTGAAGTAGCCAGGGTAATTACGGCATCGGCTGCTCCAAGGCTTAGTGAAGGTCCAACTGTCCCTGAGGAAGTACAAATTCCGATCGGAGTATCTTCGGACTCGATTTGCAGTGCAATTTTGCCCGTAAACGGAGATTTTCCAGCATAAATGCCGACAAGCCTTTGTTTGACACTTTTCAGGAAAATATCGCCGCCGTTTTCAACAATTACTTCCGGTGAATATTTCAATAATTCTTCACCCACCGCCTGGGCTAATGCTCCTGCGACTGCGGCCATGGGCCCTACGCCGACTGCCTTCGTTGCATTAGCCATTTCTTTTACAATATCCGGGGCGGTATCTTCTACAGGGAATGGCTCCAGGCTATGGAGGAACAGGGGATGGCTTTTTATATAATCTTCAATCGGCCTGCGATTTTTCTTGATAGCTTGAAGAGCTAACGACTTTAGGTTTCGCCGGGCACGGATATGCAGGTCTGTTTCTCTGACAATAGCTGTGAAAGAAATCAGATCTTTATCTTTAATCCACTGCCGGTACGTCCTGGGTTCATACATCAAATGCCTTTCCAGGGTGAATTGTTCAACAGGCTGATCACAAA
The DNA here is from genome assembly GCA_963784375.1 of uncultured Chloroflexia bacterium. Lineage (GTDB taxonomy): Bacteria > Chloroflexota > Dehalococcoidia > GIF9 > UBA5629 > JBBIPA01. Next base: position 94,986 of record CAWAQY010000021.1, on the reverse strand, counting down.
CCCAAAGGTTAGAATCTCAAATCCATGGCCCGGGGGGGGCAAGCTTTGATGCAAAGTTCGCATACCACGCATTTTGAATGATCAAATTTTATCATCCTGGTGCCTTTCTCAAGGCTGAAAGCTCCGGTTGGGCATAAAGTGACACAAGCACCGCAATGGGTACAGCGGTTTTCATTACGGATAACGTCCTGCCCCAGCGATTGTATCTTCACTCCCGTATCTACAAGATATTTTACACCTTTGTCATAGTCAGCCCTTTCACCAATTAATTCCATAACCAGAAGCCCTTCTTCGCCGGGAGAAACCGAAGCTTTAAGGATGTTGAAGTCCAGATTGAAATCTTTGACCAGGCGGCTGACAATAGGTTTCTCAATCAGTCTTGGAGGAAAGTGTAATACTAATTTTCTTGAAAGGGCCATCTTTTTTCTCCTTTGTTAAGAGATTGCGCGCTCCTGAAGTGGTTTAATTACTACCCCTGCTTCAACGCCAGGTAAAGGAGCAACCATCTCCGTAAGCATAAATTTGCCACTTGTTATCCATTCCTTTAACGTAGTCGCAATTTCAAGAGCTTTCGGATAGCTCGACAGCGATGCCGTCGGTACTTCTTTTCCTTGAATTGTAATCTTACCTGTCTTGAGTTCAGCGTAATTCACTTCGCCCAGCACATCAGGCTTCCTCTGTGGATAGCTTTCCGAGTAGTCAATGATCGGCGCAAATATCTGGTTATCAGTGACCAGAGTATATTTAAGTATTTCTTCCGAAAGTATGGGAATTGGTACACCTATTCCAACAGTCAGTGTAGTGCCGTATCCCATGAAGCTGGTTCCGATAAGCCACCCTGGCTTCATCTGTTTCAAATCACCGATGACCGCCAGCGTGCCACCTGGCCTTTTGGGTACGCCTCCATCTGTACGGGGGACGCCGGGATTATGTTGCGTCCCCTGCCATGCGACGAACCCGACACCTCCACCTAAAAATATCTTGGTTCCGACACCAATAGTTTTGTAGTAGGGATCATTCAGCAACGGGGAAAGTTGCCCGGCGCTGCAATAATTGGCATTCGCTATTTTAGGTTTAAGCACACCCATGTAAGTGTAAATAGTACGTTCCGATAAGTTCACTGCAACGCCATAATTCTGATAAGCATTTCTGATATTAAACAGAACTGCTTCATTAACATCTTTAATATTGATCAGGGTTTCGAGTTTCTTCCGGGGATAACAGTCAGTGCCATAAGCAGTTGCTATCAATCTAATATCTTTCCCCGCCACCAGTTCTTCAATAACATGTCCACCACCATATCGAAATTCGCCCGGGTACATCCGGTTCCGGGGATCATCGTCCGGCATTGCAGTTGCCCCCAGAAAAACATCAACCGCCGCCAATCCGGTATACACTGGAACATCGTTGAGAGTTACTTTTCCGCCACCAAGCTTGATACGAGGTTTAGTATGCCCGACATTTAAATAAGCACCTGAACTGCACATAGGTCCGAATGTGCCCGTAGTCACCACGTCAACTTCCTGAGCAGTCTTAGCTAATCCCTTCTTACGGGCAATTTCTGTAATTTCCTCGGCGGTTACGACTACAGCCTGACCCTTTTTTATTTTCTCGTTAATTTCAGCAATTGTTTTTGTCAATGCAGTTCACTCCTCCGTAAATTCCCTATTGAGTTACTATATGTCGTTTTGTGTTGCCCCAGCTTTCATAAAATAATGTCTCAGTTAACTCTTTCCGCGAAGGTGCTTTCCCCTCAACAGCAGGATATCCTACCGGGATAATTTCCACCACTGCGAAGCCTTCTGGAACGCTTAATATCCGGGCAGCTTTAACCGCATCAAACAAACCGATTTGTACGGTGCCCAATCCCAGGGCATGGGCTGCCAGGGTTAAATTTTGAATCGTCGAGAGCGACGTCAAACATGAACCAGTCACCTTTATCCGTGGCGACCTGGTCACCCTTATGGGTATAACCTGATTTTTTTAACTCGGCGCACGCCACAATGATTATGGGAACCACGGTCATGGCGGCCCTTGAAGGATTATGTGGGGAAAGAGTCTCCTGCAATTGAGATTTAGTCTGTTTTGTCGGTAACTACAATCCATCGGGCGCATTGGGTATTTGCCCATGATGGCGCCCAGCGGGCAGCTTCCATTATTATGGTAAGATCTTTATCGCTTACCGGGTCCGGTCTAAAACTTCGAATACTTCGTCTCGTTTTAATAGCTTCAATTACATCCATGCTTCTACCCTTGCTTTTGTGTAAGGAATGTCTTTATCGTATCTATTCCTATTTCCCGTTGCTCACTGGTTACCATATTACGCAGCGTTACTGTCTTATTGCGCAACTCATTTTCGCCAATAATCGCTACCAAGTCAATTGATAGGCCGTTCGCTTGCCGTAGCTGAGCTTTGAGGCTTCTATTACCGGTCGCTAATATGGCCGAGATACCTTGCCGGCGTAAAGCAAACACAAGTCGAGCAGCTTCCAGCTCAGCCTCCTCTCCAAAATGGGCAATAAATACCTGGGGCTTTGGTAAATCGGGCACACTAATTTCCTGCTTTTTTAAATTCAATACAATCCGCTCTATTCCCGTACCGAACCCTATAGCCGGAACAGGTTTACCGCCCACTGCTTGAATAAGACTATCGTAACGCCCGCCTCCACCCAGAGCGCTCTGCGACGCCTCTTCAGGCGGATGTATCTCGAAAACTGTTTTGCTATAGTAGTCCAGGCCGCGGACCAGCCGGTTATTTATTTTGAATGGAATCTGCCACATGGTTAAATATCTTTTTACTGCTTTGAAGTGGTCATCACAATCCCGGCAAAGATAATCGCTGCTCTTAGGAGCGTTATCAGCTACTTCCTGGCAAAAATCTTTCTTGCAATCGAGCAACCGCAGGGTATTTTTCTCCATTCTTATCTGGCATTCAGTGCACAGTCCTTCCAGCTTCGTAGCATAATATTGCCTTAGCACTTCCAGATACTTCGGTCGGCAAAGACTGCACCCTATGCTATTCAGTTGCAGAGAAATCTGCTTGAGGCCAAGGGACAAAAAGAATTGCCATGCCATGTCAATTACCTCAGCATCCAGACCGGGGGAAGACTCCCCGATCGCTTCACAACCAAACTGGTAATGCTGTCGATAGCGGCCAGCCTGTGGTCGTTCGTATCTGAATATAGTAGCAAAGTAGAATAACTTAACCGGCTGCGTTTTGTTATCCATGCCATGTTCCAGGTAAGCGCGGCAGACAGAAGCTGTCCCCTCAGGCCGGAGCGATAAATTATTGCCGCTCTGATCCTGAAAAACATACATCTCTTTGGTAACAATATCAGTACCCTCACCAATACTGCGGGTAAATAACGCGGCGTCTTCAAATACCGGCGTATCGATGCGTTCATATCCGTATAACCTGCAAATTTCGGCAGCTTTACCCTCAATATATCTCCAATATCGCTGTTCCTCGGGCAAAATATCAGCAGTACCGCGCGGTGCTTTAAACGACATAAAATTCCCTACCCATGTAATGTTTTGGCTGCAGCTTGCCGTTATTTAACTTCATCACTTATCCATCTGAGGTAATCATCGTTCCCGCCAATAATGGGGAGGGCAATTATCTCTGGAACTTCATAACTGTGAACTTCTTTTACCAGTGTGATTACCTCCTGAAGTGCAGATGCAACCGTCTTGATGATCAGCAGACTTTCCTGCTCTGAATCAATTTTCCCTTTCCACCAGAAGCTCGAATTTATAGTGGGCACTACGTTAACACAGGCAGCTTTTTTGTGTTTAAGCAGATGTTTGGTGATATTTTCCGCTTCCGCACTATTACTAACCGTCACAAAAATAACTATGAACTGGGCATTTTCCGGCATTTTACATCTCAGATTTTGGAAGTCTTCACTCCTGTTTTTCTCTTTGAATCACATCACCGGTTTTAATGTTTCCACTTCGAATCACCTTAGCAAATACACCTTCTTTAGGCATAATACACTTTCCGATCTGCTGAAAAATAGCACAACCGGCATGGCATTCTTTTCCTATCTGCGTTATTTCAAGAAGCACTTCGTCTCCCACGTTGAGACGAGTACCTACCGGCAGCGAAACCAGGCTAATGCCTTCAGTAGTGAGATTTTCAGCAAAGTCGCCTGGATTTACGTTCAAACCCAGTTTTCTCATCTTCTCGATGCTGCTCATATCCAATAAACTTACCTGTCTATGAGTCTGGCAATCAGCGTGAGCATCATCAACCAGGCCCAGATTCTCTTGAAAGAATCCTTTGCCAATATTATTTTTGGTTGTCCCTTTCTTTTCGCTAATACAAACAGCAACTATTTCCGCCATATAATTTTCCTTTTACTCTCAATCTATTAAAGATATCCACCTTCGACAACAATAATACCAATTCATTTCACAGTAAACGCCTCTATTGTACAAAATTCTATACTAACTCATACCGTGAGTAAAATTATTTAATCCGGTAATCTAAACCACCGTCAAGTGCAGGCAACCCAGGGTATCAGGTACTATTACACAGGTGGGGCAATCTCTAAATGAGGTGACAAATTTCACAGTCTGCACGCCTTTTCAATTTTATCTCCGTGAACTCCATGCCCAATCCATCGTAGATCAATAACCTGTTAGTGAGCAATTCTCCTATTCCGGTAAGATATTTAATAACCTCCGTCGCCTGAAGGCTTCCTATCACTGCGGGAGCAACGCCGATGACAGGAGACACACTGGGCTCGGGAACCCGGGAATAAAGGCATTTTAAACACACTGTTTTACCCGGCACGATGGTAGTTGCTCTCCCTTCAAAGCCCCGGACTGCCCCATGAAATAAGGGAATCTTTTTCTGAATTACAACCTCATTAAGAATAAATCTTGTTGGAAAGTTATCCATGGCATCGACAATCAAATCGAAGTCATTAACCAGATTAAAGACATTTTCCTTCGTTATCTTCTGGCACACACCTTCTATCTCAACTTCTTTGTTTAAAGATTTGAGCTTCGAGCTGGCTACATCTACTTTCTTTTTGCCTATATCTTTATCCCCATATAAGATTTGTCTGTTTAAGTTGGTAGTTTCTACAAGGTCATGATCAATCAATCTTATTTTCCCCACCCCTGCGACAGTAAGGTAGGTGGCTACTACGCCTCCGAGTCCGCCAGCCCCTGCAATAATGACCCTGGCTTTGTTTAAACGTCTCTGGCCCTCTACGCCAAAATCTTCAATTAACAGTTGCCTTTGGTATCTTTGAAATTCCTTTACAGTGGCCATCGTTAGTAAACCATATAACGAATGTTGTTTTCCCTATCGCAAGGATTTGCAGATTTTTACTTTTCGTGATTGATATTATACGCCAAATACAAAAAAGTCGTTGTTAACAAAAGCCAGTGCGTGAGCATTTGCATCAAATGCCAAATTTGCTTATTATAACGTTTACAGAGTAGTCAAATGAATGTAACTCCACTTATAGAAAAAGCCAGGCAATATCTACCTGAAGAGAAATTGTCTCTGATCGAGGAAGCTTATCAATTTGCCTCAAAGGCGCATGAAGGGCAAACCCGGTTATCAGGTAACCCTTTCCTCGAACACCCATTTGAGACAGCTTTGATTTTGGCTGACCTTCAACTTGATGCATATACGCTGGCAGCTGCCTTACTCCATGACGTTACCGAAGATTGCAACATACCTCCATCTGAAATCGAAGCTAAGTTTGGTCCTGAAGTACGCAAATTAGTTGAAGGTACCACTAAATTAAGAAAACTGAAACTACCAACCACTACAACAGAGAAAGATGAATCCCAGGCCGAGAATCTGCGTAAGATGCTGATTGCGATGGCGGAGGATTTACGGGTAGTTTTTATCAAGCTTGCTGACCGTTTGCACAATATGCGCACACTGGCGCCTTTGTCACCAGAGAAAAGACGCACTATTGCTCGCGAAACCCAGGAGATCTATGCTCCTCTAGCCCACCGGCTCGGGATCTGGGAAATAAAATGGCAACTTGAAGATCTGGCTTTTCGTTACCTCGAACCCGACAAGTATCATGAAATCGCCCGCCTGGTATCTGCGCGTCGTAACGAACGTGAGGATTTTATCGCTGAAGCAACGAAGACTCTTGAACTGGAGTTGCAAAAAGCCAACGTGAAGGCAAAGGTAATAGGAAGACCGAAACACATTTATAGCATCTACAACAAGATAAATAAATACGCAGCCCAGGGAAAAGATTTTGGCGATATTCATGATCTTTTCGCACTCAGGGTTCTCGTAGATACGGTTCCTGATTGTTATAAAGCGCTTGGTGTTATTCATAACCTCTGGCATCCTTTGCAAGAAGAATTTTCTGACTTCATTGCCAATCCAAAAACTAACGGGTATCAGTCATTGCATACTACCGTTTTGAGCAAGGGCACCACCCCCCTGGAAATACAAATACGAACCTACGAGATGCATCGAATTGCCGATTACGGCATTGCCGCCCACTGGCGCTACAAAGAAGCCGGCAAACCTGATGCTCAATTCGAGGATAAAATTTCCTGGTTACGGCAACTAATTGAAGGGCAGGACGAACTGGATAGCGAGCAGTTCCTGGAATCGTTAAAGACAGACGTCTTTCATAGACCAGGTCTTTGCTTATACACCAAAAGGGGAGATTAAAGCATTGCCCAGAGGTGCTACGCCGCTCGATTTCGCTTACCGAATTCATACGTCGGTAGGACACCGGTGTATTGGGACCAAAGTAAATGGCAAATTGGTTCCGTTAAATCATGAACTCAAAAATGGTGACATCGTAGAGATAATGGTCACCAAAACCGACAGGGGGCCAAGCCTTGACTGGCTTAACCCGGATATGGGCTACATTAAGACTTCCCATGCCAAAGGAAAAATCAAGCAATGGTTTAAGAAACAGGAACGAACCCTGAATATCGAACGCGGGAGACAGCTTCTGGAGAGAGAAGTAAGACGGTTAGGCATCAGCCTTCCCAATGTAGAAGAACTCGCTCGCATGTTTAATTGTGACAGTTACGACGATTTTCTGGCTTCAATAGGAAGCGGAGTAATCACTTCTCACCAGTTGGATATCAAACTGGGCCGAGAACCGGAGCCGGAACCGGATCTGACAGCGTTTGTATCCAAAATTCCCTGCTGAACGGCCAAACATCCTTGGGATACAGGTGCTCGGAGTTGGCGATTTGCTTACCCGGCTGGGTGCTTGCTGTAATCCTTTGCCAGGCGATGATATAATTGGTTTCATTACGCGCAGCCAGGGGATTACGGTACATCGCAGGGATTGTCCCAATATTACTAATTTAAAAGAAAAAGAAAGACTAATCGGGGTGAAGTGGGGGCAAGTTCATGAAGTCTATCCGGTAAATATCGAAATCGATGCCTGGAACAGGGTGGGGGTGCTCAGAGATATAAGCGCAGTCATTGCCGAAGAGAATGTAAATATATCCAATCTAAAAATAGTGGAACACGGAGACGCCAGTTCCATGTTTTTCATGCTGGATATCAGTGGTATGACACAATTAACTCACTTGCTATCAAGGGTTCGCAGTGTGCGCGGAGTTATCAGTGCAATAAGGAGCAGCCCTACAAAGGCTGGTATCAATACGTAGAAAGGAGACTATTTTGCTCAGAAGTAAATCAGGACAGAAAGCGGCGAGGTCCAGTAAAAGGAAACAGGCGCGGAATCGGTCTATGAAAAGCGCTACCAAGACCTTCGTAGCCAAGGCTGAGAATCTTATTCAAGATAAAAAGGCAGGGGCTGCAATAGCAGTCAAAGAAGCCTCGAGTCATCTTGATAAGGCTGCCAAAAAGCGGGTCATTCATCCCAACACCGCCAGCAGGAAAAAATCAAGATTGGCCAAAAAACTAAATAAAGCTGGCATAGTGATGACTGCTGAAAAAGAAGCACCCAAGCCTGCGGCAAAAAGCAAGAAAAAACGGGCCAAATCAGAGAAATAACTACGCTGGCATACTCTCGATATTGACAGGCAGAGTCTAAAAGTATTAAACCCACGACGATGATATCGTCGTGGGTTTTTTAGCTTAAGAACGGACAGGAATACACCACTCGCGGTATTTAAGGTTCTTGCCCTGTATTATCTGAAAATAAAGTTGCTGCAATTTACTCGTAATCTTGCCAATGTTGCCGTTTCCTACCGGCCGTTCATCGATTTCAATAATAGGGGTCACATGTGCAGCAGTACCGGTAAAAAATGCTTCATCGCATGTATATAATTCGCTGCGGTCGACTGATCTTTCTATAGTTTCTATACCGAGCTCACTTTGAGCAATGCGCATTACCGTATCGCGGGTGATACCCAGTAGTATATTATCAGTGGTAGGGGGTGTTATTAACTTGTTATTTATTACCATAAATACATTCTCACCACTCCCCTCCGAAATATGACCGTCTTGAGTGAGCAATATAGCCTCGTCAAAACCTCTTTCCAGAGCTTCGCTCTTGGCCAGCGCACTGTTCACGTAAATGCCGGTAATTTTTCCTCGTGCCGGGATCATATTATCGTCAACACGTCTCCACGAAGAAACGCAGCAACGCACACCTTTCTCTGCGTCAAGATATGCGGGCAGAGTAACTACTACCAACAGAAAATCATCTTCAATATCGTGAACTCGAACGCCAACCCTTTCAGCGCTCTTATATGCCAGAGGGCGTATATAAACATCTTCTTTGTAACCGCTTTTTGCGACCAGCTTTACAGTCAAATCGCACATTTCTTTGACTGAATACTGGGGTTTCACCCGTATAATCCGGCAACTCTGATGAAGGCGCTCGAAATGTTCCTTAGCGCGAAATATAAGAATCTGGCTCTCTTCGGCATTCCAGTTACCCCTGATCCCTTCAAAGCAAGCAGTGCCATAGTGCAAGGCATGGGTCAGAACCCCAATTTTAGCTTCTTCAAGAGGCATGAATTTTTTATTGAAATACGCATATGGAGGCATAAATCTCCTCCTCCCTTCACTTTTCCTTAAAAAGTGGAATCAATTATAGCTTCTGACAAAGGTAAAGACAAGTACAAACCTATTGACTACGCATAGTCAATGACTTATGATATGGTTAATATTCACAATGATTAAATCCCAATCTAATGTAGGAAATTTTTCTACTACCAAAGTAGCTTTCGTAGCGTCGATGCGATGGGGTGGGCTGCAAATGAAAAGACAAACCCTGTTATAAGAAACTGGAGGCGTAGTAATGATTACTATTAAATGTCCACGGTGCCTTGCAGATAATCTTTATGATGCTGAATTTTGCCGACAATGCGGTTTAAGGCTGGCCAAAGACTGCCCCAAATGTAAGGCCAGCAATCCTCACCAGTTCACTTATTGCACTCAATGCGGCACCGGTCTAGGGCGAGATGTAGTTTCCCCTGTACTTGGGGCAAAAGAAGAGGCCTCCGGAGAAACAAAACAAGAGGAAGGGAAGAAGGAAGAGGTGAAAGCAGAACCCAAGTCGGAAATAAAAGAAGAGGCGATTGTCACTGATGAGACTAAGATAACTATATCTGAGAAAGTTGAGACAAAGGAACCGGAACCGGCCGCACAAACCGGAGTGAAAGACGAAATAAAACCTCTGGAAGCGATTATTACAGCACTAAGGGAAGAGGTAAAGCCTGTAGAAAAACCAAAGGCGCGTCCTGAAGAAGAAGCATTACATATAAAGATACCGGTAAGAGTATCGACCGGTGTAGCCGGGCTTGATCCGCTCATTGGCGGAGGATTCCTGGCCGGCAAGGTCTATTTAGTGAGCGGTGAATCTGGCACCGGCAAGACTATTTTCGGATTGCAGTATCTTCACCAGGGACTTATAGAAGGCGAAAACGGCATTTATATTTCCGGAGACGAGAAACCCGGGCATCTCATAGTTGATGCTGAATCTTTAGGCTGGAATTTTAGAAAATATGTAGAGCAGCGGAAGTTGGGATTGGTGGATATATCTCCTTACTTTTACGGGATGCGCAGCGGCAAAACAGCAGAAGTCGACGTCCTTACCGTGATAAACGATCTACAGAAACATGTCAAAGAAATTGGTGCCAAACGTATCGTAATTGACACTATTGCCCCTCTGGTCTTCGGGCAGGAAAATCTACCGTATATACAGGGTTATACCAAAAACCTGGTATCTTCTATTGAGGATAGTCTTGAATGCACAGTAGTAATCACTTCGGGCATACTTTCTGGATCTACTTCGCTATCCCGCTACGGTGTCGAAGAATTTGTTGCTGAGGGCGTTATTGTTTTAAGCATAAGTAGTTTCGGCTGTCATCGTGCTCGAATGCTTTCGATCAGAAAAATGCGCAGTACCTATTCCGACTTAAAAGATCACTTTTTCGAGATTGTGCCCCAGAGGGGAATCGTAATAAAGGATTATTAAAGCTCTCTCTATTTATGCGCTTGCGACTGGAGTCTACCCCTCACCAGCGTTTACCTAGCTAAGTTTCAGTACACTCATGAACGCTTCTTTGGGCACATCGACATGTCCGATGTGCCTCATTTTTTTCTTGCCCTCTTTCTGTTTTTCCAGAAGTTTGCGTTTGCGGGTGATATCGCCCCCATAACATTTCGCGAGCACATCTTTGCGTTTAGCAGGTATGTCGGCTCGAGCTACAATCCGTCCGCCAACAGCCGCCTGAATCGGCACATTAAATAGCTGGCGCGGGATGGCTTCCTTTAATTTATGCACCATCGCTTTTCCGACATCATGCGCTTTATCCGGTGGCACAATACGGCTGAATGCATCTACCACCACCTGGTTGACCAGCACATCGATTTTTATAAGCTTGGCCTCACGATAGCCTATAAGCTCATAGTCAAGGGAAGCATACCCCTGGCTCCGGCTTTTCAACTGATCATAAAAGGTGGTCAACATAGAGCGTAAGGGCATATCATATTCAAGCTGTACCCGCTGGCCAAATTCACTCAAAGTTTTTGCCTGCCCCAGGTATTCAGTCTTTTTATACACTCCTGCATATTCCGTAACCAGGTCCATCACAGGACCGATAAACTTGGACGGCGTGATAATCGATATACGTACCCAGGGTTCTTCCATTTTGGCAATTTCATTGGATTCCGGCAAATCGGTGGGGTTGATTATTGTCAACTTCTCTCCCCCGATTTTAGTCACGATGAAACTTACCCCGGGAGCTGTCACCACCAATGACAAATTGAATTCCCGCTCCAAACGCTCAACCACGATATCCAGGTGCAGCAAACCCAGAAATCCGCAGCGAAACCCATTTCCTAAAATCGGACTCGACTCTTGCTCAAAAGAAAGCGAAGCATCATTAAGGCTGAGTTTCTCAATTGCTTCACGGAGCTCCTGGTAATCGTTTGCTTCGGCGGGATATATGCCGGCAAATACCATCGCCTTTGCCGGGCGGTATCCGATAAGCGGTTCAGTCGCACTGTTTGAAACTGTCGTAACGGTATCTCCGACCCGGCATTCTCCCACATATTTCAATCCCGTAGCCATATAGCCAACATCACCGGCTGATAAAGTATCGACAGGACATGGACCGGGAGAGAAATAGCCCACTTCCAGGGCCTCTATTTCTTTGCCCTGCCCCATTAACCTAAGTTTCGTTCCCTTGGATATTTGCCCATCCGCTACCCGGAGGTATGCGATGACGCCTTTATATGAATCATAGTGTGAATCAAAAATAAGTGCTCGCAACGGCATAGCGACTTCACCCCTGGGAGGCGGTATCCGTTTTACGACTTCCTCCAGTAAATGCGCTACTCCCAGGCCCGTTTTGGCGCTTATAGAAACAACCATCTCGGGATTGTAACCAAGTACGGTCCTTATTTCTTCCAGAACGTTTTCGGGCTCACCGGAAGATAGATCAATTTTATTCAACACCGGTATAACTTCAAGATTATGTTCCATGGCCAGATAGACGTTAGCCAGTGTCTGTGCCTGAATACCTTGCGTAACATCTATTACGAGCAATGCTCCTTCGCAAGCAGCAATGGTACGCGACACTTCATAAGAAAAATCCACGTGGCCGGGGGTGTCAATTAAATTTAACCTGTACGTCTTGCCATCCTTCGCCTTATAATCCAACCGGATAGCTTTAGCCTTAATGGTTATGCCTCGCTCACGTTCCAGATCCATACTGTCAAGTACCTGCTCGCCAATTTCATCCTTACTCATTGTGCCGGTAAGTTCAATAAGCCTATCAGCCAGTGTGGACTTACCGTGATCTATATGAGCAATAATGCAGAAGTTCCTGATCATTGACTGATCCATTTTATTAGTGAATCTCCCTGATTACATCGATTTACTTTAAATAATTCAGGCAGGTAGAAATCTCCAGAATACCTCGTTCCCCAGTAATCTTCCACGATTTGTGAGCCGCATGCTTTCTCCCGCAATTTCCAGCAGCCCCAAATCCGCAAGGTAACTCACCTGTTTGTTGTAGCGACTCAGCACATTAACGCCAAAACGCTTTCCAAAGGCAACTAAATCTATTCCCCTGTTCAATCTCAGACCCAGAATAATCGATTCAGCCAGGTGCAGCTCAAACCCAATCTCTTCGTCAACATCCAGCACCGGCTGCGAGTTGTTCAAGAAAGTATCCAGGTATGTTTTGATATCTTTTGTGTTTGCCAATCGTTGTCCGTCGATATAAGAGTGTGCTGCCGCTCCTATCCCGATATAGGGTTCGTTCTGCCAGTAGGTAAGGTTATGTTTGCATTCATAACCCTTTTTTGACCAGTTCGATATCTCGTAGTGGCAATAACCCTGTTGGGCTAACAAATCCTCTGCCATTTGAAATTGATCAGCACATAGATCAGGATTAAGAGCAGGCAATTCTCCACGCTCAATGGCTTTGCTCATCGGCTCACAACCTTCCAGACTCAACGCGTAGAGCGAAAGGTGTTCGACATCCAGTTTCATAGCTTCCTTTAAACTATAACGCCAATCTGCGAGTGATTGCCCTGGTATGCCGTAGATCAAATCTATACTTATATTGGAAAATCCTGCATTCCGGGCATAGTGCACTGCCTCCTTTGCTTCCTCTGAGGAGTGAATTCTGCCTAACACATTGAGCTCCCGGTCATTAAAGCTCTGTACCCCAACACTGAGTCTATTTACACCTATTTTTCTTATATCCCTAAAAAATAGCTCACCAGTCGTTCCGGGATTTGCTTCAATTGAAATCTCTGCATTTTTGTCAACGCTGGCGACCGTTCGTATAGCAGATACTATGTCTCCCAGTTGCTCTGAGCTAAGCAAGCTGGGGGTGCCGCCGCCAAAATAAACAGTTGATATATTTTTATCAGCAACTCGTAAAGCCAATTCCCGTTTAAGCGCTTTGATATAGTAGGGAATAGCGGAATCGAAATCCTGGTAGGATACGAACGAGCAATAGCTGCATTTCCGACGGCAAAAAGGAAAATGGACGTAAAGTGCAATATCTTTAGTCATTTTATTCGAGTGATGCAATCATGAGTCTACCGACCCGCAGGCATCTCCAATTATAACAAATATGAGGGGAGAGAAGGTTGACCTGAATTGAAACTCAGTTTACACTGTTAAGCAGTCAACAACGTTATGAGAACTACCAGCAATTTCTTGTCCAATATGAGCGCTCAGATTCCTCTTCACAGGAAGCTTTATCTCGTAATTCGCAATACCTTTATCAAAATAAGAAAAGGACAGACGTGCTGCGGCCATCCCGGCGAACCAGGTTGTTGAAGGAAAATAGAGCAGGCTTCTGGTCAGAAGCTTCCAAAGATTGAATAATATGGCTATTACAGAACTGGAGATAAACGGTAAAAAACTGACCTGCAGCATACAATACAAGCGTATCCGGCACGCTTATCTCAGGATCACTTCTGATCTGCACCTAAGAATAAGCCTTCCCCATAATAGAAGAATCACTGCGGAGAGTGTCCTGGAGGATAAACATAAGTGGCTGGAGAAGAAGGTTAAAGAGTTAGCACAGGTAAGGAAATTGTTCAGCAACGGTAAAATATTGTATCAGGGGGAATATCTTAAAGTTGAATTTCAACTGGCAGAAAAAGAACTCACGGGAGTAAAACTGGACAGGAAACGGGTTATTGTTTACGGTAACTCTGAACAAAAAAACGATAAACTTCTGGTTGATTTCATCACCGCTCAGACTTATAGTTATGTGAAACAGAAAGCCAGGGAATTCGCCCCACAGCTCGGAGTAAGCTTTAACAATATAGCAACAAAGCAGACCAAAAGCTGGGGATATTGCACCCGGCAGGGGAACTTATCCTTTAACTGGAGATTGATTTGTCTGCCTGTCAGTCTGATTGATTTTATTGTGTACCACGAACTACTCCATCTCCAACATTTCAATCACTCAAAACGGTTTAAAAACGCAATGATCAAGCAGTTTGTAAACTACAAGGAGCTTCAAACCGCGTTAAAGACGTTTGTAATCGACTAAAAAGTAAGTTGATTTGCGCATAGCCTGGGGACCTGGTAGTTGTTAGGGATTTACCCCTAAATCTGGCCTGATGTGGGGGCGGGGCGGAGAATTTCCATGAGTATGAAACTATATCCGTCACGATTAAGGTGCCCGCAGGATTTAAAGCCGCATTTTTGAAAGCATTTCTGGGCTCGAATATTCCACTCCAATGTCTTGAGATAAACTCTCTTCAGCCTTGTTTGTGAAAAAATATAGTGCACGACAGTGCATATCGCATCCGTACCGTAAGCCACGATTCCAGTAGTCTTTATCCCCAATCATAATACCGATCTCAGCCTCACGGGAAATCTCATCTATGTCAAAATAGCTACAATTGCCAATATGTTTTCCCTGTAGCGTCTGGATAGCAAAATGACATGACCGCTTTGAAGAGGAAGAAAACTCGGAGGCGAATCTTAAATATTCTTCAAAAGAACTGATTATAGGCTGCGCTGCATCGAGAGAACACAGCTCACTATCTTTGCGCCACTCATAATCATTGACAGCGTCGCTACTTTGCTTGGGACGCAGTATTATTTTGTTCCCGTTGAGTGTCGGAAGTGTATTTACAGATTCGGATTTAGTGGGTCGCTGCAAATATCGAGCTCCTTAAGCGCAAGTTTGGCGGTACGTCTTAAACCTTCCTGGGGGCTTCTGACAAGCTCAGTCAATACCCTTCTGGATTCATCGCCGCCAATTTCCGACAAAGCCCTGACAGCCGCTTCTTGAATTTGAACGTCTCCATCTCTAAGTAACTCCACTATATCAGGTAAAGCTTCTTCAGAGCCAAGTTCACCGAGAGCATGTACAGCTTCATGGCGTAGCTCTTTATCGCCGCTCTGCAGAACATTTCGTAATGTAGTCAGCCATAGCGGGTCGCAAGTACGTCCCATAGCCCTCACTGCACTTGTTTTAAGTTTTGCATCATTACTACGATAATGAGTCTTCTATCAAACTCTTTACTCGCGGTAAGTTAAGAGGTGCAATTGCTTCCAGCGCCAGGCTTTTGATCTCGATTTCTGTCGATACATCGTCCAATAATTCAAGCAAAGCATCGTAAATCTTATTGATAAGAGCTTCCGACAACTTGCCGTTTGCCCCCAGCGTTGCAAAGTTAGCCAAAGCTTTGACTGCAGCTTCTCTAACTTCGTGTGTCGTATCTTTTTTTAGCTATATGCACGAGAGGGGATACATAACAATAGTCTTCCTCGTCCGACAAACCGGCAATGGCACTGGCCCTTACTCTGGAATCAGTATCATAAAGGCAATAAACAAATATCTCCGAGAAATTTAACCTGAAATTATCCTGGCTTAATTTAACTAACTGGGATATCACATGACGCTTTCGGTCCACCGGTATTCCCGGCCATAATTGTTTGAAATATTCCAGGTCACCGACGCTGATGCAACTGAGACGGGTTAAAAGAGATTTAGTCAGCAGCTCATTCGGGGCCAAAGCTTCAGCAATATATTGTCGGATTGATACTTCCGGGGTCACCTAATTCTCCTGATTGATTTCCTCCTCATCATCATCTTCTTCTTCATCCTCATCTTCGTCATCACCTTCCTCTTCTTCATACTCTTCCGGAGCCGGCCATACCGGTTTGGTATAACTGGTAATAAATTCTTCCATTGCTTCAGCAGCCAGCTTTTTCATCTCTTCATCTGCCTGCTTGGCTATAGTTGCCAGTTCAGTCATATCGAGGTCTATTTTTAGAATCTTGGTCATTACGCCAAGGATAGCCAATGCGGCTTTCGGATTCGGTATCCGGGTTGTATACATCGGAACTTCTCCCAGGAGGCAAATACCGTCAACTTCACGCTCTTTTGCTACTCCCAGAAATAAACCGTTAAGCCCGGCGATCTGAATGTCACCTCTCAGCACAATATCATATTTCTTTAATTCGTCAATGAGATTGGGTTTGGTAGCAGCTCCCCAGACTCTGGGTGTTTCGGTGTGATGAATTCGGGCAATAGCTGCTGCACAGGTGTAAACCCTGCTAATCCGAAGTTTTTTACCAATGTCCAGCACACAACCGGCCAGGTCATAACCCTTCGAATTCGGTTGCTCATCGCTGATAAACAGGAGTAATCCCCTGTCAGTTTTAGGGTTCAGCCAGTAATAAAACTTGCACTCAGGAAACTGAGGGGCTTCTACCAAATTATTTTTGACCATAACACCGATCGGATTATAAAAGTCAAAAGGCTCGATCGTCCCGATTTCTTCAGCATGCAATTTATCTCTCAGGTACTTGGCCAGTATCAAAGACACATTACCGATTCCGGGCCATGATGCCAGAAGGTCGAATTCCTTAGCTTTAGGTTCTTTAATAAACTTAATAGCATTCTTCATAATCCCACATCCTTATCCTTTTGCAGCTACTGAAAGGTTAGCGCAATAAATGCTCGGCGTTTTCAAAAATCCTTCCACCCATCGCGAGTCATTCCCCATCGCCTCAATCTCCTTCATTACCTGATATACATTACCAGAAACCATGGTATCTTTCACTCTACCGGTTATTACACCGTTTTCTATTTTATAACCAAGCAATACATTGCCGCTGAAATCGCCATTCAAAACATTCCCCTGACCTGCACCCATAAGCTGTTCTACTATCAATCCGATCTTGATACGTGCCACCATATCATTAAAGGCAGTTGTACCGCCCTTTATAATAAGAGAATTGATTGACGGCGAAGGTAAGCCGCCACCGCGGCTACCATTGCCAGTGCTCCTGGCTCCGGCCAAACCCGCAGTCTGAAGATCATAGTAGAATTGCGACACCACCCCATCTTCAATAAGGGGCGTTCGTTGCCCCGGCACTCCCTCATCATCACAGGGGCAACTCGCTACCTCGTAGGGTAAGAGCGCATCATCATAAAGGGAAAACTTCTTGTCAAAAACCTGCACTCCCCGCTTCTCTTTCAATGGAGAAGCACCCATAAATACTGTCTTACCATTAAAGGCACTTATCAGGGGGCTTATGAGGGCACTGGCGACCCCATTTGGCTTGAAAATCACCGCCATAGGCTGTGAGGAAAGGCTTGCTTTATTCTTTGCCAGATCAAGTTGCATGATTACTTCATCAATCAGGTTCTTTAGGATCGAGTACCGGGTGACACGAGCTCTGGCCGTCCCCGACAAAAAGTATGTCATTCCCCTCAACGATCATACCTTCAATTCCAGTCGAGAAGAAACTCTTTTCATAGTTGGCCTGGCCGCCATTCGAGTTCAGAATGTGAACAGAGACTGTTCCTTTAGCTATAGATGCCTCGCACAATATTTCCGGGGCTATACTTCGAACCGCCTCGATAAGCTGTTCTCCAACGTGCACCATTTCGGCAATGGTCACTTTTTCTACCCGAGCGTCATAAATATCTACCGCGGGATAACTTTTCGGACCCGGAAATTCAAATTCGGCAACGGCTCCAAATTTGCTTGTTTCCAGTGCCATAGCAATCAATTTTTCCGGTTCAACCGTGCCTGTGACCTGAGCAAATCCTACTTTACCATCTTTAATCAGCCGGAGCGCAGTGGAAGTACCTTCTTTGGTCTGAATCTGTTTCAAAATATTCGCTTCGAATTTTACCGGCGTTCTTTTTGAAATGACCTGAAATACTTCAGCTTTTTCGGCTACTTTTTTTGCCCGTTTTATAATCTCTTCCATCTAACTGCCACCCCCGATCAGACAATGTTGTATCCTGATATGCGGGCTCCCATTAGAAACCGGTAAAGGAGATTGTCCTGCTTTGCCACATCCTCCACCCTGGTTCATATCAAGGTCATTGCCGATGGCATCGATATTATTAAGGGTTGCAAAAACATTTCCGCTGAGCATCACCGGCTGCAGAAGCTCCGCCACTTTACCATCGCGAATCATATAGGCTTCAGCCGCGGAAAAAGTGAACATCTCCAGGCTGGTAGTACCGCCATACCAATCCTTAGCGTAAATGCCTTCTTTGATATCGTGAATCATATCTTCAAAAGACATGGAACCCGGCTCAATAAAGGTATTGGTCATCCGCACAATGGGGGGAAAAGAATAGCTTATGGCACGAGCATTCCCGGTAGGTTTTTCCCCCATTTTGGCGGCTGTCTCACGGGAATGTAGCCTGCCCTCGAGGGTTCCTTCCCGTATTAAATAAGTCTGACTTGCAGGCACCCCCTCATCATCATATTTATAGCTGCCCCGTAAACCGGGAACAGCAGCTCCATCGACTATATTCAGATGCTTGCCGCCAAATTTCCTGCCCAGTACCATAATATCGCGCAGCTTCTGGTTTTCATACACATGGTCCGATTCAGATAAATGTCCAAAGGCTTCGTGAACAAAAACCCCTGCCAGCACAGGATCGAGGACAACCGTATATTCACCCCCGGCGGCTTGTGGAGCAGATAACAACCCGACAGCACGTTGTGCAATTCCTTTTACCTGCTCCTGCAATCCTTCAACAACCGCAAAATCACCTTTACTGCCGATACTTAAACCGATTTGACGGACATTACCATCCTGCGCCGCTATGGCTGTTAATCGCGCACTTATATCGATTCTATTTTGTTCAATATAAGCACCCTCGGAACTGGCAAAGGTTGTCTTTTTCTGCCCGTCTGAATAGCTGATATTTGAAGTTTGAATTTTTGGTGTTTTTAAAATGAGGTCGTTATATTCATCAAGCAATTTCTTTTTTGTTTCCAGGGATATTGAGAGAGGATTCTTCCCGGTTTCAGCAGCCACTGTATCAACCTTTGGTTCTATCTTGCTCAGTTTGGTATCTCCCTTCCCCACCAACCCTGCCTGAGTTACTGCCAGCTCGACTTTACTCCGCAAATCGTCCATAGTATTAAAACTGACAAACCCCCAACCCCCCTTAACCAGGGCACGTACATTGCCGCCAGCGCCGGAAGTTCTGGCGATCTCTTCCAGCCGTGGTCCGCGGTAAACTATCCGGGTCGACTCACCCTCCTCAAGCCTGATCTCGATATACTCGGCATTATGCCCTTTTAAAGCACTGGCAAGTTCATTACGCATTATGAGGAACCTCCGATTGCACCTATTGTAGCCTGATAAGCCCGACAGAGGCAAAGCACTCCATGAAACCGTTACTTCTTGGACAATGCCGCCGCCAAAATTATATACTTATACGCGGAGGTTGTGACATGCAATCAAGTCTTATCGGAAAGATCGAAAAGGCCAAACGATATGCTCTTGAACCTGAACGTGTTACCTTTTTAGATTTTGCTACTGATTTCCGCGGGGAAAATGACAATTACAAAGTGGGTTTTAAAGATGGAAAATGGCACTGCACCTGCTCCTTTTTCTCACAGAGGGGAATTTGCAGCCATACCATGGCTCTTCAACGTCTTTTGGGAACCATGCTGCCCAAACAAGCCCTTTCAACGGTATCCGAGTAGTTCCAGCCTATAATTACAATTCCGGAAACTATCTGGAATAGGATTCTATTGCCTCAGCCACCACAAAAAGCGAACCGGTAATAAGTATCAGGTCTGTTTTTTGAGCTACAATCAGTGTCTCTGCTATGCCCTGAGATACGGTATCGACAACCTTTGGCTTAATCCCCATTTTTGAGAATTCCTCAACCAATGCAGAACTTGTAGCCGACCTGGGGTGACTGGACCTGGTAACAATAATGTGTGGAGTAAACGATGCCAGTTCCCTCACTATTCCCGGAATATCCTTGTCCGATGAAACTCCAAAAATAACATTGCATCGATCGTATTCGAAATAATTTTTGATGGTCTCGAGCATCCTCCGAATAGAAAGTACATTATGGGCGCCATCGACAACTACCAATGGTTGGTGCTGCAAAATTTGCAACCTGCCCGGCCATTTAACTTTTTCCAATCCTTCGACTATCGCTCCCCTTGATACTTTTATTCCAATTCCGGTTAATGCTTCAAGGGCTGCAACTGCTGCGGCAGCATTTTCCAGCTGATAGTCACCGATAAGGGGTATTTGCAAGTCGTAGGTCTGGTTCTTGCTTACGACAGTGAGCGATTGCTGGTTCAGGTTACCACCGGTCCTGCTCCAGGTAATATCTTCCCCGAGCTGAATCAACGTAGCGCCCTGCTTCTTGCAGGTCTGTTTGATAACTTCCAGGGCTTCTTTTGGCTGTGGGAAATTGACCACTATACTTCCGGGTTTTATTATTCCTGCCTTCTCGACAGCTATTTTGGCCACAGTATTGCCCAGTACTGCAGTATGGTCCAGGCTCAAAGAGGTTATAACACAGACATCACCCCTGGCAACATTCGTGGCATCGAGCCGTCCTCCCAGTCCCACCTCTACCACCTGTATGTCAACGCAGTTCTTCTTAAAGTAGGCAAAAGCAATTATGGTCAAAATTTCGAAGGTAGTTAGTTTCCCGAAAGAAGCTTCCTTATTAACCCTTTCGATCAGCGGCTGAATTTCAGTTGCCAGTAAGGCAAACTCCTGTTCTGATATCAGGACATTATTTATCCGGATGCGCTCGCTCAATGTAATAAGGTGGGGCGACGTGTAAAGTCCGACTTTATAACCTGCGGTGATGAGCACCTGAGCTATCATGGCCGCAGTGCTTCCTTTCCCTTTGGTGCCGGCAATATGCACTGTTTTTGTACCCAGGTGAGGGTCTCCGAGCAGGCTCAACACTGCTTCTACGCGCCTCAGGTCGAAGTTTTCCGCAGCATAGGCAATACCCGGAATTTTCTCGTAATCGGTAAAGCTCAGGACGTAGGTCTCAGCCTGGGTATAGTTCATAGAATCGTATTATAGCACAGGGATTTTGCCTGAATAAGGGAGTAAGGATGTTGACAAGCGTTGCCCCCCCGTGGGCGTTTGAAGATAGGCACCCACAGATGCTTGGATACCTTGACGTGTTGAGCTATAATGCAGCTATGACATTTGTGGACAAGCTCCTGGCAGCAAGCCGCGCGAATAAAAGCCTGCTCTGCATCGGCCTTGACCCCGACCCGGACTTAATGCCGGACGTAAGCATCTTTGAATTTAACGAGGCGATTATTTCTGCTACCAGCGACCTGGTCTGTGCTTATAAACCAAACCTGGCTTTTTATGAAGCTCTGGGCATTGAGGGGCTGGAAGCGTTGCTGGAGACCATCGAATGCATACCCGGAACATATCCCTATCATAGGTGATGCCAAGCGTGGAGATATCGGCAATACCGCCAAAGCCTATGCTAAGAGCCTCTTCGATATGTTCGGCTTCGATGCAGCAACGGTAAACCCCTATCTGGGTTTTGACGCTATCGAGCCTTTCCTCAATTATGAAGATAAGGGGGTATTCATCCTGTGCCGCACCTCGAATCCCGGAGCGAAGGACTTCCAGGATCTTGTCAGATTCCAACGGCAGACATTTATATGAAATAGTCGCCAGAAAGGCGACCGAATGGAATATCCATGGAAATATCGGGTTGGTGGTCGGTGCCACCTATCCGCAGGAATTGAAACAAATACGGCAACTTTGCCCCACTATGCCGTTGCTTATTCCTGGCGTCGGCTCCCAGGGAGGCGACCTGGCACAGGCAGTTGAAGATGGAATTGATGCCCATGCCGAGAAGGCCATCATCAATGTCTCACAGACAGGTGCTCTATGCCTCCAAACAAAGCGACTTTGCCGAAGCAGCCCGAAACACTGCCCGGGAGTTGAGAGATAGAATTAACAATGTGACCAGCCAGTTGAATAAGCCATGCCAACAATGAAGGACCTGAAACCGGGCGATACTATCCAGCTGCGTAAAAAACATCCCTGCGGCAGCAATGGATGGGAGGTGCTCCAGATCGGAGTAGACTTCAGAATAAAATGCCTGGGCTGCCAGAGGCAAATACTCGTTGACAGAACGATTTTAGAACGCAAGGTAAAATCGGTGGTTCCCGTGAGTAGCCCGGCAAACAATGATAAAAGGTAACGCCGCCAAAAGTATATCTCCTAACTTTTCTAAAGAGAACAACAGGCGAATAAGGAATTGCAGTTATGATCCGTGGTTTTTTTCATGTTGACCTTGATGCCTTTTTCGTCTCCGTGGAACAGGCATTAAATCCCTCCCTCAGAGGTAAACCTGTCATAGTGGGAGGGCAGCCTGACCGCCGGGGTGTAGTCGCTTCAGCCTCCTATGAAGCCCGAGCTTTCGGAATTCATTCAGCGATGCCCCTGACCAGGGCATATCGTCTCTGCCCTCAGGCCATATTCCTGCAGGGTAATTTTTCCCGCTACCGGGAAGCGTCTGATCAATTCATGGCAATTCTGGCTGACTTCTCGCCCTGCATAGAGCCGGGTGGATTGGACGAGGCGTACCTTGATATTACCGGCTGCGATATTTTCGGTTCCCCGCACCAGATCGCTTTATCCATGAAAGGGCGCATCAAAAATGAGCTTTGCCTGGTTGCTTCAATTGGGATTGCCAGCAGTAAAGTGGTGGCTAAAATTGCTTCGGACCTCAGTAAACCGGATGGGCTCATCGAGGTTCCACCTGGACAGGAAAAGGAATTTTTGGCACCGCTTCCGATTAAAAAGCTGCCCGGTGTCGGGCCTAAAACTGAACAAGCATTGAAAACATACGGCATCACCAGCATAGGTCAACTGGCAAAATTAACTCCCGAGTCCGCCAAAAGAATCTTGGGCGACTCCGGAATGTACTTATATCGGCATGCCAACGGTATTGATAACAGGAAGATTGAACCTTCAGGGGAGGCTAAATCTATCAGCAGGGAAACCACTCTTGCCCAGGATACCCTCGATTTCCAACGTACTCCAGGCTATTTTGCGCTACCTCTGTGAAAGAGTTGGAGCGGAACTGAGGCAGCAAAACAAACGGGCCAAGAGCATTTCCTTAAAACTGAGATACGCCGATTTTGATACTATCAATCGCAGCCATAGCTCAGCGGAAACTACCGATTCCGATGATACTATTTTTACCACCGCCGCCCGTTTGCTAAATAGCGCTCTTTCAGGAAAACAGAAGCTGGTACGACTCCTTGGCGTAGAAGTATCAAACCTGGCGGGAGAGGGAAAACAGTTACAGCTCTTCGATTACAAATCACAGCGGCAGGAACGCCTGGACAAAGCCTTTGACCGTATCCGCAAGAAGTATGGTTTCAATTCAATTCAAACAGGGAGGACACTGGCTCTCAAAGATATTTTCGAAGCAGAAAAGAAGGGCTTTGTACTCCACACTCCTTCACTATCCCGTTAAAAGCAACCCGAAACTATTTGTAGAAGATTTTCTCAAAATCAGGCTATTTTTCTAATTAAACTACCGCTGTCAGTACTGAAGCCCGTCCTTGTACTCGGATAGCTTAATTCTTAACTCTTTTAAATTCACCACATCTTCCTTGTTATATTGGAGCAGCAAGTTAAGAGCATCCTCATCATAGCTTTCCCGGTATTGCCACCATAACCTTACGGCATCAAGTCCCGTTACACCTTCCGTCTGCCTGGGAATTTGTAGCCGCCGCTCAACTGCCTTAAAACCACCTCTGAGATTGCAGGCCCAACAATCATACATCAGGTCGCAGTGATCAAATTCTGCTTCCAGGTCAATCCCCAGAAATGCATCAATGAAAGGGAGGTCAAACCGTCTCCCATTATAGGTATATATCCTGCGTACATTTTTCAGAGCCGATTTCAAATTGTCTTTTGTTATCTGGTCTCCAAATAACTGTACCAGTCTCTCCTCTTTATCGCTGCACAGGTAAATGCCGACAACGGTTATGGCATCGTATAGCTGTGATAAACCGGTAGTCTCAATATCGAGATATGCCTCTGCCGACTTCTTGGACCGGACCGATTTCATAAAAATATACTACATCCTTTTCCGCATTTTAGAAAAACGAAGGCTACCACTGTACATCAGGGTGGTATCTATGAGCAAAGAGGGCCGATTTAAGGGATTAAAATAACAAGGGACGTCTCTTGCGAAAATAGTAGCCGGCGAGAAGACCAAAAACCAAACCGCCGAGGTGTGCTTGCCAGGCTATTCCCGGAATCAGTGACAATATAAGGAAACCTCCGATCACCGCTATCCACAGGTTCATGGGGACGGGGATGGGGAATATGTAAACCTTAAGTCTTGGTGTCAAGACAGCCAGTGCTCCTCCCAGGGCAAATACCGCACCGGAGGCTCCAATGACAATAGAATTCGGATTAAATGCCAGCAAAAGGTAGAAAATATTTCCCAATATACCACCGCAGAAATATATAATCAGTAAGTTTTTATTTCCCACGAGCTGGCTCAGGAAACTGCCGTAAAAGTATAACGTCAGCATATTTACCAGAATATGCCACAGGCCACCATGGGTGAACATACTGGTTATGATCGTCCAGGGTTGCGCCAGGAAAGTAGCAGCACTTAATCCCAACAAGAATATTAATTTGCCGGATACCAGGGTAGCAATATATACCATTAAGTTGATAATCATTATTATCCAGATGGGAGTTAGGTTATCAGTGCTGATTCTTCGATATGACATTCCCTTACCTTTTCACTTTTTTATTTGAGACGCAATTTCCGCTAGACTATACGCTAAAATGTCTTCACATGACAACCGGGTTGGCATCTGTTATAACTTTATTGGCCGAGGCAAGTTGCTGACGCAGATGTTTGGAAAGGGCAAACAGTTTCTGATGGCTGATGCCGTCATAGGATTTTAATAGGTTAGTCAGCCTGGATAGATACACTCACGTCTATTGTGCCCGGTGACAGTAAGGCGGGATTCAAACTTAGAGAGGCAGTAGCGTAACCCCACTGGTCAACAAAGGCGGGCACGTATACCTGGTAAGGGCAGACTGTAGTAAAAACTGATTTCAATGTAGCTACGATTGCACAATAATTCTGGACATTGACCCACCCTGATGCCCCGCATTGCACTGACACAATGCCGCCTTCATTAAGCTTGTCCCGCACAATCTGGTAAAACTCCCTGGTATACAACATACAGGCAGGCCCTGCTTCCAACGGTTCAACCAGGTCAAGAATTATAACATCGAATTTTTCAGGGGACTCCTGGAGATACTTTCTGGCATCGGTAAAATGCAATTCAACGCGCGTATCATCAAAGGAGCCCCGATGAAAGGTAGGAAGAAAGCGGCGGCAGATATCGACAACCTCTTTGTCAATATCCACCATAACCGCTTTTTTAACAGATGTGTGAGATAAGACCTCCCGCAAAGTAGCTCCCTCACCACCTCCAGCAATAAAGACCTTCTCCGGGCAGGAATGAACCAGCATGGCAGGATGTACCAGGGCTTCGTGGTAAATGAACTCGTCATACTCACTGGATTGTATTTTACCGTCAAGGACAAGACAGATACCGAAGGCATTGGTATCGACAATACTTACCGATTGAAACTCGGTTTTTCCTGAATAGATATATTTCTTGATACTGTGACTCTGGATGAGGTCGGGGGTAACCCTGTCGTGCAGCCAGGAACCTTTACCAAAATAATCGGGAATCATTTTATTCCGCAAACAACCTTGTTCCCCTGCAGGATACCCCTTTTGAGCTCGATGAAAGATGACTCTTTTGCTTCCAGCCTTTCCACCAAAAGGTTGATAGCACTTTTGGGATCAATGATGTTGCCGCAGGTAAATATATCTACAGAGGCATATCCATACTCCGGCCAGGTATGGATAGATATGTGGGATTCGGCAATTACTACTACACCGCTTACACCTTGAGGAGCAAATTTATGGAAAGCCTGGTTAACTATTGTGGCCCCTATTTTCTCGGCAGTTTCGCAGAGAATCTCTTTTATGAACTCAATATTATCGATTGTTTCCCGGTTACAATCTCTAAGTTCAAGCAATAAATGCTTCCCCAGAACATCCAAATCAAATATCCTCCGTCAGATTAACTTTCACTAAAATTGAGCCAAATGTATTAAAAAATTAACCGCAATAGCCAGTAATTGTAACGTTTGTCACTATGATTTTCAAGAATATTTCAGCCTTGCCTATTGACAAGCGTTTTTTTACCTTGTAAAATAATCTGACAAAATAATAGGAGGTACTATGACTATGAGGAAAATAGCTGGCTTAATGTTTGCCGTGCTAGCACTATCTCTGGTGTTATTCCCTGCTACTGTATTTGCTGGTTCTCTGGATAAAGATTGTAGCTGGGAGAAAGTAAAATGGGAGGATAACGCCAATTCCTGTTTCCTTTATTTGGATAACTGGGGCAAAACTCCCGTAACTGCTATGTCACGCTTAGCAGGTGGTGCTTTACCGGCAGTATTAACCGGTTGCACTTTGAGCGCAAATGCCGGTACCTGCTTTGGCAGCTGCGCTTCATGCAATGATCAGGCAGGGCGTACTCGGAGGCTGCACTGATCCTAAAGCCTGCAAAGCATCTACAGAATGCCCGGGAACAGGTGCCTGTGCGGTTCCAACCTACGCTGAGAAGCCGCTACCTGCAATGCAAAGGCAATAGTTGGTTATGCCCATTGCGCCAAATGCTGGGGCGTGAGCCTTGCATTTGCCAATAAGAGCTGGGGCGGCAAAGCTGCTGGCGAATATGACCGGAGCAGGATCGGCCGGCTAAATACATCGATACACATCCCATGCATCGTGGTAATAGCGATCGCCGCAGTGCCGGTGGCGGTGGTGACTGGGGAATTACCGGTGCTCCGCATTCTGAGTGCAAAGCTGATATCTGGGCACTGCAGTGCAACCTTGACAAGAATGCGGCATGCAGTTCCAGTAAAGAAGTAGCATTTTAATAATAGATTAAACTACTGTTGAAATAGATAAGCCGCAACAGGGGTAGTTAATTCCCTGTTGCGGCTTTCTTTTTCTCCACAGCAATTTTACAATCAACGTTAAGATTGTTTATAGATGGGACTGACAAAGTATATGACTGGAAAAATTAAACTGGTCACAGTCTACACAGCCATAGGGCAGCCTGAAGCAGAGATAATCAGGGGGCGACTGGAGGTTGAAGGCATACCTGCCATCCTACGCTATGAAAGCGTTGGCAATGTCTATGGAATTACCGTGGACGGACTGGGACAGGTGGAAATTCAGGTACCGGTTGATTACGCTCATGAAGCGAAGCAAATCCTGGAAACAACACTTTACAGACCAAGTTCCGACTGAATAAAAGCAAAATCCAGGTGTTGATTCAGGATTTCTTCAAACTGTTTCAGTTTTTCAGAGCTGGAAAAGGCAGAACAACCTATTGCCTGTTCCACAGCGGCTATGGTATCCGTAATATTCCCCGGCACTACCACCAGAGGCACATGCTTTCTTTCTGCCTCGAAAATTACTGCCTCCAGCGGTTTGACATTATCCGTAAGGACCAGACAACTCGTTGACGTCTGTAACGCAGCCAACTGCATATCTGCGCGCTCGCCCCGAACAATAACTGCCTTGTCCTTTTTACGACTAAAATAGCTCACACCGGAATCGATTGTCAGTGCTCCCAGCATTACATTTGCCACAAGCTTATCTGTCTCTTCAGGACAGGTTACGACATCCCCATGTAAAAGCTCAGCCAATTGCTTAACGGAGAAACCGAGCAGGTTCCGTAGTTCCGGAAGCACGCCCAGGATTTTTATCCCCTCTTTTTGAAACGAATCTATTATTTCACGTTTTCTTTGACTGATCCTCGACCCCGGAGCGAGGTTAACAACGATTCCCAATAGCTTTTGTTTCAATTCCATGAGCGACACGGGCGATTTCTGCCGGAGCTAAGGTCGAAGAGTCCTGTAATATGATAATAACTTTAGAATCCAAAGCTTCTGCAATCCGATAGCATGCAAGCGTGGATACATTATCTGTAGATAAGCCCCCTAATCCCTCAATTATGACTACATCCCTGTTCTTTGCAACGCGTTCACAGTTTTTCCTCATTTTCTTAGTAAACTCTTCGGGGCTGTTCGTGAGGTTTTCCCAGAGCTCTGAACTGGATAAAGCAAGCGGAGAAATCTCATGGGAGGGATCTTCCAAACCAAGAATTTCCTTCAGGAATTCAATCTCTTTATACTCTTTTCTTTTAGCATCTTCAGGAAGGTGAACAGGAACATAATAGCCTACTTTTTTACCGCAGTTTACTAACTTCTTGCCCAAAACGGCGCAGAAGGCAGTTTTCCCCGCGTTTCCTTTTGAAAGTACATAAAGGTTTTTCATGGTTAGTTTTATTAAAAAACATCGCTATTATATCATTTGACTACTTTACAACCAAATTAAACCAGCTTATAATGTTATTCAAGTTTTGTGTCGACTGAGAGTCTTCGTGCTCTCAGTCTTTTTTACTACCTTTTAATTTGGGGGCATTTCATGGGACAAAAGAAAATTCATGTTACCAAACAAGGTTTAGCCGAAATGGAATCGGAGCTTAAGCACACTGACCACGGTACAGAGATCGGAAATTGCTGAAAAAATTAAACGTGCCCGCGAAGTAGGCGGAACTGAAAATAACGCTGAATACGATGATTCCAAAAACGAACAGGCCTTTGTCGAAGGCAGGATTTTGATGTTGGAAAACATCATCAGGAATGCCATCATAATAGAAGCCCCCGCAGTAGCGGGCCTGGTTGAACTGGGCGATAAGGTGCTTATTCAAAATCAGGATGGTAAAATTGAGCAATATACTATTGTTGGGAGCACAGAAGCAAACCCCGTGGATGGAAAGATTTCAGACGAATCCCCGGTAGGCCACGCATTGCTCGGGAAAAAAAGAGGGGACAAGGTTGAAGTAAAGACCCCTTCAGGATTGCTTAAACTGAAAATAATGGAAGTAAGCTGAATTGTATGTCAAGATTTGAGCGCATCCTCGAACAGCGCTTGGAGAAATTAAAAAAGCTTCAGTCTCAAGGTATAAATCCTTACCCCAACCACTATCATCGTAGCCACACAACCCAGGAAGCAGCCTCTTCATTCAAACAAAGCGAACAATCAGACAACACAATAACCAGCCAGGAATTTAACCTGGCGGGCAGAATCATGGCAAGCCGTCTCATGGGCAAGATTGCCTTCCTGGATATTCGCGATGGCTCCGGTAGAATTCAATTATTTTTCAGTCGTGATATCCTTGGCGACGAGAAATTCCAGTTGCTTCGTGAATTAGATATTGGCGATTTTATCGGTGCTCAAGGTAAACTTTTCCGAACGAAGAGCGGCGAGATTACGCTTCAGGTTGCCGATTACAGTCTGCTGTCGAAAGCGCTTCATCCCTTACCCGAAAAATGGCATGGTCTTGTAGACATTGAAATGCGCTATCGGCACCGTTATCTGGACCTGATATCAAACGAGGAAACCAAACCTATTTTCTTGCGCCGCAGCAAAGTTGTTGCATCCTTACGCGATTTTTTAAATAAACAGGGATTTATTGAAGTGGAAACACCGGTATTACAGTCTATGGCCGGCGGCGCTCTGGCACGTCCTTTTGTGACAAATCACCATGCTCTCGACCAGGAACTGTACCTTCGCATTGCACTTGAGCTTTATCTAAAACGGTTAATTGTAGGCGGATTCGACAAAGTCTATGAAATAGGACGGGTCTTCCGCAATGAAGGAATTTCCATAAAGCATAACCCTGAATTCACCATGCTGGAATGTTATCAAGCCTATGCCGACTATAATGATATGATGAAACTGGTCGAGCACATGCTTTTTTCCATCGCCACTGAAATTAACGGCAACCCTGCAGTCAAGTTTGGTGAGGAAAATATCAATCTTGAACCTCCCTGGCAGCGTATTACATTGCGCGATGCAATAAAACAGTTTGGCGGATTAGATTTTGAAGACTATCCCGATACCGAATCGTTGCGGAAGAAAATGGAGCAAATGGGCATTGCAGTAGATCCGACTAAGGAAAGAGGCAGACTCATAGATGAGCTCCTTTCCCTCTATGTGGAACCGAACCTGAGACAACCCACATTCATCATCGATTATCCGGTAGAAATGTCCCCTCTGGCTAAAATGAAACCGGGTAGCACCACCACTCGTCGAGCGTTTCGAAGCATTTATTGTTGGAATCGAAATGGCAAATTCCTTCACGGAATTAAACAATCCCATTGAACAGGAAGAAAGATTCCATCATCAATTGCAAGGGCGCGTTTCGGGGAATAAAGAGGAAGAGGTGATTGACGATGATTTCCTGTTAGCATTGGAATACGGAATGCCTCCAACTGGTGGGCTGGGAATTGGTATAGATCGACTCGTGATGTTGATGACGAACCAGCAATCGATTCGTGATGTAATTCTTTTTCCCCAGTTAAAGACGAAATAGCTGAGGACTTATTTATTAATGATTGATATAAAGATCATTCGCGAAAACCCGGAGCTGATTCGACAGGCATTGCAAAATCGGAATGACAATGCTCCGCTCGATGAAATAATAAACCTTGACGAACGTTATCGAATGTCGCTTAAGCAGGCTGAGACTCTCCGGGCCAAACGCAACGAAGTGAGTAAACAGATCAGTAAGATGAAAGAGAAGCCATCTGAATTGATAACAGAAATGCGATCCGTTGGGGAACAGATAACTGCGTTGGAAACGGAGTCAGCGAAAATGTCCGCTGAATTGGAAGAATTTCTGCTCAGACTGCCGAATATCCCTGAAATTGATGTGCCAATTGGTAAAGATGCTGACGACAATAAAATAATAAGAACATGGGGTGAACCTCGTACATTGCCTTTTACTCCGCTGCCTCATTGGGAACTGGGTGAAAAGCTGGACATAATAGATTTTCAGCGAGGGGTCAAGCTTTCCGGAACGCGTTTTTATATATTAAAAGGTATGGGTTCCCGCTTGCAGCGGGCTCTTATTAATTTCATGCTCGACCTTCATGTAAAAGAACATGGATATACAGAAATTTATCCTCCTTTCGTGGTGAAACGTGAGTGTTTGGTCGGGTCAAGCAATTTGCCGAAATTTGCCGACAATCTTTATCATGATGCCGAAGATGATTTGTGGCTCGTACCTACTGCAGAAGTCCCCCTGACCAACCTGCATCGTGACGAAATAATTCCGGCGGAAACGTTACCCTTTCACTACTGCGCATACACTGCTTGCTTCCGGCGTGAGAAAATGGCAGCAGGAAAAGACACCCGGGGAATTAAAAGAGGACATCAATTTGACAAAGTTGAGCTCTATAAATTCGTTGAACCCGAGAAATCGCCTGAAGAGCTGGAAAAAATGGTGGGCGATGTCGAAGATGTATGCAGGAAACTGGAAATTCCTTATCGTGTCGTGCAACTATGTACGGGAGAAA
This sequence comes from uncultured Chloroflexia bacterium, assembly GCA_963784375.1. Classification (GTDB taxonomy): domain Bacteria; phylum Chloroflexota; class Dehalococcoidia; order GIF9; family UBA5629; genus JBBIPA01. The sequence continues at coordinate 63,274 of CAWAQY010000021.1, read as the reverse complement.
TGGGTTTCGCCTCGGCCAAGTCATTTGACATAGAGATCTGGGCTCCGGGTTGCAAGGAATGGCTTGAGGTAAGCTCATGCAGTAATTGTAAAGATTTTCAGGCAAGACGCGCTAATATCCGCTATCGACCGGACTCAAATGCAAAACCACAATTTGTACACACCCTTAATGGATCAGGGTTGGCTCTTCCCAGGGTAGTTATCTCGCTTTTGGAAAATTACCAGCAAGCTGACGGCAGTGTAGTAATCCCTGAAGTCTTAAGACCATATATGGGTGCGGACATTATCAATTAATTTATATGAAGTTTCCTTGTCTGTAATTTAGTTAATCATATAGACTTAGAGGAAATAACCGGGGAATAGTAAATTGTATCTGAAACCGAATTTGCCACCTGAAATAGGTCCATGCTATTGCCCCATCATGTGGTAAACAAAAAGACCCTAATATTGCTACTTGCCCGAATTGTGGCGCCAGGTCTTGCGATAAAAGTCATCTTCTTGAGCCAAATTCCAGAATTTGCAGTAAATGTAATTGGGAAGACCATAACTTTAAACCTCCTTCAAAGATGGGTGCAATTACGCCAGCAAGTTCACGCGCTGAGGAAACCAAAACTCATAAGATTGAATTTCAATGCCCCAATTGTGGCCATCCTTCAGATCATGCTGAAACAAGATGTCCTAAATGCGGCATGTTAGGGAGCGGACAATATGGACGGGTGCGGGGAACAATGCCCCCATTTGCCATGACACAGGATGATGGCTCAGCAACAACAAATCGACATCCGGGGCAAAGCTCAGAGGTCTATCGCACACCTTTACAGGAATCAGAATCTTCTCAGTTGAAAGACATAGCCCCAAAAAGGTGGCTGCGTCAATCTAAGGGGCTGGCTGCAGAAGATTTCCCTGCACCTGAAAAGCTTAGAAACAAAGACCGCAGGGGTTGGGGACCTTCGCCGGCAGCACTGGTACTTCGCATTGCTGGGATAGTAATTTTATTGGTCATTATAGGCGTTGGTATTTTTCAATTAATAAACAGCAATGTTATCCAGACCGCGTTTTCCAGAATTCCTAAAATAGATTTACCAAAACTGGAATTCCCCCAGGCGAGTGCAGCGAAACCTCCCGTTATTATAGATACCACTGCGCCATTAATCAGTAATATCCTTGTCACCGAAGTGAACGATACGAATGCGGTCATTACCTGGACAACCGATGAGCCTTCTACTACCCAGGTAGAATATGGCACAACAATAAGCTTTGGTAAGACAAGCGCACTTAATGATGAACTGGTTACCAAACACACCGTTAAACTGAGCGCACTAAATCCGAATACCCAATATTACTATAAGGTAAGGTCAAAGGATGCGGGGGGCAATTTAGCAACATCAAATGCCGAAGAGAAATTTAGTACCGCAACTCCACCTGATGTTAATCCACCGGTAATTTCAGGTATTAAAATTGCCGATATCTCTGACACAACTGCCACAATCACCTGGATAACAGATGAAAAAGCTACCGGGGTAATTGAATATGGAGCATCAGTGGCCTATGGGACTACAGTCCAGGAGGACAGCCTGCTTACGAATCACAGCTTGACTTTAAGCGGCTTGGAGCCGGAAAAAACATACTTTTTCAGAATCAAATCGAAAGATGCTAATAAAAATGAAGCCATGTCTGAGATTACACAACCGTTTAAAACATTAACGCCTGTTCCGACTGGCCCAGATGTCGGAAAACGTGCCCCCGATTTCAAAGTATATACACTTGATGGCGCTTCGATTACCCTGAGCAGCCTCCGCGGGAAAATAGTTATGGTTAACTTCTGGGCTCTGGGTGCGGTGCCTGCATGGCTGAAATGCCTGATATTGACGCTGTATATAAAACATTGTCCGGTTCAGATAAAATAAAAATCCTGGCGATCAATCTCGATGATTTACCCTGAGTTTGTCCAGAAGGCCATTGTCCAGGAAAAGTGGACTCTGCCGATTTACGTTGATACCGATAGGGTTGCTGGCCGGGCATACCAGATAAAGTATATCCCAGAACGTTTTTTATCGATAGCAGTGGTATTATACGAAAGAAACAAGAAGGCAGTTTCGAAACTGCCGAACGAGATTAAGGAAGCCCTTAACTCCCTCCAATAGTAATCTACCCCTCGAGGGTAGTTTTCTTGCTTCATTTACAACTCTGCAGTACCAAAACGCATCCTCCATTCCAATGAACCTCTCATTAAGCACTATACGATGTAGTTTAAGCATCGGGAACATCCTTAAAGTTTCGGCCGCCTACCTATGCGCACGTTATTGATATTATCCGCCGTAGCTATGAGTCGGCATTGATTTAGTCTGCAAATTTTGCTTTATTTGTATTTATTATAGTAAAGTCATATGGTATTATGGTATATACTTGGCGTGGTATGTGAATGCAAATAAAAGAATATAGAGCCATAAACGAATATCATGCAACAAGTTAAATGCAGTTATTGCAATACGGATAATGCCAAAGGTTTGAGCTTTTGTATCAGTTGCGGCCACAGAATAGGAACGCCCTGTCCCCAATGTGGAGGAATCGTTCCTCCGGATTCGAGGTTTTGCCCGGATTGCGCGTTTCTTTGTGGAACCGGGCGTTTTGGGAAAGGACAATATAAGGTTGAAGCCATATACAAGTCTATTAACTGCCCCCAGTGCGGTTTGCCAGATAATTCCGGCCGAAGGTATTGTACTGCCTGCGGAGCGAGGTTAAGCATTCCCTGTACCCAATGCGGCACTATGGTCGACCTTACATCGGGATTTTGTATCTCATGCGGCTGTATCATGCAAACTGCAAATTCAAACGAGTCCGGTAACCAGAAATGACAAAAACTCTAATAATCCATCTTATTATTGCGGAGGCTATGCACTCTCATGCAGCCTAGACCCACTATAGCTTTTTGTCCTTCCTGCCGGTCGCCTAAAAATCCGAACGAAGTGACCTGTGGCAAATGTGGCGCAAGGTCGTGCCCTAATGGCCATCCACTTGTCTCCAAAATATGTTCGTCCTGCGGATGGCAGGACCGAAACTGGAGGCCTCAGGCAAAGGTACCTACATTCGATGCTACAATTCAAAGATCTCAGGGAATCCCGGAGGTCAGGGAAGGGATTTGCCCCAGATGTCAGGTTAAAAGTGTGTTCACTTTGGGCCGTTGTGTAAATTGTGGATTTATGGTAGAGACAGGACAGACTGCCGGTACGCAACAGGACACGCGACCTGCAAAGCCGAAGATCGGTGCTATCAGGCAAGCGCCTCAGAATTATGTCGTTCAACAGCAGTACCCGGGTGCCCATGACTCCAAATTGGCATATGCCTGCCCCAGATGTGGAGTAAAAGCCGATCCCCGGGCAGGAAGTTGTCAGAATTGTGGTTTTATAGGCTCAATGGAATACGCTATGCCTCAACAGCAAACATCTGACGGTTTTACTCCACCTTCTCCACGTGCATCTCAGAATTATGCCAGTCAACAATTCCTGCCTCCTAGAAACGAGCAACCTGGACATGCCTGTCCTTTCTGCGGTGCATCCGTTCCTTCAGATTCTAAATTCTGCCAGCAGTGCGGACAGTTGAGCGGTTCCGGCCGTCAATATGAAAGGTATACACCAGCGAGCGAATTGGCTAACAGGGGTGCCCCGATACAAATGAGCCGGATGATTCCTTCAATCGAAGCTGCTTCCCCGGGAGGGATGGTGCAGGATTTCATGGGTACCTATATACCTCCACAGGATTTTGCCGATTTTGCCGGTGCCTATACTCCCCAACAGGACCAGCCAGGTGCGTATGCGATGCCGCAACCAGGTTCTATTCCGGGCATTGGAGCAGAATTTCCTGAATATCAGGCTAAGCCCAGGCCTAAGAAAAGAGAAAAAGCCTATCCTCGCAAGGCTCAGGGTTTCCCTGTAGGACTTTTAGTGGCAATTTTTGTAGTTGCGGCAGCCCTTATTTCCATGGTTATATTTGTCGTCAGCCAGGTGGTCGCTACGCCTCCTAAGCCAACAATAGCCACTATAGATAAAACGCCACCGGTCATTTCAGGATTATCCGTCTCCAGCGTAAGCGGCTCGTCGGTAATTATAGAATGGACCACTGACGAAAAAGCGACCAGCCAGCTCAGACTCTGCGACCCTAATGGAGTCTGTACCTGGACTGAACCTGATGCAACACTGGTTAAGAACCATTCCTCACAGGTCAACGATATAAAACTTGGTATTAAATATCACGTCACGGTTAGCTCAATTGATGCTGCCGGCAATGAAGGTACAAAGGAGACTGACCAGGTATTCACTACAACAGTTCAGCCCCCGACTCCCCCGACTCCCCCACCTCCCCCTGATAACATTCCGGAAGGTATAGGGCTAGGGCAACGTGCCCCCAATTTTATTTTGAAAAATCTCCAGGGCGCAGACGTTTCGTTGAACAGCCTTAAAGGTAAGCTGGTAATGATAAATTTCTGGAGGGTAGATTGTCCCCCGTGTATAGCTGAAATGCCGCATATTCAATCGGTATTCACAAGCTGGGCAGGTGCCAAGCAATTAGTCGTACTGGCAATCTACATTCCACTACCTGCGGAGAGTGCTGCTTCGGCGCAATCTACTGCACAATCCTATATAGATGCCAGCAAATATTCATTCCCGGTTCTTCTCGACTCTCTAAGAGAAGTAAAAACTACCTTTAATGTTACGAGTTGGCCGCGCACGTTTTTCCTGGACTCCAACGGCGTGATTAAAAAAATACAGATAGACGCAGGCTTTGCCAGCCCTGACGAGATAAAGGCTATTCTGAATTCTCTTTAGTTTGAATCCAAAATAATTTCTTACAATCTATTGTTCGGCCCTTTTTCCTATTGTTTCTCTTTTTATACGAATCTCCTTTATGAGCGATTACCACAGATAATAGGAACTTCAGCAGTATCACCAAAGTTGTCAAACAAAGCCTAATTTTTTATACTAGTGTGATTCTGGAGGGGTGGCCGAGTGGACGATGGCGACGGTCTTGAAAACCGTTTTAGCGCAAGCTAACGTGGGTTCGAATCCCACCCCCTCCGCCACTGAAATCATAAGAATTTCCTCCTCTTCCGTGATAGACTTTGTAGCGAGAGCTCTCCAGGATCGCTGGTTGAAGTTCTTAAGAGAGTTTGGTGTGAAAAAATCCTTTATCCTGCCTATAATTTATCTTATCGGTTTCTTCGAATTTTGCAGCCAGAGCGTGCTCATACCGGCGATTCCTCTGTACACGGCTGGATTGGGCGCATCTATCTCTGAAATCGGAATAATTGTCGCTTTGCTTTCGTACGGGACAGCCATCTTTATGGTCCCTTTCGGTTTACTCTCAGATAGATTGGGACGGCGCACACTCCTGGTAATCGGGCTCGTCATCTCAACACTATGCCCCATTTTCTATACTTTTACGACTACAATAACGCAACTCTCCCTGTTGAGGGCGCTTCATGGCATTGGCCTTGCCGCCCAGGTTCCGGTTACAATAGCCGCAGTACTTGACCTGTCTCCGGCAGGGCAGCGGGGAAAAGCATTGGGCTGGTATACAACAGCAACGCAATCGGGTCTCATGGTAGGACCAGTTGTGGGTGGTTACATATTGAACAACTTCAGCTTTACACCCGTATTTATTGTGAGTGGGATTCTCTCTCTTGCCGGTTTAGTAATCGTTTTTCTTCAATTCCGCAAAATCCCACAGAGAAAAATCGACAAGATAAGCCTCAATAAATCATGGAAATGGTTAAAGCAAAAAGCTCTGTACGGAGCAATACTGACGCCATTTGCCATATCTGTTGGTATCGGAACAATGAACGCTTACATGCCTATTTACTGTAAAGGGCTCGAAATAAGTGTAATTGGAGCCGGCCTGATAATAACCCTTTCCTATGCGAGTTCGGCTATGCTCAGAGTTGTTGCCGGAAGCATATCGGATAGAATCGGCCGAAAGCCTATGATATTGTCTGGCCTGGCTTTGAGTGCCCTGATGGTTGGCTTTATCGCCAACTTTCACACGCTCATTTCGCTCAGCATAATAGCGATTCTGCTTCGGTATCGGTATGGGCATTGTCCAACCATCAAGCATGGCATTGACCGCTGATCTATCCCCAGATGAAACCAGGGGGTTGGCAATAGGCATGTTTACCAGCCTCTACCAGTTCGGCAGCGCCGTGGGACCTACCGTAATGGGGGCTGTGGCGGCATTTAGCAACCTCGAGACGATGTTTCTTGCCTGCGGGATAAGTCTGGCTCTTTGTCTGGTAATTATTATCAGCCTATTTCGCACACCGAAAACGGCTATCACTACTGCTTAAGTACAATGAATAAGGTCGCTATATGAAGGTAGTTCTGCATATTTGCTGCGGAGTCTGTGCAGCAGGGGCTGTAAAAATGCTGGCGGAGGAAGGACACAGCATCATTGGCTTTTTCTGTAATCCCAATCTCTATCCACCAGACGAATATTCAAAAAGGCTTGAATCCGCCAGAAAAGTAGCCTCTGAACTTAATTTTCCCCTGGTTGCAGTCCCGTTTGCCCCTGACGAGTGGTATTTACAGACCGAGTCGTTCAAAGATGAACCTGAAGGCGGCAAAAGGTGCCATATCTGTTTCCGTTTAAGGCTGCAGAAAACATATTTATATCTACAGCAATGCGGAGCAAACGTTTTTACTACTACTCTCAGTATAAGCCCACACAAGTCTACCGAAGTAGTAAACAGAATAGGTAAAGAAATCGGCGGAGTCAGATTCCTGGAAAGAAACTTCAAGGAAAATGAGGGGTTCAAGAACGCTATACTACTGGCAAGACAATTAAATCTTTATCAGCAAAACTATTGCGGCTGCAAATATAGCATAAGACAGTCAAGGTAATACAGTCATGACTCATATCCCACAACAATCCAAGCTTATCCATCGAATACCCGCGTTTAACAGTATAACTACTCATTTAAAAAGGGTATTTTAGCCGTTATCATGCTTAGAGGAGGAGCCTATAATAATATCGGAAAGTAAAAAAAGGAGGTAAATAGAAATGGAAATCGGATTTGTAATCGCTCTGGTCATCGCAATCCCAGTGATTCTGTTCCCGGCAGCTTTCATATGGTATCTCAACATCGGTGGCTTGATGCATGCCTTGAAGGAACGGAAAGCAAGAGTAGCACAAGAAGCTAAAGTTACCACGGGAAGCTAAAAGGTCGATGAAGTGAAGAGGTTGTCTACATCCAATAAAAGTATAAAGGGCTGGAATCTAAAGACTCCAGCCCTTTAACTTTCAACCCCAAGTCATGCAATTTAATTAAATTCGCACTATACTGTAATAAGGAGGATTATCATTGAAAACATTGCGTATCCTGATTCCAGTCCTCACCACAGTGATAATCACCGCTCTTGCAATTGTTGTAGTCGTTTTGCTCTGGGGACTGGTACCGAATAATGAATGGGCAGGATTAATCAAGGCGGCCATAACTATCTTTGTGATTTTGTGTGCACTTCTGGCGATTGCCTGGTCAGCCTATTTTACCAGTGTAATCAGGAAGTCGATAGAGGATTGGGAATCTCACAACAAATAAAAAACAAGAATAATTGACTTGATCATGGAGTCTACGTTGATAGAAAACAAGTCGCATAGACGGAACATTTACAGGTTTTATTTTCTATTTTTCATATTTGTAATATGCTCTCTATTTTATTATTTTGGAGAAATAATCGATTTCTTTAAATGGAATTCTCTGCGCTGGGAATTCTTCTATAGCGTTCATGATATACACAGGCTAATATTTCTGGTGCCCATAATGTATGCTGCCTATTATTTTGGCATGAGGGCGACTGTAATTATTGAAGTACTCACTATCTGCATTTTCTTACCCAGAGCTCTCTTTATATCACCTTATCCAGACCCACTATTACGGGCATCGCTTTTTAGTGTAATCGCGGTCGTAACAGGAATATTATTTGCACGAGAATGCGACCGCCGAAAACATCTTGAAAACCTGTTTAAAAAAGATAACAAACCAGGATCTCCTCTATCAAACTGAGACTCAGGCGAATTGCCAAGGTAAAATAGCCGCAAATCTCACCCTTACCTTCACGGCAATTGATTGATCAAAAAGGGAACCAAACCTCATTGACAACCTCGTGGCAAGGGGATATTATAATGGCCGAAGGCGAGGACGAACGATGGTAGCTTCGATGCGGATTGAAATGGGAAATCCTGGATAAAACAGAGTTGTGATGGATGGGTTGGGAGTATATTTTACGACTTATTTTATTTGGTGTCTTGCATTGGATATTAGCATTTATAATGCTAAACGACCTGGCAAACCGAAGGAGAGTGATGGGTGGTAAAAAGTGGATTTGGGCTATTTTAATACTACTGGTTCTTATTGTTGGCTCATTTATCTATTTACTGTTCCATCCGCAAATATTTTTTGGTGATGATAATGACCGCAAATAACGGCACTTGTGTCTGCATTACGTGTTTAGAAACAGGATAAAAACAAATTGGCTCATGAATGGATAATGTAGATACTTTGTCTATATATTAGAACTATAATTTTGGAGATAATGGTACAGGAGGTATGAAGAGATGGCAATTATTGATATTTTAAAGAAGTCTGATCTATTTGGGGCAATGGATTCCGCCCATCTTAATAAGGTTGCAACGTACAGTCGTTCAATTTCTTACCGTTCAGGAGATATGATTTTCAAGGAAGGTGAGAAAGCCTCCGAGCTCTATATCCTCACCGACGGCAGAATCGCATTGGAGATGGAAGTAAAACCTGTCCCAAACCGCCCCGCAATACCGACAGCACTGGAAGTAGTCAGCAAGGATGAGTTCTTCGGCTGGTCGGCGCTCGTAGAGCCTTATGTATTTACTCTGTCAGCCCGTTGTATGACTCCGTGTACCACAGTGGCTATAAAAGGTGATATGTTACTGAAAACCATGAACGATGATACACTTTTGGGATATGAAGTTATGAGGGAGCTTTGCAAACTGATCAGCCTCAGGCTTGCCAATACCCGACTCCGTCTTATTAACGGAATAGGCCTGGCTCTTCTGGACAAGGAAATAAAGCTGACGTAATAACCCACTATCTTCATTTTTCCGGTTGTCGATAAAGACTACCCGCTCACATATATTCTTACCCTTTGTTTATAAGGTGAGCTTACCGGCGATAAGCACATTATGCCAAATGATGCAATAGTTTATTTCACAGTGCATGGGATTATGATAGACTTAGGAGCAAGCTTCCTGGAATTACCAGTATAAGTACGTATCTAAAATAGGTAGTTTGGTCATACCAATCGGAACGGGAAGGGAATAAAATCAAAAAAACCAAAAGGGAGTTTTCAACCGAATATCATCTTAGACTTATTCTGATATATGCAAATCTAATCGTTAAAATAAACGCATAGGCTGGTGTCAGATGAAAAAAAGGGAACACGGCAACAACAGTCTCCTGGAGGAAATCAGTTCCATCCCCGGTGGGGAAAAGATCAAGCTGTGCATCCAATGCGGCACATGTACTGCCTCCTGTCCCAACGCTAAAAAGATGGACTATGCCCCCAGACAGCTCATCGCTATGGCAAGTGCGGGTATGCGCGATGAGGTTTTATCCAGCAATTCACAATGGTTATGCCTCTCCTGCTATCTATGTACGGTTCGCTGCCCCCGAGGAATCAAACCAACGGACCTCATGCATGCCCTTGAATGTGTTGCCATGCGCCACAATGTGAGCAGTAAACGAACCAATACGCCGAACATGTATCGAAGTTTCAGTGATTTCGTTTATAGCATAGGAAATGTGCCGGAGATGGGCTTTATGACCTGGTACTATCTATTAACCAATCCACTGCGCTCTTTAAGAATGCTACCACAGGCTATCAGCTTGCTCAAACACGGGCGGCTCACCGCCAAAGCTAAAAGAATGAAGCCGGAGGCGGAAGCACAGTTTAGAGCCATACTGGATAAAGCAGAAACTTTTAACTGGAGGGGAAATAAATGAAATACTATAGCTATTTCCCTGGCTGCTCTTCGGCTCATGGTGGTGCTAAAGCCTATGACCTGTCTGCAAAGGCTGTAGCTAAAGTGCTGGACATCGAATTTGTCGAGCTCGAAGACTGGAACTGTTGCGGCTCAACCCCTTATGCGTCTGTTGATGAACTGGCAAGTTATTGCTGCTCGGCTCGCAACCTGGCTATTTCAGAAAAAAGGGGATTTGATCTTGTGACGCCCTGCAGTGCGTGTTATGTACTCTTAAACAAGACAAATATAGCGTTAAAAGAGTATCCGGAATTGAAAGCGCAGGTCAAGGAAGCCCTGGCTGCCGGGAATCTGGAATACAATGGTACAATTAAGGTACGCCACCTCCTGGACGTGATCACCAGTGACATTGGATACGAAAACATCAAGTCACATGTAACCAGGGACCTGAAAGGCCTTAAGGTAGCACCATATTACGGCTGCCAGATAGTGAGGCCAAACATCGGTTTCGATCATCCTGAGTATCCCAAATCGCTGGATAACTTGATAATCAGCCTGGGCGGTGATGCGATACCTTTCCCTCTGAAGTCCCGTTGCTGTGGCGGGTCGCTCATCCTATCCGAAGAAGAAATTGCCCTGGACTTGCTTTACAAACTATTCAGCAGCGCTGCTGCAAATGGGGCTCAATGCATTGTTACGGTCTGCCCTCTGTGTCAGACGAATTTAGATGTCTATCAGAACAAAATAAACAAGAAGTATAAGACTAACTTCGCTATTCCCATTCTATTTTTTACCCAGCTTATGGGCTTAGCTTTTGGAGTCGATAGTCAACAACTGGAGTCTGGGAAAATGTATCGTCTCAGCCGATAAGGCTCTGGCCGGATTTCTTACGAAATAGAAAGGAGGAGCAATGGAACCCAAAATAGGTGTATACATATGTCATTGCGGGGCTAATATTGCGAATACCGTTGATGTTGTGCAGCTGACTGAGTTCGCAAAAGGGCTGCCGTCGGTAGCTTTAGCCCGTGATTACAAATTTATGTGTTCAGACCCAGGACAGGAACTAATAAAAAATGATATTAGAGAGCTTGGGCTTAACCGGATCGTGGTTGCATCCTGCTCGCCCCGGTTGCATGAGCAGACTTTTCGTCGAGCTTTGTCCAGCGCTGGTTTGAATCCTTATTTCTTTGAAATGGCAAATATACGCGAGCAGTGCGCCTGGGTCACGGAAGACAAAACCGCAGCGCTTGAGAAAGCCAAGGCAATAGTGAGCGGAGCGGTAAGCCGCGTCTACTATAATCAGGCTCTGGAAAATAAAGAGGTTCAAGTCAATCCAAATACCCTGATTGTCGGAGCCGGTATCGCAGGCATCCAGGCTGCTCTGGAAATTGCTGATTCCGGCCATAAAGTTTTCCTGGTAGAACGAGAGCCGTCAATCGGCGGCCACATGGCTCAGTTGGATAAAACCTTCCCCACACTAGACTGTTCTGCTTGAATACTCACACCGAAAATGGCCTCGGTGAGGTCACACAAAAACATCGAGCTGATGACATATAGTGAAGTCGTCGATGTTTCCGGTTATGTGGGCAATTTCAAAGTTAAAGTAAAGAGAAAAGCCACGTTATGTTGATGAAAGCAAATGCACCGGATGCGGCACCTGTCAGGATAAATGCCCCAGTAAAACGGCGAGCGAATTCGATAGCGGAGTAGGCAAGCGTAAAGTGATCTATACTCCCTTTGCCGCAGGCAGTGCCTAATGTACCTGTTATTGACCGGGAACATTGTATGTATTTCCTTAAAGGCAAATGCCGCGCCTGTGAAAAATTCTGCGAAGCAAAAGCAATTGATTTTGAGCAAACAGAAAAAATAGTTGAAGTCGATGTCGGCAATATTATCGTTACCACCGGATTCGATAATTTTGATCCAGGCGTAATCTCACAATTTGGCTACGGCAGATACGATAACGTCGTCACCGGCATTCAATTTGAAAGGATGAGCAGTGCTTCTGGACCTACGGGAGGCAAACTTTTGCTTAAAAATGGTTCCATGCCCGAAGAGCGTAGCTATCCTCCACTGCGTCGGCAGCCGTGATACTAACTACCATGAATATTGTTCCCGAGTCTGCTGTATGTACTCGCTCAAGTTTTCCCATCTTATAAGGGAGAAAATACCTGACGCCGATATCTATCAGCTCTATATTGACCTCCGCTGTTTCGGTAAGGGCTATGAGGAATTCTATAACCGGCTCCAGGAAGAAGGCGTTAATTTTATCAGGGGACGCGGCGCCGAGGTCACCACTATTGCCGAGATGCCAGAAGAGCAAGGGAAACTGGTGGTCATCTGCGAAGATACGCTCGTTGGTAAACAAAGGCGTATCCCGGTGGATATGGTTGTATTAAGCACCGCACTAGAGCCACGCGCCGATGTCGCTGAAATCGCTCGAAAATTCTCCATCAGCAGAAGCAAAGATGGTTTCTTTCTTGGAAAAGCATCCCAAACTTGATCCTGTAGCTACTACTACGGACGGAGTCTTCATCGCCGGTTGCTGCCAGGGACCAAAAGATATACCGGATACCGTGGCACAGGCATCAGCTGCAGCAGCCAGAGTATTGTCAATGATAAGCAAGGGTACTGTTGAAATTGAAGCAGCCACCTCGGTAATCCACGAAGAGCTGTGTTCTGGCTGCAAAACGTGCATCGGGCTATGCTCTTATAACGCAATATACTTTGATGAAGATAAGAAGGTATCCGTAATTAATGAAGCACTTTGTAAAGGCTGCGGTACCTGCGCAGCAGCCTGCCCCAGCGGCGCTATAACCAGCGGCACTTCACCACCGAGCAAATTATGGCACAGATAGAAGGAGTGTTGGTATGACATTTGAGCCTAAGATTGTAGGATTCTTATGCAACTGGTGTTCGTATGCCGGCGCTGATCTCGCTGGCACTTCTCGGAAGAAATATGCTCCCAATGTCCGTGTAGTTCGCGTGATGTGCAGCGGCAGGGTAGAACCTACCTTTATCCTTAAGGCGTTTGAAAAAGGGGCAGATGGTGTCCTGGTCTGCGGCTGACATCCCGGCGAATGTCATTACCTGGAAGGTAATGCAAAAACGGCCCGCAGGATTCCTCTTCTGAAGAAAATGCTGGCACAGCTCGGTATTGAGGAAAAGCGTGTACGGCTTGACTGGGTCTCAGCTTCTGAAGGTGATCGTTTTGCCTCGATTGTGAATGAAATGACAGAGCAGGTAAGAGAACTCGGTCCATTCGCAGCAATGGAGGTGACCACCATGGCTAAGCTGAAATTAGCGCTTTACTGGGCGGCCAGTTGCGGTGGCTGTGAAATTGCTCAACTTGCAAATTGGCGATAAAATCCTGAAACTGGTCGAAGCGGCTGATATCGTATTCTGGCCGGTGGCTATAGACGTCAAATACAAAGATGTCGAAGCCATGCCCGACAAAAGCATTGATGTCTGCCTGTTCAACGGCGGCATCAGAACTTCGGAACAGGAACACATGGCCAAAATGCTCCGTGAAAAATCCAAAGTGCTGATTGCCTACGGGGCCTGCGCCTATCTGGGCGGTGTCCCGGGACTGGCCAATCTGTTCAATCAAGCAAATGATTTTCGATCGGGTCTACAAGGAAACGCCGTCCACCGATAATCCCGACCAGATCTTTCCGCAAACAAAGTACCAGGTGCCCGAGGGTGAACTTACTCTCCCCGAATTCTATGATACGGTTAAGAGCTTGCCTCAGACTGTAGACGTAGACTATATTATTCCCGGTTGTCCTCCCGAAGAAAAAACCACCTGGCTGGCCCTGGAAGCCCTGATTACGGACAAATTGCCTCCCATGGGAACGGTAATCAGCCACAATTCCAAGGCAGTCTGCGATGACTGTCCCCGACAAAGAAATGTGAAAAAGGTAAAGAAGTTTTACCGCACTTTTGAAATTATTCCCGAACCGAAACTATGTCTTGCTGGAGCAGGGTTTGCTCTGTGCTGGTATTGCCACCCGAGGGGGCTGCGGTGCTCCCTGCCCCCAGGCCAATATGCCCTGCACCGGCTGTTACGGCCCGGTAGAGGGAGTCACCGACCAGGGAGCCCATTTCCTGAGCGCAGTGGCTTCGATAATCGATTCCAACGACCCAGATGAAATTCAAAAGATTATCGATGATATCCCCGACCCGGCAGGCACCTTCTACCGCTATAGCCTGCCCGAATCATCATTAAGGAGGGCGAGGATAAAATGAAAAAGATAACCATAGATCCGATTACCCGGCTGGAAGGCCACGGCAAAATAGAAATCTTCCTTAATGAATGCCGGTGGAGTGGAAAATGCTTATCTCCAGATTCCGGAACTGCGGGGTTTCGAGAAGTTCAGCGAAGGCCGGCTGGCTGAAGACATGCCCCAGATAACACAGCGAATCTGCGGCGTCTGCCCTGAAGCCCACCATATGGCAGCCACCAAGGCTCTCGATGCCCTGTTCCACGTTGAACCGCCAAGCGCGGCTAAGAAACTGCGCGAGCTTTTCTATAGCTCATTTTATGTTACCGACCACACCACTCATTTCTATATTCTGGGCGGCCCCGATTTTATCATGGGACCGGAAGCTCCCGTGGCCGAACGCAATATCCTCGGTGTCATCGCCAAAGTGGGCATGGAACTGAGCAAGGCTGTTCTTAACACCAGAGCAAAAAACCATCACATCATCCAGATGCTCGGCGGCAGGGCAGTTCATCCGGTCTTCGGTCTGCCCGGCGGTGTCAGCAAAGGTCTTAATGAAGATGAAAGAAAAGAAGTTGAACAAATTGCCAAAGATTCCGTGGAATTTGCCAAACTCTCCCTGAAAGTCTTCGATGACATCGTCCTTAAGAATAAAGCCTACGTGGACATGATCCTCAGCGATGCCTATACGCACCAGACCTACTATATGGGAATAGTCGATGACAACAACAAGGTCAATTTCTATGACGGCAAGGTAAGAGTGGTTGACCCTGACGGCAAAGAGTTTGCCAAATATGCCCCCAAGAATACCTCGATCATATCGCCGAGCACGTGGAACCCTGGACCTATATCAAGTTCCCCTTCCTCAAGAAAGTCGGCTGGAAAGGCTTTGTGGACGGCAAGGACAGCGGCGTCTTCCGGTCTACTCCTCTCTCCCGGCTGAATGCTGCCGACGGCATGGCAACACCCCTGGCGCAGGAAGACTATGAGAAGTTCTTCGCAACCCTGGGAGGCAAGCCTGTGCACCATACCCTGGCCACCCACTGGGCACGGCTGGTAGAGCTTCTGTATGCGGCAGAAAGGCTACTGGAACTAAGCCAGGACCCGGAAATAACCAGCCCCAATATCCGGACTATCCCCACAGCTAAGCCGGATGAAGGTGTAGGAATAGTTGAAGCGCCTCGAGGTACCCTGACCCACCACTATATCACCGATGAGCGGGGGGTAATCAAGAAAGCCAACCTGATTGTGGCAACCGTCAATAACGCAGGTCCAATCAATATGTCCATCAAGAAAGCTGCCATGGAAGTCATCAAACCCGGGCAAGGAGATAACCGAAGGACTGCTTAACCGCGTAGAAATGGCCTGGCGGCCTTATGACCCTTGCTTCGGCTGCGCAACCCACACCCTTCCCGGACAGGCACCCATGGAAATTCTTATCCGCAATCATGTAGGAGAAGTGGTGAAGAAGCTCGCCCGCAACGTGTAAGGTATTGGGTGCGATCAAAGGGATGAAAACCCTTATTTTGGGGTTGGGTAATGACATTCTCACCGATGATGGAGTCGGTCTCCACGTAGCCCGAAAACTCAAGGAAACTACGAGCGGCAATAATGTTACCGTATCCGAGGCTAGTGTTTCAGGGCTCGGCTTAATAGACCTGCTCTCTGGATATGATGCCGTTATTGTCATTGACGCAATTCAAACTAAACAGGGAAAGCCTGGACAAATTTATCGCCTGGACTCGAAAAACCTGGGTGAAACAAGGCACACCGCGTCAACCCATAATATCAACTTCGCTTCCGCTCTCGCATTCGGCCAAAAACTGGGTGTTGCCCTGCCCAAGAAGTTGATTATTTTTGCTATCGAAGCAGCCGACGTTAACACATTCAGCGAAGAATGCACGCCAGACGTCAAAAATTCAATCCCGTTATGCGTTGAGATGATTCTCAAAGAAATAAACCAAAAATCTAAAACGCATAGGTAAACTTCACAAAAGGGATATCACCACGGGGCATATTATTTTCTATAATAATTTTGTATCTTCATTTCTACCTCAAGAGAGATGAGAGGTTTTCACTAAAAATGGTATAATGAGTTGCCTTAGAAACTTACCGAGTCCTGAGGCAAATCGAAGTGAGCAAATCCAACCCGGATAAAAAACTGATCATTGCCGTCATCGGCGGTGGGCGCTGTTCCCTTGAAGAAGCATTGCTGGCTGAATCTGTCGGGAGGGAGCTTGCCCGTAGGGGGGCTATTATAATTTGCGGCGGGCTGGGCGGGGTTATGGAGGCAGTTTGCCGGGGAGCCGCCATTGAATCCGGTCTCACTGTGGGAATTTTGCCCGGTGACGATCCGTCCATGGCCAACCGTTACGTACAGATTCCTATAGCTACTGGAACAGGTTTTGCCAGAAACATAGCCGTGGTCAAGTCAGCGCAGGCCGTTATTGCCATTGCTGGGGAATACGGTACTCTTACCGAAATCGCCTTTGCACTCAAGAGCGGTATCCCCGTTATAGGATTGAATACATGGTCAATGTCCCGGAACGGACAGGAAGACACTTCCATTGTAAGAGCTGAAGATGCTGTCGACGCCGTTGAAAAAGCAATTTCACTGGCAAAAGGATTAAAATAGAGGTAACTGGAAATGAAAACAGCTGTTACTATCAAATCTATCAAAGCACGGGAAATACTGGACTCACGGGGCAATCCTACTATAGAAGTTGTAACTGTGTTATCAGATGGTGCTCAAGGAATTGCTGCAGTACCATCAGGGGCAAGCACAGGTAAATACGAAGCTGTGGAGCTCAGAGATGGAGATAAACGCCGGTATAATGGCCTTGGTGTACTCAAAGCGGTTAACAACGTTAATACAGCCATCGCGGTGGCTTTAAAGGGTATGCCTGCTGCTGATCAGGCGGCATTAGACCAAAAATTAATTGAGCTGGATAACACCCCCAACAAAGCAAACCTGGGCGCAAACGCCATTTTAGGAGCTTCGATGGCAACTTCAAAAGCCATGGCTGGCTCATTATCAATTCCCCTTTATCGCTACCTTGGGAAAACCGCGCGCTGCATCCTGCCGGTACCTATGATGAATATCCTCAATGGCGGCAAACATGCCGCAGATTCTACCGATTTTCAGGAGTTCATGATCGTACCTGCAGGAGCTTCCAGTTTCAGGGAAGCTCTCAGAATGGGAACAGAGATATATCATGCTCTCAAGAAAGCGATTAAAAAAAGGGGGTTGAGCACCAACGTGGGTGATGAAGGTGGTTTTGCCCCCTCAGTTGCCATCAAACAAAGATGCCATGGAGCTTATCCTGGAAGCCATAGACCTTGCCGGTTACAAAGCAGGGAAGGATTGTTTTATGGCGCTGGATTCAGCAGCCAGCAGTTTTTACCAGAACGGCAAATATGCTTTGACGCGGGAAAATGCCGACCTTACCAGCAACCAGATGATCGATTACTATAGTAAATGGGCGTTATCTTACCCTCTCATCAGTATCGAAGATGGGCTGGAAGAAGATGGCTGGGCATCGTGGTCAGCTCTTACCGAAAGGCTTGGTAAAAAAGTACAAGTGGTTGGCGATGACCTGTACACCACTAATATAAAACGGCTGGAGCAGGGCATAGCTCAGAAAGCATCCAACTCCATCCTGATAAAGCTCAATCAGATAGGCACACTCACCGAAACACTGGCGGCAATCAAAATGGCAAAGAAAGTCGGCTGGACAACTGTTATAAGCCATCGTTCGGGTGAGACTGAAGACTCTTTCATTGCGGATCTTTCGGTTGCTGTTGATGCAGGTCAGATTAAAACCGGTGCTCCCTGCCGTTCCGAAAGGGTGGTAAAGTATAATCGATTGCTGAAAATAGAAGAGGAACTCGGTGACAAAGCAGTATTCGCCGGCAAAGAAGCTTTCACCAACTTAGGGGGATCCAGGTAATGGAACTTGTAAAAGGAGTCTACCAGATACAAATTCCGCTTTCGGGGGTAAACCTGGTCCCCGATGACACCGGGCCTATAAAAGCCAAAAGCGATAAACTGATCGATGTCATCGAGCAGAAAGTCCTGGCTCCGCGTTCGTTGCCATCTGTAAATGCTTATCTAATTGAAGGTACCAAGGAAAATATATTAATCGACACCGGTTGGGACACTCCTGAGGCCTTTGCCACCTTGAATAAAGAACTAAGAAACTATGGCTTTACCTTCAAAGATATCAACCAGATAATTATTACTCATATTCATCCGGACCACTATGGCCTTTCAGGAAAGCTGAAACAACTCACAGGCGGTAAAATCGCAATCAGCGAAATCGAAGCGGGAATGATTGACTCACGCTACATTAATTCCAATGAACTGCTTAAACAGATGAAAAAGTTTTTACAGGTGAACGGAGTGCCTAAAGGTGATGTATTAAAATTCGCCGAAGCCTCAATGCCCGCTCGCAAGTTCGTAGTTCCAATCATACCTGATGTTAAACTCAAAGAAGGGAAGAAGATTTCTATTGACCCCTTTGAGTTTAAAGTTATTGCAACGCCCGGCCATTCACCAGGGCATATTTGTCTTTACGAACCGAACCGCAAACTTCTGTTTACCGGGGACCACATCCTGCCGGAGATCACTCCACATATCGGTCTCCATCCTCAATCAGGAACCAATCCCCTGAAGGCATATCTGAGTTCTTTGCGATCGATGATCGACTTGCCGGTCAATTTCGCTTTCCCGGGGCATGGCCCTGCTTATAGCGGTATCCGGCAGATTATGGAAAGTTTAATTCGCCACCACGAAGAGAGAAATCAAGCTATACTAAAAGTACTCCAGGAGAATATGAAATCGGGGTATCAGGTGGCTACGGAACTGCTCTGGATGCCCGGCGTCAAAGCCATCAATTTTGAAAACCTTAGCTTATTCGACCAGCGTCTGGCTTTAACCGAGACTCTGGCACATATCGACTATCTTCTTAATGAAGGTGATGTTCAGAAATTCGAGCAGGAAGGTACCATCACCTATTTTGCCGGAGGGTAACAGTGGATAAACGAATCACTAATAAGGTGCAAAACCTCAAGCTCGAATATAAAGATACCCCCCAAAAAGAGCTGCTGATAGCCATACCCAACGCATACCACGATCGTGACTATGAAGAAATGACTGTCTCGTCAGAATTCACCACACTCTGCCCTCTGAACCCGGGCAGCCTGATTTCGCAACGCTCAGCATAAGGTATATACCTGATAAAAAGATTATCGAGTTGAAATCATTGAAATTTTATCTCACCAGCTACCGGATGGTTAAAATATTCTTTGAAGAGGCAACGAACCGAGTTCTCGACGACCTTGTTGCCACAGTAAAACCAAAAAGGATGGAAGTAGTTGGGGAATGGAATATCAGAGGTGGCATTGGCACGGTGGTGACTGCAAGCTACGATAAAGCTGGCAAATGAAATAGAAGGGGGCAGACTCCTTCATCGAATTGTAAAGGAGGATTGTATGGCACCAAAAATAGGAATCAACGGTTTCGGACGCATCGGCAGGCTGGTTTTCCGGGCAATAAACCAGCATTACTCCGGTAAATTGGAAATAGCTGCGGTAAATGACCTTACCGATGCTAAAACCAATGCCCACCTGCTCAAATATGACAGCACCTATGGGATTTATCCGGGCAAAGTAGAGGCAAAAAATGACGCCCTGGTGGTCGATGGTAAAGAAACCAGGGTCATCGCTGAAAAGGATCCGGCTAAAATCCAGTGGAAAGACTTCGGCATTGATGTGGTCATCGAATCCACAGGGCTATTTACCGAAGCTGGCAAAGCGTCTGCACACTTCCAGGGGGGAGCGAAAAAAGTTATCATCTCGGCACCCGCTACAAACGAGGATATTACTATTGTGCTCGGCGTTAACGAGAATAAATATGATCCGGCCAAACACCGCATTATTTCCAATGCATCGTGCACAACCAATTGTTTTGCACCAGTCGTTAAAGTCCTTCACGATGCTTTTGGAGTTAATAAAGGGCTGCTATCAACGATTCATGCTTATACCAACGACCAGAGACTTCAGGATATGTTCCACAAAGATTTACGCCGGGCAAGGGCGGCGTGCGAAAATGTGGTGCCGACAACAACGGGTGCTGCTAAAGCAGTGGCTTTGGTTTTGCCGGAACTTAAGGGCAAGCTCCATGGTATTGCTTTTAGAGTGCCGGTACCCACTGTCTCTTTGTGTGATTTTGTTGCCAACCTGGATAAAGAAGTGACCGTCGAACAGATCAACCAGGCTTTTAAATCTGCTGCTGAAGGTAGGTTAAAAGGTTTGCTGGAATATTGCCAGGAACCACTGGTGAGTTCGGACTTCAAGGGAAACCAGGCAAGCGCGATTTTCGATTCTCTGAGCACTATGGTGTTGGGTGGCAATATGGTAAAGACGCTCTCCTGGTATGATAACGAATGGGGTTATAGCTGCCGCCTCGCTGACCTGACTCTATTCATCCTGGGCAAAGGGGTATAGGTAACCCTCAAGTTATATTTCACTCTTATAGCAGTTCATTTAGCGTTTAATTGTTACTACGGCGCTGATAGTAGTTTATCAGCCTGTCTATCGCTTTTGCCACATCACTTACAGTAGCAAAACTCGCTATCTTTTCGTTTACCATCCTGGTTCTCGCTTCTGCAAATGCTTTCCACCGCCAATGGTCCATATCAGCAGCCCCCATCGGCCTCGGGGTGAATACGACGGCAAAGCCTTTTTTCGATCCCCTTTTTGCCTTGATAAACCCGTCGGTCTGAACATTGATTTCTTCTATCAAGAAATCTTTGGCGAATGGCATATCTTCGGTAACAGTGGTAACAACAAAATCGAAAGTATCATTCTGGGCCATCAAAATTATTGCTTCACCAATTGTACAGATGTCCCCGGGGGTTATGGAGAAATCGGCCGGGTTCTCCAGCCAGTCCCAGATCTGTGACCCTCTTCTTTTCCATTCCTCACGAATTTCCTGTGGTAAAGCGGGCACCTGGAAGCCGTGCTCTTCCCATTCGTCTGAAGTCAGTACATTTCTGCCGCCGCCACCGCCACCGAGCGCAACCCGCCTTCCTGTGATTGCCGGCATAAAACTGAAGGCAACCGCTTGATCGATCAATTCATCCAGATTGTTCACCATCA
Organism: uncultured Chloroflexia bacterium; assembly: GCA_963784375.1. Classification (GTDB taxonomy): domain Bacteria; phylum Chloroflexota; class Dehalococcoidia; order GIF9; family UBA5629; genus JBBIPA01. The sequence goes on along the minus strand of CAWAQY010000021.1, from coordinate 41,889 downwards.
TGGCCCCGGATTGTTTGATCGCAGTCTTGAAGATAGCGCTTGAACCAGCCAGAGAAGCAGTATGCGATAAAGACTGACGGGTTCCGGCTGTTGTTCTGCCTGCCTTGCAGATAACTACGGGCTTCTTTTGGGCGGCTTCTTTGAGAAGCTTCAAGAACCGTTTCGGGTCACCTTTCAACCCCTCCAGGTAAAAAAGGATAATTTCTGTGTCTTCGTCTTTGGTAAAATACTCAAGTAGATCATTTTGATTAATATCAAGGCTATTTCCATAGCTCACGACCTTACTAAACCGCAGCCCCCTTAAAGCACCAAAGCGAACAAGGTCTGTAGAATTACCGCCACTTTGAAGTATCGCTCCCACCTCACCGGATTCTTTGGGGAAGTCGTATCCAAATGAAAGGCCTGATTTCGGGCAATAAACACCCAGGCAATTTGGCCCGAGAAGACGCAGTCCAAGCTCACTTCCGAGACGCTTGATATCCGCTTCCAGTTGTTTCGCCTCTGCTCGCCCGGTTTCAGCACCTCTGCCAGCCATAATGTGGACAACTTTCACATCTTTTCGCTTACATTGAGGTAAAATTTCGGGGAGATTGTTCAAGGCGACACAATATATTACGTATTCCACCGTACCTGGTACCTGGTCGAGATTGGGGTATGCTTTCAATCCCATAACCTCAGGTAATTTGGGGTTTATAGGATATATCTGGCCTTTATATCCGTACTCGAGTAAATGCTGTAAGTAGAACATTCCGAAAGATTTAGGGTTTTGCGAAGCTCCTATAATAGCAATACTTTTGGGATTAAACATAAAATCTAAAGAATCCTGAGCCATTTGTGTTCTCCTTCCAGAAAGAATATTTCTATTATTCAAGCGTTTTTCTAATCGCGGATTTATCAGCAAGTAAATCGGCATATTATAGCAACATTTATTACCTTTCAGTTAGTTGCTATTAACTCAGTTCCTTTTCTCTATCCCAGGCCCGGTTTTAACGCTTGCCCTTACGATGACCCTCGTGAGGACACCTTCATTACAGGATAACTAGTAGGAACTTGAGTCCCGGTCTTATGAAGCTGCGTTGGGTAGTTGGGGAAACAGAATCTTAGTTCTTGCCCTTATAATAATTCATCTGGCGGCTAATGGCTTTAGCAGCAGCTACAAAAGAGCCAAAGAAAGGAACGCCTTCCTGCAGAAAACGAGTCCTGGCCTGCGCGTATGCTCGCCATCGCTGTCCGTCCATGTCAATAAGACCCAGCGGCCTGTCACGGACAATGGCAAAGAATGGCTTTTTGGATTCTTTGAATACCTTTATATATCCTTCTATTTCGCTGAATGTCATTTTCTTAAGCGATTCTACGTTAAATGGATAATCCTCACCGACATAACCAACAATAAAATCATAATCAGGATATTTTGCCATTTCCATGAGCGCCGCCGTCCCGGTGTAAGAATCATTCGGAACTATCATCGAGAAGTCAGCAGGATTATTGATCCAATCCCACACTTGTGAACCTCTTTTTTTAAACTCTTCTCGGATTCCTTCGGGTAGGGGCGGCAGCTCAAAACCGTTTTCTTCCCAGGTATCAGTATAAATGGTACAGTCACCCCCGCCCCCACCCCCGGCTCCAACTCTATTTCCCCTGATCGGAGCCAATTGAGAAAATGCTACGGCCATATCGAGCAATTCATCAATATCATTGACCATAATGGCTCCCGCTTCCTGGATTGGTTCACCCCATATTTCCTTGCCTATTACAGAATTAGAGGCATTGTGGCCTTTTGTAAATCGGGCCCCACTCTTGCTCCTGCCACCCTTGCAAATAATTACCGGCTTATTTTTTGCTGCTTTGCGGACGAGTTCCAAAAACTTGTCAGGTTCACATTTGAGTCCTTCATTGTATAACAGGATGAACCTGGTTTTTGGGTCTGCACCGAGATAGTCAAGTAAATCAGATTCATTTATATCAAGCCCATTTCCATAGCTGGCTACTTTGCTGAACTTCACTCCACGTAAAAGGGCAATGTGGCAGAGGTTCGTGGTATTAGCTCCACTCTGCATTATGGCACCCACATATCCCTGTTCAGGAGGATAATCAAAACCGAGAGAAATTCCCGATTCAGGGCAGAATAGACCCAGAGCATTAGGACCAAGAATCCTGATCCCAAATTCCCTGGCTAATTTCAATATTTCTGCATCCAGTTCTTTCGCTTCGGGTCTCCCCGTCTCGCTCGCCCGCCCGGAATATATATGCATTGACTTTACACCCTTGTGTGAAGCCTGCTTTAAAATGCCGGGAACATTGTTGATAGCCACGGCAATTTTCACGTGGTCAATCGGGCCCGGGACAGCTTCCAGACTGGGATAAGCCTTAAGGCCGAGTATTTTATCCTGTGACGGGTTAATGGGATAAAGAGCCCCTTCATACCCATAATTAAGCTGAAATTTCAGGTGGTTATGTCCGTGGGCTTCAGGATTATTCGAAGCGCCAACTACCGCTATGGATTTGGGATAAAACAGAAAATCCAGGGAACCTTGTGCCATGAATATGCTCCTTTACAACACTATACTAATCCCATGATGAGCAGAGTATGATATCAGCGAACTAAGGGCTTTCCCGTTCATAAGTCAGCCCATTATAGCAATAATTTACATTCCCCAACTAATTGCCTACCTCGGGTATATCAGGTCATATTGTTCCACTCACTCAATCTCTAAACCTTTTTCATCCTATTTCGTTTTACTATATAATACCACCAGTTTTTATGGGGTCATCTGGTGGTTAACGAAGAATATATTATCGAGCAAGCAGTTGATGGAAATCAGTGGGCTTTTACACAAATATATGATATCTATTTTGATAGAATATATCGATATGTATTTGTGCGATTAAGAAAACAGGCTGAAGCAGAGGATTTAACGCAGGAGGTTTTTATCAAGGCTTTGAGGTCAATTGAGTCATATAAAATAGGCAAAACACCATTTGCCGCCTGGTTATTCCGTATTGCCCATAATCAGGTAATTGACCATGTAAGAAAATACGCCAAAAGGAAGGAAACAAGCCTGGATGACGCACCTCCATCTATCGGAGCCGAGGACCCTGTAACCATGATCGAACAAAAATTTGAAATCGCCGAACTCAATGCAGCTATAATGGAACTGTCGCCAGCTCAGCAGGAAGTTATCTCGTTAAGGTTTATAGCTGACCTGCCGATCGCAGATGTGGCCAGAGTTCTGGGGAAGAGCGAGGGGACAGTCAAAGCTTTACAATTCAACGGGACCGCATCACTAAGAAAGCTGTTACTTGGAAGAATATAATGGGCAAGCAATTGGAAGAAATTTTCAACGAATGTGTCGAGCGGCTACGCCAGGGCGACAGCATAGATAACTGTCTTCGGAGCTATCCTGGAGTGGCAGCCGAGCTTGAAATATTGCTTCGAACCGCCGTCAATGTCAACTGGAGAGCTTCGATGGTACAGCCCAGGCCGGAATTTAAATATCGTGCCCGGGCTCAGTTTATCAATGCCCAGTGGGCCGCTTCTCAGGAAAAGATAAGACAATCGCGTCCAACTTTCTTTAGTATCCAGCGTGCCTGGGCACCCGCACTCGCCATGGTGATGTTGCTGGTGTTTTCAACCGTAGGCACAGCCGCAGCCGCAGCCAATGCCATGCCGGATGAACCGTTATATCCAGTTAAAATTGCCACTGAGCAGGTGAGATTAACACTTGCCGTCTCTGATGAAGCCAAAGCTGAACTCAATGTTAAACTGGTGGAGACCAGGTCACAGGAAATCATAACCATGGCTACCCAGGGAAAGCCCGAACAGGTTGCAGTTGCTACTGCAAGGTTGGCAGAAAATCTGGAGGCAGCCGAGGCTGCCATCATTAAAGTTGAACAAGCCAAAACCAAACAGGTTACTGTTCCTCCCCGCCCGACTCCCCTATCCCCGGTACAACCGATACCAGCGCCGCCTGTGACGGCTCCGCCACCCCCAACTCCATCTACGGCACCACGCACAACAGCACCCAGTACAACAACACCAAGTACAAACAATACGACAAAGAATATAACGGGGCAGACTGGAGACCAGAAACTCACTTCCCTTGAAGCCGAAAAGTTAAGGCAATCGCTCAAGGCCAGAATTACTAAAAATCTGACTGCTCTGGAAGATGCTCATGACAAGGCACCGGATAAAGTCAAAGAAGCTTTACGGCGAACTATTGAAATGACTAAGAATAAAGAATCACAGATAGATGAGCCGGGCAGGTTCCAAAATAAGGATAAAAATACGGTTCCCGACCGGCCACTACCACCTAACCTCACACCAAAAACATCTTTTCCTGGGACTAATAAAGGGGCTGAGGGGCAACAACCAACTCCGTCGAAGGGGACTTCCGGGATTATCCAGGACAGCAGCAAAACTGTAATGAATTCCGGGACTACAACTTATAAGAGATAGAGCCGGAGCCAAGCGACATTTGTAGTTCAAGTTTACATAAATGATGTGGAAAAGACGTCAGTTCAGCCTAAACTTTTCACTCCCTTATTCCGTTTTACTATCAAGAATACAAAGGAGCTTTGATGATGAAAAAGATAAGCTTCATTGAAATGCTGACCTTGGTAGTAGCCCTGGTCGTATTATTAACCACAGTGCTCACATTCAACGTGCATGCACGGGAATTAGCCAATGATGCTACCTTTGTGTCGAAAAATTCGTCGGCCTATTTCATAAAATGATACGGAATCAGCTTATCGGTAAAAACGAAATCGAGCCTTCGGCCGACTACGAAAACTAGCCCTCCTATTATTTTTTCCTTCAATTCAGCCTCTCCTTTAAAGGAGAGGCTGAACATTGTTTAACATAGCACTATTGGGATACTGGAATGGTAAAGTAAAAACGGCTTCCCTTTCCGACTTCGCTCTCAACTCTGATCTTGCCCCCATGCGCCTCTACCAATTTCCTGGTAATAGTGAGTCCCAGTCCCGAACCTCCCGTTGTTCTGGTTCGGGACTTATCCACACGATAAAAACGTTCGAAAACGTTGGGCAAATCTTCAGCAGGTATACCTTCACCAGTATCGATAACACTTATCTCAATGAATTTACCAACCTGCTCTGGCTGAAATTGTTACCGAGCCGCCTTCAGCCGTATGGGCAATGGCATTATCCAGCAAATTACGTAATACCTGCCCGATACGAAGCATATCAATTTCACATAGCGGAAGTTTATCTGCTATATCAGAGGCCAGGATTATTCCTTTGGTTGTAGCTAGTGTTTGAACCGCGCCAAGAGCTTTAGTGATTAACTGAGCAACGTCAATCGACTGTAGATAGAGGCTCAATTTGCCGGCCTCTGCAAGGGTCAATTCCTGCAAATCATCAATAAGCCGTTTTAAATGGATAGTTTCCTCAGAAATTGAGTCGAAGGTAGTGGCATCAGGAACCAAAAGCCCATCACTGATTGCCTCAAGCTCACCCTGGATATGGGAAATTGGAGTCCTCAATTCATGAGCGACGTCGGCAACCATGTTGCGCCGCAATGTTTCAGCTCGTTCCAGACTTTCTGCCATAGAATTAAAAGTCTGGGCCAGCTCACCCATTTCGCCTTTGTCTTTAATCTGGACACGGTGAGCAAAATCTCCTTGCTCCAGCCGCCTGGCTGCCAAAGTAAGAGCCTGAACCGGTTTCAAAATGCGACGAGATATGATGACAGTAACCACAATAGCTACAATAATAGCCAGTATGCCACCTAAAAATAAAAAGCGGTTTATAGATGTATTTAAACCGGCAGCGGTTGTCTCGGTTTCACTAGGATAGATATAAAGTAAACCAACAAGGCCAGATTTCTGTAAAAGCGATTTACCCTCTGATTCGGGCTCGTACGATTTTCCAATGAGTTCGTTTTGGGAATCACCTATTACTGTTCCAACACCATTGGTAAGCACAACCCGGCGGCCGTAAAGTGACCCCATTTGTTCAATAAACGGTTGAATACCTGACCAGGTACCGTGGTCCAGGTAGTACCGCATGAGCAAACGTTCCGACCTGCTAGTGCGAACCTGATCAACATATTTATCGTACTGTTCGATCTCTCCTGTGAGAGTCAAACTCACGAAAGCAGATACAGTCCCAATGGCTACCAGAATTACCAGCACAAAAGCTATGAGAAGGCGGAACTGAATTTTATTTATCATGCAGCGCTACAACTTAGTTTATAGCCGGTACCATAAACAGTCTTAATACGTACCGGATGGTTAGATATCGCCTCGATTTTTCTACGTAAATTATGGATGTGGACATCCATAGTTCGGTCAAAACCCTCGAAGTCATAGCCAATAGACATTTCAATAAGTTGCGCCCGGCTAAAAACCCTGTCCGGTTCCCTGGTTAAAATTCCTAAAAGTTTGAATTCGATAGGTGTCAGGTTCAGGAGTGTTCCAACCAGATGGGCCTTATGTGTTTGAAAGTTTATGGCAAGATCTCCGCAGCGTAATTCTTCAGGCCCCCTCATAAGCATCTCTTCGGGCATGCGGCGAAGTACCGTTCGAACCCGGGCTGCCAGCTCTCGCGGGCTGAAAGGTTTTGTTACATAATCGTCGGCTCCAAGTTCCAATCCTTTAAGCCGGTCGCTTTCCGTGGTCTTTGCTGTAAGCATGATGATAGGTACATCTGACTCTTCTCGAATCTGACGACAAAGCTCCAGGCCATCCACACCAGGCAACATCAGGTCAAGCACTATAAGGTCCGGACGGGTTTGTCGAGCCAGGCGTAGACCTTCGTTGCCATCATAAGCCTCCAGGACCTTGTATCCGTCACGTCTTAGATAGAGCCTTACCAGTTCGACAGTTTTAACATCGTCATCAATTACTAGAACTCGTTTGTTTCCCGACATATGCCAGTTCCTACAATCAACTTTTTGATTTCTTAATAATATTACAATTATATTATTAAGAAATCATTAAGATATTATGGTCTCTGTTTCACCACTACATGCCAAATCTTCAGGGGTGTATAATTATGCCCGAAGTTCCTTTCAAAAACACCATAATTAGAGGAGGACGCAAATGATGCTGGAAAGGCGTTGCCCATATTGCAAAGCACAAGGCACAGTGCCTGATCCCCATGGAGTCCTGTCCAAACGAAAACCCTGTCCAATATGTTTGGGTAGGGGTTTCAATCTCGTGCCCAAGGATGCGAACCTGTGTTCATTTTGCCAGGGCAGCGGACAGGTTCGTGCCGAAGGTGCAAGCACAAAGATATGTCCTGATTGTAAAGGACTAGGTTCCGTGTGGTAACAATTAACATACTCTTTCATTGACAGAAAACTCGAGAAAGGGAATCCATGAACAAAATACTCATTGTCAGTGCCGCTAGAACCCCGATAGGCAATTTTGGTGGTGCATTACGAACAGTAGCGGCGTACGATCTCGCCGCCCTGGTTCTCAATGAAGCAATCAGGAGAGCAAAGGTTGGGGCAGATCAGGTCAATGCAGTTATCATGGGGCAGAACTACCAGAGTGGTGAATATGTAAATATAGCCCGAATGTCCTTGCTGAACGCTGGCTGGCCGGTGGAGACACCAGCCTTCACTATGGACCGTCGTTGCCCCAGCGGTCTTGATGCAATTTGTTTCGCCTCCATGCTAGTTCAGACTGGCAATGCGGACATTGCGGTAGGTGGCGGAGTCGAAAGCATGAGTACCGCAGAATTTTACCTGAAAGGTGACATCAGGTGGTCCCTGGGCGGTTCCGGAGACATGCCTCGTGGTCACGGCAGCCTTTCTACATGGGGAATGCCGATGTATGACCGTATTCTGAGGGCAAGGGTAATGTCACAACCTCATGATAAATTTGGTATCTTACCCACAATGATGACCTGGGCAGAATCTGCTGCCAAAGAACATGGTATAACAAGAGAAGAGGCCGATAAGTGGGCAGTTATTAGCAACCAAAGAGCCTGTGCTGCGATTAAGTCTGGCAGATTCAAAGAGGAAATTGTCCCGGTTCCAATACCACAAGCCAAAGGGGAACCGGTGATGTTCAGCGATGACGAACGCCCGCGTCCTGACACAAGTGTGGAAAAACTGGCTAAACTGAAGCCTGTTCTGGGAGGCATCTGTACGGCAGGGAACTCATCAGGCGAGAATGATGGCTCGGCTGCGTGCGTGCTGATGTCCCAGGAAAAAGTAAAAAGTTTAAAAGCAGAACCCCTGGCTACGCTGAAGGCATTTACGTTCAGTGGTGCAGACCCACGTTATGCCTGGAGATCGGCTTCAGTTGCAGTAAAGCTTGCCCTAAGCAAGACTGGACTTACTCTCAAGCAATTCGGTTTGCTTGAAATTCACGAAGCTTTTGCGGCGCAGTCACTGGCCAATTTCAGGGAATTGGGTTTAACTGATAAAGATTACGACAGAATTAATGTCAATGGTTCCTGCGTAGCCCTGGGACATCCTCTTGGGGCTACCGGAGCCAGGATTATGACCACCCTCCTTTATGAAATGCAACGACGCAATGAAAAATATGGTTTAATTGCCATCTGCGGCGGCGGGGGCATGGGTGTTTGCGCAATTGTAGAGAGAGAAATAAACCAGTAGGATATAATTCATTATTTAGATCCGTAAGGTCGACTTGGCAGAGCTAAGGGGACATATTAAACGCATCCTCTAACGCATTTGAATAATCTCATCGCTTGAATAAACACGTATGGCTGACTGTCCTTTTACAGGACATTGTGCCTCACAAATCCCACAGCCGGTACATAAATCTTCCAGCACCCGGGGACGGCGAACGGTTGGACTGTGTTCCCCTGTCCCCCTCCTCCTCCGCTCTAATCGAATCGCCTTGCGTGGGAATAGGACACATCTCCTCACATACTATACACTCACGGTCCTTCAGACCAGGGAATACATCTGTTCGTATCAATACGCAGCCTTCCCCATTACCGCTTTCTGTTTCTTTTCCAGCGACAATTTCGGGATTGCCTCTGTAGGGCAAACCTGCCCGCAAGCATTGCAAGAGATAGTCGCAGTAACCGGTACGCATTGTCGCTACCGGAGTCCACAAATTGTCCGACCCCCTTCCAGCGAGGAACTGGGTTGCAGTAGTCCGGTCGGGCAGACCTTCACACACTCTCCGCAGCGGATACACTGGCTGAGAAGCGCGTTCTTCACTGCTGCCTGGTGGTCTGATAAGCTGCGATTTTTTATTGTGAAATACCGGTGTAAATCGTAAAAACGCTGCACCTATTGCAGCTATTCCAAGCGAAGCCAGGAATTCGCGGCGGGACGGATCAAACAATTGCGCGAGCGCCACACCCTGTTGGTAAGCAAATGTAATCGCCTTTAGTAGGGCATTTATCCACACATTCGAGGCAGGTGGTGCATTCAGCAGCGCTGGCCGCAAATTTATTGGCCGGATCAATAGCACCCGTGTGACAGGTGAGAGAACAACGATGACATGAAATACACTTGTCTTCATTCACCGCGTGCCTTATTCTGGACGTTTCCGGACACCAGCGCCAGAAGACCCCCAAGGGGGCACAGATAGCGGCACCAAAAACGGGATCGAACAGCATTTAGAAATATCACCGCTGCAAATAAAACCAGTACCCCGAAATTAGGCAGGGAAAAGTATTGCTCAGTTAATAGCCAGCCTCTGGCAAAGTGTATCAAACCACTCCACCGCTGGTTTAAATTGGACAACGCTGTATAACAGTTTTTCGGCTCCGGTAATAAACAAAGTGAATGCCGGTAACAATACGTTAGTAATAGTACGATAGAGCAGAGTTATGGGATCAAATATCATCAGTGTCAGAACTCCAAATAATGCCCCGATGAGGATTATAAACAGCAAGAAATATTTTACCTGTCTCCAACGTCGATCAATATCCAGCTTATCCTTCTGAACATGGCGCGAGGGAATCCAATCTAAAAGAGAGCCCATGGGGCAAAGCCAACTACACCAGACACGTCCAATCGTGACTGTAAGCGCCAATGTAATAACGCCTAGAGTCATCGGGATAATCCAACTACGACTCGCCAGCATTGCTGAAATGCCCGGCCAAAGGGTCAAAATAAAAAAAGAGATCAGGGGAGAAAAAGGTGTGCAACTGCTGAGTAGTCCCCAGTAACAGATATAAAAACAATAGAAAGGCCAGAATCTGTACACCCAGACGCAATCCGTGCCATTTTCTGGTACGGCAGATTCTTTAGGTTTTAAATTTCCTGTCGCTTCCACTTAGTTGCTAATTTCTTCAATCTTAATGCTTTTCAAATCCATCGTTCCCAGTCCCATCTGGGCACCGGCACGGATAATCGGTATTTCATCACCCTTCAATCCGAAAAGAGTGGAACCGTAAGAATCAGCAGCCACAACATCATGGCTGGCTATTACGGTGTTCAACATCTTAACGTCATCAAGGCTCCCCCCTGTAGGACCATGGTTCATCAGGACGCGAACGGCATCGATAACTGTCAACTTGGGGCGCAAAAGACTATTCAAATCTGCCACACGCTGTCCCAGGTTGAAGTGAATCTGGCTGCGGTTCTGTACCAGGCCCATTAGATTCTTCATACCCATTGTCAGCCGTCCCAAATTATGGTGCTTGGCGATAGGCACATTAATAATCACATTTGCATCCAGAGCATCACCATAAAAACTCCACTTCTTGATTTCCATTCCGCCCGGGATTTCGACTTCACGGTATTTCATGTTGGCCATGAGTTCCATCTGCCCTCCGGCAGCCTTCACCGCTTCGCCAATGCCGCTACGAACGTAAGCTTCTTCGGCCGTGCCACCGAATGGGAAATCCATCACACGTACCCGTTTAGCCCCGGCACCCAGGGAAAGTTTAACCAGGGCACTTACTACTTCGGGGTTTGTCGTGGCGGCGTATTCAGGGGTACGTACGCTACGCACATATTAGGCTTAATGATAACGTCATCACCTTTTTTTACGAATCGTTCGATGCCTCCCAGAGCTTTTACTGCTGCCTGCACAATGGCTGTCGCACTACCACCTCTCACCACAGCTAAATAAGGATTCCCCGTGGGAACGTTCGACACGGCTGGGGGATTGGGTGCTTGAGCAGGAATAGAAGAAGGAGCAGGCAGTGATGCAGGTAGCTCCTTCTGGGAACAGGCTAACCAGGAAAATAGCGCCCCACCGGCGGCGGCCCCGAAGCCCAACGAAACCATGTGTTTGATAAAATCTCTACGGGATATATTCATATGTTTACCTCAACTTACCGAAAATTGTTAATTCTGAGTTAGTTATAGAAGTAATTTTATTAAATTACTGCCCATTTCCTATAAAGTCAAATAATATCCCGGTTCACTTCTTTTATTACTGAACATACTTTACTCAAAGATTATTAAGATTCGATAGAGAGATGCTGTGAATTTCGTGGAAATTTCGGGGCGTGTTATTGCTATCATGGTTTTAAACGTCAAAGTTGAAACGTATAAAAAGCCAGGGCTATAATTGGCAGACTCAACGAAATGAACAAACCGCTGGATCGAATTCTTTACAACGTGTCAAAACCTTCACGCTACATTGGGTCTGAATGGAATTGCGTGATAAAAAACTGGGACGCGACCCCGGTTAAAATAGTTCTATCGTTCCCCGATACCTATGAAATCGGAATGTCTAATCTTGCTATTCCGATACTTTACAGAATACTCAACGACCAGCCAGATGTTCTTGCCGAGCGGGTTTACGCTCCATGGGTTGATATGGAAGCAATGATGCGTAGCAATTCCATCCCCCTCTTCAGTCTTGAAACAAAGCACCCTTTAACTGAATTTGATATCATCGGTTTTTCCCTGGGCTATGAACTTACCTACACCAACATTATTAATATGCTTGATCTCGCACAAATACCGCCTTTCAGTTCTCAGAGAAATAACTCCCACCCCCTTATAATCGCCGGAGGAAGTTGTAGTCTGAATCCTGAACCGGTAGCCGATTTCTTTGATTTATTTGTCATTGGCGAAGCCGAGCGTTCCATCCTTCATCTGCTTGAGGTGTTCCGTACTTACAGATCTGATAAATTGGAATTACTCCGGCAAGCTGCCCGTCTGCAAGGCATTTATGTACCATCTCTTTATAAGATTGAATATACTACAAAGGGCTTCTTTGCGGGCATAAATCCAACCTTCTCTGAAGCTAAAACGAAGATAGAACGACAAATTGTAACCCCGTTACCTCACCCCGTAACCAATCCCGTTGTCCCCTATATCGAAGTTATACACGACCGGGGCCCAATCGAAGTCCAGCGCGGTTGCAGCCGCGGTTGTCGCTTTTGCCAGGCCGGAATAATATACCGACCAGTAAGGGAACTTCCTCATCAAACAGTGATCGAGAGCGTGGATGCTCTCATAAAAAATTGTGGATATAATGACATATCGTTAGTGTCTCTAAGCACCGGAGATTATCATGGCATAAATGAGCTCGTCAATCAGCTATCGCACAAATATCAACAATCTAAACTGGCGATTTCGCTACCGAGTCTGCGCCTTGATACTTCGTCGATCAAGCTAATCGAATCATTGCCACAGAAACGTAAGACTACGCTTACTTTCGCACCTGAGGCAGGAAGTGAAAGGCTGCGAAATGCGATAAATAAAATAATCTCCGAGGAACTAATTCTTAATACCCTGGCTACGGCATTCGAAAAAGGATGGATGAACTTAAAGCTCTATTTTATGATCGGTTTACCTTCGGAGACCATGGACGATGTGAAAGAAATAGGTGAACTTGTCGATAAAATACGCAAAGTGAGTAAAAAATGTGGAAGGAGATCATCCAGTATAAGAGTCAGCGTATCGACTTTTGTTCCTAAGACTCATACACCTTGCCAGTGGTCATCTCAAGAAACCGAAGAAAAGATTTTAATAAAACAAGACATTGTAAAGGAAGGATTAAGACGGACCGGTGTGCACCTTTCCTGGCAAAATCCCAAAATAAGTCTTCTCGAGGCGGCTTTATCCCGTGGTGACCGGCGACTGGGCAAGGTAATTTACCGAGCCTGGGAATTGGGCTCTAAATTTGATACCTGGGATGAATATTTCAACAATCAGAACTGGATGACCGCATTTGCAGAAAATGGACTCGATCCAGCACATTTTGCCAGCCGAGAACGACCTCTGGACGAGCCCTTAGCATGGCAGCACATTGACACTGGAGTTACTTCTTCCTTCCTGAAAAGAGAATGTGAAAAGATACATCTGGGAAAAGATACTCCCGATTGCCGTTATGGTTCTTGCAACGCCTGCGGCCTTCACCTCGTTGAATCTAACTGTCAGCAGATGTTCCTTAAGCTAAAAGCATCGCAGCCAATAAAAGCAGATTCGATTAATCCCAATAATATTTGACTTCTGTCCGCAAAACAACTACTCTTTATATCCTGTATTTTCAAATAGGGGTTTGATAAAATGGAACGAATTGAGTTGGAAGCATCTAAACGAGAAGTAAATGGGAAGAAGGTACGCTTTCTCCGCCGTGAGGGAAAGACTCCGACTAACATGTACGGTCACGGAGTGGATTCAGTAGCGCTTCAGGTAGATACAAAAATTCTCAAGCAAACTCTGGCGCGCGCTGGCAAAACTGACATTATCTCACTTAAAGTTGCTGGTGAAAATGCACCTGTGATGGTATTGGTCCGCGAGGTCCAGAAGGACTATCTTAATAATGAGTTGCTCCATGTTGATTTTTACCAGGTCAATATGAAGGAAAAAATTAAGGCCGAGATTCCTCTTGTGTTCTTTGGTGAAGCTCCCGCCCTTAAGAAGAAGAATGTCTCTTTACTGCACATAGTGGATACTGTACAGATCGAAGCATTACCGGATCATCTCCCCCACAATTTCAAGGTGGATATTTCAAGCTTGATTGATACCGAACAGGCTATTTTCGTTAAGGATATCCAGATCGGAGAAGGGGTAACCTTGTTTAGTAATCCGGAACAACTGGTGATAAAAGCAGTCGAGGCACGCCATGAAGAAGAGGCTCCTGTTGCCGAGGTTAAAGCTGAGGGTGAAGCCGTTGAGGGTGAAGCTGCTGAGGGTGAAGCTGCTGAAACAGAAGGTAAAGAACCAACCACCCCTAGAGATAAATCAACACCCAGGGAATAAAGCATTTTGCGGAAGGGGCTTAAAGCCCCTTCCGCATTCATAATTTAAAAGACAGTCTGAATTATTTGTCCCCGGATATCTTCATCCACAAGTAAAATCCCATAAGATTGGCTTGCTTTTCCCGGGTTAAAAAAGAGGATATCTCCCAGCAATTCGTTTCTTGCCTGATGGGTGTGCCCGTACACTATTGCATCCACGTTTTCGAACTGTTCTCTCAATTTATTTTCTATGCCCCAGGGCCCACCTGACCCGTGTATGATACCTATCCTTTTGCCATTGATTTCCAAAACCTCTTTTTCTGGAAGAAGACTCTTGATATCAAGAGAATCCATATTGCCTTGAACCGCTTTAACATCTTTTATCTTTTTAAGCCTTTCCAGAACCGATAGCGAAACGATGTCGCCAGTGTGAATAATCAAATCTACATTTGAAAACGCCTTTAGAATGTCCCAAGGTAATTCTTGTCCAGAGTGGAGATGAGTATCTGAAAGTACGCCAATTTTAACTGCAGGCATTTATTTTGTTTTTACGTTTACCGCTCAATAATCTAAGGTTCGCTGGACTTAGCACTTATTGTCTCTTCAACCATAATAATTTTACCTCCCGAAACAGCAATGTAGTGCAAATTATTCGCAGAGTCAAAGAATATTTTACTATCATAAATGGTTATTATCCCATCATAGAGCTTCCCTTCCTTGCCATTTACCACTATTGACCATTTATCACCCGATTTCGCTGCAAACGCAAAGTAATTGCTGTTAGGGCTGAAAATAGGAGTACTGGGGCCAATAGTCTTGTATCTTTTCTGTTTATATTCCACCCCATCAACTACCGGTATCCATCCATCTTTGGTCCAGCCGAAATAGGCTACTCGTTTGCTATCCGGACTGAAAATCGGCCCTGCCACCAGATTGTACACCGCACCTTCCTTCTCATCCATAACAACAGTCCATTGATCTTCGGTAAGGGACTTCTCCTGATGCTCTTTGTCCGTCTCCGACTCGGATTCCACATGCCCTTTTAGTATCACCGCATAGCCGAAGCGCTGGCTATCAGGACTGAATGCCATACTACCAACCTTGATGCCAAAATAAAGTTTTCCTTCTTTATTATCCAGGATTACAAAACCTTGAGTGCCTGTAGATACTGCATAAGCAAATCGTTTGCCATCATTACTGTAACTGTACTTACCAATATCGACCCCCGAATATGGGTTACTCTCCACACCGTCGACGATTAGAAAAAATTTGCCGCCACTGCTGCCTAAATAGGCGAGCTTTCGGCTATCCGGACTATAGGTTAAGGCACCAATTTCTTCATAGTGCTTCCCTTCTTTCTCATTCTCTACTACAAAATATTCTCTTCCACCTACTCCGGCGACAAAGGCCATGCGCTTCCCATCGGGGCTGAAAACGAGGGAACTCACATCAATTTCGTCATATTGTTTGGTTGATTTGTTCCCTACCTGTACAAAACTTTTCTGTGCAACCAGAGCAATATATACCTCTTCCTGAGTATCAGGATTGAACTGAAGGGATGTCTGCGAAATTTCGTCGAAGCGTTTCCCCTCTTTGCCATCTACCACAACAAACCAACCATTCTCTGATTGAGCTACATAGGCAAACCTTTTGCTATCCTTACTAAAAACGAGGGAGTCCATCCCGATATCTTTATATGCTTTGCCTTCTTTCCCGTCTAGTATAACAAACGATCCCTCTTCAGATTGCGCGACATAAGCGAGCCTTCGGCTATCCGGGCTAAACTTTACCGAATAATCAATAACCTTATCGTAGCGTTTCTGTTCTTTTCCATTTACCACCACTACCTGCTTCCCATCAATTTTATTGGTATAAGCAACCGTCTTGCCATCAGGACTAACTCTTAAAGACATAGCTTCCCAGGTGGAATAATCGATCTCAGTTAATAATGTCTCTTTGACTTCTCTTATCACATCGATACCCAGGGGCTTTTCAGAAACAACATTAGGTAATCCTGAGCAACCAAATGTTGCAACAAGCATTACAGCTAATACCAAGTAACCAAGATATTTCATACCTATTACCTCTTCATTATCAAATTGAACACATAGCTCAATTAATTGAGAATTATCGTTGGATCAAGAATAAATTAAAGCAGTTATTTTAGAATGTCCATCAACCCCTGGCTTATCATTTTCACCGCTATGGCTGCGAGAAATAGTCCTACAATCTTGGATATTACTTTAGCACCAGCCTGCCCCAGAAATCCCATCACTCGATCCACCTGGTTGATAAGCAACCAGACTATTGCCAAATTCACTATGAAGGATACGATGACCATATAAAGCGGGTATTTCTCAATAAGAATCAATAGAGTAGTAAGCACCGCCGGGCCTACTATTAAAGGAGTGCCGATAGGCACGGCACCGGTAGTTCCTGTTCCTTTCAAATCCTCTTCATTCAGCATTTTGCCGGTCAATATGTCTTTGGCGGCTAAAAGAAAAAGTATTGCCCCTCCAGCAACCAGAAAATCAGCTACTTTAATGCCCAAAAAGAGGAAAATGCCCTTACCTATTGCTACAAAGCCCAGACCCAACCCCAGGGCCGTAATCATTGCCAGGCGTACAACATGATTACGTTCACGAAGGCTCATTCCAGAGGTCAAAGGGAGCAATATAGGTAAAATGGCAACTGCATCCATAGCTACAAAAAGAGGTACAAAAGTCAGCCCAAATTCCTGCAGTACCTGCAATTTGCTCTCCCTCTAATCACTAGCTGGCCGGTTCCTTGGAGCCTTCTACGCGATTGGAAATTACCTTATCTTCACCCGCGTCTTCAGCTTCTCCGAGATACGATATAGAGACAACACTATCGTCTGGATCCAGCCTATTGAGGTGCACACCTTGAGTGACTCTTCCCTGCACGGGCACCTCATCGTCGATTGAGATACGTATTACAATGCCCTGTGCCGTAATAATAATCAGGTTTTGTGAAAGAGGCACGGTCATAGCTGCTATAACCTTACCTGTCTTTTCGTTAACCTTATGAGCTATTACCCCTTTCCCACCCCTATTCTGCAGGGGATAATTAACAGGACGGCTCAATTTACCAAATCCCCTTTCGGTAACAGTAAGGAGTCTAGCTTCAGTAAATACTTTGCTCATCTCGACAACTCTATCCCCGGATTCAAGCCTGATACCACGAACACCACCGCTGGTTCGAGAGGCAATTCGTAAATCCTTGATAGCAAACTTTATCGCTTTACCATTCCGACTTACCAGCATAATCTTGTCAGATTCAGTCAACATGCTGGCTCCAATCAGTTCCTCATTACCTATCAATTTCATAGCAATAAGGCCGCTGCTGCGAACTACAGCAAATTTATCCATACTGGTTTTCTTTACAATACCACGGGAAGTAGACATAATCATAAACAGCCCGGGTGAGGTATCCTTAGCAATTACCAATGCAGTTACCTGTTCTTTCGGGTCTATGGCTAACACATTTGCCAGAGCAGTTCCTTTTGTAGTCCTGGTTAAATCCTGTGGAATATCATAACACCGGATACGGTAGACCTTGCCCCTATTGGTAAACAGAAGCAAATTGTCATGAGTATCGGCAACTAAAATATGTCGTACCATATCAGTATCACGCGTTATCATTCCCATGACGCCCCGGCCATATCGATGCTGCTTCTGATAAGTCGTGGCAGGAATCCTCTTGATATAGCCCTGTTCACTCAGGGTGACAACCACATTTTGATGCGCTATAAGATCTTCTTCGTGGAATTCACCAATCTCATCTGTCTTAATAGCAGTACGTCGTTTATCTCCATATTTAGTTTTTAAATCGATTGTATCCTGCTGTATGAGAAAGAGTATCTTTTTAGGATTAGCTAAAAGGTCTTCAAGATAAGCAATAGTCTTCAATACCTCATTGTACTCGTCAATAATTTTTTGTTGCTCCAGGTGGGCCAAACGTCGTAATTGCAGATCAAGTATTGATTGAGCTTGAATTTGACTCAAGCTAAAGGTTTTCATTAAATTGGCACGCGCTGCCTCAACCGTTTCCGATTTGCGAATGGTTGCTATAACTTGTTCCAGGTGATCGAGGGCGATTTTGAAGCCCTCCAAAATATGCGCCCTATCTTTAGCTTTTTGAAGATCAAATTTACTGCGCCGAGTTATAACTTCTTTTCGAAAATCTACGTAGCAGTTCAATACTTCTTTTAAATTCAGAATTCGCGGCTGTTGGTCAACAAGAGCCAGCATATTAATATGGAATGCCGACTGCATGGCCGTATATTTATACAAATTATTCTGTACTTTCGCTGGTTGGGCATCCCTTTTCAGTTCTATTACCACACGCATTCCATGCCGGTCAGATTCATCACGAACCTCGTTGATGCCTTCGACTTTCCTTTCCTTTGCCAGTTCAGCTATTTTTTCAACGAGAGCGGCCTTATTTGTCTGATAGGGAAGCTCGGAGACTATCAATTGAATACGCCCGCTTTTTAGAGTCTCTTCTTTGACTTTTGCACGAACGACAACTTTTCCCTGTCCTGTAGCATACGCATTGACAATACCTTCCTTCCCCCAGATAATACCGCCGGTAGGAAAGTCAGGCCCTCTGACAAATTTCATAAGATCATCGACATCAGCATCAGGGTTATCGATCAAATAGTTCAAAGCGTCGCAAATTTCGCTTAAGTTATGAGGAGGAATATTTGTTGCCATACCCACCGCAATACCTGAAGAGCCGTTTACCAGCAAGCCTGGCAACCTCGCCGGCAGCACAGAAGGCTCTTTCAGGCTGTCATCAAAATTGGGAATAAAGTCAACAGTATCTTTATCAATATCAATCAGCATTTCGGCTGCAATTTTTGCCAGACGTGCCTCTGTATAACGCATGGCCGCGGCAGGATCATTATCCATACTGCCGAAATTACCCTGGCCGTCAACCAGGCAATACCTCATGGAAAAATCCTGTGCCATCCTCACCATTGATTCGTATATGGGTGCGTCACCATGAGGGTGGTACTTACCCATCACTTCACCAACGATAGTAGCGCTTTTCTTACGGGGGTTATTGTAATGAAGTGACAGGCCGTCCATAGCATAAAGAATGCGCCGGTGTATTGGCTTCAGTCCGTCACGTACATCGGGTAATGCCCTGGAAACTATAACGCTCATGGCATAATCGAGGTAAGAATTTTTCATCTCCTCCTCGATAATAACCGGCTTGATTAATCCGATTTCCATTTAAGTCTCCTCATCTAGCATTTCAGTATCCGCCATGCCATCCATATAAACACCAGCTTCAAAAATGGAAAATCCCTCGGGAAGGACCTCTCCCTCCTCTAATTCAGTTTCATCACCTTCTCCTTCCTCCTCGGGGTAATCCTCATCAGTTTCTCCATGCCTTAACAATGTATCTTTAACATGAGGTTGAAAATCCTCTAGAGCTTTAGCGGGAAACGAAAGACGGCCAACCTGATTTGGATCTTGAAATACTTCTCTGATAATAACTCTCATCTTATTCGTATCCAGGCTGACGACTGCGGCTGCGTATTTATTACCTCCGTTCATCAACTTCGCCAGTCGGAAGCCATGCTGATTATCAACGGCCCCTAAATATTCTCCCTGTTCATTTTCTGCGACCAGGTGATTCCCACTCACCTTTAAATTAATCTTATCTCCAGCCATTACTTTAGTTAATACCAGTGGAGGCGCCAGCTGAGTAAGATTCACCACTCCTGCCTTGCCCACCTCCCCGATGAACAGGTCCGGTGTAGCCTTGGGACGAGTATCTTTAATCTTTACTTTAGTTATTTCCATTTGCTCCAGCCGGTTAAGGTTTTTCTTGGCAATAGAGTTATTATGATCAAGTTCTAAAGCTTTATTATACGCATTTTTAGCTTGAGTTAAATCACCTAACTCCATGAAAGCCTTCCCCAGGCGATTATAAGCATCCACGTCAGTTGGAATAACTTCAATAATGCTCTGGTTAATAGCTACCGCCTCTTTCCACTGCCCTTTCATAGCCAGAGTAATAGCCTTTTCACTCATTTGTCTTCGTAATCTAGCTTTCTCATCCAACGTATCGTACATGTCTCATCTCACATATTCATTATGTACCTTCGACCGCTTACCAAGTTAGCAATTAGACTATATTTAGTTTAAAAAGGCAAATTCTTCTTTTACAAGTAAAATTTTAGTCCAGCAATATTAATAGAATATATAAATAATTTCAAGCAGCAGATCGTCCCCACCATTCAGCATTTGCAACCATGAAATACTTCGCTCCGTAATTTGACAATAAAAATCATTTATGTTAAGTTTACATTCGCTTTTGTTTCAACAAGCACTCAAAAGGAGATATCATGAGAGAAAAAGTAGAAGAAGTTCTTAACAAGATACGCCCGGCACTTCAGGCTGATGGTGGAGATGTTGAATTAGTCGATGTGAAAGATGGCATCGTAAGCGTTAAACTGACAGGTCATTGCGCCGGTTGTCCTATGTCTACCATGACTTTAAAAAATGGCATAGAGCGCGTGCTAAAAGAAGAAATCGCTGCAGTTCAGAAAGTAGTAGCCGTCTAATCATCAGTAACTAAGTCTTGCTCCAGAGCAAATGCTTTGTGGAGGGCTTGTACTGCTTCTTTAACCTTATCCTCGGCAATTATACAGGTTATCCTTATTTCAGATGTCGTGATCAACTGGATGTTAATATTGTGCTCGGAAAGAGTACGAAACATCCGTGCTGCATACCCAGGCGCATTTTGCATACCTGTACCCACGATACTGACTTTCCCCAGGGTAGCATCGCTGATACAGTCCTTAGCTCCCATTGCCTTAACAAGAGGTTCTAATATTAATAGAGCTTTTTCCACATCATCCTGGGCTATTGTGAACGATAGATCGGTAATATTATTAACACTGGCATTTTGAACGATAGTATCGACGCTTACATTTGCACTGGCAAGAGATTCGAAAATAGAGGCAGCTATTCCCGGTTTATCCGGAACACCGACAACAGTGATTTTAGCTACATTTAAGTCATGTGCAATTCCTCTAACTTTATTTCTAACTTCCATAGAAACCCCTCCATGAATCAAAGTACCTGGTTTTTCATTGAAACTGCAGGCAACGAGTATGGGCATATTGTACACCCCTCCTACCTCAACGGCACGGTGATGCATGACCTTTGCACCGCTGGTCGCCAGTTCCAGCATCTCCTCATAGCCAATTTCCTCCAGACGTCTCGCCTCCGGGACAATACGGGGATCAGCGGTGAACACCCCATCAACATCGGTAAATATCTGGCATTCCTTAGCTTTAAGGCTCACTGCCAGGGCTACAGCAGTTGTATCCGACCCTCCCCGCCCCAATGTGGTAATATCCATATTCTCCGTTATTCCCTGGAATCCAGCAACTATTACTATATTGCCTTTCTCCAGCTCTTTTATGATACGTTTGGGTTCAATCTGCTTTATCAGGGCTTTGTTATGGCTGGTATCGGTTTCAATACCAGCCTGAGCACCGCTCAGGCTTACAGAAGTATATCCTTTATCGTTTATGGCCATAGCAAGCAGAGTACTTGAGACTATCTCTCCCGTAGAGAGCAACACATCCATCTCCCGTTCGGAAGGATGAGAATTAATCTGCCTGGCCAGTGCAATTAAATCATCGGTAGTGTCTCCGATAGCTGACACCACCACAACCACCTGATTGCCTTGCTTCATGGCCTTGATCACCCGGGCTGCAACATTCTTAATTTTTTCGGCGTCGGCTAAGGAGCTGCCGCCGTATTTCTGTACTAATAATGCCATATCACACCCGCCACATATTTTAAAATAAAAATAATGAGTTAAACAACTGGTCAATTACCTCTTACTACTCTATCCATAACCGTGTATCCTTCAGCAATATAAATTCCTGTCCGTTTGGCTTCGCTCTCAGTAAATGCAACAGCACCCGAAGACTTGAAACCCTGGCCCCAGAGCAAGAAAGGGACGGGTTCACCACAGTGCGTACGAATTTTTATCGGAGTGGGATGGTCCGGCATGACCAGTATTCTAAATTGGGACCTATCGTTATTACGAAAACGGCTGAGAACTTTGCTATCAATCTGTTCTATGGCATTTACCTTTTTTTCAATAGATCCTTCATGTCCTGATTCGTCCGGAGATTCGATGTGGATAACCACCAGGTCATGTTTTTCCAATGCTTTGACCGCTCCATCCGCTTGTGCCATGTAATCATTGTCTTCGGCATCTGTGACGCCATCAATGCTTAGAACCTCCATTTTGGCCATCTGGGCTAACCCCTTGAGCAGGTCGACGCCGGATGTCATGGCTGCACTGAGTCCATATACTTCCTTAAATGCCGGCATGGCCGGGATCTTACCGCTGCCCCAAAAAAGCCAGATAGTCGTGGCCGGAATTTCACCTCGCTCCAGTCGCCGTTTATTTACCGGATGTTCTTTTAGCACTTCCTCTGAGCGTTTCATAAGGTCCTTAAGCAACTTACTCCCGGTGCCATGAGGCAGAAATTCTCGGATCGGTTTACCCGAAATATCATGTGGGGGTGTGCAAGTAGCTTCCAGCAATTCCTCTTTGCCGGCTATCCTGCATATATGTCTGTAGCTGGTTCCAGGGAAAAATGATATCTCGCCGTTGCCCAGTTTTTCATTCAAAGCATCTATTAATTGATGGGCTTCTGGTGTGCTTATATGTCCTGAACTATAACTCTGCATCTTGCCGTCATTTATCGACACCAGATTACAACGGAAAACAACATCATCCGGACGGATGGGGACGGCCATGCTTATAGCTTCGATACCACTCCTGCCCCGGTAGTAAATTCGTGGATCATACCCGAGCACTGACATACAGGCGCAGGCACTGCTTGGTTCCATTCCTTGAGGTACCGTCTGAGCCAGGCCCACTACGCCTTCGCGGGCCATGGCGGTAAGGTTCGGAACATTTGCCAGTTCCAGACAGGTTTTCCCTCCCTTTTCCTTCAGCGGCCAGCCGGACGCGCCATCCATAATAACAACAACATATTTCATCGCGTAATAGTGTACAATCCTTGCCCCAAAAGTTAAAGCCGCCTATAATATACCGTTGCGGGGCGTAGCGCAGTCTGGTAGCGCGCAGCGTTCGGGACGCTGAGGCCGGAGGTTCGAACCCTCTCGCCCCGACCACTCGTTATCCTGTTTTTTTCTTGGCTTCTTCCCAGAGCACATTTTTCTCTGCAAAAGATAAGGATTCGAAACTGACGCCGCGTTCGCGGCAGAGTTGTTCCATGCAAGAAAAACGTTCGAAAAAGCGCTTGTTAGCCCCCGACAATGATGTCTCCAGATCTATGTCCAGCCTTCGAGCGATATTAACCAGTACGAAAAGTAAATCTCCGAACTCCCTTGCTTTTTCCTCTTTATCCAGGGGCTTCAATGATCTCGCCTACTTCTTCAGCAAGCTTTTCCAGAATGTCCTCTGTTTTTTCCCAATCGAAGCCAACAGCTGCAACTCGACGCTGTATTGAGTAGCTATATGATAATGCCGGCATACTGCGGGGAACACCGGATAAAATTGATTCTTGGCTATCCCGTTCTGCATTTTTTAAAGCTTCCCAGTTATGTCTTACTTCGACTGCATCTTTTGCTTCAGCATTGCCGAAAACATGGGGATGGCGATATACCAGCTTTTTATTCAGACCCTCAACCACATTATCAATTGTAAATTGTCCTTGTTCAGCGGATATTTGAGCATGAAGCATAATCTGCAGCAACAAATCACCCAATTCTTCGCAGAGCTTCGGTGGAGCACCATCATCCAGAGCCTGCAAAACCTCATAGCTCTTCTTCAATTAAATATGGCCTCAAAGAGACATGTGTTTGTTGCCTTGTCCCAGGGACAGCCTCCAGGACTTCGCAATCTGGCAATAATACTTTTTAATTCGACAAAGCTGTCCGTTTTTTCTTTTTGGTCCACGTTACACTACCTTAAAATTAACACAATTACCAGCTACAGCTCGCTGCTTCTTTCATAATGCACAATGCCGTTCTATTGGCCAGCTCTAAATCCCGATCCCCTGCGTATGGTATCCGTTACCAGCGAAGAAATAACAAGCCCCCTGAAAATAAACCCTCAGGGGGCGTAACAGCAAATAATCCTCAAACGTTATCGATTATTGCGCATGCCCATGAACATAATTATATAGTAGAAAAGTTGTGCCATGGCCTGCAAAGTTGCCGCTACGTAAGTTAAAGCTGCTGCGGATAAAACAGCACTCGCGCCGTTAAGCTCCTGTACCGATACCAGCCCGGTACTCTGCAGCATTTGCCGGGCTCTACTGCTGGCATTATATTCAACCGGTAAAGTAATCAGGCTGAAAATCACTGCCAGCGAAAAAAGCAAAATTCCGGTGAGCACCACGGTAAAACCGAACTCGCTTCGACTAAACATGTAGATCAAAAAACCCAGTATGACACATATGTAACCCAGGGTACTCCCCAGATTAGCTGCAGGGACAAAAGACGTGCGGAAACGCATAAAAGCATATCCGGTATTGTCCTGGACCGCATGTCCCACTTCATGCGCGACTATCCCCAAAGCCGCCACCGAAGCGCTGTTGGCAACAGCAGGTGAAAGCCTTAACACTTTCTTACCCGGATCATAATGGTCGCCCAGTTTACTCTGCACCCCTTCGACCTTTACGTTAGTCAAACCATTGGCCCGAAGCAGCCGTTCAGCAGCCGCAGTGCCCGTCAATCTCTGCGAATTGGCCACGCTGGAATATTTCTTGAAAGTAGAATTTACTTTCGACTGCGCATAGAACATGAAAATCAAGGGCGGAATCATGATAATAAAGTAAAGTGGATCGAAGAAAAACATAGTTTAAACTCCTAGGTTATATCCGATAATGTAATACATGATTCTAGGTAATAAAGTGTCTAAAGTCAAAGTAATTTAGCATACGATACCCGAGCCGTAAAGATCCTGGAGGAAGGTTTATTGGCAAGCTAGAACAGAACTTTAGGGCAAAATGCTTCCCGGGAAACTGCGATGCCCTCTGACGAATTCTCCAGAAGACATTACTCGTTTCCCTGCCAGTTGAACTTCAATAAGACCCAGAATTCCGTCTCTGGTGACAATTCCCACTTCTGCCTCAACTCCCGACAGAGGAACAACCTTGCCCGCTGGTTCAGTAATACCTCCACCCAAGAGGAATGGCTTTGATAATTTTCAGACGTTTACCCAACCACGATGTATAGCAACCGGGCCAGGGGTCGTATGCCCTGACTCGCCGCCACAGCTCCAAAGCAGTAAAATTCCAGCTCATTTTGCCCTCTTCCTTGTTGATAATCCTGGTATAATTAGCTTTAGTTTCGTCTTGTAGCTGCGGTACTATTTTACCTTCAATCCATTGAGGGATAGCCTCTTTAAGCAACGTTGCCCCAAGCTTCGCCAGTCTGTCAGTAAGAGAACCGGTGGTATCTTCCTTATTTATAGGTATTTCTCTTTTCAGCAACACAGGTCCTTTATCAAATTCCTTATTCATTAACATAATGGTAACCCCGGTATTTTCATCCCCGTCCAAAATGGCGGAGGCGACCGGAGAAGAACCCCGATGCCGCGGCAACAGTGACGGATGTACGGCGAGGCATCCGTATTCCGGTATTGCTAATATTTCAGGAGGTATCAAATGACCGTATGCGGCCACAACAATCAAATGGGGTTTTAAGTTCGTTATACAATCCACACATTTCTATCCTTCAACTTTTCCGGCTGAAATATTTCCAGACCTTTTGCTGCTGCAATTTCTTTTACCGGGGTCGAAGTCAATCTATTTACCGCGACCTGACGCACGGTCCGGTTGTGTAAAGACCGCGACTATCTCATAATTACCGCCAAGAAGAGCTTCCAGGCTTGGCACAGCAAAGTCAGGAGAACCCATAAAAATAATCCTACTTTTCATAAAAATATTTTTCCCCAAAAACCCTTTTTATGTCAAAAAACCCCTTGACAACTCAACAGTAGGGCATGATAAACTTTTGATGTTTAGTGGTTGTGTAAGGTGGCTGCTCAACATTATTAAATTAGCCCAACAAATTACATTGTACTACACCTACGTGTAAAGGGTAAGAACCAAAAAGTATTTTAACTTGTTCGGGAAGGAGTTTTTGTTGCTATTTTAGGGATAACCACTACACAATTTTATTATTTACATACAGAAAGGTTTATAGTTGAAATCCAAAGAAATCTGGGAAGCTGCTCTTGGAGAGCTTCAGGTCCAAGTAAATAAGGCTAATTTCGATACCTGGCTCAGGGATACCGAAGGTTTAAGGTACCGGGACGATGTCTTCGTTATTGGTGCTCCTAATGCTTTCGTTGCGGAATGGTTGGGGAGTCGTCTGCTGTCATTGATTAAAAAGACCCTTGCCAGCATCATCGGCCAGCAAGTAGAAATAAATTTTGTCATTAAATCCCAGGTCCAATTGACACCTGCCATTTCATCTCAGACTGATGGCGGTATCAGCATCAAGTCCGTCAGACCTGCTCCATCGACCAATCTAAACCCACGGTATACCTTTAATAATTTTGTCACCGGAGAATCCAATCGGCTGGCTTTCGCAGCTGCTATGGAAGTTGCTGAAAATCCGGGAAATGTTTATAACCCTCTTTTTATCTACGGTGACACCGGTTTGGGGAAGACACATTTGCTTCTGGCAATAGGACAAATAGCCAAATCAGCCGGTCACCGGGTACTGTATACCAGTGCAGAGCAGCTCACAACCGAGTTCGTCATTGCCCTGAAACACAATACAATTGAAGAATTTCAAGCAAAATACAGGGGTACCGAGGTTCTTTTGATTGATGACTTCGAATTCCTGAGCGGTAAAGTACAAACGCAGGAATGTTTCTATCATATTTTTAACGATCTTCATGAAAACAACTGTCAAATTGTAGCAACCTGTGATCGTCCTCCCAAAGCTATCTGCTCTTTGGAAAAACGGCTTCAGTCCCGCATGGAAGGCGGGCTGATCGCGGATATAAAACCACCTGACATGGAAACACGACTTTCGATTCTAAAGGTCAAGACAAAGCAACAAAAAGCGCCGGTTTCTCCAGAAGTATTACAACTTATCGCTTCTCAATTCCGCAACAACGTGCGTGAGTTAGAAGGCGGCCTGAACCGCGTAGTTACCTATGCCAAGCTCAGCGGGTTAGAACCAGACATCAAAACAGCAATGAAGGCCCTTTCAGACCTGCTTGTTAAAGAAACCTCAAAAACTACATCAATAACACCGGATAAAGTAATAGAAGCAGTCGCCAACTACTATGAACTGCCACCTGATGTATTGGTCGGTAAAAGAAGAGATAAAAAATCAGCCCTGGCCCGTCATATGGCCATGTATTTAATTCGCGAGCAAAACCACCAACCTCTCTCTGAAATCGGCAAAATACTCGGCGATAGAGACCACTCAACAATCCTCCACGGATGTGGGAAAATAGCAGCTGAAGCCAGCATTAACCCTCAACTGGCTAAATCCCTTGCCGAGCTTCACAAAATGCTCGGTGTTAATAGCAAAACGCAGGCACAGTGAATAACTTGTGGAAACCCAAGGCGTTTTTGTTTATCCCTTTCTTCTAATTTGTTGATAAATCCCAAAGGTACTAATTCAGCTACACTACGCTGGGTAGATCACCATTTATTAACTTGTTAACCTGACCTTATTATAATAAGTATTAATAGACTAGCATATCAAAACTCTATATCATATGAATTGATAATACGTTTATTAGTAATTAACAATATGTTGATAGATTATGGGAAATATGGATAAAGTAGAGATCACAATTAAAGCTGGTAAAGGAGGTGATGGGGTAATAAGTTTCCGGCATGAGAAATATGTGCCATTCGGCGGTCCTGATGGAGGAGACGGAGGAAACGGAGGAAGTGTGTATTTAATTGCCGACAGAAATGTAAACAATTTATCCACTTTTCGGCATAAGAGGCTGTTTAAAGCAATGCATGGTGAAAACGGTGGAAAACAGAAGAAATTCGGTAAAAAAGGTGACGATTTAGAAATAAGCGTGCCAATTGGAACAGAAATATACAGAGTTGAAGGGAATGAAACATTATTTACTGCTGATTTGAGAGAAGATGGACAAAGGGTTTTAATTGCCAAAGGGGGAAAGTCGGGTGCGGGAAATGTACATTTTGCTACATCTACTAACCAGGCTCCCAGAAAAGTTACACTCGGTAAACCGGGTGAAGAAGTCAGAGTTATACTCGACCAGAAAATTATCGCAGACATAGGCATTATCGGCTACCCTAATGTGGGAAAATCTACTTTCCTTGCTGCTGTCTCCAGAGCAAAGCCCAAAATTGCTGGCTATCCTTTCACAACACTTGAACCTGTAGTGGGTGAAGTCTGCTCAGGATCACGTATATTTACTATGGCTGAGATACCGGGTTTGATAGAGGGTGCTCACCTGGGGAAAGGGTTAGGTCACGATTTTTTACGACACGCGGAAAGAACAAAAGTACTGCTTCACTTGTTAGACGGAAGTTCAAAAACTATTCTGGAAGATATGAACGCATTAAACAGAGAACTGGAGTTGTATAAAAAGGAACTGGCTCAAAAACCTCAGGTTGTCGCGGTAAATAAAATAGACTTGCCTGAAGTCAGGGATCGTCTTGAAGAAATTAAAGGGGTTTTTAAATTACAGGGCAAGAAGACATATTTTATTTCAGGTTGTACAGGGCAAGGAGTGCCTGAACTTCTGGTTTTTATCGTGTCGCTGTTAAAAGAGTTTGCTGCAAATGAAGCCGAGTCTGAGAAACCGATGGTAGTGTTCAGGCCGAAACCTGTAGACAGGCGGGGTTGATATGGATGTCGGTATTCTGGGAGGTACGTTTGACCCAGTTCATTTAGGACATCTCGCTATAGCGGAAGAAGCAAGAAAGAGGCTATCTTTGAGCCAGGTTATCTTTATTCCAGCGGGGCAACCGTGGCTTAAGACGGGTAGGGAAATTATACCCGTAGATCATCGCATTGCCATGGTGAGGCTGGCTATAAACGATACTTCTTATTTTCAAGTCTCGACAATCGAGGTTGACCGCCCGGGACCTTCATATACCGCAGAAACGTTATCCGATTTGCATGAAAGGCTGGGTAATAATGTCAATCTTTTCCTTATTCTTGGTTGGGATACCTTAAATGAATTGCCGAGATGGCACAATCCGGCTGCAGTTGTGAAAATGTGCAAGCTGGTTGCATTTACCCGGAAGGACATAGATCGGCCAGACCTGGATATTTTAGAGAAATCAGTCCCGGGAATAAAGAAGAAGACCGTACTACTAGATATAAAACCTGTAGATGTTAGTTCCTCGGAGATCAGGGAGAGGGCAGCTAAAGGTTTGTCGCTTGAAAGCTTTGTTCCCCAAAGAGTTGCACTATATATCGAGGAGCAGAACCTGTATCGTTAGGATTGTTTATACGTCCAGATTCTTTACATTGCGGGCATGTGCCTGAATAAACGATTTGCGAGGTGGGACTTCCGTGCCCATGAGCATATGAAAGACCCAGTCTGCGGCCATAGCATCTTCAACCTGCACCTTAAGCAATGTCCGTGATTCCGGATTCATCGTTGTTTCCCAGAGTTGCTCCGGGCTCATTTCGCCTAGACCTTTATAGCGTTGTACCTCTGTTTTATTGCCCTTCAGTTCTCCCAGCTTTGAATCCCTCTCCTTATCAGAGTAAATCCAGAATTCATGTTTGCCGGATTTTATTCGATACAGAGGGGGTTGCGCGATATATAAATGACCTCTGTTGATCAGTTCGGGCATATTACGGTAGAAAAAGGTGAGCAGCAATGTCCGAATGTGGGCTCCGTCTACATCTGCATCTGTCATTATGATCACCCGATGATAGCGCAGCCGAGTGTAGTCAGACTGCTCGCCTACTCCTACCCCTAATGCAGTTATCATCGCCCTGATTTCTTCATGGCCGAAGACTTTGTCCTGAGCGGCTTTCTCCACGTTTAGAATCTTTCCCCGAAGAGGTAAAATAGCCTGGAAACGACGGTCACGGCCCTGTTTAGCTGAGCCACCCGCTGAATCACCTTCTACAAGATAAAGCTCGCATTCCTGAGGGTCTTTTTCGGAGCAATCTGCCAGCTTTCCTGGAAGGGTACCAGTTTCAAAACCGCTTTTCTTAAAAATAAGGTCACGGGCTTTTCGTGCCGCATCTCTGGCTTTAGCCGAAATTATACATTTATCTATAATTGATTTGGCAGCCTCGGGATGTTGTTCCAGATAAACCGCCAAACCTTCAGACACAATCGACTCTACATGGGTTTTTACTTCTGGATTGCCGAGTTTGGCCTTAGTTTGTCCTTCGAACTGGGGTTCTGAAACTCTCACGCTGATAATTGCGGTTAGTCCATCCCTGACATCTTCTCCTGAAAGATTACCTTCACTCTCTTTGAGTAGCTTTGCTTTCCTGGCGTAATCGTTAAGAACCCTGGTTAATGCGGAACGGAAACCGGTAAGGTGGCTGCCCCCGTCTATTGTATTAACGCAATTGGCGAAACTGAGCATTGATTCGGAGAAGCCGTCGTTATACTGGAGAGCCGCTTCAACCACCGTGCTATTGACATTGCCAGTTAAGTAAATTGGCTGATAATTCAGTACGTGCCTGCTTTTATTAAAGCGGCTGACCAGGCTTGCGATTCCCCCTTCGAAATAAAAGGTTAAGTCCCGGTCTACCCTTTCATCTTTGAAATATATTTCAAGGTTCTTGTTTAAGAAGGCAAGCTCTTTCAATCGCTGGGTAAGAGTGTTAAAGTCGTAGTTTATTTCGCCAAATATTTCTGTATCGGCCATAAATGTGACTGTGGTCCCGGTTTCTGCAGAATCTCCGATCGCCTTGACGTCCTCAAGGGGGACGCCTCGTTCATATTTTTGAAAATGAACTTTCCCCTGGCGTCTCACTTCCACCGTAAGCCAGGATGATAGAGCATTTACAACTGAAGCACCCACACCATGTAAACCGCTGGATACTTTGTAGCTGTCTCCTCCGAATTTGGCCCCCGCGTGTAGCTTGGTCATCACAGCTTCAAGTGCACTTTTGTTTGTGGTGGGGTGGATATCAACCGGGATGCCTCTTCCGTTGTCGGTGACTGTTACCGAGCTGTCCTGGTGAATGACAATTTCAGTTCTGGTACAGCAACCGGCCATGGCTTCATCTATGGCGTTGTAGACAATTTCGTACACCAGATGATGCAAACCGTGTACATCGGTGCTGCCGATGTACATGCCGGGACGTTTCCGTACCGCTTCCAAACCCTCGAGGATGCGGATGTCTTCGGCACCGTAACTATCAGAATTGTTCTTAGTATTAGGTATAGTTTCCTGCGTCATGATTTCTTACGATAAAGGTTACCGTCTAGTAACCTTTTAGAGAAAAGATTATTTTCTGGGGGGGATATAAAACCCCATCTATAGTATTTCAAGAAACAAATTACACAACTTATTGCAAATCATATTTTATCATAAGCCATGGTAAAATAAAAGGCAAAACCATTTTAAGTTTTTGGGATGTGGCTTAAAGAAAGTCCGTTTTACTGACACGTTGAAGTCCTGAGGTTGAAATCCGAATTGTTACCACTCCAGCCCTGGAATTGTGTATCTGATCCCAATTCTACAATGGTACTTGTACCATAACCGTGGTACCTTTGCCTCGCTGAGATTGAATGCTGAAACTGCCCCCTAATAATCGAGTCCGTTCTTGCATTCCGGTAAGGCCAAGCTTGCCTGACTTAGCAAGATTACCCGTTGATGTTGAAAGGTCAAACCCCTTACCGTTGTCCTTGATCATTATCCTGGTTTTCCCATCTTCAAACTCTACCGTTACCTCGGCTTGAGTAGCTTCAGCATGCCGCCACACATTTCTTAAAGCTTCCTGGGTGATGCGGAATAGCAATAGCTCTACTTCTTCGGAGAAACGACGCTCGCTGCCAATCGCATTTACCTTTATTGCTAACCCGGAGTATTCTGATACATCGGACGTGAGCCATTTCAAGGCGGGCAATAACCCGAGCTGATCCAGAGCAGCGGGACGCAGATCCTGGCTCAGACGTCGTACTCCCCGCATCATCCCAGTAAGCTGCTGCCGCAGCTCAGTTAGACGCGGAACCGTATCCTTCGGCTGTTTCTTGCCAGGAGAAGCCAGACTGTCTAGCTGACGTGCCAGGACCACCATCTCCTGGATAGTTTCGTCATGAAGCTCACGCGCAATCCTCTTTCTTTCCTCCTCCTGAGCTCTGGTAACTTGCCCTAAATAAAAGTGTAAATTCTCTTGCATCTGCTTTTCCAGAGTCACATCCCTGGCAATATGCTGAAAGCCAACAGGCTTTCCATTGACGCTGATAATATTTGTGGTTAATTTTAAAATGGCCTCAGCATGTTGTTTCGTAGTTATCTTCCTTTCGTAAGGTTGAGCAACCGGCTCGCCGCGAAGCAGTTTCGTCCTGAGTTCTCTGGACAGTTGTAAGCTGTCGTCGGAAAGGAACGACGTAACATTCATTTTGGATAATTCTTCGATGTCATATCCAGTGAGACTGGAGGCTGCTTTATTTGCTGAAATAATGTTACCGTCCATGTCATGAAGCCAGATCGCGTCATGAGCGTTCTCAAAGAGCCCCCGGTATCTTTCTTCGGATGACATTAGCTGGGCGGCGAAGTCCCGTTCCTTCTGGTAGAGGCGGGCATTCTCAACAGCGACTCCAATCTGATTGCCTATGGCGCTAAGCAATTCTACTTTGTCACGGGAAAACTCGTAGCGGCTGTGCATGGCAACACAAATAGTTCCTACGACCTTCCCTTTGGATTTGAGTGGGACGATAAGTTGAGATTGTATATTTTCCGCTTTTACTGCCGCCTGGGTGAAGCCGGGATCCTGACTGGCATCTTCTACAAACAAAGGTTCTCCAGTTTCTGCTACCCTGCCGTTGAAGCCTTCGCCCAACCTCAGCCTGTTTATGCTCCCCACAAAAGCCTCTGAAACTCCCTGGTGAGCAGTAAGAGCAAGCTCGCCAGACTTTTCATCCAGAATAAATATCAGGCAAGCATCAATGTTCATCACTTCCTTTATGGCGTCGATGCTGCTATTAAGGATCTGATTCAATTCCAGAGACATGGAGATCACGCCTGCGATTTTATTAAGAGCACTGAGTTGGTCACGGTGTTGATGTTCCTTGTGCAGAGCCCCTGAGCCGAAGGCCATCAGGTTGCCGACAATGAAAACGGCACTGGTTTCAAAGAGAGCATCTGAAAAGAATTGCGAGGTAAAGATGACGCGGGGAAGCATGCAGGCGAGAGCGGCGAATGAAGTTATTACGCCTCCTCTCCGTCCGAATAGCAAACTGGCCCAGATGATGGGTGCCAGATAGAAAATTCTCTCGAAGGCATGGCGGCTTAGATGGAGATCAGCAAATACATAGTTGAGGAACGAGGGGTTCTGGAGGGATTCCCCATAGTGCAGGACTGTGATTAATACAAGCGAAGCTACAATAAGCCAGAAGCCTGGCCTGGTTATGATCCTTCTTATCGTAAGTCGTTGTACCATCAGTACACCCTAATATCTTTAAGGGGGCAATTATAAAGCCACATCATCGAGGGTTACCCAGCCCTTTTTCAAAGCATGTACCACCGCTTCGGTTCTGGAGCCAACCCGCAGCTTGTTAAAGATAATACCGACGCGCCCTTGAACAGTCCTTATGCTCAAACATAGCTCATCCGCAATCTCTTTATTGCTTAATCCTTTTGTCACCAATTTCAGCGCTTCTATTTCCCGCTTGGTTAACAATTCCCCGGGCTTCTCCTCCACTACCTTTCCGGGAGTCCGTGCGAACCTGCTCAATACCTTTTTGGCAATAGAGGGACCATATACCGACTCACCAGCATGCACAGCCCTGATCGCATCAACCAGCTCCTGACCCCGCACGCTTTTTAATAAATATCCAGCAGCTCCTGCCTCCAGCAAACTGAAAACAAACTGATCGTCATCATAGGCACTGAGAATTAATACCACCATTTCCGGATATAAAGTTTTTATTTTCCTGGTAGCCTCAATGCCATCCATCTTAGGCATCGATATGTCTATTATGGCTACATCAGGCTTACACTGCGTTGCTAATTGCACCGCCTCATATCCATCACTAGCCTCGGCAACTACCTCAATATCCTCTTCCTGATTTATGATCCGACGAGTTCCTTCGCGCACCACCGCATGATCCTCGGCTATGAGAACCTTGATCTTTTTCAATATGCACCTCCTCTCCCTTTTTCATTATACCAGACTGTTTCAGCCACTTTCTAAACGATTTAACTATGTGAACAAATTATTTCCCCTATCTGGATCACGAGTAAAAAAAGGCATGTAATGGTTTGGCTAACAGGTGTTTTAGACGATAGAAAACAAGCAATTTAACGGTATTTAATAACGCAATGCTGTGATAAGTTATCGGCAGAGGGTAGAGGAAGGAAGAGACAAGAGTTGTAACAAGTCTCGCCGACTTAGTTCCATTGTCCCATCTTCAGCCTCTACCCCTCTTATTGCGCTCAGATATAAGCCTCCAGTTCCAGAAGCTGCCGCCTGTAATCTGTTGCCCAAAAAATGCTACACTTATTTGGGGCAAGTCATTTGTTCTGGTAAAACGATGGAAAAATTAGATACGGAACTGTCTGTGCATTCTGACTCCTGAACGGAAGGATAAGCGCTACTTGATCCGTCTTCTGCAAGAAGTTCAGCGGAATGTCAGGTTATATTTCCAAAGAATCCATGCTGAAAATCGCCGAATTCCTCCGTATCCCGAGCGCCTCAGTCTATGGCGTGGCGACTTTTTATAATCAGTTCCGTTTTACCCCGGTCGGTAAGCATAGAGTAAATGTGTGCACAGGTACCGCCTGTCATCTTGCAGGTGGTAGACTTGTCCTGGAGGCGATGGCACGGGAATTGAAGATTGAAGCCGGTGGAATTACCGATGACCATGAATTCAGCCTGGACAGAGTAGCCTGTGTTGGTTGCTGCGCTCTGGCTCCAGTTGTAGTCATAAACGGTTCCGTCCATGCCGGGATGAATGCGCAGAAGGTGGAAGAAGTACTGGTTACAGTCAAACCGGTGGAACAGGGCCAATCTAAATAGCGTCAATAAAATCCTTTTGTCTGGTCTGAGCGATATAATATGACAGCATTCCACGATATCAAGAGTCAAGCCAGGTCGCAGTGGGATTCCAACTATAAAGCTGAAACGCCTCATATCCTCGTTGGGACCGCAAGTTGCGGTCGTGCCGCTGGCTCTTTGCCTGTGCTGGAGGCGATAAGAAGCGAACTGGCCAGGCTGAATACAAAAGCGTTACTATCTGAAGTTGGTTGCCTGGGCTTATGCTCCATGGAACCCCTGGTAACTATAATCAAGCCGGGTGGTTTTGCGGTGTGTTATCACCATGTCACTCCTCAACTGGTCGCCAGGTTAGTGGAAGGTTATGTGATAGGCGACGATCCCTGCCTGGATCTGGCGTTAGGGACGATGGTGGGCGGAGAGGGCAAAGCTGCCTCTATTCCTGAACTACCCAGATTTGATTACGAATACCGCCTGCTATTACGTAACTGCGGCTTTATCAACCCATACCGGATAGAAGACTATATTGCTAATGGGGGGTACAACAGTCTGTCGCAGGCTCTGGGAGTAAACCCGGAGGCTATAATCGGGCAGATAAAGAAATCGGGGTTAAGGGGAAGGGGAGGGGCTGGTTTCCCTACGGGTGAGAAGTGGGAATTATGCCGTAATACCGCAAGCCGGACCCGGTACGTAATCTGCAATGCGGATGAAGGAGACCCCGGGGCATTTATGGACCGTGTCATTTTGGAGAGCGACCCGCACCAGGTGATTGAAGGAATGATTATTGCTGGTTATGCCGTTGGCGCCCATCAGGGCTTTGTCTACATCAGGGAGGAGTATCCTCTGGCTGTGGAGCGGCTCAAGGTTGCTCTGGATCAAGCCCAGAAATTGGGATTGCTCGGCAACAGGATATTGGACAGCGACTACAGCCTGAGCATAGACCTGGTTGAGGGGGCAGGTGCATTTGTTTCCGGTGAGTCTACCGCTTTGATGTTTGCAATTGAAGGAAAAAGAAGTATGCCTCGAGCCAGGCCGCCTCATTCGGTGAAATCGGGCCTGTGGGGTAAACCGACCGTGCTCAACAATGTAAAAACTTTTGCTTGCGTGCCGCTGATACTCGAGCGCAGCCCGGAGTGGTTTTCCAGCATCGGTACCGAGGGATCCAAAGGAACTGCCGTATTCGCCCTTGCTGGTAAGATGGTTAATACCGGGCTTGCCGAAGTGGCCATGGGCACAACTTTGCAAAGGCTTATTTTCGATATCGGTGGTGGCATCAAAAACAGCAAGAAATTTAAAGCAGTACAAATCGGAGGTCCTTCAGGGGGCTGCCTTCCGGAGACGATGTTGCAGACTCAGGTGGATTTTGATTCGTTACGAAAAGCAGGGGCAATTATGGGTTCGGGCGGTATCATTGCCATGGACGAAGACAATTGTATGGTGGATACCGCCAAATATTTCATTGATTATATCCAGAAGGAGTCCTGTGGCAAGTGCACTCATTGTCGACTGGGTACAAAGCAAATGCTGGAAATACTGGAGGATATTACTATCGGCAAAGGCGAGATGAAGCACCTTGATTTACTTCTGGAACTGGGCGAAGACATTAGAAACGGCTCTCTCTGTGGATTAGGACGGTCCGCGCCTAATCCGATAGTAACCTCGATTCGCTATTTTCAGGATGAATTCAAGGCCCATATTCTGGAGAAACGATGTCCTGCGCGGGTATGTAAGGAGCTTATCGCTTATTACGTTCTTCCTGATAAATGCCAGCGGGGATGTGAACATTGTGTCCTGGCTTGCCCCGTTAAGGCAATAACCAGCAATGAAAAGGGAATAAAGGTGATCGATCAGACCAAATGCACCAAATGCAGCAGCTGCCAGCTCGTATGTCCCAGGGAGTACGATGCCGTAGTAAAACTTTCGCCGCCCAGCCTTCTCCCTCCACCATAAAGCCTGTGAACGCGCTTTGTCCTGACCTGATACAGGGTGTTATAATCGTTTTAGACCAAAGTGTTTGAAGTCCATCCTGTTTTTAACCCTAAAATGCAAAAACTGGGTAACATAGGTAAACGATACTAACGGTTAATAACTGAAAAATGACGATTGCTATTACAGTAGCTGGCAAAGGCGGGGTTGGCAAGACGGTCATCTCTTCCCTGCTCATAGACCAGTTGTCAAAAAAAGGCGTGGTGCTGGCTATTGATGCCGACCCCAGCACTAATCTGAATACTGCTCTGGGATTGCCCCTGGAGGCCACTGTGGGTGGCGCGCGGGAAGACATGACCCGGGATATCGCCAAGGGCAATGTCTCACCGGGTGTTTCCAAGCAGGAAATTCTCGATATGAAGATTCGCGATGCTCTGGTTGAGTCATCGAAAATCGATTTGCTGGCCATGGGACGGCCCGAAGGTCCCGGTTGTTATTGCGCTGCCAATCATATGCTGCGCGCTTCCATCGACCGTATGGCAAAGAACTATGAATATGTGGTGATCGATAGTGAAGCCGGCATGGAGCATATCAGCCGTCAGACTACCCAGAACGTTGATTTTTTGTTTGTTATCACTGATCCTACCATGCGCGGACTCACCGCAGCTGCCAGAGTGCGGGACCTTATCAAAGAGATGCGAACAAAGGTAGGCAAGGTTTTTCTGGTGGTAAACAGGGTCAAAAACGGACTGGCGCCGGAAATGAGACAGGCGATAGAGGGTTGGGGGCTTGATATAATCGCCGTTATTCCCGAGGACCCCAATTTGTCCGAATTGGAAATAAAAGGCAAACCGATTATTGAATTGCCTGAGGATTCGCCATTGAAAATTGCAGTTCGAGAGATAATTGCCAAAGCTGGAATAGGGGCTTGATGAAGATGAATAAGCCGTCGCTCTACTCATACACGACACTGGCGCTGCTCTTAGCGGCGTTTTTACTGGTGGCTTTTCAGGGTTGTTCTTCGGAGCGCCCTGCATCATTGAATGAGGCTGTGACTGCCTCGGCTGCCTGCGCAACCGATAGTCAATTGCAACCTGAAAATGATGTTAAATTATCCCTTTCGGACATGATCCCTCGCATTACTATTCAAGAATTAAAGCGGAAGGTAGACAGTAATGCTGCTGTCGTCATTGTTGATAACAGATCTCAAGCAGAATATGATTTAGATCACATAAAGGGGGCGATATGCGTCCCGCTCACCACAATCGTGACAGGAGAATGGATACTCCCCATTGACCGGGAGCTTGTTTTCTATTGTGCCTGACCGAATGAGAAGACTAGTGCCCGTGCGGCACTGGAACCGATAGACAAAGGTGCCACTGACGTCAAAGTCCTTAAAGGTGGTTATAGTGCCTGGAAAGAGGCTGGTTATCTTATGGAAACGGGTCCAGGCGGAAATTAATGAAGAACTCAATCAAAGCCGATAACAAGAAATTAGTGAACCTCAAGGAAATTGAAGGCGCTGTCAGCCCGCATTCGGGGCAGTTGGACCGTGCCCTGAAATTAAGGCTGGCTGCGTTTGAATTTCTAAAAGACGAAACTGCACTCGCCCGGTTTATTGGCGGCAAAGTTGAATCTTTAGGCGTTAAAGAGGACTGGGCATTAAGCAAAGAGATTTTCCCCGGTGTAACCGTTTTCTTTGTCTACAATCGTGCCGATGAAGAATTCCCCGCCAGTCTCAAGGTTCTATTCAGTGGAGAGAGGCTTGGAATGCTGTCAGGCGAAGATTTGGTCGGCATGGTAATTTCCTATGTCAATCATATGCTCCGTTTTATCAGGGAAGACAATCCCGACAAAAAGCTCCCCGAAGTCTGCTATAGAGTATAAGAATGCTCACCCTCACCTTAATCCTCACCCCGTCAGAGGAGAGGCAGGAAGGAAACTATCTCCTCTCATTTCTCTCCCCTGGAGGGAGAGAATGAAAGTGAGGGGGCAACATTAAAGTTTCCCATTTAGGGATGTGCGAAACTAATCCTCGAAAATGAAAATGATGTGACTCAAATTTTCTTCGTCTAGGGAATAATGGTAGCCATGGTGCTCCATTGTATTCACCTGAAGCCCACATACATGTCAGAGTCTAAGACAGGGTGCCTTCTAAGGAAATCTAACAAAATTGGCTTTATTACCATATCCTAAACTTCGCTCGTCGGTATTCTTTGAAATAGCTGCTGAGATCATTAATTCCTTTCCTATATTTTGACGTAAATTAACTAAAACTTGATCTAGCATCATAATTCTTAAACCCTGTAATGTTAAATATACGTTGAATCTTATTTTCTTCAATGCCCACATGAATACAACCATTTAACCCTATTTGTTTTATTTTTTCTTTTCATTCATTTTTCACTCCATCTTCCCAACCTGTAGTAAATACAATGCTATTTTCCTCTTTTCAATAAATTTTGAACTTCTTTGTTTAGGGACACTCCACGCCATTCCCCTAAATCATAAGTCAACTTACGTCCGAACCATGTTTCGAGAATGCTAACTGCTTGTTTACCGCTCCCAATAAACTCATCTACAAAAACTATAGGCTTATTGTTTTTTAGTATTTGTTCAATGCTTATACATTCCCATTCTATATTTTGTCGCAATATCCACCCCATAATATGCCACTACTGCCGAACTGTCCTTAGGTAAATACTAAAAGTCATATATTGCAACTGAAATTCCTTCTGGTTCTTAAGAAATTCATCTAGGACTTTGACTATTTCTTCGCGACCAATTAAACGAGTATTTTCCAATGACGACGGTCCGCTTTTTCAACCATGTCATTTTCTTGGAACTAACAGAGCCAGTCATTAATACGTTTAGGCCGGATCGAACTTTTATTCCATTCAGGCTTTTAGGTCTGAAATATGACCTTGATATCCTGCTAAGTTAACCGTAACTTTATTTAAGCGTTTTTCAATGTCGACATTGAATAATCTATCAGGAATAGGCCAAATATCGCGAGGGGATTTGGCATAATAACCAGTAGAAAATAAAGTCTGCTTTATAATATTTAAATCTTCTGTATCTTGCTTTTGAATAGGCTTACCATTAAAGGGATATAAATTTTGTATGACTCTCTTAAAATCCTTTCCGTTGCAAGAAATATATATTTTGAAAATTCTTTTGGGGCCAAAACGAAACCAATGTCTCGAGTTAGATTATATGCATCAGCCCATCCTTTTGTTTTTTCACCACCAGCATCAGTGCGAAAAGGTATTATACCTCGTTCCCCATAATCAAATATGCACGTGGGACATCGCTGGCTTCTGCTGGTGGCTGGGAGGGCTAATCCGTGCTGTTTACAGACTCAAGTTGGTTACAGGAGATTGCCAGTCTTTCTTAGTTTACTCAAGCTTTTTCAATATTGCTTCTGTTCAAGTGCTATCCTTAAGAGCTTCAAATTTGCTCTTTCATCAAAATTCCCTATATCACGAATTAAATGTATAATTCCTGCACTCCTGGTCAGTATCACCTAAGTAGGGATCGTTAGGCATTATTTGTGTAAATGCCAAACATCTTCACAAATAGGTTTCTTGTTTTAAGACGATTCGCTATATCAACAACAATTGATGACTTTATTTCATCTTCTTCATTAAATTTCCTGTTAAATAAGTGTTCAATGGCATGCAAATCTAAATTAATCAGTTGGTCATCAGTGATTTTCTAGGTTATTATCAATGGATCTTGTTTTGAAATTTCAATAAGATTAATTAACGAGCATGAAACCATAGCTTCGATGGCTTCTAACTTTTTGGTGGCAATAAATTTTATCGTGTAATAATGTTCTCCCAAGCATTAACTCATAAAGTTCGCCCACCAGAAAGATCAATTCCTATAAATGTATAATATGGCAAACCACCACGCATCTTACTACCTACCTCTAAGGGTAAATCCGACCGCTTAGATTTATCGCTGAATTTTCTGAACAATTCTTGGTATATCAACTACAACTAGGACACCAGACATAAAGGCATCTCTCGTCATGTAGTCAAGCTTATCTGCATCAAATGGCCCTGTCACGAGCTCGTGGAGAAGTCGAGTGCATCAAAATAGGTTTCCTATTATAGCTTTCTTAATTTGGTCTATTGCATCCTCTGGTAAATCAGACTCATCTGATAGCCTTTTTGCTGAATCAAGTAATTCTTTAAATGCTGGGCTACCAACTATATCGTCAGACACAATTTCAGAAAGCTTAATGCTTTCTAAATCTATTTGCTTTGCAAAGGCGAGTTTAAATGATTCAATGTAGTACTGATAAGCAAGTGCATATTCTGATACATCTGTGACATCACACTATGCCCTATATCGTGGCATAAAGCTGCAATGCGGAGTAATTTAATTTGCTTTTTGTTTATGTGAGTTTCATCAGGCATATCGGAAAAACCAAAAGAGGATGCATTAATAGAATTAGTTAATTGTGCTAATTGATGAACTGTTCCCGATAGAATGTTGGAATCTTGTATGTTCAGTTTTAGGGATTATATTTCAATGAACTACTCCCAGTTGTCGAATCCTACGCAGACGTTAAAGAGTAGCGGGAATATTTAAAATTATAATTTCGACAGGATAAAGCAAAATGCTGTGCCAAACGGGGTCATTAAAAATCTTTGGA
>CAWAQY010000020.1:0-11988 GCA_963784375.1 uncultured Chloroflexia bacterium | reverse complement strand
CAGCACCGAAAATAAAGGGAATAACGCTCTGCGCAGGTTCAATTGAAAAGAATGAGAAGTCATATTTTTTCTATCTTTATTTCCTGAGTGCGGTCATATACTGAGGCCTATTTCTAAAAGTCTCTTGAAATTTATTGTTTGGTGACCCAGCTTGCCCACCTGGAGTGCAAACCCTCCATATCGAATCCATACACTTTCTGTAAAGCTTCATCATACGTGCTGCCCTGTTTAAATACGGTAAGCAATTCCGAAATCTTGTTCTGTCCATAACTCTTAATCAGGAAATCGACGATACTGAAGCTCTCGGCATAAGAAAGGCTTGCCTGGTTAGCGTCCGCCGAGAATTGGCTGGTAAGGCTCATAACAGAAATAAGCTTGCCTTCTGCTATAGCATTGCGCAAAATCCCGGACCTGTAAGTGCTCAGAGGTCCTTCAGCATATACTGAAATCCCTTCATTGAGCCAGGTGGGGATATTTCCATAGGGATTCAAAGTTAATTGACGGGTGACCATGTGGCTTAGCTCATGGGCAATCATAGTTTTGCCCCATGCAAGCTGACCGCTGGATACAGCGCCAATTACAACCGGGTATTCCCAGTACGTCATCCCGCCTTCCCACCCTGTCGAGTAGACCAGTGACCCGCGCAGGTCATTGGTATTGGCGTAAATATATATTCGTATTGATTTTAGTGAGTGAAGCTACCTGTTTCTCCAGTTAATCTAATAATTGCCAGCTGAGCGGAGTTCATTAACTCGCTGGCAAATGTAGTGTCTCCCTGATACCAATACATTGTCACTTGCCCTTCAGTCAACTTTTGCCAGGGATGGCGTTGTGTCATCGAAAGAAATTTCGATGGGGTCTGTTTGAAGTCGATTACCCCGGGCATCGGTAATCAGCCACCAGTAGGCTATTTTTGTCCCCGGTGCTATGTCCCCGGTACGCCTTACGTCTAAAGTCCACCCCGCTTTCACCGAAGGAGCAGCCGCAAATTCAAGGTATGTTTCATTAATAACCTGGGCGAAGCCAAGTTGATCAATTCTATAGCGTAGTCGGATATCGTTGATAGTAACCGGGCTTCGGGCTGAAATGGAGAAAGTAATTTCGGACGGGAAGTTTACCTGGGCTGAACTGGCAGAGACTTCAATTGTATCCTGGGCGGTTGCGATAACCGGGCTTAAAAGGACAAGAAGCGGACAAACAACCAGAAGAATAGACCGGCCGATTTTCATTCTACTCCACCTCTGCCTCCAATCGTAGTTCTTATCTGCCTATTCTAAAGCACCAGCCATTAACACGCAACCGTAACCGTAAATGGATGCTATTTTTCTTCTATGGTTATGCTGTCGATATGAACATCCACTGTCGGTGAGGAAGCCTCACCGCTGCGGCTCGATGTCACGGGTGCTTCGCCAATCTTCTTCACGATGTCCATGCCGTTTGTTACTTGCCCGAAGATAGTATAGTTCTTGGGCAGTCTTCCGCTGAGGTTGTCAAGGGTAACAAAGAACTGGCTGCCATTGGTATTGGGCCCGGAATTCGCCATTGCCAGCGTTCCTTCGACATAATCTTTAGTGATTTTTTCATCAGCGAATTTGTATCCCGGTCCACCGGTTCCGGTGCCGGTCGGGTCACCGCTCTGAAAAACGAAGCCTTTCACGATACGGTGAACCACTACACCGTTGTAGAATCCCTGGCGGGACAGGAAAACGAAATTGTTTACGGTATTAGGTGCGTCCTTGGGGAAAAGCTGGGCTACGATATTCCCGAAATTGGTCTTGATGGTTGCGGTGTACTGTTTATTCTGGTCGATAGTCATCGGGGGCGGGTTGGACCATTGCATAGAGCTTCCTCCTTTTGTTGTCGGTGTAGTCGGTGTACTGGGTTTCGCAGGGGCAGGCGGCGGACTGCTGCAAGAAGGCAGTATCAGCGCTGTCAGGATAATTAATAAAATAAATGCTCTTAGAATGTTGTTCATGCTTCCTCCGAAAGTTCGCAACATTATACACGAAAATTATTCAGAGGGAGAATCAACCCCTTTACAGGCGGGACAGGGCGTGATAATGTAGAAATACCAGGGTGGAAGGTTCTTAAATGGCTGAATCGGATGTAACCCATGTTGTTGTCGGGCCGCTCTGCTACACTTGAGGCGAATGTTGTCGAAAAAATTGCCTCATTGATACATAAAGATGTCTACGGAATGCGCCTCCTTCTGGCCGGGAAAACTCCCCGGATTATAGCCCAGTACCAATCACCGGCTGAAGCGGATGCAGTTGTTCAGAGCTTAAAAGAGCTGGGTATCGTATCTTTTACCTGCCTTGACTCAGCGCTTCGCAAACCTGCCGCAGCCCATTTTAAAGCAACCGGTCTAAAAATTGAGCCAGAAAAGCGCATATTCAGGGATCATGCCGGCGGAGAAAAAGTACTGAGTGCCGGAGATGTTTTTTTAATAGTCCAGGGGACGCTGCAAATACAGACAGAAAAAGAAACGGTGACTCAGAAGATGAAGTTCAGTGTGGGGAAAACGATTCTGTCAGGTGGTATTCCTGTGTGGAATAGTGTCAAAGAGAAAACAAAGGATGTGACCATCAATACCGAAAGTTTCCTTCGCCTCTACGGGCCAACTTCTGAGGATCCCAGCATCGAGATTTCTCAGTACAGCTTTGACTATTCCT
Organism: uncultured Chloroflexia bacterium; assembly: GCA_963784375.1. GTDB lineage: Bacteria > Chloroflexota > Dehalococcoidia > GIF9 > UBA5629 > JBBIPA01. Next base: position 9,316 of record CAWAQY010000020.1, on the reverse strand, counting down.
TTTTAGGCCCGAAGATGACTTTTTCCTCCGAGGCGAACTTGAATGCCACAGCGGCTGAACTTAAGGCGCTTTTCCCCGGGGCGGGACTGGATAATAAGCTGACAAAACCCGTCAGCACTAACCTGCCTCTTGTTTCGGAACAGGAAAGCATTGAAATTAACTGCAAGCTTATTTACCGGTATTACAGGGAAATATCCAGGCCTGGCATAAAAACTTAGTTTATCTCAGGTACTGGTTTTTGTTATGATTTCAATTGAATGAAATAAAAATTATAAACGAGGAGGAGACGTATATGTCGAAAAGTAGCATGGTAATCATAAACATTATCATCTGGGCAGGCATCATACTCATCGTTATCCTGGGGAATGTGCTTCCATCAGTTCAGAAAAGCGTGTTCGGGGCGTGTATGGGTTTCTTGTCCGTGGGTTTGGTGAGCGCAGGGCTTGCCTCAGCAGGTCTATTTTCAATTGGAGTTTATTCTGCCGGCCTGTATTCCATCGGCATTTTCTCATCCGGAGTGTTCTCGGTGGGCATTTTCTCTTTTGGGACATATTCTATCGGGATATGGTCTGTTGGCCAATATCCCATCGGCATATTCAAAAGCCAGATCAAATAAAGTTTGGAATAATGCCGTGGGGAACCCGCGAGTACTTTAATCTTCTGTCATTCTGAGCTGTCATCAGGCGAAGAATCCCGCGGGTCAGGGGCACCCGCGTGTTCCTTATACTGTGTAAAGGGCGATGAAAAGGGGATTCTTCACTGCGTTCAAGAATGACAGGAACGGGGAAAGGTCAGAAGCCCTTTGCAGCTTATCTTTGAGTAATCTGTCATCCCGAGTCCTGGTACATCGGGATCGACGACGATTTTCTGTCCAGGCTCCGGAAGCTTTATTGACTTGTCATCCTGAACAACTGAGGATCATCCGTCGCAGGAATCGGAAACTGGGATCCCGAGTACTTGGAGTGCAAAAGGCGATATGTGGGGATTCTTCACTACGTTCGAGACATTTGAATCGGCACGCCCCTTCAAGCTACCCGAACAATTGTCATCCTCGAGGGTAAGGGATATGGGGTGCTACGATTGTGACTGCCAGGTTTTGTCAAGGGGATCGGAAGTATCAACCGGTCAATAGAACTGTTTGTAATGCTGGCTTCCCTGTGACAGAATGATTGGTATGATATTTCAGATAATCCTGGCTATTGTTGCCATTGTAGCCGGAGCCGTGGCTTCCCTTGCCGGTTTCGGCATCGGCAGTCTGCTCACTCCACTCCTGGCAGCAAAAACAGGTATAGGTATTGCAGTAGCCGGTGTCTCTATCGCACATTTCTTCGGGACGGCACTGCGCTTCTTTTTACTCAGGAGGTTTCTTAATAGGCAAGTAGTGATTAGTTTCGGTCTGACCAGTGCCGCTGGCGGACTTGTCGGCGCGCTGTTGCATAATACATTTCAGAACGTTGTGCTCACCATTATCTTTGGCTGTTTGTTGGTATTTGCAGGTATATCAGGACTGACCGGGCTCGCCGATAAACTAAAGTTTAAGGGTAGTATCGTCTGGTTGGCAGGAGGAATCTCCGGGCTTTTCGGTGGTCTGGTGGGCAATCAGGGAGGTATCCGCTCTGCTGCTCTGCTCGGCTTCAAGTTAGACAGAGATCAATTCGTAGCAACGGCTACCGGTATTGCACTCATGGTTGACGTGGCCAGAATGCCGGTATATCTTGCAGTCCAGTGGGACCAGATAGTGTCGATTTGGCAATTTATTCTCATTGCGACCATTGGAGTGATAATTGGCACAGTGGGCGGAAAGAAGATACTGGAGAAACTGCCTGAAAATATCTTTAAGAAAACAGTGGCGACTATCATTCTTTTAATTGGAATCCTGGTTCTTATCGAGAGGTAAGTTCAATATACAAATGGGTTCGAAGGCCAATAGGCCTTTTACTAAAATATACCTGACACTTTGCAACAATTACTTCTCTGGGATTGACAGGGTGTCGCCAGGGCTTTGGGCATTCCTTTAAGTCAAGTCCCCAAATAAGGGGGTGCAACTGGTCAGGCTATTGCTCTTTCCTGTGAGACTTTCTCACTTTAATACTGATACCTGATGAGTAATGTTTCAATATCCTGGTGAGGACTCTCGAAATAAAAGCTGGAAATGGATAAAAACCTGAACCTACACTCTTTTCTACCTGGAAACCGTAATATTTGCACAGACCAATAAGGGCTGCCAGGGTGAATAAGCGAAGGTGAGGGGGGCCAGGAATTGGATTTTTATAGTTTTTAAACCAGCTGCCAACAATGATTTCATCACTAACATGCGCGACTGGAGGTTGTTTTCCGAATAATAAATAAAGGATGTTCTTCAATGAGCCTAGATTCGGAGTTGATATAACTGCATATCCGCCAAATTTGAGTACGCGATACATTTCCTGGATAAACTGATCGGTATTGGATAGGTGCTCAATAATGCGAATTGCAATTATAACATCAAAGAATTCGTCTGCAAAGGGAAATTTTACGTTTAAATCATGTTGATAGACCTTGATTCCTCGCGCTTGCGCAGCAGTCACGTTTTCATCCAGAATATCGATACCATAAACATTTTTTGTCCCAATTTTTTGTGCTGCCTCGAGAGTCAATACACCATTATTGCAGCCGCAATCCAATAAGACAGCATCAGGGTGCTGTTCTAACAGAGAGAGGCTCAATTTCGTGCCTTCATGAATTGCCTCCCTTGCAACAGCTGCTGCAATTCTTTCAACAATCGACATTTTTATTTGACCATTACACTACTTCTTTGCAATGAAACAAGCAATTTCAGTGTATGTCTGCAGTGCTGAATACATTGCCAATGAGTGCACATTGTCTGGCCCCTCATGGAATATATTCGTACGTTCGATTATTTTACTGGACTTCTGGCTTTCCTTCAAACTCACCCGTACTGCTAATTTCTCATTTGATTGAGTCATTGCTTAAACTATCGTATTTTATTAACATATATTGAATATAATATCGTGGAGTTTCGCGTAAAGGCTATGCTGGGAAAAGATAAGCTCTTATTTTAGATTTGCCTGGGGTCTGAGGGAGTTCCTTAAGACGCCGATTACCCTGGAATACAGCCGGGCTTTAATCAGGCAGAGGTTGGCGGCAAGGGAAGATAATCTTTTAGCAATGGTAAAGAATGCGATATATGGATATGAACGCAGTCCCTATTTAAAATTATTGAAGCAGGCTGGATGTGAATATGGTGATTTTGAGCGGATGGTACGTTTGGAAGGTATCGAGGCTACGTTAACGAAGCTTCGCGAGGAGGGTGTATATATCTCCATCGACGAGTTTAAAGGGAAAAATCCTGTCAGGCGTGGAGGTAAAGAATTCTTTTTCAATGAAACTGACTTCGATAATCCATTCACAGCACGTCATCTTAGTGTCAGCACAGGCGGGAGCCATGGTGCGGGAATGAGGCTACATTATGACCTGGATTTTCTTGAGCAGGACCGCGCTGTTTATACGATTCACCTGTTTCATAGTTGGAATATTACAGAAATCCCACATGTAATGTGGACTTCAATAATGCCAGGTTCAGGGCCTTTAGAGCTTCTCCAATATGCAAAGGCCGGTCAACTAATTATGAAGTGGTATACCCCGATAGAGAGTACAAAATTAAAACCATCTCTGGTGAACAGACTGGGGACTCTCTATATAGTATACGCGGGCAGGTTATTTGGGGCCCCTTTACCAAAACCTGAGTACATTACGCTGGACGACGCATGGAAAATAGCAGAATGGGTATCAAATGCAATCAGAAATTATGGTGCCTGTTATGTCCATACCAATCCGAGTAGAGCAGTGGCTCTCTGCAAAGTAGCTAAAAATAAAGGTATCAATATCACAGGAACAAAATTTTTTCTCGGCTGGATCGCCCACAACAGAGAGTAAAAAGGTAGAGATAGAATCCGTTGGTGCGAGCCTGCTTCCGAAATATATTTTTACCGAGGGTGGCTATGTGGGATTTGGATGCTTCAACCCGGAATTTGTCGATGAAATTCATTTCTTCCGAGATGCACTGGCGTTAATACAATACGAGACAGAGGTATCCACGATGTATCAGCCAGTAAATGCTTTCTTGTTCACCTCGTTATTGCCAACGACACCCAAAGTACTTTTGAACGTCGAGAATGGTGACTACGGGGTAATGACCACCAGAAAATGCGGCTGTTACTTTGAGCAGCTTGGCTTCACCGGGCACATTCATACCATACGGAGCTTCCAAAAATTGACCAGCCAGGGTATGACCGTATTCAGTATTGATCTGGTGAGAGTGGTAGAAGAGGTGCTGCCCAATAAATTCGGAGGGACATCGATTGATTATCAGATACTGGAAGAAGAGGACAAAGACGGTCGCACGTATATGACTATAGTAGTTAGACCTGACGTAGGAGAGATGGATGAAAACAAAATAATTGAGGTTGTCCTGGCTGAACTTCGTCAGGGAAATGATGCCTACAGGATGGCTGCTGCGATCTGGTCACAGACGAATACAATTCGAGTGAAAAGAATGAACCCGATTACTACACCGAGAGCGAAATTATTGCCTGTATTCACCCTGAAAGGAAAGTAATAGCGACTACATTATTTTCTTTTTATTGCTTTTAGTGCCAGATATCGGCCTGTTATAAGTTTTATTTTTGTGTTCTCCAGGCTTTCCAACTCGGAAAATATTCCCTTCATGATACTGTTTAATTTATCGCCAAAAATTATATGTGTAATAGACTCTAGACCTCGTATTAACCCGTCAGGATGTGGACAATGGAAAATAGCAGTGCTATCTTCCAAGGCAAGACCAAGCGATTCTATGATGCTTTTCGACTGGTCTAAAGAAAGAGTTTTACCAATAAAATACGGGGCTAACCCCAGTCTCATCCAAAGCTGCATAAACAAATAAGGCGGATAGGTTAAATTGCTTTTATTATCGATTGTCAGCAGCAGGGCACCGCCAACTTTGAGCACACGGCTCATCTCCTCAAGCGCAGTAATGATTTGCGATTCAGAAGGGAAATGGTCTAATGTAGAGTCCGATATCACGTAATCAAAGCAATTATCCTTGAACGGTAGCGCTTTAACATCACAACAAGTATAGTTACTGCTATCAAGACCTCTGCGCACAGGCAGCTTCCTTGGCCTTTGATACTACTTCAATTGACACATCCATTCCCAGGGTACAATGAGCCCACTGAGTATCAAATAAAAATTGTTCTACATCAATTGCTTCAGCAAAAAGGTCTGTTTTCAGGATGAGTTGTGAAGGCTTCGCATCTACCCATCTTGCCATGAGTTTCAGGTAAGTTTTTCTTTTGTGCTCTGCATAGATTTGATTCCTAAAGTTTCTAATAGGCCAATGTCGCACTACAGAGTCCCAGTAAGGGCCTTCTTTAATCATGACGTCTTCTCCGTGTTACCCGGATTGGATTGAGCGGATTTCATGATATACTGAAGGCTCTGTTAAATCAACTGTACTGCAATAGTTATGGAAACATAAACCCTGAATTTCTATTATTCTTGGTATGTTCCAACCTGAGTGTTTGTTCAAAAGGTGACAAAGCGGTTGAGCGGCCTTATAAATGATGCCAGAATGATGCCGGCGGTGCCGAGAACGCCGCAGAGAAGAAAGGCCAATTCGTAACTGCCGGTAGTATCGAATATATAACCCAGAACAAACGGGCCTAAAGCTGCTCCTACTACGAAACCCACGTTTGCCAGACCAAAAATGGAACCGTGTTCCTTTATCCCAAAAAGTTCAGCGACAAATGTCGATTCGCAGGTACCACCGCCGCTGCCGCCGAAGTTCACCAGAGCGCTGAGCAGAAACAGCAACCATACTTCTCTCGCAGGCACCAGGCCAAATAAAGCAATTGCCATCAAAATGAAGGAGATGATAAAGACTTTTCTGTTCCCGATTTTGTCGGCAATACCTCCGAACAGGATTCCCCCCGGGATTCCTGCTAAACCCATAACTGCCAGGATACTTGCAGCGGTAGCGGCGGAAATCCCCAGGTCGGTAGCGTGAGGTACGATATGTACGGTGGGGCTCATTAGAGAAAATCCCAGGCAAACATAAAGTAAAAATAGCATCCAGAATTGCGCCGTGCGAATCGCTTCTTTTAGTGACAGGCCTTTAGCAATCGGTTGTTGTTTTTGCTCCTCTGCCTTCTCCTTCTGGAGCAATCCTTGTCCCGCTTTACCGGGGTCGCGTCTTAATAGCTGGGCAAAAAGCACGACGACGATCAGGACTCCCAAACCACACAGGATAAAAGTTGTTCTCCAGCCATAGGTTGAGATAAGCGATTCAATCACCGGCGGCATAATGAAATTACCTGCGCCCAGACCACCCAGAGCGATACCTGTCATTAAACCTCTTCTCTTTACAAACCACCTGGCAACAGTCGACAGCAGGGGTACAAAAGCGCCACCCATTGCAAGACCTATAATCAGAGAATAAAACAAATACAGATGCAATGCACTTTGTATTTGCGACATCAACACATACCCCAATCCTAAAAGCGCGCCGCATATGGTCATTACAGTTCTGGGACCCAGCCTGTCATTGAGGCCGCCCAAAAAAATGCCGCATATTCCCTGTATCAATGAGGAAACTGAAAAAGCTCCTGAGGTGAGCGCCCGGGACCAGCCAAAATCGGCTATCATCGGCTTAAAGAACACGCCAAAAGAAAGCCTCATGCCATACATGGCTGCCATCATCAGGAAAGCAGCCAGAACGACGATATATCCGTAATAAAATTGAGGTACAGTTTTAGCAGGGTGGCGAATGTCGTAGTCTGTCATAACCCTAATGCCACGGAGCCGGGCACTTCACCATGCAATCGCCGCAGGACGGGCCGAAGGTAAATACATTTAATTGTTTATCGTAGCGATTCGCTTTTTGCACATCAAAGCCTTTCATCAGCTCTTTCAGTTCCGCATCGTCCGGCTGTTTAGGAAATTCGGATTTACCCCGCATGTATTTTCCGCCAATCCTCTGAAACTTGCACCTCAGTGAATTCAGCACTGCATATTCGAAAACCCTGTTACCGATTTTAACGGAGAACATTCTATCCTCAATCGCTTTATGGGGGCATGTCCTGACACAAAATTTCTTGCATTCTTTGGGGCGGCACAAACTTGGGCCGCTATACATAGGGTCGGCTTCCAGAGGAGCATTGGTAATTATGGGGATAAGCCTTTGATGAGCCCCAAACTGCGGTGTTAACAGGAGTCTATTCAGTCCAAACTCGCCCAATCCGGCTGCCACAGCAGCATGTTTATTGTAAAAATCGGGAACGTCTTCCTTCGTATCCATATGGCGGTAGTTAATGCCGGTAGGAGGGAAGGGAATAGCTTTAAACCCCTTATCTTCTAATAGTTTCCCGATCTGAATGGCTATCCATGAATTGGCCCAGTTCAGTTGTGAATACCCATACCAGAAATAGGGGCTGATAGTCTTGCCCTGCTCCTCAAATGAACCGAAAACGTCGCATAAGCCTTCAAGTACGCGCGTTGCTATAACTATGACACTTTTGGCGTCAGGCATATAATACTGCGGTTTTCCTTCCTCAGGTGCATAGTCAAAACGGTCGACAGATGCGATACCGGCAAGATCGGCTCCCATTGTGAAGGCACGTTCTTTTACATCATGCGTCAGGCTCATTGTAATCTCCTTTTCTTTGAATAATTACCTTTTATTTTACAGGCATATCCCATAAATTAACAGGGAGCAGCTACAATTGCTGCCCGCCGCTATACCCTTGAATGTAATTTTAAGATTTCCTCTATAATAGAGGAGATAAAATGCCCGATTTTGGCTATGCCGGAAAAATACTCAAGGTTGATTTGTCGACAGGGCAAATGACCATGCTGCCGACTGCCGACTATGCTGACCTGTACCTGGGAGGAAGAGGCCTTGCGGCCAGGATTTATTGGGATATGGTTCCCCCTACGGCGAGCGCTTTCGACCCGGAAAATTGCCTGATATATGCCACCGGCCCCACAACAGGGTTCAACAGACTGGCTGGCTGTAGATGGCAGGTCTGCGGTAAATCACCTGCCATGGACCCGCAGGTGTTTTCCTATGCTAATCTGGGTGAAAAATGGGGGTCCTGGCTGAAATATGCCGGCTATGACGCGCTGGTAGTTCAAGGTAAAGCCGACAAGCCATGCTCTCTTTATATACATGATGGTGCTGTTGAGATCAGGGATGCCTCATCCCTGTGGGGCATGCCCGCTATTGAAACCGGTGATGCTCTGAAAAAAGAATTGGGTGGGGGGGTGAGTGTACTTACAATCGGCCCTGCTGCCGAGAACCTGGTTTGTTTTGCCACCATGCTTACCGATGACGGTGCCTCCGGAGCCGGCGGTTTTGGCAGTGTCATGGGTTCAAAAAAGCTGAAGGCGATTATCGTTGCCGGTGATAAAAAGCCGGTAGCCGCTGACCCGGAAAGGCTCAGCACTCTGGCTGCCCGGATACTTCAACTGAGAAAAGATACCTGGAAAGATTATCTCATTGACATACCGGGCAGGACCAAACTCCGTGCCTGCCATGGTTGTGGTATCGGTTGCTGGAGGAAATCATATGAGGCTGAGGGCGGCCGGCATTTTAAATTTTTCTGCCAGGCAGCCGCCTTCTACTGGAAAACAGCAGAAGGACGCAATGGTGACTGGCAGGAAGTAACGCTGATGGCTACAAGGTTATGTGACCGGTACGGGCTGGATACCATAGTGATGCAGCCGATGATTGACTGGCTTAGCAAGTGTTACCGGGAAGGAGTCCTGCAGGAAGAGGAGACGGGTCTTCCGCTTTCCAAAATAGGCAGTGCTGAATTTATTGAAGCGCTGATAAAAAAAATAGCCTTCAGGGAAGGCTTCGGTGATTTACTGGCTGAGGGCATGATCAAAGCTGCCGGGAAAATAGGCAAAAAAGCGCAGGAGCTGTTACAGGACACTATTCTTACCCGGGGTAATGAAGTCAGGGACTATGAGCCCAGGATTATACTCACCAGTGCGCTCCTCTATGCAACCGAGCCCAGGAGGCCCATCAATCAGGTTCACCAGCTGAGTCACACCCTGGAGGCCTGGCTTCACTGGATGCAGAAAAAAGAGGGTGCGTTTCTATCGTACGATGATTTTCTGTTTGTTGCCCGGAATTTCTGGGGCAGCACTGCCGCCGCCGACTTCTCCAGCTACGAGGGAAAGGCGCTGGCGGCAAAGAAAATCCAGGACCGCACCTATGCCAAGGAGAGCCTTATTCTCTGCGACTTTTTGTGGC
>CAWAQY010000019.1:0-59928 GCA_963784375.1 uncultured Chloroflexia bacterium | reverse complement strand
CCGCCCTTTTCCGCAGCCAGTTGCCGGAAAACGTTGTCTTTTTTGGTGCTATCATGGGCTATTTTATTTGTGCTGCATTAATATTGCATATGTGTTTTTACGCCTATTTCAGCCGGAAGCTATAGAGCACGACTCATGAAAAACAGGCTAAAGGTATTTCGTGCCATGCACGACCTCACACAAGAGGCGCTGGCCGATCAATTACGCGTGACCAGGCAAACGGTCGTCTCCATCGAAAATGGTAAATACGACCCTTCCCTGCCGCTTGCTTTCCGCATCGCCAATCTTTTTAATGTAAAAATTGAGGATGTTTTTTTAAACGAAGGCGAACCGGGTAAACTTCATGGCCATCCACCCGTGCCAAAAAAGTAAAGCCTGTGTAAATAGAGGTCTTTGGCAGCAATGAAAGATAGACCATTGTCAACCTTTCATTTTTTTATTGAAACAGGTTTTCGATATTTTTATATGTTCTTTCGGTTCTTCGGCGAATGGCACCAATATCGACGCGTTTGTTCTTTTCATCAATGAGATAGATTATTCTGATGTTGCCGACTCTGATCCGATAGATATAATCGTGAAGTTTTTCGCAATTCTTTGGCTTAGGATCAGTTCCAAGTGCCCTTAACCTGGTTATGACGCGTTCATAGTCGGTTGAGTGGAGGCCATCCAGTTCTCGCTGGACTCTATTGCTTCTAAGTCTAACTTCATACACGCCGGGCTCTTTTACGCTCGTAATCTTTTAAACTAATGGCTTCACCCTCTGGAGCTACAAAGGATTCTTTAATTGCCAGTAAGTCTTCAAGGTCTTCGATCTTCTGGAGCATTGCTTCATATTCATCATAACCGGCCAGTACAGCCCTGGGTTTTCCATGTTGCGTGACGTACATAGGGACTCCACAATCTCCTAGCTCATCCATCAAGGATGCCAGTTTAGCTTTAAGTTCACTCACCGTAATTATCCGCGTGGTCATAAGATTACCTCATTCTTAATTATAAATATGATATTAAATATAGTACTAAATTTATCATTAAATAATCAAATTAATGATTTTCCTTTAGTCAGGTATCGTCGTTACCAGGTGAACAGTCGTCTCCATCGAAAATGGTAAATAAAAATTCTCAATGCTCCACAGCTAGACTATGCCTACGTTGTTACGGGTTTGGTGTAATGTGTGGATCAAGAAGCGGTGGGGCGGATGTTCACTTACGAGAGACCACAATCGGTTGGTAATAACCGGTTTCATCTGGCATCAACCAACGGGTGTCAATAAACCCAGCTCTTGACAGGATTTCAGTCAGTTCTTGCCGGCGCAAAGCCCGGTATTGTGGTGGAGTAGTGTGATACTTTCCATTCGCCCAGGACTTCTCTCATTATAAACAAATCAACGTGACAGGTTCGCTTATCTTCTGACCAATCCCACACCTGAAAAACGATTCGCTTGCCACGTGGGTCTTCAAATATCTTTGGCATCGTGGCCTTGGGCATTGTTTTTAGAATTTCATCATAATCCCGAATACTGGCTAAGAAAATACCGTCGGACTTTAGTTTTGATTGAATGTTACCCACCGCCGTCTGCAAATCACGTTCGGTGAGAAGATGAGGCAGTGAATTATCAAAGGATATGACCAGATCGAAAAGGCCGTCGACTTGGCTTTCCAGTGTAAGAAGGTCAGCGACCTTAAAGTTGATTGACACACCGAACGAATCGGCTTCTCGTTTGGCCCGCTCTATAGATTCACAACTGATATCAGTTCCCTGGACAGCATAACCGAGCTGCGCGAGACCTATCGCCTGTGTCCCGATGCCACATGTGCAGTCTAATACCGACAGGGGAACTTTATCCAGCTCTTTTTGAATCAAACGATGCAAGATATCACCTTGCCACTGAACTGACTTTCTCCAATCTGCGTACATCAGATCATATTCAGCGGCTAATTGATCGTAAAACCTATGTACGGGCTCAGGATTTTTTGAGTTTGGATACATGGAAGAAGTTTAGAACAACTAGTTACTCAATTCAAACTGAGAAAGGATAATTACACCGCATTCATCTTCCCTTGCACTATGATTGCGAAGTATGTTAACTGTGACGTATAGTTTCAGCAAACCTCGATGAACCATATTAAATACTCACTCCATCTGTATTATGTTGTATTTCTTTATCGCTAAGATTGCTTCATTATATCTGGTCGTTCATATGAGCATCGACCTAGGAGAAAAGCGCTGCTACAAACAATGGTAAAATACGCGTTAATTAATAGCTACGTTGACCTCTGAAGCTAAATATCGAATAGTTTGCATAGGACACTCGGACACCTGCCGTTAGCTATCGAGGCTCTTCCCCAGATAAGCTAACTTTATCGCCTCTGAAGTACGTAATTGCTCACTGGAACCCTCAAGAATAACATGGCCTTGCCCCAGCACATATCCCCGGTCAGCGATTCGGAGAGCAGCAGCTACGTTCTGCTCAGCGAGTAAAATACTTATTCCTAATTCTCCCCTCAGACGAGCCAAAGTATCTACCAGTTCTCTAACTAGTAATGGAGCTAGCCCCAGGGACGGCTCGTCAAGTAGGATCATTTTAGGATCGCTCATTAAGCCCCTGCCTATTGCTACCATCTCTTGCTCACCGCCTGAAAGTGTCTCAGCCTTCTGTTTCCTTCTTTCTTTAAGAACCGGGAAAAGACTAAAGATAGTATTCAATCTCTTGGTGATTGCCTCTTTCCTCCCCCAACCACTCAGGTGGTAGGTAGCCAGGATGAGGTTATCAAAAACGCTCATCACCGGGAAAAGTAGCTTGCCCTCAGGCACCAGGGTCAGACCTAACTGAACGATTTTCTCAGTTCTGAGCCCATTAATAGGTTGCCGATCAAATACAATACTTCCTTCAACTGCGGGCAGGAGACCTATTATGGTACGCATCAGCGTGGTTTTGCCGGCCCCGTTGGGCCCGAGCAAAGCTATAATTTCAGACTTTCTCACATTCATATTCATATTTCGTAGTATCGGTAGCGGCCCATAGTTTGCTCCCACATCATGGAGCTCTAAGATATTCTCATCTCTGCAGTCAGTACTCATACTATAAATTTTCTCCAAGATACGCTGTGATTACTTTCTGGTTTTCCTGTATCCTGGCTGGTATATCATCGGCTATCACTTCTCCAAAGTTAAGTACCACCACTCTATGGCTGATATTCATCACCATCTCCATCCTGTGCTCAACAAGAAGAATGGTCATCCCGTTCTTTTGCAGATTGACGATGAAGTGAGCAACCTCATTTATCTCTTCGGCGCTAAGTCCGGCTACCGGCTCATCCAACAGGAAAAAACTTGGTTCAGTAGCTAAGGTACGAGCTATACATAACAGCTTACGCTCCTTTGCTGTCAGGGTTGAAAGCATGTTATGGGCTTTTTTCTCCAGGCCTACCTGAGAAAGTGTCTCCATAGCTCTTTTGGCTATCTCTTTTTCCTCTCTTTTGGCTTGTCCGAATCCACCCATTATTTGAAGTATGTTAGCTCTACCCACCTTCTCAGCGCCAACCATAACATTCTCAAGCGCAGACATATTATTGAATAGCTGTATATCCTGAAAAGTTCTACTCATACCTAAGTTGCAGATACGATAGGGTGGGATTCCGTTTAATTTTATGCCTTTGAACCAAACCTCCCCTCTCGTTGGTCGCAGGAACCCACTGATCAAATTGATCAGAGTTGATTTACCAGCACCATTAGGCCCAATAATACTAACCAGCTCTCCCGGTTGGATATCTAAGGTCACATCGTTAACCGCTATTAAGCCACCAAACTGTTTTGTTACATGCTTAAGCGCCAGGAGCGGATTACTCATAAGTTTGTTCCACCATTAGCTTATACCTTTATTGTGGCGTATTTTATATAACAGGGCAGATATCCTGGAGGGGAATGAGGCTAAACCCTGAGGTAAAAAGGTCAAAACTGCCAGGAATATCAGGGCGTAGACCAACAGATCCCAGCCTATGGTTCCCTTGGTGAAATGGCTTAGTAGTTCCTTTATTAAAACATAGAATGTGGCACCGATTAATCCACCCCAGATGCTCCTTTGGCCGCCAACGACAATCATTATCAGAAATAGAATTGAGGCACTGGCGCTAAAAGGTTCCGGGTTTATATGACCCATATAGTGAGCAAATACGCTGCCGGCAATAGCTGCGTAAACACAACATACAATGAAGACCTGAGTTTTTAGCTTGCCAATATCTACGCCTATTGACTTGGCTGCTGCCTCGCTGCCCCCGGTGAATAAATCAGCAGCACGCATTCTTCGGCCTATTTTAGATTTGATTAAATTATTATCGAAAATAATAGCAGCGGCTAACAGTATCAGAAGCAAGTAGTAATAATGGTAATCCTTGTTAAATACAAAGCTACCTATAGAAAAACGCGGGATGCCGGTAATACCATCATAACCGCCGGTTATAAAATCCATCCTTGATATAAGGTGGAAAAGCAGCAGGGAAAAGGTTAAAGTCACCAGAGCCAGATAGAAGCCGCGGATACGAAGAAAAGGTTTACCTAAAATATAAGCAATGATGCCGGTCAAAACCGCCCCGCACAGTAGACCCAACCAGGGCGATACTTTGAGATTGACGGCAACCAGTGTCGAAATATAGGCTCCAAGAGCATAGAAAGCACTTTGTCCCAGGGAAACTTGCCCCGCATACCCAGTCAGAAGACCAAGCCCGGTTGCTGCCAGGCCGTATATTCCGATGAAGATCATGATACTCTGGTAATAAGGATTAGTCAGTATCCAGGGAAGCGCAAGTAACAAAAGACCAATGGCTCCCCATATCATCTGCCTTTTATATTTTGATACAGTGTCCCAATTCATACTTCTTCTTTCACCCCAAATATGCCTTGAGGGCGAATAAGGAGTATCAGGAGAAGAGTACCCAATGAAATCGGTACCATATAGGCGGAAGAAATATAGGCACCACTAAAGGATTCTACCAGCCCCAATAACAAGCCACCGATTATAGGTCCACGGGGTGTGTTTAATCCACCGGCTGCTCCTGCCAGGAATCCCTTTATGGTCATCCCGATTCCCACAGAATACTGAGTCATTACTAATGGTGTCATAATCACTCCGCCAACACTAGCGAGAAAAGCAACCAGAACAAAGGAAACAAAAGCCATAGTTAATGGGCTAATACCCATTAATCTTGCTGCTATGGGCTGGATAGCACATGCTCTGAGTCCTTTCCCCCAAAGTGTTCTTTCAAAGAGCATGCTTAAACCAACTAGCATTAACAGCACAATTCCCCAGATCCATGGTACCTGCGGAGATATAGTGGCTCCTCCCAGATTGATGGGGGAGACATCGGCGAAATAAGGTAGCTCTTTGAATTCGGTTCCCCAGATAAGAAAGGCGACGCTAGAAATCAGAAGATGAATCCCGGTGGTAATGAAAATGAGGATGTCAGCAGTGAAGCCGCGGGCAATAGGCCGATGCAGGAAAATAAACCAAAGAATGATGCTGATGAGGCAGCTTGTGATTATTCCCAGGATTATAGCTATGGGTAGGGGTAAACCAGAGACATAGAGAGAAGCGCTTATTATCCCGCCCAACATAGCAAACTCGCCAGCGCTGAAATGGAGTATCTTGGTTACGCTAAAGAAGACCATTATACCTAAGCCTATTATGGCGTAAATACAACTTAAGGTAATTCCTGAGAACAAGGTTTCCAGAACACGTTCTAGCATTACAGACACTCGTAAGTTTTGATAAATTCAATTAGTTGTTGACGTACCTGATGAGCTGTGAAATGATAAAAAACCGTGGCTAACTGCTACTCTACGGGAAATTATTAGTGGCAATTTAAAAATTCTCAAGTCCCTTGTATACAGTGAGAACAGCCTGTTTGGCTGTTCTCACATTTCCCCAAACGATAACCTTTTTATTTTGCTAATTGGGCAACGGGACCTGTCCATCCGGCTTTAGGCGCCAGTTCCTGAATTAGGCGTACATAATCTGGGTCACACGGATCGCCACCCAGATATGCCCAGGTACCACCAGAGGTAAACTTAGCGTGGAGATCAGTTGTGCCAATTATGGAACCACCGTGGTCATTTGGTGAAAGGGAAATCATGTTTGTGCCATTGGAGTACGTTGGGATGGTCTCTAAAGTATCTCGAAATGCCGAACGAATAACAGCCAGGTCCTTATCCAGGATATCCGGCTGGGCTTTAAGTAATCTCCTGAAAGTCTCCTCGACAGGGATTAAACCCTGGACTGCGATGGTATCAAACGTGCCCCTTATTTTTTCACCAGGATAAGACTCTCCCCAAATCTTGTTGAGTTTGGTAAGGGCAACTTTATTCAGATTAGCATCGGGCAAGGTATTCAAAACCTCAACACTGGTAGCGATGCCAGGGCAGCCATCGAATGCTTTCATTACTCTCTCTAACTTCAGTTGTTCTGCCCCGGTGATAGTGTTGGATATTATTAATTTATCGCCAAAACCGGCTTCTTTAATGGCTACAGAAGCCAGAGCGCTGGCCATTTCCGAACCATAACAAAAGATAAGCTGAATTTCTGGTTTTTCCTTCAGCTTCGATATTAAAGGTCCGAAAGTGGTTGCATCTCCGGGATAGGTATCCGACAGAACGACTTCTATGCCTGTTTTCGGTAACACATCGAGTGCTGCGTCACGGCCTGCCTTACCAAAGCTGGTCTCCGGCGAAAACCAGGCCATCTTGCTCATGTTCTGCTTTTTCATATATCCGGCTATGCACACAGACTTCTCAATACTATTACCGGCGTGTGGCCTGAAATTCCACTTTTGTTGTTCTCCGCCCACTTTCTTATTGGTATTTTCGAAAACCTCGGAGCCAGTTGTGGATACGAAAGGAGTCTTGGTTTCGCCAACTGATGGGGCTAATGCCATAGAAAGACCTGTGGCACTTACACCTACTACTACATGGGCTTTATCCAAATCAACAGCCTTTTTGAAGGCAAGAATGGACTTATTGGCATCACTCTCATTATCGTAGACAGTTAGCTCAATACGATGTCCATCAATGCCCCCCTGTTTATTAAGCCAGTTGACATAGGCATCAACTCCCCTTTTCGCAGGTATCCCCAGTGTTGAATACATACCAGTAAGCGACTCAATCCAGGCAATTTTTATAGGCTTTAAAGGGCCTGCGGGCGGTGACGTTGGTTGTCCCGTGGATGGTGGCGAAGGCTTAGCGGCTGGGGTTTGCCCTGCGCACGAGACATTACTGAATGCAGATAAGACGAGCACCATTGACAAGACTAAGGCAACTAGCACAATTTGTATCTTCTTCACATTTCCTCCCCTTTATTAAATTGTCAATTTGCGCTGTAGCTCTACGATATTATACTTTATATGTCAATTCTTTATCCGAACATTTTAAGTTATCAATCCGTATGACCTCCAAGCAGTAGCCACACCTTCTCAAGGGAAACCGAGCGTGTCAATTTTATGATTCAAGCTTCAATTTGAGACAATTTTAACGCTGTGGAGCCAGTGGTCGAATTCGAAAAGCCGTACAGATGACCGGTTCGAGAAGAGCGGCAAATTATGAAGGGGACCCGATAAACGAAAAGGCAGTCCATTTCTGGTCAGCCCTTAAAGTTCTCAGGTTGGTTGGGGGGCTGGATTTGAAACGGTAAATTCCAGCGAGATAGTTACACGTAAAAATTGGGTAGTGTAATCATTTTGGAATTAGTTTTGAGACCACAGACCCGGGAGCTACACGAAACCACCGAGAGGTTCGCCCCGAGGCCGCCGGAGATCGGGGGGCTGTTGGGGGAGGGGGAGCCATCAGACAAAAGTATCAAAGAGTCTTAGCTGAGCCTGCTTTGGCAGGGAGTTTTAGTCTTTAATATCTCTTGGTTTGATGACCAGCTCGATACCTTCTAAAACTTGATCCATCCGACTACGGGAGAGCGCACCGATCTTTTCAGTCAAATCTGCCTTGTCCACGGTGAAAATTTGGGTAATATTGACAACACTCTGTTTTGGTAGATTTGCTTCGCCCTTTTCAAGCAATACATTACCAGGTGATTTTGCCCGGTGGAGATTAGAAGTTAGTGAACAGACAACAACCGTGTTAATACGGCTACTATTGAACACGTTGTTCTGAATTACTAAATGAGGATGCCGATATGCCGGTTCCGACCCTGTTGGCTTACCGAGATTAACCCAGAATACATCTCCCTGTTTTATCACCATTGATCTTTCACTAACTGGCGATGTTTGGATTTCATCTGGGCTCTTAATCTTTTCTCTTCAATATCAGGCAGGTCTTTATATGCAGCGTTTATAGCATCCAGCAACTTCTTGCTCTTATGATGTTGAATGAAGTCCCGAGCCGCTAAAGTAAAAAGGTGGCTCCTTGATACCTCCATTTCTTCGGCTACGGCTTCCACTTCTTCAAACAGTGGCTTTTCAATTGATATAGCTGTTTTAATACTTCTCATCTTCTCATTATCATACCATATTTAACTACCGATAGTATAACTCAAAGTATGAATCATATCAATATATTAGATTTGTGGGTCCTTATCCATTACTAAAGCGAAGCTTGCCCGTGGCTAAAACATTGTCAGCGGCATTATTCAGTAAATTCTATGTACATTCGCGTTAGAGACCAGGAGATCCAGGTTGTGATTACGTATGCCTACTCTTCGCAAGATTGCTTTTCTGCCTTCTATCTCAAAAATCTTCTCTTTGGGTAGGCCTGATATATCTGATCTCCATGCCCCTACCAATTGGCTGTCAACTAAGAGTTCGCCGCTGCCGTCGGTGATGACGTCCCCATACTTGGCCTCCACATCATGTTCTTTACCCTCGAATGCTACTATCCATCGTCTCCCCATTTATACACCTCCTGAAGTGCGTAACTTCTTGCTGCCATCAGCCTTTTAGAAAACCCGGTTCCTCCAAGGCCTTCTCAACTCCATCGGGGTCACCCGCGTAGATAGTTCCTTAATCGTTTTTCCTGATTGCCGCCTCCATTCTTCAATTCTATCACTAATGCAACAAAAACTATAGATGGCTTATAATTCGCAACATTACGTAAGCCATCCCAAATTCGCCCCTCCTATTGGGATTCCCGTAATACTTAATGGGGATTTATTGATAGCCAATCTGATAGAGAGTAGAATGAACAAAAATAAAATGAGTCAAATGGTATTGTGAGGAGCACAAAGGAGGAATTTGTGGCGAACGAAAAAGGACTGACACGGAGCGAGGTCTTGGGAGAGAGAACTGTTTATCGGACAATTGGACTTAGCGGGACAGTGAGTGGTGGAGCTGAGGGAGTAGCCGACGTTAAAGATGGTAGGATCATCAGGATCAGACCGCTGCATTATGATGAGAAGTACCACCGGCAAGATTTAAATCCCTGGAAATATCAGAAAAATGGCAAGACTCTGGAACCCAACTGGAAATCTCTGCCTCCTCCCTATTCTCTGGCTTATAAGAAACGAGTCTATTCTCCTAACCGCATTAAGTATCCCTTAAAGAGAGTGGACTGGGACCCTGAAGGAGACAGACATCCCGAGAATCGAGGCAAGAGTAAATATAAGAGGATATCCTGGGATGAGGCGGCCGGTATTGTAGCAAATGAAATAAAGAGAGTACGTGAAAAATACGGTCCTTTTGCGATACTGACTCAGGGAGACGGACATGGGGAGGGCAAAATAGTTCAAGGTGCTCATGGCATGCCAGGACTACTATTGAGAAAGTTAGGCGGAGGCTGGACGCAGCAAATCAGAAATGCCGATAGCTGGGAAGGCTGGTACTATGGCGCCATGCATGTCTGGGGAACCGGATTATGCGGCCATCTGCTTCCGGCAGATAATATTGTCAAGGATATCACTGAGAATGGCGAGATGCTTTTAGTATGGGGAGGCGACCCGGAAACTACCCCCTGGGGATTCAGAGGTCAGTTCGCCAGCCGCTTATCTTATTTTTGGTCAGAAATTGGCATCAAACAGGTTTATATCTGCCCTGACTTAAATTATGGAGCCGCCGTACATGCGGATAAATGGATACCTGTACTGCCGAACACTGATGTAGCCCTGCAGCTGGCAATAACCTATATCTGGATAACCGAAGGGACGTTCGATAAAGATTATGTGGCTACTCACACGGTAGGTTTTGATAAATTTGCTGACTATGTAATGGGTGAGGAAGATGGTATTCCCAAGACTCCAGAATGGGCATCTCCGAAGTGCGGCGTCCCCGAGTGGACCATTAAGGCTTTAGCCAGAGAATTTGCCGCCAAGGCTACCTCGATCGTACATTATTTTGGTGGAGGTTATATCCGGGGTGCTTATTCCCATGAACCAGCCAGGATGGAAGGAGTCCTTCTGGCTATGCACGGACTGGGCAAACCGGGAGTCCACCAATGCATCATCACTTACCTGGGAATGCCTCGAAGTACAATCCCGGCTGGTAATCGCTATACCTGGGTTGGCATGGCGAGCGACTTTGCACTTACCGATAGGATATTTCAGAGCCATACCCATGGAGCTCGCGTCAGCCAGAAGCAATTCTTCCCCAAGACCCTTTTCAAGGAAGCAATTCTCAATCCCCCGGTCACTTTCTGGGGTACCAGCGAGAACTTTGCTAAGGTAGAAAATCAATTCATCAAATATACATATCCAAACCCAAAGGAAGATGGTGGGAATTCGGAAATACATATGATATGGTGTGATAACCCCTGCCTGACAACCTGCTGGAATGAAGGCATGAAGACCGCCGAAGCCTATCGGAGCCCCAAGATAGAGTGCCTCGTCATGCAGCATCAGTGGTTTGAAAACGATTGTTTTTATGCTGACCTGCTTCTTCCGGTAAGTACTCACTATGAGTTAGACGATATAAGCAGCAACTTTGCCCAGGGTGTGCAGTTTAATAATATTTTACTGTGCAATAAAGCTATCGATCCTGTGGGCGATTCCAAGAGTGATTATCAAATCGTCCTGGAGGTAGCCAGGAAACTGGGTATTTATGATGAGGTTACGGAAGGTAAAACCATAGATGAATGGAGAAAGTATGCCTATGAAGGATTTGGTATGCAGCAAGTCATGGACTGGGAAGAGTTTAAAGAAAAGCAATACTACGTTTTCGCACCGGCTAACTGACTGGGAGAAAGACCAGCCTGGCTTAAGACGGTTCTATGAGAATCCTGAAAAATATCCGTTGGAGACGCCATCAGGTAAGCTGGAGATATACTCGGAAAGATTAGCTAAACACTTCCCCAACGACAAGGAAAGAGGCCCGATACCTCGCTGGATAGAAAGCAGTGAGACCCATGATGAAAGGATATCCAGTAAGAGAGCCAGGAAATATCCTCTACTGATGATGAGTAATCACGGGAGATGGCGAGTCCATGCCCAGTGCGATGACATCTCCTGGACTAGAGAAATTAATACTTGTAAAGTCAAAGGGCAGGACGGCTATATGTATGAGCCTCTTTGGATACACCCCTCCACAGCTGAAAAAAGAGGTATTAAGAGCGGGGATATTGTCAAAGCTTTTAACGAGAGAGGAACTGTTTTAGGTGGTGCCTATGTCACAGAGAGAGTAATGCCCGGGGTAGTCTATATGGACCATGGTGCCAGGGTAGACTGGATCATTCCGGGGAAACTCGATAGGGGTGGTGCCATCAACCTTATAGCTCCAGAAGGGATAGTCTCCAAGCATTGTCCGGGAATGGCCACTACGGCTTATCTGGTTGAATGTGAAAAAGTCACCATGGCTCAGATGGAAGAATGGAAAAAGCAATATCCCGAAGCATTTGAAAGAGAATATGACCCGGGTTCAGGACTACGGTTCAATGCCTGGGTAGCTTAATGTTATGGCTAATTATTTTGTTGCTATGATATAATGTTTTGAATTTAGCGCAACCCTGGCTGCGTATTAAGCTACCACTGTTGTAACCGTTTCTTTGCTTGCCTTGCTAGCCTGGATAATTCTAAGAACTGAAGACAAGCACGCTTTGAAAGTACGCCTATGCACATACCTGATCAAGCTTCACCGAATAAAAAGAACCTCAATTATTTTCATGTCGAAGCCTCCACAACCGCAATAGAAGAAGCAAGCACTGCTTACAGGTCCCCCTCACTCATGGCGTTTGGCGCAAGCATTCAAGAAGTAGCCATGTTCAGTGCAGTGAACGACATCATCATTGCATTTTTGTATATGAAGGTTCCTTCGATGATGTGGTTTATCGGTTCCACCAAAGGAACGGTAATAACCATGGCCATTCTTAACAGTGTTACCTGGCTGCCTATTATCCTTATCATGGTATGGTCAGGATCAGTCATCCCGGTTTATCTCGTTGCTATTTGGATTATCTGCTCTATACCCGGTGAGTTACTGATACCCGTGAGAGACAGTTGGCTGGCAGCAATTATTCCTGCTGCCATCGCAGGGCACTATCTGAGCATCAGGTATGCCCTTACAGCGGGTATTTATCTTGGATTCTTTTTTGCTATGGGATATATGCTGGACTCGCTCACCGGGGTTCAGGAGGTCCATGGCTTCGCTCTCGTATTCACAATCGCCTTACTTGCTTCTTTACTTGGTCTGGTTCTTTATTCAACTGCGAAGGGTGGTGCCAGCGGTATAAATATACAGGTACCTTACAAACTTTCTAATTTTCTCCGTGACTCAAAAGAACCCGGCGCCGAAAGGTTTATCCTCTATATAGCACTCATTAATTTTGCCGTTTATTTGTGCAGTCCACTCTTTGCGGTGTACCTGGTAAAAGATTTGAAATTAAGTTACATATTATTTGCGCTGGTCGGGTCCAGCGACCTGATTGCCAAGGTACTGAGTTCAACCTCATGGGGAAAGTATTCTGATAAGGCCGACAATGTGGCAATATTGAGAAAAGTCTCTTATTTTATTCCCCTTATCCCGTTTCTCTGGCTGGTATCGTCGAACGTCGTCTATCTGGTGGCAATTCAGCTTTTTTCAGGTTTAGTCTGGGCCGGGTTTGACGTATGCAGCCGGAGTTTGGTTTGCAAAACAATTGCACCGGAGAAACTATCGAGCTACATGATTCACCAGCATACCCTGGTCAATTTCTTCAGGGGGCTCGGCGCACTGGTGAGCGTGATAATCCTCCATTTTGAAATCCCGGTATTAGGTTATACCATTTTTGGCTTATTCCTGCTCTCCGGTGTTGTGAGACTGATTGTCGTATTTGGTATGTTACCGAAGGGTAAAGAAACCAGGGAAAAAGAGGAAAGTCCCCGGATTACGCGATCATTCGGGATTCCCATTCCAAAAGTTAGTGAGGCTGTGAGGAAACCGTGGGTTATATTATCGGCCTGAAATTTGGTCGACATATGGGAAAAAGACGAAGAAAAGAAGGGCTCAGTTTCACGGAACGAGAGAGGAAGTACCCAGGGGACTATTATATCGACCCCGGATTTGGGAACCACTCATAACAGCAGAAAACGATCTTACAACCAGCAAATACAGGTTGGGACTTTATTACCGGGAATCGTTTGGCTCAGAAATGTTATCTCCAAACTTGTGAAGGCAGAATCCAAACACGCGCCAGGAGTACTTATGATAATGCATCGTTCATTCCTCTCTGGATACAACCGAGATTAATGATCGTCGATAAGAAAATTCAGAATCCCGGCTTCATGATTAATAATGATACCCTCAATGCAAGAATAGGCAGGGCTGCCTGGTTAAAACCATAGCGGATTTGTTAAAAACTTTTATAATTTAGCCAAAGAGTGTATTCATCCCAAATCTTTAGTTAATTCCTCAACTGAGTCAAATACCTTTACCCGTCCAGCCTTGATATCTTTATCAGCAGTTTGTTCAGCTTCCTGCCACTTTTTCGTCCAGAAGTAGGCCTGATTTTTATCAACTAATCGCTTTGGTACCAGCACTGCCTTTTCGTCCATTACTTCAATTTCCACCAAATCACCTTCCTCGATGTCCAGCTTTTTCCGTACTGGAGCCGGTAGTGTAATTTGTCCATTCCTGGTCACCTTGCTATAGTTTGGCATTGTTTTACCTCCTACGGTCGCCCCAATGTTTCGTCGTGCTCACCGATATTACGCAGAATGATTATATTTCCCTCAATCTGAAATGTTGTCCTGACCGAACGGCTTACTCTGGCTTCCCAAATAGATTCTGTTCCCCTTATTTTCTTTGTCCTTAGTGATGGATAGCGGATATTTGTCGCCAGATGCTCAATTGCTTTCCGAGCTAGAGTTTTCTGTTCTCCAGATAACTGTTTCCAGGCTTTCTTAAAACCCTCTGTTCGAGCAATCTTCACTTGCGAACTCACGTTATAGTATATTACAGAATTACTATATTACTAATCCTCTTAATTGTCAAAGTTTTATCAGATATCCCGTTTTCCCAAAACCTCGGGGCCCCTGGGTCGGGGTTCGGCCCTGTCGAGCCACGCGACGCTAAGGAGTTGCTACATCGCTACAGCATCTACAACGAAGCATATCATCGTTGAGAATAACTAAGGGTTCGACCAAAATCTTAAGGGATTATCATGTTGACTTATGGCATCCCCAACAGAAAATCTCACAATCTGAAATTGAATCTAAATATAAACCGCTTTTACTGTGAGTTTCCCACCCCAATATCTTGCCCCCATCACCTCTAGAATTTTTTAAGATTAATGTGTTGCATTTACCCCAGTGCTTATGAGTAGTTCCCTCACATTCACATTTTCCCCCGGCCCTTATCCACGCTCGTTCGGTAATGTCATCAGAGAATTTCATCCTCCACCTCCACTCTTTAATTCTATCACTAAAGTGATAAAAACTATAGATGGTCTAAAATTCGCAGCATTACGTAAGCCAATCCCATTCTCACCTTCCTATTGGGACTCCCACGTCGCTCCACTACTAGCCCCGAAAACCCCGCCAGGCCAAACCTCTGTAGCCTCTGGGCTTTGGGGTCAGCCCTGGTGAGCCACGGGGGCCTGGAGCTAGTATAAGACTTGCAATAACTTGTACTTCAATTACCACCTACGCTTGCGATTGTCCTAACTAAAGAGGTAATATGTATTGTAGAGGTCTATAATGTGAATATATCACTGTCCTGCGAGAGTAACTGACATTAACTGGGCAACTCTTCCCGATCTTCATCACGATTGACTCGGCTCGGTCTAAAGATAAACACAAGTTAGGTGCAAGTCTGGAAAGATACCCTGAAACGATTGAACTCGATTCTTTTGAAGATACTTCCAATGATGTTAAAGAAAACGGTAGTCCTGATCAATTTAGAATCTATGTCTATGGGCAATCACAGGAGAAAAAGTTTAGACTTAAATTGCACGTGGATGTAATATTCACCGGCCAGCCTACTTAGTATCCAGTGTTGAGCAATTAAATAACCCACGTGATATACTTAACTCTCGTTATACAATTCTTTAATCTCAGACCAGCCAAACCATCTACCTGACCACCAAAACCTCAGCGAACTGCTTTTATCGGCCATCGGTTTGACGCTGTGGGAACAGATGCGGCAGATAAACTTGCGCAGGTTCTTGGAATTATTAGGATTCCGAGTAGTGACTGGTACGATGCATACTCCCCGAAATCAATTGTCGGAGAAAGTTAGCGCTAGACTTGAGGAACAAGCTATGTTTTTGTGATTCTTGACACCAGGGTCAGATGATACGTGGCTAATTCAAGAATCTGTTCTTAGTGCTGTCAAAGGAAAGCCACTGTTCATTCTCAAGGATGCCTCAGTAAGCTTCAAATCCTGGGATGTTGGCGGACACGGAGCACATCCCGTTCACAGCACCAAATGTGGAAGCCTGCTTCATTCCGATTCTTGAAGGTCTACGTGATCTAGGTTATTTCGATATCGATTCATGATCGATGACTAATTTCTAATGAAAATGGTCTCTTGTGTCATCAGCCTCTGGTCTGCTTGCGTGGGGGTGGCTCCAAGAAAAAGATCATACCTTCATATTTAGAGTTTGCTTTTTAAGAATTCATCAACAATACTCGTAATGGTTACTTTGGGTACTTCACTGAAATTGAACAAGACGAAAAGATCTTCAGATATCTCATCAACTAATTCTGTCAATCCACTAATCACAAGATCTTGTGTTATCTCTTTGCTCCATGAAGAGCTATCTACTTTGCAGACATTACCAGGTCGAGTTAAGTAACGAGTTGGCTTACTTACGGCAAATGCACGATCAATTAAACCGTGATGACTGATGGTTAAAGAGTATGTGGCATTAACTGGCACTCCGAATTCTCTATATAGAACTGCGCTATGAAGAACAGCCTCAGCTATACGCCACAATCGTACATCCCACCATAATATACGATCCTTATTAGATAAAGAATTTTGATCTCTCCTGCTAAAGTTGTCTTCTTCAAAAGTTCTAAGAAAATAAAATGTCCCTTTCTTTGTTAGAGACCAAAAGTCATAACTATCGTCTCCCGAATCTATTGATGCGCACCTCGATGCCTTCAGTTGTTGGTTGAGGTGATATTCCAGGCTTTTCTATTATGATACCAATTGGCCACCCAGTATTTCGTAGTTCGGCATTTCTCGCTGCGGTCAATAGTTGATTTAAATCCCATTGATCTTTGATTGTTTTAGTTGGTGAGCTGACTCTAGATAACCTTTATTCTGCTCCGACAAAGGAATCTCCCCCACGTTTTTCATATTTTTCAATCGCTCGTTTACGTATTTGCTCTATCCAAGAAGAGATACTAGATGTTGCACCAGGAGACGTGGAGATTGTTAATCCCATTTGCTCTAGCAAATTCTTGAATTGACGTAAAAATTCGTCACGTCTCATCTGCACGCACCTATTGACTAGAGCTTCCCAGTCAGAAGGATCAGTCATTTGTACTGTCTCAGCACGATGCCTTCTTATATACAAAGCTCCGTCAGTCAAAATTTCTTCATTTGTATCTGATGATTTTATAGTACTCCTGCAAAAGAAAGGACCTTTGGAAAAACCTTCTACAACTGCATAATCGGGTAAATCAATCCCGTATTAGGATGCTTATGTTGATTTACAAGTATATTTAGGGTATCAGTGCCACGCACAACAGCTTTAACGCTTTTTGGCTAATGAGGTAGTTTCGGAGTATCTCAGATTTCATCAGAATGGCTTGGATCTGCGAAAGAACACTCGGTTGTTATCCTTAGAAACCCAATGACTATCCAACCTCCGCCATAGTTGGCCATTCCCATATATGACGTAGTAACTTCAGTATAAATTTGTCATTCTTACTCAAATCTAATCAGAGCTCGATAATCTACTTCGCCACGCTCGCCTGGACTTTGCAGTAAACTATCATAGAAAGCAACTCTTTGGGCAGGATCGTATTCCATAAAAGTTGTGATTCCGATATTTCTGGCCTAATCAAATAACTATCCCATTTTATCATTTTCTTATCTGCAGT
Organism: uncultured Chloroflexia bacterium; assembly: GCA_963784375.1. GTDB lineage: Bacteria > Chloroflexota > Dehalococcoidia > GIF9 > UBA5629 > JBBIPA01. Next base: position 42,481 of record CAWAQY010000019.1, on the reverse strand, counting down.
GTACTAGGTGAGAAGTATTGAGATTACAAACGAAAAAGGCAGGCCGTTTCCGGTCTGCCTTAATGTACTTACAAGATAATGTACTCGTCCCGATGGGATCGGGATTGAACTCCGGATTAAGTTCCAAGATTGTTTCAGTATGAGGTACACGCGGGTGCCCCTGACCCTCGGGATTCTTCGCTGCGCTCGAGAATGACAGTTGTTACAAACGAAAAAGGCAGAGCATTTCTGCTCTGCCTTTAATTTCTACATCTTGGTAGCGGGGGTTGGATTTGAACCAACGACCTTCGGGTTATGAGCCCGACGAGCTGCCACTGCTCCACCCCGCGTCATAGATAGTGATTGATGAATTTAGTTTTGTGCTCAGTCTGGTGTAGGTCAAAGACCTCGACCATTAGTACAGCTCAGCTCAACACATTACTGTGCTTACACATGCTGCCTATCAAGCAAGTAGTCTACTTGCGGTCTTACCCGGTTAAACCGGTGGGAGATCTCATCTTGAGGTGGGCTTCGCACTTAGATGCTTTCAGCGTTTATCCCATCCGGACTTGGCTACCCAGCATTGCCGCTGGCGCGACAACTGGCACACCAGAGGTCTGTCCCTCCCAATCCTCTCGTACTAGGGAGAGCTCCCCTCAAATCTCCAGCGCCCACAACGGATAGAGACCGACCTGTCTCACGACGGTCTGAACCCAGCTCGCGTGCCGCTTTAATGGGCGAACAGCCCAACCCTTGGGGCCTGCTTCAGTCCCAGGATGCGACGAGCCGACATCGAGGTGCCAAACCTTGCCGTCGATGTGAACTCTTGGGCAAGATAAGCCTGTTATCCCCGGGGTAGCTTTTATCCGTTAAGCCACGGCCCTTCCACGTGGAGCCGTAGGATCACTTTGCCCGACTTTCGTCCCTGCTCGACTTGTTGGTCTTGCAGTCAAGCCCCCTTATGCCAATGCACTCAACGCACGATTTCCACCCGTGCTGAGGGGACCTTTGGGCGCCTCCGTTACCTTTTAGGAGGCAACCGCCCCAGTTAAACTACCCGCCTGGCACTGTCCCCACCTTTCGGCAGGTTAGAACCAAAACCAAACAAGAGTGGTATTTCACCGTTGGCTCCACCGAGGCTGACGCCCCGACTTCATAGCCTCCCACCTATCCTACACAAGCTCAGCTCGAGTCCAATACCAGGGTATAGTAAAGCTCCCGGGGTCTTTTTGTCCAGTTGCGGGTAGAGGGCATCTTCACCCCCATTTCAATTTCACCGAGTCTCTCGTTGAGACAGTGCTCAAGTCGTTACACCTTTCGTGCGGGTCGGAACTTACCCGACAAGGGACTTCGCTACCTTAGGACCGTTATAGTTACGGCCGCCGTTCACCGGGGCTTCGGTTCAAAGCTTCGGGCTTGCGCCCTGACCTCTTTCCTTAACCTTCCGGCACTGGGCAGGTATCAGCCCCTATACCTCAGCTTTCGCTTTGGCAGAGACCTGTGTTTATGTTATACAGTCGCTTGAGCCGGTTTCGTGCCCCCGCCTTGCGGCGGGCCCCCTTCTTCCGAAGTTACGGGGTTAATTTGCCGAGTTCCTTAACGAGAGTTCTCTCGAACACCTTGGGATACTTACCCCCATCTACCAGTGTCGGTTTGCGGTACGGTCACCTAATTATTCTCGCAACGAGGATTTTCTGGACAGTGTGGACTCAATTGAGTCATCTCGGGTTGCCCCTCAATTTCCCCCTCTCCTCAGCTTAACGTCAAGGTGGATTTTCCTGCCTCAACACGCCTAGAATCGGGAACGCACCATGTCCAATGGGTACGCTCAATCTATCCTACTGTGTCCCCCCTTTGCTGATAACGAAAAATATGGTGGTGCAGGAATGTTGACCTACTATCCATCGCCTACCCCCTTTGGGTTAAGCTTAGGGTCGACTAACCCTACGCGGATTAACCTTGCGTAGGAAACCTTAGATTTACGGTGGACATGTTTTTCACATGCCTTTACGCTACTTATGCCGGCATTCTCACTTGTCAATGCTCCACCCTGGCTTACGCCAGGGCTTCACAGCAGTAACAACGCTCCCCTACCATCGCTTACGCGATCCATAGCTTCGGTGGCGAACTTGAGCCCCGTTAAATTATCGGTGCGACATCACTCGACCAGTGAGCTGTTACGCACTCTTTAAAGGGTGGCTGCTTCTGAGCCAACCTCCTGGCTGTTTTAGCGACATCACTTCCTTTACCACTTAGTCTCGCTCTTAGGGACCTTAGCTGATGATCTGGGCTGTTTCCCTCTCGACCACGCGGCTTATCCCGCACGGTCTCACTCCCGGAATACGACTTACGGCATTTGAAGTTTGATTGAGTTTGGTAACCTCACGGCCCCTAGCTCATTCAGAGCTCTACCTCCACAAGTTATTAATCCGAGGCTGCACCTAAATACATTTCGGGGAGAACAAGCTATCTCCGAGTTCGTTTGGCATTTCACCCCTACCCACAGCTCATCCCAAAGCTTTGCCACGCTTACGGGTTCGTACCTCCACCCAAGATTAGTTGGGTTTCACACTGGCCATGGGTAGCTCACACGGTTTCGTGTCTAATCCATGCGACCAAAATTCGCCCTATTCAGACTCGCTTTCGCTACGGCTCCGTGATTAAAATCACTTAACCAAGCCACATAGATTAACTCGCAGGCTCATTCTTCAATAGGCACGCCATCACCCGGATAAATCCAGGCTTTGACTGCTTGTAGGCACAAGGTTTCAGGTTCTATTTCACTCCCCTCATCGGGGTACTTTTCACCTTTCCCTCACGGTACTGGTTCACTATCGGTCGTTAACAGTATTTAGCCTTGGAGCGTGGTCACCCCAGATTCCCACAGGATTTCTCGTGTCCCGTGGTACTTAAGAATACAACCAGAGCTTTTTACCTTTAATCTACGGGACTATCACCCTCTATGGTGGCCCTTTCCAGGGACCTTTGACTAGATAAAAAGTTTTTTACTCTGCGATAGCTCTTGAGCACTATCCGCTGCACCTTGCAACCCCAAGATAGCATAGGCCTCAAGGCCACTAAGCCACGTGGTTTAGGCTCTTCCCCTTTCGTTCGCCACTACTCCGGGAATCTCATTCGATTTCTTTTCCTCAGGGTACTAAGATGTTTCAGTTCCCCTGGTATCCTCTCACTTAGCGAATTCCTGGGTTTTAGCCAGGTGGGTTGCCCCATTAGGGAATCCCCGGCTTAAGATTGCTGGACATCTCACCGGGGCTTATCGCAGTCGTGCCGCGCCCGTCATCGGCTGTTAACGCCAAGGCATCCGCCCTGTGCCCTTATTATCTTTGACCTACAACAGCATGAACACAAAAAAGACCTTTGATTCTATTCACTTGTTAAGGTACGCGCGCTTTTCACAAAGCGAACAACTATTATACATCAAGAAACAACGACCGTCAACTGCTTTTTTGGAAAATTTTTATGGGACTTTTTAGCCTCACTCAAGGCCATAAAATAGAATCGGAGTGAACAACTATAAACATCTCTTACGGTCAGGGTGAACAGCGAAATAAATTTGCGAAACAGACTGTTTTAGTTATATCGGAAGGTTTACGAGGCAACCTGCCTCGTTTCTGAAGCTATCAGCCTCCGCAGACAGGCACCTCCAGACCCCCAAGACTGCAGTTGGCTATATCTTTGCTTCCGCAATGCGGGCATTTGATGGCACGCTCTTCAACGGGGCCGCGGGGAACTTCCACCTCAAACTTGCTTTTGCACTGATTGCAATCAAATTCCCATTTCAGCATTTCCATAGTTTACTTTCCCGTTCAGCCCTCAGCTGATCCAATAGACAAATCCACTATAGCACTGAACCGAATCAAAATAAAGGAATCAACCGCACTTATCTTCCGGCAGATTCTAACTGAAGTAAGTGCTTCTTGAGTGGCAACCCGGCACTGAAACCACCCAACCCCCCATCGGAACTGAGGACGCGGTGGCAGGGAATTATGATGGGAAGCGGATTTTTGCCCAGTGCCTGGCCCACAGCCCTGGCTGCTTTTTTGCCATAGCCTAACTGGCCGGAAACCCAGGCATAGCTCCTGGTTTCTCCATGGGGGATCGCCCTGGTCACACGCCACACCTGCTGGCGGAAACGGGTAGTTCCGTCAAGGTCTAATTCGTCGGAAAAATCGACCGTTTTACCTGAAAGATAAACTTTTAATCTATGGGGCAGGTCGTTGAAGCAGGTGTCATCATCTTCAACAGTGTGTAATCGCCTTTTATCTTGCGCTAAAACTTCTTCCCGTGATTTCTCCGGCAAAACCACTTCCTTAAGCCCGGCCGATGTGCCGACAAGTCCCATCCATCCCAATGGAGTATTGAATATAACCAGTTTTACCATGTCTTTTCCTTTCATGGAAGCCGTTGACCTTCTATTTCTCGAGACCGGCAAGTATTTTGGAATACGTCTGGAGCGCGTCATCACCATAGAGCACAATGTAAACCTGCTCAATCGATGTTCCGCTTTTAAGGTAGCTGATTATAGCATTCAAGGCGACTTTTGCAGCATCGGCTAAAGGATATCCGTAGGCACCGGTGCTGATAGACGGAAATGAAATAGTTTTCAGTTTATTGGAATCCGCGAGCTTCAGGCTTTCACGGTAAGCGCTGGCCAGCAGTTCCGGTTCACCTCGAGTGCCACCGTGCCATACGGGACCGACCGTATGAATAACATACCTGGCCTGAAGATTCCCGCCGCTGTGTTATTACTGCTTTGCCGGTATCAAGGCGTCCGATATCAGCGATAATCTTTCGGCACTGTTCCAGGATTGACGGACCACCGGCACGGTGGATCGCACCATCCACACCTCCTCCACCCATCAGACTTGAGTTAGCCGCATTAACGATAGCATCGGTCTTCTGAGCGGTAATATCCCCTTGAATCAAAGACAGGGTGGTCTTACCGATAGTTATTTCGCTGATGCCGCTCATAGGGTGTCCCTCCCCGAACTCAATCGAGCAAAGCTTCGATAACTCCGTAATTGCCATCTTTGCGGCGGTAAATCAAATTCAATTTATCGCTATTACCATTGATAAACAAAAAGAAATCGTGGCTTAACAGCTCCATTTGTTCGGCAGCTTCCGAGACAGACATGGACTTAACATGGAAGCTTTTAGCTCTGACAACTTCTGCCGAAAAACCGGCTTTTTTAGCAGTATCAACTTGCTTCCGGAGCAATCTCCAGTTTCAGCTCGCGTACACTATCCCTGCCCTTTTTATCGAATTTCCCTCTGAAGCGTTCAATCTGACGTTCCAACACTTTGATTACGGCATCGACAGCAACATTAATAGTAGACGCCTTCTCCTCACCTCTTAACAAAGTACCTTTAATTTTAAGAGTAGCCTGTACTATAACGTGCTGATCAGGAGATTTGGCCTTTACCTCATGTATTTCAACTTTTGCCTCGTCAATATTAGACAGGTGACGGGTCAATTTACTCATTTTCTTGTCCAGATATTCATGCAATGAATCTGTAATTTCTACATTTTTTCCTACAACCTTCAGTTCCATTTACTTCTCCTTTATTTAAGTGTCGCGCGCCAGGGTTAATCCCCAGACAGAACCGGCTCCAGCTGACTTGAGAGCTGTTGCGCAGGCTTCAAGCGTGGCTCCCGAAGTACACACATCGTCAATCAGGATTACCCGCTTCCCGTGTAATCTTTGATCGGTACAGGCAAACGCATCGGCAACATTCAACTGTCTTTGATCGGCACTCGTGGTGCGGGCCTGGGGGGGATTATTTTTGACCCGGGTAAGGCAGCCTTCGATCACCGGCAACTAATGTCAATTTGCTCAACTCTCTGGCAATGAGACTCGATTGATTATAGCCGCGTTCCCGAAGCCTCCGGCTATGAAGAGGAACAGGTACCAGCAACTCACCTGTTATCGGGTTAGTTTCCAGATAGTGGAAGAGCAAAGAAGCTAATTGCCCGGCCATTGCCCTCAGATTGCGATACTTAAGCTCATGGACAGCTTTACGAATCACACCGTCAAAGCGAAAGGGCGACCTGATGCCATCTATATGAGACTGCCATCCCCAGCAGGCAGGACAGAACGTGCCTGTTGACTCGGGCCTGCCGCACCTGGCGCATATCGGCGGGAAAATCCGGGGCAGCCTGTGACAACAGGAATCGCACAGAAAACTGCCGGTTTTTCCACAGCCAAGACAACGCGGTGGGAAGAAGAAATCAACAACTGTTTCCCCTAGCTGTTCCGCCCGTAAGGTCAAAACGGCAACCTCAAGATAGAAGTTTAGCGGGCTCTATTATCAGGAGCGAACACGGACCTGGTGTGATGCTCCGCTGAGAATAGGCTCATCTAAATACAGATCACCATTTCGGATCTTGATATTGTAGCCGCACTCAGGATTAGTGCATACCCAGGCTTTGTAATGTATAGGTGCCCCCTGACTACCGAAGTCGGACAGGGGTACTAAGTCACCAACCTTACATTTTAGACATTTGGGAAAGGAGATATTTTCCACTTTCCACCTCCTCCTTATTTAGAGATTTTATTTTTATACGAAACAAGAGTATACAACAGATTAGTTTGGGATATCAAATTCAGACGATGCGGCACGAAGAACTCTGAATGTAATAGCTCTTCTCTAACCGCAAGGTTCAGACATATGCAGATGCCGCCTTACCAGGTGGCAATTTTGGTAAGGATTATTTCTTCTAACCGGGGCAATTTCGTCTTCTTTATAAGAGACCTTTATACCAATCACTCCCGGAATGCATTGGCTCCCGTCACCAAACCCGGCAACCCACCCATGAGGAATGCTATGGCCAGAGTTTCGCCAATCTCTCTCTCGGTTGCTCCTAAAGAACGTGCCCGCTTGGATAGTCCAGCCACGCCATCAGGGTGAGACAATAAAGCATCGCATAATAGCATCATCAAGGTCTTCGTTTTGGCGGAGAGAGCTCCATCCACCATAATCTTGCCTTGAAGTTCCGTATAGTGTTTAAATAGTTCAGGCGAATTTTTCCCCAGGGATTCTTGCCAGGGAGACGGTTTGGGCGTTGTCATATTTCACCTCCAGGTAATATAGTAGTTGCTGCCTTTAAAGTAATTATATCTTGTTCAACTTCACTTCATCCAACTTTGTATAAACAGCGCCAGTGGGATGCAACTGGCTCCTCATCAAGCTAATCCCCTTCACTTCGATAATATGTTTGCTGCAGAAATGGGTCCCGGCTACCAGGTCTCCAAAATCTTTCCTGTTTTGCAAGGAGGCATTTTCACGCAGCCTGGCGAGGGTAAGATGCGGGGTAAATGCGCGCTTCTCAGGAATAAACCCCATCGGCTTTAGCTCATCGTCAATACGTTTTTGCAGCGTACATGCCTTTTCCAGGTCACCGCCAACGCCCAACCAGAATACATTGGGGCGTCTCAAATTGGGAAATACACCCAGTTCCGACGTTTCCAGAGTAAATGGTGGAATGCCCTGGCTTGCCTTCGTTATGCCCGCGATTATCCCGGGGATTGTGGATTGCGGTATGTTGCCCAGGAACTTCAGAGTGAGATGAATACCCTCCGGAGCTGCCCATTTCACGAAGCTGAAACCTGCCGACTTGAATTCATCCTGCAACTGGACCAGCCTCTTTTTAAGCTCAAGCGGCAACTCGATAGCGATGAAAGACCTGATTTGCTGCTGTTCCATGCTCACTTAATCCTCTGCGATAGTAAAGTCGCTTACTTCAGGGATAGAACCCTGCGGGCATTACCTCCCAGAATAGCGGCCTTATCAGCATTGCTCATGTCCACAGATTCAATTTGTTGCAGTATTCGTTTCGGTGACAGAAGCGGGTAATCGCTGCCGAACAGAATTTTTTCGCTGCCGACCACATTTGCTACCTGGAGGAAAACCTGGGGCTTATACAGAAATGGTGTGGCTGCGGTATCAAACCAGACGTTGGCCAGTGCTTTCTCCACCTCCGGCATCAAGGCATAGAAAGGCAAACCACCACCCCAGTGAGCACACACCACCTTTAATTCGGGATAAGTCTTGATGAAGGGATAAAGTACTTCCGGAGTTGTTTTCCCTTTGCCGGCATAGTCATGGCCCACAGGCTCAGAGGCATGGAGCAAAAAAATCATGTGAGCGGCGGCCAGTGCTTCAACCAGCGGTTTCATTACCCCGGCATCCTGCAGGTCGAACCCCTGCTCGCCCGGCCGCATCTCGCCAAGTCCTCCAGCTCCACTCCTGGCACATCGCTCCACTTCCCTGATAGCCTTATCGCCAGCCAGAGGTTGAACAGTACAGAACCCGATCAGTCTCTTGGGATAACGGGCTACAGATTCCAGAATATAATCATTAGTTTCCTGACAGGTTTGCTGCTTTTGCCAGCCGAAATTAAGGATAATGGATTTGTCGATACCGCACTCATCCATAGCAGCTATCAACTCTTCGCTGGTGGCCATTTTCGCCTGAGGATTGGAATACAACAGAGAAAAGCAGGCATCGCGTTTTATGTAGTCACTGCGCTGTTCCCTTACCTGTGGAGGAAAAACGTGTGTATGAAAATCGATAATCATTGATTGAATTATAGTTGACTAACCCTACATTCTCAACAGCAATTGCCGCGATTACCAGCTGGATAAATGTTGCTAAATGACAACCTGTGGTATCGTGCCGGAGTATTTTGAACCGACTACCTGTTATAGTAGAATAGTGGGTATGAACCGAAAGCAATCTCAGGGGTTTGCCCAGCGTTGATAAGATTATCTCCGATGATCGGATTAAGAATCTGGAGGACAGTTATCCGCATACGCTGGTGGTTGATTTAACCCGTGAGCGTCTCGATAAGGAAAGGGTTTCGGTGACTGGAGGCAAACCATATTCCGGAATGGATGACCTGGTGGAGGATATTATAGCCGCACTACAATCTCTGGTGACCGTTAACCTGCGTCCCGTTATAAATGCTTCCGGGGTGATACTCCATACTAACCTGGGACGTGCGCCTTTAAGTCATGAAGCGATTGCGGCAATGAGCCTGGTTTCAGAGGGATACTGCAATCTGGAGTTTGATTTAGAAAGCGGAGTCAGAGGCTCACGCCAGGTCCACATAGAATCGCTGTTATGCCGGCTCAGCGGCGCAGAAGCTGCTTTTGTAGTAAATAATAATGCTTCGGCAGTACTTCTCATCCTGAGCGCCCTGGCCAAAAAGAAAGAGGTTATTGTCTCCCGCAGCGAGGCGGTGGAGATTGGAGATAGCTTCCGCATTCCTGACGTCATGCGTCAAAGCGGAGCAAAGCTGGTAGAAGTAGGTACCACCAACTGCACCTACGATTATGACTACGAGCAAATGATAAACGACCATACGGCAGCGTTGATGAGAGTACATTCGAGCAACTTCAGAATAGAGGGCTTCACCAGCAAAGTCACCCTTGAGGAGCTGGTAGCGGTAGGCAACAAACGAGATGTTCCCGTATTTGATGATCTGGGAAGCGGCTGTTTTCTGGATACGACCAGGTTCGGACTGGCTCCCGAACCAATGGTGCAGGCGAGTGTAGCATCAGGTGTCGGACTTGCCTGTTTTTCCGGCGATAAGCTTGTCGGGGGGCCCCAGGCGGGTATTATTGTGGGCAAGAAACTCTACATCGAAAAATTAAAAAAACATCCGCTGGCAAGGGCAGTGAGAATTGACAAGGTGAGACTGGCAGCGCTGGCTGCGACCCTGATCCACTATGTGAAGGAAGAAGCTTTACAGAAAGTCCCTGTCTGGAGAATGATAAGCACTCCCTCTTGATATGATAGAAAGCAGGGCTCACCGCTGGGCCAGGGCTCTCGGTCATAGCGCGGAGGTCATTGATGGTGAAACTATGCTTGGCGGAGGAAGCCTGCCGGGAAGTACACTGCCCACTAAACTGGTAGCGTTTGGAGAAAAGGGAGCCAGGGATCGTACAAAGCGGGCTAGATACTTTGAATAAAAGACTGCGCAATTATGAACCGCCGATTGTAGGACGAGTCAACGAAAATATGCTGTTGCTTGATCCCAGGTCTGTTCTTCCCGAGTCCGACGATATTGTTATAAAGGCATTAAAAGATTGTAGTTCCGGGCTTAAGTGAAGTTGGAAGGCGGTATATCAAATTAAAAACGGGGGACTGGGGGTGTCCCCCAGCTTTAAACTCCCCCAGGATTGGGGGATCAGGGGGCTGAAAAAAACGAGATGTTTGTAATCGGGACGGCAGGCCATATCGACCACGGCAAATCAACACTGGTTCAAAAACTGACAGGTATTGACCCTGACAGGCTGCGCGAAGAAAAAGAACGCGGTATGACAATCGACCTCGGTTTCGCCTGGTTGAAACTGCCTCACAGGGGAGAGGTGGGGATAATCGATGTTCCGGGACATGAACGTTTTATAAAAAACATGCTGGCGGGTGTGGGGGGTATAGACCTGGCTTTGCTCGTCATTGCAGCAAATGAAGGGATAATGCCTCAGACCAGGGAACACCTGGCAATAATTGATTTATTGAAAATCAGTAAAGGAATCGTGGTCCTCACCAAGAAAGACCTTGCCGATGAAGAACTCCTGGCACTGGTGAGGATGGAAACTGAAGACCTGATAAAGCCGACTTCACTATCAAAAGCGCCTATTCTTGCCGTATCCGTTGTAACCGGAGAGGGATTACCGGAACTTATCTCGGGTATTGAGGATGTCCTGGGGACAATAGAGCCCAAGAAAGACACGGGAAGGCCAAGATTATTAATAGACCGGGTTTTCAGTATGCCCGGTTCGGGCACAGTGGTAACCGGGACTTTGATAGACGGTTCGCTCTCGGCAGGACAGGAAGTGGAAATTGTTCCTTCGGGTTTGAAGGCCAGGTTGCGTGGACTGCAGAGCCATAAAACCAAAATTGCAACTGTTGGCCCGGGCAACCGTGTTGCCGCCAACATAGTGGGAGTGATGCCCGCCCAACTGGAACGGGGCTATGTGGTAACCAAACCCGGCTGGCTTTTGCCCACAACCAGGATTGATGTGAAGCTCGACCTGCTCTCCGATCTGTCCGTTCCCCTGCGCCATGGTACTACGGTCAGCTTTTTCAGCGGGGCGGCTGAAGTTGTTGCCAAAGTTCACCTCCTGGAAAAGGAAGAGCTGGGCGCAGGCTCGAGCACCTGGGCACAATTTGCTCTGGAAAACCCCGTAGCCGTAGTGAAAGGCGACCGTTTTATTATCAGGTCTCCGATGGATACGCTGGGGGGCGGTATCATAGTCAATGCGCAGGCAAAAAAACACCGCAGATTCCGTCCTGAAATCGTGCAAAGTCTGGCGGCCATTGAAAATAATGCGGTTGGAGATGCGCTGGTTTCCACATTGGAAATGAAGCAGCCGCTGGAGCTGCGGCAGCTCGCTGTGCAGTGCAATATATCATATGAAGACGCACAGAAACTGGTAGCCGATCTTGCCGGCCAGGGAAAAATCATTTCAATACCTCAAAATGAAAATATCATCGTTTATACACAAAGCGGCTGGGACAAGTTCGTGGGCAGAGCCGAGACGCTGGTCAAAGAGTACCATCAGAAATTTAGTACCCGCCAGGGTATGCCTAAAAGCGAACTCAGCAGTAAGCTGGGAGTACAACCCCATTCCCCGGTTATAGCCCGATTGTTTGCAACAGGCATATTCGCAGAAGATGGTGCGTCGGTACGGCTTGCATCTTATCAGGTAAAACTCAATCAGGTGCAGCAGAGCAAAATCGATGCTTTTTTAAAAGCCTTACATCAGAATCCCTATTCACCACCCACGGACATGGAACTCGAACCGGACCTGCTTAATCTCCTTATGGAGCAGCAGAAAATAGTTAAGGTTGGGGACGGAGTCATTTTCCCCAGGGCTGGTTATGATGAAATGGTAGCGAAAGTACTCGCCCATGCCAGGGAACATGGCAGCATCACGCTGGCCGCAGTAAGGGATATTTTTGGAACCAGCAGGAAATATGCCAAGGCTCTGCTGGAATATATGGATGAAAAGAAACTCACCCGCAGGATAGGGGATGAAAGGGTGGCCAAGTAAAACGTACTAGTCGGGTATTACAAACGGCGCCTCATCATCCGTCTTGAAATAGCCGTCGTTTGATACCCCTTCATTTCCCGCCGAGTCTTTGGAACGGACCCTGAAGTGATAGGTAGTACCCGGCCTGAGCTGCATCAGGCTTACAATGTGTGAGGTAAGTCCAGTACTTTGCTTGGTAGAAGGATCATTCTCAGGATATAAAGGCTGCAAAGAACCATATTGCGTGGTCCTGCCGTATTCCACCTGGCTGCTGCACGGCCTGTCCGTTTGCCAGGTAATCTGGGCGCTACTTTTACCTCTGAAAGTGACCAGCACTCCCGAAATAACAGGGAGACCTTTGGTTGATTTAGGGGTGAACTGGCAAACGACGAATGAGACCATGCCTATGATCAGCACCAGCAGTACCATGAGCAGCAGCGATCTCCTTGAAGTCAGCTGTGCAATCAGAGGACTGGTAGTCCACCAGCTTGGTCGTCGATAACCATACTGTGGAGGCCCCCATGGCGGCGGGGCATTCCATCCCCGGGCCGCGGTTGTTGCGGTTGTGAATAACCCGGCCTGCCAAAATTTGCACCACAGGCTGAGCAGTAGGGAGCGCCGGGATTAAGGCCTGCTCCGCAGTTGGGACAACGGGAGCTTAGCAGCGTGCCGCAGGTACTGCAAACGTTCTGGCCGTATTGTACCGGCGACCGGCAGTTAGGGCATTTATATCCTTGCTGCATACTTCAAATTAGTGATGAATCTGGGGAAGTTTTAGCCGGTCCTGGCAACAACCACATCGCCGTCGCGCAGGGTGACTTTCATGTTTCGACGGCAATGGGGACAGGTGAGCGGGCCGGAATAGTTATACTGGGACGGTTCCAGGGCAATTTTCTGGGCACAGTTCAAGCAGGTTATACCCTTGGGTCCTGCAGATCCTGCTGGCTCTTCTCGTCCAGACTGGTGCCCGCGTTTATGGCTCGCCAGTTGACCGATATCGTCGAATTCAATCCCGCAGGAATTACATCTAAAACGCATTCTCTAAACTCCTTTTCATTATTGCAATCTAATCATTTGCAGGAACTTGTGGGAATCGAAGTAGTTGAAGATATTACAGGTTCCCTTTTAAATAATTCATTACATATTATAGCGGGTGGTATCAAAGGTCAAGGAAATACAGGTAAATCCATTTTTCACGTCCTTCTGACTTGTATCTTCTTCAATCCCACCCGGGGAACACATCCACAGGAGAGACTGGAGATTTTCTTTTTGCCTGTCTCTGCCTCGATGGGAGAGGACTATAGTGAAGGTGAGACATTACTGAAGGATACTACTAATTCTATCGGGATTTATGTACGGTTTTTGGGTAATGAACATCTCGTTCGCCGAGCGAAGTCGAAACGAACTCAGCCAGATACACTCTTAGAAAAAGACAAGCCGATACGGTTTAAACCTTATAGGTTCTTTGATGTACTAACCTGAGGTTATTCGCCCAGGTTACAAGTTGTATCGGCCGGAATACACGTGCCTGCCTGTTATGTTTGGGGCACAGTACGATGAGGTTGTACTTCAGATCATTATCGGATGGGTTGCCGTTGATGTAGTGTATCTCCAGGTTATGTATTTCCGGGCAGCCGGGGAACTGGCACTGATGCTGCGCTCTTTCATAAGCACGCTGCCAGATTTCCGCAGGCGCTTGAGCACTTAACACTGCGACCATAGTAGTCACTCCTCCTTATCTCATTTGATTGTGAGTTTCCTGAAACTAACCCATTATTATGCATCCGGGTGACAGGGTAAATAACCAATGAGATAAAAAAGACAAACCATATGGACATCTATTCAGGTAGCCACGATAAACTGTCTGAGATGGAACCCTGGCCTCAACAAACTAAGTGGCCAACCCCCCATTTGAAGGGCTGGCGGATGCTTTCCTATGGCCTTATTAACAGAAAATATAACCAATATACTGCGATATTAATTATGGTCAGGGGAACTCCTATTTTCACAAATTCCCACATCCCTAGAGTTTTTCCTGATTTCTTTTCGGCATTTTGTATTATTATCACATTGCTGGCGGCACCAAGAATGCTAAGATTGCCTGCGATTGTGCTTCCCGCAGCCAGCATCATCAACTCAGTTGTTTTCGCACCTCCCTGAGTGAGCAACGGTAAGTACAAAGCAACAAGCGGCACATTTGAAATAAGTTGGCTAAGCAAGGTACTCACTGAAAATATTGCACCTGCCGAGGTCACATTCAACTTCGTATTGGCTATGGCTGTCTGGAAAAAGCCGGAGTCCCAAACACTTTGCATCAGAACAAACATAGCCGCAAAAAAGACCAATGTATACCAATCCATATTTTTCACGATTTCCAGCCTCCGGGAACTGAATAAAACGACCGGTAGCGCCGCTATCAGCGCAATATAGGTTAGCCTGAAATCAATGTGCGCGTTGAGAAATACCGTAGTTATCTTCGCCAGCATTAAAATAACCAGGAGAATCAGAGATATTCGGGAAACCATTGCCAGTTTTCGGTCTATTATCGGCTCGGGAGAGGAGGTTACCGGCTTACCCATGAAATGTTTTCTATAATAAAATCGCAGCAGAAGGTAAGCAAGGAACAGGTTAACCATAGTCGGGATAAAAAGGTAGCTGATAAAAGTAATGAAAGGATTCGGGATATCGCCACCAATAGCGATTAACAGATTTTGCGGGTTACCGATAGGGCTCATTACGCTTCCAATGGTAACTGCGAAAGCCAGCGCTAAAAGTAAAATGTTGGGATATATATCATTCTTCCTGGCCAGCAACAGGACTACCGGGGTTCCGATAATGGCGAGGGTATCATTCATCAACAATGCCGATATCACTCCCATTCCGAACAAAATGAATAGATATGAGGCTGTCCAGCGATCTGGCTTTTCTAAAGAATTGATAGGAAAGATGCGAAAGGTAACCGCTCTGTTCAAGCGCCTGTCCCACGACAAACATCCCGAACAGAAACAGCATTACATCGATATTAATCGATTTCAGGGCGTCAAGCAGGGGAATATCGCCTGTTAACAGGACTGCCAGAGCGCCACATAACATTATCTGCCATATTTGTAGCCTTATCTTCCCTACCTGTCGTATCGCAATCAACACAAAAACTACAAGCAGTACAATCAGGGGAATCATTCTTACTGACTAATTATAGAGCAGGTATCTGGAAAACGATAAATGAATAACTCACTTTATGTATCTCTAAAATGTGGAACAACGTTCCCGGAGATTATGTTTTACGTCTGGCCGAGTACGATATCCCAGGGGGCCAGCAGTGACTCCGGCTCCAAATCCCCTGTCGGGGGCACAAGCCTGGTGATGAGGCTCTCTTTATAGGCTACATTCTTAAACAGGACGTCTTTCTCATTCAAGGGTTCACCCTCAAAATAAAGCTGGGTTATGAGCTGGTTAGTTTTACTGGTAACACAAAAATGAATATGGGGCGGCCTCATCCTGCCACCGGGCACGGGATAGGCAGCAGGTTTGACAGTCTTAAACCGGTACTTGCCCTGTTCATCTGTAATCGTGACCCCGTAGCCCTCAAAGTTGGGGTCCAAAGGCGCGGGGTTGCTATCCTCCGGATGGGTATATCTCCCAAAACTATTGGCCTGCCAGATTTCGATCTTTACCTTCGGTATCGCCTCACCTTTTATGTTTAAAACCTGCCCTGTAACGTATATAACCTGCCCTTTTGCTTTTCCCGGCTTACCTTTAATAACGGTCAAATCGGCATCCTGGTCAACCGGCTTCCGGACCGGGTAAAACGGCCCTGGGGTCTGATCTTCGGTTGGTCTTCTTAAAGCAGTTCGAAGCGCGCCTTCCATAAATTGCCTCCTCTGTTGAGTATTCCAGCCCTCGGCATTGCCAATCTTTTATTGTTCCAACATTTCCTTCATCGGCGTCCAGTAGTAGTCAATCCAACCTTGCTTAATATCCTCATAAAACTTTACCGGTACTCCGGTCTGGGTAAAGGTCATCTGCGTTCCACCGGCAACTTTTTTAAATGAAAAGGTTGCCTTAGAGTAATGCCCCTTGGGCCAGTCGCTATAGCGCCAGGTCTGGACAATCTTTTCATCGGGCACCACCTCCAGGTTAACGCCCTCGATATAATCCCCTACAGTAAACTTCCCATCCACTTTCCGGCTAATTTTCGCCGTGTCTCCGGCCAGCTCAGAATGCTTCTTGGAATCCATTAAAAGCTCATAGACATCATGCGGTTTTGCTTTGAAGGTTGCGGTTTGGCGAATATTTTTTGTTTCCATCACTCCTCCCTATAATTATTCTAACATAAATATTTTTTGTCCAAGGCAGTTTAATAGAGTGATTTCATGGGCTTTCCTCGAAAAACGGCCCTGCGAGGGATAAACAAGAAAAAGTTGTACAATACTATATGCAGCGGGGATTTAATCTAGACATTAAACCTGTGAGTGAGCCCGGCCATCCAGTTGCTGCATAATTTTAAATAATTAAGGAGAAAACATGATTGAACGAGTACACCAGCACATAATCGAAGAGCTACAGCAAAACACACGCACAGACACAGTTTTTATTGTCACAGCTATCTTCCTTAATTTAATTACTCTGGGGATTAATTCGGCTGTTGCCGGAGGAGGCCAGAAAACTACCACTACCTGGATAATATTTTTCACATTTATGGTACTGGTAATCGTAGTCAATTTCGTGGTCGAGATCGGCTTACTGAAAGGGAAGCAAACCAGAATAAAGCTGATAAATGGGCTGCTGAAGATGTACAAAGACCAGGGTGTGGAAGGTTATTACGATCCATCTCTGCTCAATAATTACAGCGTCAGGTATAATCTTTTTCTGCTTACCGTTGTAGTCACCGGCCTGATAGCAATTGTTGTTCCTCTTATTCTGATTATGTCGAACAACACAAGATATTAGGTAGTATACTATTCTGGTTTGGGAAATTGTCCTTGAAATCAAATCCTTAACAGGAAATTAATATTGACAGGTTACTATATAGCTATTACTATAGACAAGGAGGGATAATTTAATGTGGAAAAGTAAGAAATTTATTATCTTGGGCGCTGTTCTGGCAGTAGTGATTGTAATTGTTGCCACTGCTGGGGTAGCGCTTGCTGCTGATCCGCCAAAACCAGGAACCGGGCCAGGCCAGGAAATAATGGCCAGGGTTGCTCAGATTCTAGGTATCGACCAGCAAAAACTTGCCGATGCATTTAAACAGGCGACCACGGAATTCAGGACAGCTCATCCCAGACCTACTCTTGATCAAAGGTTAGACCAACTGGTCAAAGACGGGAAAATCACCCAGCAACAGGCCGACCAGCTAAAAGCATGGGAGGCAAAAAAGCCCGCTGTTGACCCAAAGGCTAACCAGGCATTCCAGGATTGGTTGAAGTCGAGACCCAGCATTCAACTACCCGGACCTGGCGGAACTCCGGGACCGGGATTTTTCCCTCGTTTCAGATTTCCTTTCGGGGGTCCGAAACCTCCTCCTCCACCTAAATAAAATTAGTTGATTCATATTCCAAGTACTCCTGGTTTATGGGAGAGGGTGACCCCCTCTCCCATTTTATTTAAGAGCTTAAAATGCACTTACACGAACATTGGGGGCAGATAGCGATTGCCTTATATACTTGTCAGGTACTACAATAAACTATAAGAGTCTCGATTTAATGGGGCGGAACTCACTTATAAATCGTCGACGCTACACGAAGGGAGGGCGAAAATGGGCACGGTGAGAACAATAAAAAGAGCTTTAAAAAGCAGGCCGACTATTGAAGGAGCCGGGGTGCACTTGAAACGTGCCATAGGATTCCACGATACTTCGCTCTTTGATCCGTTCCTGCTCCTCGATGATTTCCATTCCAGTAACCCGGCGGATTATATACCCGGTTTTCCCTGGCATCCCCACCGCGGCATAGAAACCATAACCTACATGCTTCAGGGCAAGGTTGACCACGGCGATAGTATGGGGAATAAGGGAACCATTGGTTCAGGCGATGTGCAATGGATGACAGCAGGCAGCGGGATTATTCATCAGGAAATGCCCAAAGGCCAGAAGGAAGGGCACATGTGGGGGTTTCAACTCTGGGCTAACCTTCCTGCTTCCCAAAAAATGATGCCTCCCCGGTATCGAGATGTAAAAAGCAATCAGATCCCTGAAGTGAAAACCGATAACGGCACCAGGATAAAAGTGGTCTGCGGCGAAATAAACAAAGTAAAAGGGCCGGTGCAGGATATCGTTACTGATCCCGAGTATCTGGATATAAACGTCCCGCCTCAGTCCACATTCAAACACCTGGTAAAGAAAGGACATACCTGCTTTGCCTACGTAGTGGATGGCGCGGGCAGTTTCGATCAGAGGCAAGACACCTATGCCTATGAGAGAGATGGGAACCAACTACTTTGATTTCAATCGAAACCACCTGTTAGACAACGAGACTCTGATACTTTTTGACGATGGTGACGAAGTGGTTGTTACTACGACAGATAAACCGGTAAGATTTCTGTTACTCTCCGGGAAACCTATAAAGGAACCGGTTGCCTGGTACGGCCCCATCGTTATGAACACTCAGGAAGAACTGAGAATAGCGTTCGAGGAATATGAGAACGGAACTTTTCTGAAACATGCGAATAAGATCGGGTGAAAACCCGGAAGGTAAAGTCTCTAAGTAGTGAAATGCGGATGGTGACCTGAAGAATGAGAAACAAGATCTTAATCATAGTATTGCTCTGCTTTAGCCTGTTTGCAGTTTCAGCACTTGCACCGGTTTCAGTAGAGGCAGCGGCAACTATGTCTCCCCAATTTGGTGTAGTCGGCACATACATTAACGTGTCAGGGTTAACAGCCGGGGCCACTTATACCATTAGGTGGGATGGCATTAGTCTGGGATCTGGTGTTGTCCCCGCGGGTGGTACAGTATTGCTTTTGGGGCACCGGAGACTTATCGCGGGCCTCATTCGGTAGTTGTGGAAAGCCCCCTGGCGACAGTTGCCCTGGCTACCTCGTTTAACATCATACCTTCAATATATATGTCCCCAAATTCGGGCCCGGGGGGTACCCTGATCACCATCAGCGGAACCGGCTTTGCCCCCTACGAGAGCGTGCAAGCGGCATATGATTCGATCCCTGTAACGCCAACAATTTCAGCCGACATTAACGGGTCATGGACCGGGCAGTTTATTACTCCAAGTTCACCTGCTGGCTATCACTATGTTACGGCGCTGGGTAATTTCACCTTGCAGTACGAAGTAAATTACCGGACTTTTACTATCACTCCCGCAGTCAAAATAAGCCCTTCGTCAGGGTGTGTGGGTACACAGGTGACCGTCACCGGTATGGGCTTCGCTTCGCTGGAACCTGGCATCAAGGTAACTTTCGGCGACCAGGTCGTAAGATCAGGAATCGCATCCCAGACGGACGGCTCGTGGAGCTCGACCTTCATGGTACCTGCATCAAGCAGGGGTGATTATGTTGTCAATGCTACGGGAAATAGCACGACATCGGTTGGCTGGCCTAATGCGGTATTCACTGTTATGGCCAGCGCGTTTATCAGTCCCACCGCAGCTTTCGTAGCTGACAGGATCAGTGTAATTGGCAAAGGATTTGCCAATAACGAGCCGGGAATCACTATTACGTATGATGGCCAGGTAATTGATAACACACTGGTTGCCGATAGCAGTGGCAACTGGGTCTCTTCTTTCGAAGTGCCCGCCGATGTCAATGGTTCTCACACGCTGACTGCTTTTGGCTCCAGCACAACCTCTCTTAACTGTGCCGGCACTACGTTGACCATAAAGGCCAGGGTAGTGCTCAGTCCGAACGGAGGTAATGTGGGCGATAGTGTTTCAGTATCGGGCTCAGGGTTTAACGGACAAAAACCGGTCACTATAACTTATGGAAACAACCCGGTTGTGTCCGGCATTTCTACGGATGCCAGGGGCAGCTTCTCGACCAGCTTTAAAGCACCGGGTGGAAGAAGCGGACCCTTGAACGTTGATGCTTCTGACGAAAGCGGCGCAAAATCAACGGCAGTCTTCTCTATGGAGACGACACCACCACCCGTACCGCAATTATTCTATCCCAAGGACGGAGAGACGGTAGGACTGATCGGCAGTTCACAGGTTGATTTCGAATGGACCCGGGTCTCCGATCCAAGTGGCGTTTACTATTCGCTTGAAGTAAGCTCACAGCCCAATTTTCCCACAACGCTGGTCAGGATAAAAGATCTTACCGACCCTCAATACGACCTGAGTGAAATAGAAGCTCTTCCCTACGGCCAATATTACTGGCGGGTGCGAGCAATAGACGGCGCCACTAATGCGAGCGCCTGGACAAGTCCATTTCTGGTAAAAGTGTCTTACATGACTTTTGAAACGTTCATCATAATTATAACGGCATTAATCATCATTATCGTATTAGCATTGGTATTGCCCAGGATTTTGAAACCAAAAATTTCAAAGAAAAAATAACCTGACTCTCTACCCCAAAATTAGCTGATATCTGATACAATACGTCCTTACTATGCACGGTAAAAGCCTCTTATGACCAGCATTCTTAATATTGTCCTGCCCACTTTCATTGTTATTTTTATCGGTTTCCTGCTTGGAAAACGAAAAAAAACATCCGATATGTCGGTAGTGGTGAATATCGCATTCAACATCAGCGGCCCCGCGATTACTTTCGTCTCCATGCTGGAAAAGAAAATTATCATGCTTGATGCCGGAAAAATCTGGGCTTCCGCTTTCTTGATAATGTTCGGCTGCGGGATAATTGCCTGGATAGCGTTTAAATTGCTGAGACAAAAACATTCCGCCCTATACTTGCCGATTTCGATAATGAATACCGTTAATTTGCCGTTTCCTATAATCTACCTGGCATACGGGTCGGCAGGACTGTTTGCGGCAACGTTATTTTGTATCCCGAATATTCTCATTCTTTATTCTCTGGGCATTTTCATTGCAGCGGGTAAGCACTGGAAAGAAGGGATAAAAGAAGTCGGCAAAGTTCCTATTCTCTACGCTGCCGTTCTGGGGCTTGTCTTCAATCTTCTGGATATCAGACTTCCCGAATTGGTGATGAATTCACTCAATCTGATTGCTTCACTGGCCATACCCCTGATCTTAATTGTGCTCGGTTATAATCTTTCAAAGGTAAAACTGGCATCGATACCGACCACTTTGCTGGCATCGGTTATGAGGATAGGTGTTGGCCTGGTACTGGGGCTTCTCGCAGTGCAGCTATTTCATCTGGAAGGTATACTTAAGGCTGTGGTAATCCTCGATTCGGCAATGCCTGCAGCGGTCAATGCGGCTGTTATTGCTGCAAAATACGATAATGAATCCGATATGGTTTCCAGCGTGGTCTTTGTGACCACGGTAATCAGCCTGGTAAGCATTCCCTTTTTACTGGGTATGCTCAGCTAACAGGCTCTATTAGAAAAACAACCAATGGATTAAGCTAAATCGACTGGTATCAGCTCACTAAAAACAATTAAAAAGCCCTCCGATACCTAGATATCGGAGGGCTTTAATTTTGCTCCTGTTCTTTTCAACGAACAGAATACTTCGTTACTTGGATTGAGTAGACAGGAAAATCTGGATACCCATCTGGCTGATCTTATCGATCACAGATTCGATATCGTCAATATGCCTATCCTCATCCTTTAGAATAGCCTCGAGTATTTCCCTGCTGGCATAATCTTTAGCCGTACCACAGACAACTATTCCAGCGTTATATGCTTTTATAGCTCCGTTTTCAAGTGTATGGTCGCTGGCAAACATCTTGGGTACCTCGGCACCTATGGACATCTTTTTTAATTCGCTTACTATCGGCCTGCCTTCTAAAAATAAAATGCGAGAAATAAGTTTTTCAGCGTGTTTCATTTCGTCAACAGCCCGCTTCTGGATTGCGTCGTGCAATTTATCGTAACCCCAATTGTCACACATTTCAGCATGGACAATGTACTGGTTAATAGCTGTAAGCTCATCAGCCAGCAATGAATTCATGGTGTCTATAATTTTTGGATCCCCTTTCATGATACCTCCTTTTATTTACCTATAAGATGTATTATATCAAATCATAAACAGGAACTGAAACACAAATATGAGTGCTTTTTTCCGCGAATTCCCACTATCCCTGCCTTTGACTATTAAGCAATGTTGGTCTATTCTATGCTTCAAAACGACCTGTTTTTAACAAAACCAGGGTAAAGCTGCAGATACTATTTCTACGAAATTTTTGAATAGTCATTTATGAGTAAAACAGCTATAGGCATTATCGTCGCAGGTTTTCTTACCGTATTCACCGCGTTCGCGATCCGTTATAGCTATGGAATCCTCCTCCCTGAAATGTTGCCCGCACTGCAAATAACCAAAGCGGAGGCAGGTATAATTTATGCCGCCTACTTTATTGCTTATACCATATTTTCGCCGATTTTCGGGCTTATGGCAGACAAATATAATCTGCGCTTGATTCTTACAATCTTCCCGGCATTAGTCTGTTTAGGAACATTTCTCATGTCACTCTCATCTTCTCTTCTTAATTCCAGCCTGTTTTTTGCGCTGGTAGGTTTGGGAACTGCTGCCTGCTGGTCTCCAGTCGTCACCATGGTACCCAGATGGGTCAGCACTAAACGAAAAGGCATGGCCCTGGCATTTACCGATCTGGGAAGTTCACTGGGACTTCTGGTGTGGGGCTGGATAATACCCTATATAGTCCAGGCTTCAAGCTGGCAAACGGGCTGGACCAGTCTGGCGGCGATGGCATTATTCGCCACACTTGTTAATATCATCCTGGTTAAAAATTACCCCTCCGATAAATCAGGAATTGACCAACAGGAAGCCAATAGGCAGGTAAAAGAGCCTATATTGACAACGTATGGCAAGCTTCTCCGGAATAACACATTCTGGCTCATCGGCCTGTCTTACCTGCTTATCGGATTTTCCATTTTAATCCCTTTTACCTTTATCACCATCCATGGTATACAGTCTCTGGCAATACCTTATCAAACGGCAAAATGGTTCTTGATTGTAGTGGCAGCATGCGGAATTATCGGCAAGCTCATACTAAGTCATCTCTCCGATAAGATAGGCAGAATTAAAATTATGATCATTTGCGATCTGCTTATTGCTGCCGGCGGACTGGGAATGATTTATAGTGGCGACTTTTTAACCTTAATCCTGTCGTCTGCTGTGTTCGGATTCGGCTACGGGGCTTTATGGCCGGTTTACGCTGCTGTCTCGGGGGATTACTTCCCTAAAGCATTTTCAGGAAGAATCATCGGTTTGTGGACGCTTTATCTGGGGTTGGGTTCAATTTTCGCACCCCCGCTGGCAGGATGGACAATTGACAGTTCCGGCGTGTTTGGCTGGGCATTTGGTCTGACTGTAGCCAGTGCCGTGATATCACTGTTATTACTATTACCTTTATTATCACCCTCTTCTAAAGTTCGGGAAACTGGTTCGCTCAATTGACAATCAAAAACAAAATGATTATACTTCGGGCAATTAAATAGTGCAGTAAGGGTGCATTCGGGCAACCGAGAGCTTAAATGGAGCGCAAGTCGGCGTAATTCCGGCACAGTCCCGCCTACTGTTAAAGTCAGGACGCCAGCCCTGGTTGTTTTGTCTACCTCCGCGGAGCAAGGGGGTGGGGTTTTGTATTTATAAGAAATCGAAATCCCCCGCTTCTGTGGCGGGGGATTTTCTATTGAATGAGGGAAAAGCTATGAAAAGTAAAATTCGATTTCTCTGGATAGCCGCTACCCTGTTATTGGTAATCTATGGTTTTGCCTGCGGCAGTGGAGTTCAACCTCCACCAAAAGAAGTTGCCCCTCCTGTTCCGACTCCATCCCCCCAGGAAAAAACACCCCCTCAGGCTAAACCCGAGCCGGAGGAAGTGACTACATTCCCGGTGACGGTCACGGATGACCTGGGCAGGAAGATAACAATCAACAAACTACCCCAGCGAATCATTTCTCTGGCGCCGAGCAATACTGAAATACTCTTCGCCCTGGGGCTGGATAGCAGAATTGTAGGCGTTACCGACTATTGCGATTATCCTGAGGCGGCTAAATCAAAACCCCGTGTGGCAAGCTACGATACTCCCAATGCTGAAAAATTAATCTCCCTTCAGCCGGACCTGATAGTAGCCGAATCTATTCATGAAAAAACAGTGTTACCGGCATTGGAAAAGCTCGGTTTAACTGTTTTTGTTACCAAGGCGAAATCTGTCGATACTGTGTTGCAGGATGTTTCAAGATTGGGGCAAATAAACGGGAAGAGCACCGCAGCGGCAAAGCTGGTTGCTACATTAACTAACAGAATCAAAGCAGTGTCGGCAAAAACGGAAACCTTGCCAGCAGATAAACGTCCCAGAGTCCTCTATGTTGTGTGGCATCAACCTATCTGGACAATGGGTTCCGATACCTACATCGACGACATGTTCAGCCTGGCTGGCGGAAACAATATTTTTTCCAGGGATTTCAAGGAGTCCAGGATAGCTTCACTGGAATCGATTATCGCTAAAAATCCCCAGGTTATTATCGTATCGGGAATGGCAACAACCGGGGATCTGAACTACAACGCTGTTAAAGGTGAGGATAGGTTGAGAACCGTAGATGCCATGGTCAATAATCGTGTTTTCAAGATTAGCGATGCTAACTTGATAGAGCGTCCGGGACCCAGAATAGTTGACGGACTTGATGAGCTGGCTAAACTTATACACCCCGAGATATTTGGCGCGTTTTCAAAGTAATTACTAATGACAAAGGAGCGAGGAATCATCTTATAACATTTTGAATAGAATATTGGGGCGCCCGAGGGTGACCTAGGGCTTAATTGGAACGCAAACCGGTGAAACTCCGAAACAGTACCGCCTGCTGTGAAAGTCAGAACACCTGCCCGGCATCACAGTCATACCTCCGCGGAGGAAGGGGGTAGCAATTTCACAAATTGAAAAAATCCCTTGCTCCACCTGGAGAAGGGATTTTTTGTTGTTCAGAAAAGAATTAAACATGAAAAAGGAATCCATGAAATTCAGAATCTTTTGTCATTCACTGATCGTCGCACTTATTGCACTATCGACATGTTCATTTATAGCATATGATAAGCCCGCCCTTGCCGATGATTCTGGACTTCTTAAATGGACCCGAATTGATACTCCTGGATCAGTGGCTGCTAAAAATGACGTTGTGAGCCCTTCGGAAATAAATCGTATGATTGCAGGCTCTGACGGCAAGACTTTCTATTGCGTAGATATTCCCGATGCCAGCACTACAACTGGCGGCAAAGCTTTATATAAATCGTGCGACAGCGGAAAATCATGGAGTGACGATATCGGGGAGCACTTGTACCAGGAAATGTCTCCAGCCGAAAAAGCAAACTTCCGTGTCTGGATGATTGCCATAGGTCCAGACAATGTGAATTTCCTGGCTGCGGTTACCAACGGTCCTGCCAAGCAATCTTCCCCGTAATGTATGGATATCAACCGATGGGGGCAGCAACTGGCAAAATACTAACCTGACCGGCACCGGCAATATCAGCACCGTAGATGTTACCAAAAGTAATAATCACTTACCTGGTGGCAATTGGTACTCGAAACGGTAGCCGGCGGCGGAAATGTCTATTCGTTTAAATATCCAGGATATGGTAGCTGGAAAAATCAGGTGCTTAACGGGAGATATATTGGCGCTCAAATTCTCCCCTAACTTCGCCTTGGATGCCGCTATTGTAGTTGTCTACTCCAATGCAGGAGGGACTTATCTAACTACAGGTATTCACGATATGGTTTCTAACCCAGGTTTTACAAATTGGACCGCAATCTACGGCACACCTCCGGAAATTACTACGTCAGGCACAGGTACCTCAGCAAAGGCCAGCCAGATAATATCCGCAGACCTGGAACTACCCAGCAATTTCTCGGGACAGGCTCCCAGCTTCCGACGATATTATGTCAGCATCGATGCCCCATTGAACACGGCAGGCATCTATCGAATTGACGATAACAATAGCAACTGGCTTATGCCTGCTACCAGCAGCAAAAGAATAGCCAGCATTGCTTATTTTGGAACCTATAGTTCCGGCAAATTGCTAGCCGGCGAAGTTCTGGGAAACCCATGCACGGCCACGGTGATGACCTGGTTCACCGATGCACCAACGACCTGCCCCGGCACCTGCTGGTACCCTTCCGTGAAACCACCCACAGGCGCGAGCGGAAGCGATAACTGCACGGGTTCTGGTTACGGTAATACCCAGGTTGCCTGGTCTCCGGATGGTTTAACTGCATATGTGGGCACCGCGAGCACCGCTACCCTTATTCCGGTTAATTGGCCTACCCCCTATTTAACCGGGAGAAGCCTGGACGAATCAGCCTTTTCCGTAACCCGGAATAACGGGCAAACCTGGAACCAGCTTTCGCTCATCGATACCCGAATAAATTCCTTCTCCGACATTGCGCCGTCTCCCGACTGCTCCACCGTCTATCTTGCCTCGACCAATAACGGCACCAACTGTTCGGGATTCGATAGCGTCTGGCGCAGCCAGAGTTACACCTATAGGATTTAGCCTGGGAACGTATTTTATGTAAACCGACTACCCATGAATCATGTGGTTCAGGGCAGACCGATACCTCAATCTTAAGGTTGGCGGGAACAGAGCCGACGGGCAATACATCTTCTGGGCAGCGACTGGGACAAAATCCCTCTGGTGGTCTGCCGATAGCGGCGATTGGTGGGGAAATCTAAATCCGAGATTCGCTATCCAGGATATGGCTATTGAAGACAGCCAATACAGTGTTTATCTTAAGCTCCGGAGGACAAGTGCAAAAATTTACCTACAACTCCTCCGGGTGGTCATCCCTAAAAACGATAAGCACGGGACTGGATTCGGGTTACAGCATCACCACGGCTTATAACGGAACAACTCCCGATAATGATAAAGGGAACATAATCGTAGGCGGTTCAGGTACCGGCAATTTCGACGTGGCTTACTCCACGGATGACGGTGCAACCTTTACCGTTATCCCCAAACTACTACCTACGCGGGATAATACTATGGTCGTCGCCAGTTCAGGCTACAGAAGCGACGGATATATACTGGCGATTAATTCCGGTGGGATGTACGCCTGGGGAATCTATACCGGGGTAACGGCTGACTGGGAGACATGGTGGGGTGGAGCAAGCTATCCCAGCTCTGTCACCGGACTATCCATATCAAGAAAATATGGCTTCTATTTTCCGACTCCTGCCAGTCCGTGGTCGCCGGCAACTCCTTATATCCGGTGGTCTTCTGCTCTTGCCAATCTTGATCCGACTATTTCATTAGGAACGCAGCCGACGACCAGGTTCCGGATTTGCGGCGGCCTTGAATCGGGCGACCTAATTAACGTGTACGCAATCGACCAGAGGACCTAACCCCCGCCTATGGGCGGAGTCTGGTGTTATGTTGACTGTCTATCCTGGAATGGCCCATTGCCTACCGAGCCGGTCAGCCTCAATCCTGTGGGTTTCGATCCTGTATCGGGAAGAAACGGACAAATTAACGTCAAATGGAAGCCTCAATGTTTAGCCAAAGGTTACCAATTTCAACTATCCAACGATATAGATTTCACCGCATTAATTGCCGATATTGGAAATGTCTGGGGAGGTCCTTTCTATATTCCTCCTGATCTGGACGTGCCGACCTTGATAATACCCGCCGGCGGCGGCAGAATCGTCGATTCCGCGGGTACCGTCGTGGAGAATTCCGGCGCTACAACCCAAATCACACCTACTACTGGAGAATCAAAGTTAAAAATGTGGTTACGGGCGATAACATCGAAAGTCCCTGGTCATGGAGAGAGAGTTTCAGAGTAACACAGGGATTGCCTGTAACTACTCCCTATTACGGTTTACAACTGCTAGCACCCGACAATGGCTGCGGTTGTACCCGAATACCCCAATGTGTTTTTCCTGGACTCCTTTCAAAGAAACAGCTGCTTACAGGTTCGAACTTTCCGATAAAGCCGATATGAGCGAACCTTTGATGGCTGCCAGCACCTCGACCACAGCCTACCAGTTGAGGAAACCTAAAGACCGGGAATAATTATTTCTGGAGAGTCCGGGCGGAAAATCCTCATCCCAGCGAATGGAGTGCGGTATTCAGTTTTAGAATCCTGTCGGAAACGTCGCCCCGGAAGCAGAACAGGGATTGTAACCACACCGGTCTGTGGGCAACAATAGTTATGGC
Source organism: uncultured Chloroflexia bacterium (assembly GCA_963784375.1). GTDB lineage: Bacteria > Chloroflexota > Dehalococcoidia > GIF9 > UBA5629 > JBBIPA01. Next base: position 14,180 of record CAWAQY010000019.1, on the reverse strand, counting down.
CGTCGGTATTCTTCTGGCAATCGTATAGTACTGTCTCATTTACAAAACTACCCGCAGTGATGAATTCCGTTTAAATAATTAAATAAAACGTTGTTGTCAAATTCCTGCATGCTTGTTTATATACTTTTTTTTGTTAACCTATCGACAATCATTGACCAGTCAGCTATAATAGTTCTAATATAGAGCAATGAAATTAATTACAAGATTTCAAAAGAAGTCTCACCCTCCGCTTCCCAGCCTTCTTTTTATTGCGTTTACTACTGCCCATTTTGGTTAATCGTCGTCCAGTTTATCTTTCGTTGCTACGCCGGTTCTGGCAATACCCACAATCATCGGGTCAGCATTGCCCACAGGGCAGGTAGGTACCGCCTATCTAGCAATACTAACTGCCGTTCCGCTCTCCGGAACACCAACCTGGGCCGTCACCAGCGGTGCACTACCGCCGGGGCTGACTCTCACTCCCAGTAATGGTACGATTTCGGGAACACCTACTACCGCAGGAACATTCCCTTTCTTCGTCCCGGTTACTGATTCCACCGGCACTTCTCCGCAACAGAGTTTCTTCATAACCATCTCTCCACCGCCATTCACAATTGCCACGACCGATATGCCCCAGGGCAAAGAAGGAGCCAGCTATACGGTTACCTTAAGCGTCACGGGAGGAACATCACCATTTAATTGGAATCTGGCCAGCGGCACTCTACCTCTGGGTCTGACTCTTCAAGCAACCACAGGTGTCATAAGTGGCACTATAAGCAAGGGGACCGCCGGAACCAGCACATTTATAGTCAATGTAACTGACAGCTCATCACCCCCAAGAAGTGCACAAAGAACATTTAGTATCTACATTGAAAAGGGCGCTTACCAGACTATCCGTAAGCTATCACTACCGGACTGACGGGCGCCAGCACCAAGGTTTCTGTTGATAGTAAAACGACCAGTACCTTAAAGGGCGGTGAATCCGTTACACTCACTTTCGACCTGGGAACGACCCATGCGATTTCAGTTGATCCGACAGTGGCAAACTCGACCGATAATAATGTCAGATACAAGGCCAAAGAAGAATCTATAACAGTATCCGAACAACAGCCTAACGCCGATTTTACTTACTATACCGAATATATGATAACTGTTAAAAACGACCCTGTACTCAGTGTTACTCCACAGGGTTCCGGTTGGTATAGAAAAGATTCTGTAATCAATGCCAGCACGAAGACGGAGGTTGAGGGAAGTGCCGGGACTCTCTATCGATTTGCCTATTGGGTACTCCCCAGTGGTAACCAAGTGCCCACTGAACAGCTCAACTTCACTGTCGACGGAGCATCAACTCTTACCGCAAAATATGACACTTTCTACAAATTGACTGTGGAATCATTATATGGCGAAGTAGAAGGCGGCGGCTGGTACAAAGCCAATAGTCAAGCAAGATGGTTAGTGGTAAATGACAAAGTCGGCATGCCCGGATTAGTAGGCTTCTTCCAGGGTAAGTATAAAGCATCAAATCCCAGCGGCAACGAGACTATGGACAAGCCGAAAACAGTCACCGTTTTCTGGGACCTGATTACAGCCTGCCGTATGTACTTATACCGGTGACAATCATTATTTTTATTTTAGCAATCGCCGGCATATACTTCTTACTGTAGGCAACAGCCTCTGCCGCAGCCTCAACCTCAGCCTCAACCGTTTGGCCCGCCCCTGATGGGTTATCCCCACCCTATATGCCGCCCCCGCCGCCACCAAGGCCAATACCACAACAACATACTACTGTCGTTATGATTGGTGATAATAAAGGGGGGGCGCTCAGCCAAAGCAATTGCCTTCTTCGACCAAAGAACAGTTGATGGAAAAATTCGGTGAACTTCTGGAAAAATATGAGACGGAAATCAAAAACCCGTCCGGAGCAAGTGAATTACCCCGGGTTGGCCCGGTGCCGATCGAAAAGATGATACAAGCGCCACAGTCGCCACGTACAGCAACCCCCTCAACAACCTGTATTCGATGCCGAATTTAGTCAACCAGAGACAGAAGAACAGCCGTGTCCCTATTCTGCGAAAAAACTACTGAAGACAGTAACCGGAAGCTGGAAGAAACTGGAAAGAGATACAATCGAACTGCCAGGAACCGCCGAAGGAAAAGAACCTTCAGAGAACCAGGGACTTTTGGTATTGTGGACGCGAGACATATATCATGAATGGGAAGTGCTCAGCTGCAACCTCCCGCTTAATCATGAGGGAAAGCATGCAGGCGGCAAACACATACGTGTTCCAGCTCTGTTAAATACTGTTACTGAAAAGAAAATATACAACCCGAATGCAACTGTTGTTCCGCCAACCCCACACTTTACCGACGGAATGCCTCAGCAGGACCTTGTCGAAGACGAGATTATGCCTGCTGACGAATTGCCCTCAGAAACTATAAAATAAACAGCAGATTTTATAGTGCGAAGACCTAAAAGGAACCTGCAATTCACGCAGTTCTATTTGCCTTCGCCCGCTTGCTTTGAGCTAGAGTTCTTATGGCATCAAGCAAGTCTTGACGTCGACAATCCTTGGTCAGATACCAGCTTGCACCTGCGGTAAGAGCATCTCCGGCATAATCACCATAGACTGTTAAAAACAAGCACACCCGGCAAACCGGTTTCATCGTTGGGATTGAGCTGGTGCGAGACAAAAAGCAGCGTACTCCCTATCCCTCAAATGCGCGTGTTGGCCATCAAGTGATCTTGGAGGCCCGCCAAAGGGGTGTCATACTCCGTCCTTTAGGGGATGTGATCGTCATCATGCCACCACTCAGTATCACGAAGAAACAGCTGAGTCAATTACTCGATGTCACTTACGAGAGCATCCGGGCGGTGACGGGTTGATGCGAGTTGGAGCGAGTACTCAGTTGCCGAAGATCGTGTTGCAGCCGGCCCTGCTGGGGCTGGACTTGGTCAGCGTTCCAGGTTGCAGCAATTACAGCGAATTTCTGCAACTTAGCGCTAGGGACAAACTAGCTGGAGTACAATCAGTCCAAGATCGAAAGTCGGAAATCGAAAGTCAAGAATTGTAGTCCTTCCGTAGAAAAATGAAAGAAGGACTTCGTACCCGGAGAGACGCAATTGCATTAAAGATAAGGAAACCGCATGCAAATGAGACCGTTACGCTACTGGATCTATTTAGGAATACTCTACCTCTTATTGGGTGGATTCAGTTGACCTTGCTGGAGCTGAGCGTCCTCCCATTCTGAGAATTGCTCACATTGCTTTGTATGTTCATGATCTGGAAAAAGCTCAGGCTTTTTATGGAGATTTGCTGGGATTTGCGCAGCCTCTCCGATTGTATCAAGAAGACGGGAGCACTCGGGTCACCACGTTCAAGATCAATGATCGCCAATTCATTGAAATCATTCCCGGATTTCCAAAAGACCAAGTTGATCCACTTTCCCACATTGCCCTGGAAACATCGGATGTCGAACGCCTTCGAGTATACTTAATGGAGAAGGGCATTTCGGTGCCCGAAAAAGTGGGCAAAGGGGACGATGGTAATCTCACTCTTTCTGTTCGCGACCCGGATGGACATGGAGTGGAGTTTATTCAATATTTGCCTGACTCCCCTACGTATGAAAATCCGGGGAAGTTACTTAGGAACTGCAAGAATCTCAGATCGGATCACACACGTCGGCCTGACTATCTCAAACGGAGTGGCCGCTGATCGATTCTATAAGGAGATCTTAGGGCTCTCCGAAATTTGGAGAGTAGGGATGACACGGCCAGGAAAGTGGCCGGATCGCAATGAAACTTCCCGGAAGGAACAGACGCCGTGGAGTATGTGCTGACCACGAGGAGAAGTCGACCGCCAAACCTCAGGATCTCTCCAGCATCTTTGTCTCCAGGTGCCCGACATCCAAAAGGCTCTGGATATTCTGAGGGAGCGTCCGATGGAGAAAGATCCTCACGTCATCCAGCTTCCGGTTGTGGGGGGAAATAATCGGTGGCAGTTGAATCTGTTGGACCCGGACGGAAACGTTACGGAATTAGTAGAGCCATTTTCAATCCGATAAATCAACCTGGGAGCGCGGGCATCTCGCCCGCATTTCCCCCCGCTGGAAATTGTTCCTACCGTGAACATACGCGACGTGATTATTTTTCTTCTGTTTCTGTATCTTTCTTCTTGATGAGAGCCTGTTGCTCAAGAGGAATCCAAGCTCTGAGAAACACCTCAAGAACATCCGCCAATTGACATTTGGTGGAGAAAACGCGGAGGCTTATTTCTCATTTGATGGAAAGAAATTAATCTTTCAATCCACCCGCGCGGAATGGCCCTGTGATCAGATCTACACCATGAATAGCGATGGCAGTGACGTCCATCGGGTCAGCACGGGGAAAGGGCGAACGACTTGTTCTTACTTCCTGCGAGACGGGCAGCATTTTATTTATTCGTCAACCCACTTGGGCGGAGAGGCTTGCCCACCCAAACCCGATTACTCCCGCGGTTACGTCTGGTCCCTTGAGAAGGATTACGACATTTTTCTTTCCGATCTCAGCGGAAAATTAAGAGCGACTCACGACAACTCCCGGCTATGATGCCGAGGCAACGATTTCGCCGGATGGGAAAAGAATTGTCTTTACTTCCGTTCGGGACGGGGACCTGGAACTCTATTCCATGAAGACGGATGGCACGGATGTTCGGCGCCTGACAAGGACACCCGGGTACGACGGGGGCGCTTTCTTCTCTCCCGGACAGCAATAAGATCGTCTATCGGGCTCATCATCCAGCCGACGAAAAATCAATGGCACACTACAAAGAGTTGCTGGCCCAAAACCTGATCGAGCCTCGTGAATTGGAGCTATTTGTCATGGATGCTGACGGCTCTCACTCCACTCAAATCACCTCCAATCATGCAGCCAATTTTTGTCCTTTCTTTCATCCCAGCGGAAAGAAAATCATCTTCTCGTCCAACGTAAATGATCCTAAGGGCCGGAACTTCGATCTATTTTTGATTAACCTGGATGGATCGGGACTCGAACAAATTACTTTCAATGAGACTTTTGACGGCTTCCCCATGTTCTCTCCTGATGGCAAGAAACTCGTGTTTGCTTCGAACCGCAATGGAAAAGTACGGGGCGAAACAAACGTTTTCATAGCTGACTGGGTAGAATAAGGAGTTCGAGAGAAGATCGGTTGTTCCCAGACGGCTGAACGATGAAATCGAAATTGTCTGTCTCAATACCACGACTCCTTCTTCCGCGTCGCACTGACCTTGTGGCTCGCGATTTGCTGGGTTGTCTGCTGGTCCGGCAATCGAATGGGACTCGACTCTCGGGCCGGATCGTTGAAGCCGAAGCCTATCGAGGAGAAGAGGACCTTGCCTGTCATGCTAAAGCCGGACGGACGCAGAGAACGGAAATGATGTATGGGCCTCCCGGCTTTGCTTACGTCTACTTTACCTATGGGATGCATTGGATGCTGAACGTCGTGACCGAGAAGGAAGGGTTTCCGGCAGCGATCCTCATTCGAGCCGTTGAACCCATCGAGGGAATCGAGGTGATGCGCCGTTTGCGTGGAATGAACGAGATTTCGCTGCTCTGCAAGGGCCCCGGTCGTCTCACTCAGGCGATGGCCATCCAAAAAGCCGAAAATGGTTTGGATTTTTGTGAGAAAACATCTTCTCTCAGGATCGAACCGGGAATAAAACCCAAGACAAGAGAGATCATCGCTTCTCCTCGGATCGGACTCGGCAGAACACCGGAGCCGTGGCTTTCAAAATTATGGAGGTTTTATATTAAGGGGAATTCCTTTGTGTCGAAGTAACCTTGAAGGCCGCATCTCCGGAGACGCTGCTGTAGAGCTGCAGAAAGCTTTCTCCGTCAATGAGCTCGCAATGTGTGAAATGCTCAAGCAACGCAAGTGCAAAGGAGAGTGAATTGAGTCGTGACCGTTCCCACGAAGTCTGCAAAATGGAAACGCCGTGGACGCAGAGCCTTCCAAAGTAGCATTCGGCGCATTGAGGAAGGGGACCTGCCTCGATTCCCGTCCAGTACCAGGCAGTGATTTTGGTCTCATGCCAAGCTGCGGGAGAGGCAGTCGTCGACCAGCGTCTGAAGCCTGAGGTTTTCACTTCCCGTTCTCTGGCGCTCGTTGGCGGTTCAAATTCTTTACGAGTGAAGTCTGAGGGGAGTTCAGTAGTGACATATGCATTCTCACTTGTGCTGATCTCACCTTTCAGCGAGCACCTTTTTGCAGTAATCGAGCGATTCCCTCACTCCTTCGAGGGAGGGTTGACCGTCGATCTCGTGCTCGATGTTGGCTGGAATCTTGTATTGCTTCTTCTTGAGGAGTAAGAGAACTTCCCGGATAGGCGTGTCGCCAGTACCAAATTTCAACGTCGGAGAACTCACTCCAAGATTCTTCTTGCGATCCTTAATGTGCAGCGTCACGATTCGGGCGTGTTGCTGTTCCACAAACTCCACGGGATCAAATCCGGCGGCCACAAAGTGTCCGATATCGAGGTTGATGCAGATGTAGGGGGAAGTTCCCGTCATGGCAGCTGCAAAGTCCTTTGGCCCGTCGTACTCATCTCCCTTCCCTCCCTGAGCGTGGTTGTGCATCCCAACCCGCATTTTGAATTTCTGGGCATACGGATCAATCCGCTTGGCCATACTCGGATTGGAAGAGGCAGTAATGGATGTGGTTCCTAGCGCGCGGGTCATTTGAAATCCACGTTCGATTTCTTCATCCGTCATTTCTTTTCTGAAGCTGTAGTTATAGGCGTTCAACTGTATTCCTGCGTTACGAAGCTTCTGGCCGGCATCTTCAAAGTAGGACAACGGTGTTTCCAACCGCCAGCGGCGGAGCTTCTCAGGCCCGAGTCCCTTGCGGTTCCAAATGCCCGCTCCATAGTTCACAACTGTTAATACCAACCTCTACAATCGCTTTGATGGCTTGTTCAAAGTCTCGATCACGGAAGCTGTAACTTTGGACACCCAGTTGGACACCAGAGACCATCGAACTCGGAGCCTTCTGTGCCCAAACCAGATGAAGAGGCAGTGCCATGCTCCCAGTGACCATGGCAAATTGAGTAGCAAACTGTCGCCTGGAGATAGGTCTCATGAAGGACTCCTTATAATAGATATTTGCAAATTAAAGTGACTCATTCAAAGGGTGCTCTCTATCTGTATTTCCCCCTTTGCCTTCAGGGACTTCTCCCCGATCAGATGCAGTCCCCACGTTCAGCCGATTCGGGGTTCGTCATGATGTTTTGCAATCATCAATAATTGTTGATTTTGGTTGGACTCCTCAACTACGCTTAAAATCTAACAATCCGGGTTGGAATTTGCAATCGATTCCGGTGAAAATCCTCCCTCCAAGAATACCAATGGGATGGAAATCAGGATAGGGGGAACATCCTTCTCTAGAACCGGCTGGTCCGTTTGACTAATGAGCCGGAAGTTTCGCTCTCCCTCTAAATTGCCAATTTATGAACAAAGGCGCCCCTCAGGAGTAAGTAAAATCTATGATTGTTCCCCTGACCCCATTGGAGTTCCGCCGCCGTGCGGTCCATCTCTATCCTCAAAAGATAGGAGTTGTCGATGGCTCGAAGCGATTTACCTATTCGGAATTTGGAGATCGTGTCAATAGGCTAGCCATGGGACTGCATTCCCTGGGTGTTCGGAAAGGAGATGTCGTTTCGTTCGTCTCATATAATACCCATCACCTGTTGGAAGCTTACTATGGGGTCATTCAAGTCGGAGCCATCCTCAATCCGATTAATATCCGTCTGGCAGGCGAGGAAATTGGATTCATCCTCAACCATTCCGAGTCGCAAATTGTTTTCTACCACTCCGACTTTCGTCTCCTGATCCAAGAGTTGCAACCTCGCCTGAATACGGTGAACTATTTCGTCGAGATTGAGCCAGTCCAAGCGCTCCCCGAAAATTGGCAGGAGTATGAAGCTTTGCTTGCCGCGGCGGGGGAAAACACATTCATTGAACCGGTCACTGACGAGAATGCTCCCGCTGAACTTTTCTATACATCAGGGACAACAGGACGGCCCAAAGGAGTCGTGTTGAGTCATCGGACGCTCTATCTCCATGCCCTCGGTATCCTGACCTGTCTGCATTTCTCCGACCGTGATGTCCTCCTGCATGTCGTCCCTTTATTTCACGTCAACGGATGGGGCTCACCCCACTTTCTGACCGCAGTAGGTGGCAAGCACGTCATGACTCGGAAAATCACCCCTCAAGAAATATTCCGACTCGTTCAAGAAGAAAAAGTCAGTCGAATCTTCGCTGTCCCCACCGTTTTTACAGCTTTGATTCATGCCACGGAACGGGTCCACTATGATCTCAGCAGCCTTCAAATGGCCATCGTCGGAGGCGCTCCCGCTTCATTGACTTTGATCCAAGGAATTGAAGAAAAGTTCAAATGTCAGGCCATTGCCGGCTATGGGCTTACCGAAACGTCTCCGGTGATTTCCCTGGCGCTACCAAGTGACCCGATGAAAACGTGGGATCCGATTCGACGATTGAATGTCCAAGCGAGGGCTGGAAGGGAAACGATCGTTACCGAGATTCGCGTGGTCAATTCCGAAGGCCAGGAGGTAGCCCCAAACGATGAAGAGATTGGTGAAGTGGTTGTCCGCAGCAACGTGGTGATGAGCGAATATTTCAAAGACCCGCAAGCCACTCGGGATGCCATTCGCGACGACTGGTTTTACACCGGAGATCTGGCAACGGTCGATAATGAAGGGTCTCTGCGGATTGTAGATCGCAGTAAGGATATTATCATCTCAGGTGGGGAAAATATCTCCTCGGCGGAGGTTGAAAACGTCATCTATAGCCATCCTGCCGTTCTGGAGTGTGCTGTCATCGGTATCCCGGACGACCACTGGGGAGAGCTGCCACTTGCCATTGTCGTGCCAAAACCTGGAACTCAGTTGAACGGAACAAGAGATCATTGAATTCGCGCGTTCCCGGATCGCTCATTTCAAGTGCCCCAATGCCGTGCATTTGAGGGAATCGTTACCCAAGGGAGGGACCGGAAAAATTTTGAAGCGGGAATTGCGCCAGCCCTTCTGGGAAGGACGCGAGAAACGGGTCAATTGATTGGGGAGAGTCACCAGAAGACAAGAAGAGAGTTGGAATTTGTTATTGGCTATCGATTATCTGCTATTTTCTATTTAAGATCGTTCATTTTTCGTTGACTCAATGACGGCGAATTGAGAAATGAACAATGGCCAATGGAAAATGAAGACTACAACACATAACCAATCAATGCTGTCCCAACGTTAGTCGAACAACTTCAATTGTTTACAAGAATCGAGGTGAGAATCATTCCAGTCCGTACCTGAAAGAGCCCGTAGAATGGGAGTTTTCTCCAAAAGCGAGATGCTCAAAATCTGTAGAATCGAATGCAGGCTCCGGGTGAGATGGAGCCGTTTCTTGATGATGGCGACAAGAACGTAGACCGAGATAGCGATCCAAACTTGTGTTTTGACGGCGTTCTCGGAAGTCCCGTAAAAAGCTTTGATTCGCAGGTGCTGTTTGATCCAGCGAAAGAACAACTCTACCTGCCAACGACAGCGATACAACTCGGTAACGGTTAAAGCCGGGAGCAGGAAGTTGTTGGTCAGGAACACGAGACGCTTTTGAGTGAGGGCATCGACATAACGAATCCGGCGAAGGCGCTCGGGATAGCCTCGTTTGGGAACGGGGTTGTTGAGACCGACAATCTGATCGCATTGCAAGCCGGTGGCTTTGTCGACGGGCTGGGAGCCAATCCGCTGGCAATCGAAGCGCTTCCTGGCCCGGGTGACGAAGAAGGCGCCGGACTGATGCAGATGATAGAGTCGTCGGAAATCCAAGTAACCGCGATCCATCAGGTAAATGGCGCCGGCTTCCCAGATCAACTGATCGAGGATGTTGACCTCGTGAATCTGTCCGCCGGTCACAATGACCACGGTCGGAATGCTGCCGCGCAGATCCAGCAACGTATGCAGTTTGACGGCGGCTTTGTGGCGTCGGAATTGGGCCCAAGGGAACAACGACAGACACAGATCGATGGTGGTGGTATCGAGCGCGTACACGGTTTGATCGAGTTCCAGGCCGAAGGGGTCGTCGGCGTAAAGACCCCGGGCCATGCCGATCAACACGTGCGCGAAATCGGCGTAGATTTTCCAGTCCCGCACCTGATTCGCGTGGGCCAACGTGTTGCGCGAGATGGAGCTGCGAATTCCGCTGTGATAGAGTTTGGTCGGCGAGGCCCGCAGACAGGCTTCGATATCGCGCAAGCTCTCTCGAAAAGTCAGCTGGGCAAAGGCCATCGTGAGAAACTGGTCCCAACACGAGAAACTCTTGATTTTGTAGTTGCCGTGGTAGCGCTCGACGCAACGGCGAAACTCGTAACGAGGAATAAAGTCCATCAACTGGGCAAAGATCGATTGGCCGGAATTCATCCACTAGCTCCTTTCGCAAGAGTGCGAAAGTATGGCTTTGGACACATTCCAATTTCAAATCGATAAATGGCTCTTTGCTATTCAAATTCATTATTTTCTTAAGGGTACCAATAAACCCGTCTTCAACGTTGGGACACTATTGATTGGTTATTTGTTATGGCCTTCATTTTCCATGGGTCATTAGTCATATCTCAATTCGCCATCATTGATTCAATGGAACAATGAAAAATCTCAAAAAGAAAATAGCAGACTTTCAATAACCAGTAACAAATGCACTCCGCTCTTGAGCCCTCAATAGAAATCTTGCCAATTAATTGACCCGCTTCTCGCGTCCTTCCCAGAAGGGCTGACGCAATTCCCGCTTCAATATTTTCCCGGTACCTCCCTTGGGCAGCGATGCCCTAAAGTGCACGGCTTTCAGGGCATTTGAATTGAGCGATGCGGGAGCGCGTAAACTCCATGATTTCTTGCTCTGTCAAGGGAATCCCTGATTTTGGTACGATGATGGCGATTGGCGCCTCTCCCCAGATTTCGTCCGGGATACCGATTATGGCGCACTCCAGTACACCTGGATGGCTATAAATGATGTTTTCAACTTCTGCCGAGGAAATATATTTTCTCCGCCCGAGATAATGATATCCTTACTGCGATCCACAATCCGCAGGCTCCCTTCACCATCGACCGTCGCCAGATCTCCAGTGTAAAACCAGTCGTCGCGAATGGCATTCTGGGTGGCTTGCGGATCTTTAAAATATTCGCTCATCACCACATTGCTGCGGACGGCAATTTCGCCAATCTCCTCATCGTTTGCGGCAACCTCATGGCCTTCAGAATTGACCACCCGAATCTCTGAAACGATGGTCTCCCTCCCAGCCATGGCTTGGAGATTGAAACGTCGGATGGGATCTTCCGTTTGCAAAGGGTCTTTGACCGGCGCGAGTGAAATCACCGGAGAGGTTTCAGTCAATCCGTATCCGGCAATGGCCCGGCATTGGAGCTTCTCTTCAATTCCTTGGATCAAGCTCAAAGAGGCGGGAGCGCCTCCGACGATGGCCATTTGGAGGCTACTGAGGTCATAATGGACCCGTTCGGGCGCATGGATCAGAGCTGTAAAAACGGTGGGGACAGCGAAGATTCGACTGACTCTTTCCTCTTGAACGAGCCGAAATATTTCCTGAGGTGTGATTTCCGAGCCATCACGTGCTTACCGCCTACAGCGGTCAGGAAGTGGGGTGAGCCCCAGCTCGCCCATCGCGACATCACCTACATCGGTGCCGCCAACCCGACGACGTTGCTGACGTTGATGCGGCTCTATCGCGACCATAGCGCGCCTTGATCGACGACGTGCGCAACGGCACGTTCTGCCTCGAGGAACAGACGCCTCCCGCCGTCCGGTCGGCGATTCCGGACGCGGCTCCAGCCGCGCCCGCAACGCGCCGACGAACTCGCCCTGCACGCGCGGCGCACGCGGCCCGCGCCTCGCAGACCTGTGGCCGCACGCGAGGCTCGTCGTGACCTGGACCTGCGGCAGCGCGGGCACCGCGGTCGATGCGCTGCGGCGCGAATTGTCGCCGCGTCCGCGGGTGCTCGAGCTCGGCTACATCGCCAGCGAGTTCCGGGCGACGATCACCCTGGGGCGGCGCGCGGGCGCGGGCCTGCCGACGCTGGACACGCACTTCTTCGAATTCATCGAGCGCGACCGCTGGGATCGCGGCGAGCCGGCACGTTCACGCTGGACCGCGTGCGCAAGGGCATCGACTACTACGTCATCGTCACGACGCCGTCGGGCCTCTACCGATACTTCATCAACGACGTCGTGCGCGTGACCGGCTACCTCCACCGCACGCCGCTGCTCAGCTTCGTGCAAAAGGGCAAAGGTGTGACGAACCTCACCGGCGAAAAGCTCTGCGATGCCCAGGTCCTCGACGCCGTGCGCTGGGCCCTCGCGAAGATCGGGCGCGCGCTGCGCTTCGTCACCATGCTCGCCGACGAGGAGACCGGTAAGTATCACCTGTACGTCGAATCCGATGCGGGGCCGCGGCCGCAGGCGGATTGTCTCGCGCAGGCCGTGGATGCGAAGCTCGCGCAAGCGAACATCGAGTATCAGTCCAAACGTGAAAGCGCGCGGCTGGGAGGCATCCACGCCCACTGGCTGCGGGACGAGACCGGGGACGCGTTCAAGCAATTCTGTGTCGCGAACGGCCAGCGCGAGGGCCAGTACAAGCCAGTCGCGCTCGCCTATCGCAAGGGCCTTGCGTTCCAATTCGATGGCTACGTCGCGGCGAGGTAAGCCATGGTCATCGCCGACATCACCGCCCGCGCGCTGCACATTCCGTTCAAAGTGGCGTTCACCCACGCCGCGTCGAGCCGCACGACCACGCAATCGATCCTGGTGAGCGCGCGCGCGCAGGAGGGCGGCGCCGGGGTGAAGGACGCCCCCGAAGCGCTTCGCGCTTCCCCCACTAGGGGCACGCCCGGCTTGGGACGGCCCTGCGCCGGGAGGAAAGAGGCGCCCCCGAAGCGCTTCGCGCTTCCCACTGGGGGCACCCCCGGCTTGGGACGGCCCTGCGCCGGGAGGAAGGACGCCCCCGAAGCGCTTCGCGCTTCCCCACTGGGGGCACCCCCGGCTTGGGACGGCCCTGCGCCGGGGTCGGCGAGGGCTGCCCGCGCGAATACGTCACCGGCGAGAGCGTCGAGAGCGCGCTCGCGTTCGTCGCCGGGCACCGGGACGACTGGCAGGCGTCGATCCGCGACGTCGCCACGCTCAGCGAGTGGGTGGAGCGTCATCGCGCCGCCATCGACGCCGCACCCGCGGCGTGGACGGCGGCCGAGCTGGCGCTGCTCGACCTCATCGGCCACGTCGAGGGGCGCCCCGTCGAGTCGCTGCTCGGGTTGGCGCCGCTCGCGGGATGCTTCCACTACACGGCCGTTTTGGGAGACGGGACGCCCGCGATATTTCAGATGCAACTGAATAGGTACCTTCGCGCGGGATTTCGCGATTTCAAGATCAAGCTGGGTGGCGATTTCGCCAGGGATGAAGCGAAGATCCGCACGCTGGAGGCTGCGGGGCTCGACGCATCAGCCGTTCGTGCCGACGCCAACAACCTCTGGGCCGATGCTGCCCTCGCGATCGATTACGTTGCCGCGCTCGCCTTCCCGTTTCGGGCGATCGAGGAGCCGTTGCGGCCCGGCGACTTCACGGGCATGCGCCGCATGGCGGATGCGCTCCATACCAGGATCATCCTGGACGAGAGTGCGCTGCGCGTGGAGCACCTTGCAGAGATCCAGGAGGATCCCTATCGCTGGATCGCCAATGTCCGCGTGTCGAAGATGGGCGGCCTGTTGCGGAGCCTGCATTTCACCGCAGAGGCGCGGCGCAGCGGCGTGCCGATCGTCGTGGGTGCCCACGTGGGCGAAACCAGCGTGCTCGCGCGTGCCGCGCTCGCGCTTGCGCACGCGTTCCCGGATGGTGTCATCGCACGCGAAGGCGCGTTCGGCACGCACCTGCTGGATCGCGATGTCGTCGCGCCCTCGATCGTGTTCGGCGCAGGAGGCGTGGTCGACGTCGCGGCGCTCGCGATTGGCGCGTCCGGGACTCGGCCTCGCGCAGATGGAGCCCGAGCAACAGATCAGCTATCGAACTTCGCGACAGCCGATGCTGCTTTTGATTAGCGTCTCCTCCGGGACTCCGCTTTCGCGGAGTCGTTCAATCAATTTGCCGATTGCCGACCCCTCAAACCGCTCCA
>CAWAQY010000018.1:0-51692 GCA_963784375.1 uncultured Chloroflexia bacterium | reverse complement strand
TTGGTTAGTGTCTTGCTCAGGAATCGTCAAACACCAATGGTATTTGAAAGGTAGACACTCACCTACTGCGAGCAATGGCCAATGGGCAGCTATTTTGAGTGCGCCTCCCATAACGTACGCCACTTAACATTATGTAAACCATACTACATTCTCTCCCCTACCCGGTCTCCCGCTTTGCTGTGCTAACCTAAAAATCCTGCCATGCCCTAGTCCCTCGGCCGTCGCCCGTACCGCTCCTCAAATAAAGTCTCTCACAGGTATTGACAAATCATTCTGCTATGGTATAATTATTGCAGAATAGTTTGCATTACAAAGTATTCTGCAATAATATAGGAGGTAAAATATGGCACAAATATCACAACGGCAGGACCTGAAGAGGAGAGAGGTTGGGGGCTTCTCTATTCTGTCATGAGGATGGACTCATGGATATCATAGTTGGCCTCATTGCAATGGGTTTTGGCCTCATGATTGCCAGTGATAAACTCATTTTTTGGCTCATATTCTATATTGTTGGGATAGGCGTTTGGCGTGCTTCGAAACAATGGATAACGTATCCCGGACCAGACCGCGTTAAATCCCCTCAAAAAAGAAAAACTGGTAAACCTATCTTGATAGGAATGATCATGGCTAACCTGTTACTCATTTTTGTTCTGGCATTGATTTTGCTTAATTTAAAGGGTTTAGCAGCCTAGCACCCGGGTTTGAGGCGTTCCTGCGGGGGTATTAGCAGATTATATCGTTAATCTCTTGCCTTTAATTCTGTGCTTCCTGGCTTTCTTGTAGTTTTTGTGTCGATTTTAGATGTGTGGGAGTGTACTTTGAAAAGTGTCACTATTCTCATCCGCCTCAAATAATATTTTACCTCCATAAGTAAATAGTTAAATGAAAAAGAGTAAACCGATGGAACCTGTAATAGCTAATGATGAAAATCGGCAACCGGCTTCAGAAATTGACCGGCTGATCCATGAGCCATCCCGTTACACTATCATGGCTGTTTTATATGTTGTAGAGAGCGCTGATTTCTTATTTCTCATCCGTCACACAGGGTTTACCGGAGGGAACCTGTCTGCCCATACCAGGAAACTTGAAAGGTCCGGCTATATTTCAATTGAGAAAGAATTCCTGGATAAAAAGCCTCATACCACAATACGTCTCACAGAGCTCGGTCGGCAAGCTTTCGAGCAATACCGCAAAAATATGAAGCAGGCCATTGAAACTTTGCCCAATATAAAATCTGCCTAGTCGGGGGACATGAATTTCCTTAACCTTCAGAATGGAATAAGTCCACGAAGCAACTGCGATTCGGAATTCTGTGGTGGGCTCGACAGGTATCGAACCTGTGACCAATCGGTTATGAGAGTTGATATTCTCGGATTCAATATTCATGGGTGCCCTCGATTACTGAAAAATTAGCTCTTTCATTATTTTCAATAAGTTGAACCTATTGCATTTGAGATGGTATGACAGTGGTTCTTCTTTATAGAATCCAATAGTACTACATTTTGTTTCGACCGTGATTTTCGTTCCTTCCAATACAATAATGTTTTTACATCATACCCATATCATAACTGTTATCTTTTTAGGAACTTGTCGAAGAAATTGCTTGTGCCATAAGTACTTTTACTGCATTGGTAACTTTCGGCGAAGATAAAATATTTTTTAATATGTCTAAGAATCCCTCTTCATCTTCTACTGAATATGACTTTTCGTTAATTTCATCAGAAATTCTCAGAGGATATAAACTTACTGGATAAATAAGTTCTACAACCGTCAATTTATATCTCAGAGTTGGCACTTCAATGCGTAAGCCAATATTAAAGTATTTAGATCCCGTGAGGTTCGTATCTTTTAAACTTACGACCTCGCCTTTAAGAATACCTTTTAGTAAGATTAGTTAAGAAATTAGCCTGCTCCTTTAAAATAACACTTGGCGTTTTGATAGTCTTTATTTCTTCAATATTGCCTATTTATTCCAAAAACTATTTTCGCTCATAATTCGCCCCCTTTTTGTTCTAATACATGAGTCGAAATAATATAGGCAAATGATCCGATCCAAGATTTCCATTTGGCACACCAGAATTTGTAAGTAGAGAAGTAGAACCCAACATTAGTTATTATTTTAAGAGTATCGTAACTAAGCTCATTTATTAACATTGGTCTGACTAATACCTGATCAAAAATGTGCCAGTAATAATTCACTTCTGTAGATTTATCTTTGTAATAAGTTGCCACTGGACCAGGAGTCATATCTCCAAAGTAATTCCATAATGGATTGTAAAAATATTCATACTTATTTCCCTGTATCATGCGACTTTCTTTTTTAGCAATTTCACGATCCATTATCGCATGAAGGCCATTTGCAGCAACCATTCCAACCTCAAAAGGATTCATATTAAAATCGCCAATCAATAGCGTTCTCGAATGACCAACCCTTGTTTCAGCCTCTCTGATTTGTTGAGCCAAAATAGTGCATCTTAAGGCTTGATCGTTTTCAGACAAATACATTTTACTACCAAAATGTACAGCCCCAAGCAATAATGGCTTCTTAACAGGCAATAAAATATTATGGAATGATATTTGCCCTACATCGCTAACTAGTTCGAAGAATGAGGGTAAAAATCGACTGTAAATTTTAACTAGTTCGACTATTTGAAAAATAGGAGTATGTATAATTATTCCCATTGATTCTTAACATGAGTTCAACATCGCTAATATTAGATTCGCATAGCATTAATATATCAACATCATGATCAAGTACTAGCTTGGCTATTAAATCAACAAGGGGTTTCTTGTTAATATTCCAAAACATGAACTTAATCATGCAACTTGCCATTGAATCCAAACTTTAAAATATCAAATATAGTTTATTTAACAAATGACTAAATCATTATTATTGTTATCAAATCGTAAATTTATACTACTAGAACTAACTAAAACACTTCTTGTATATCGCCTACCCTTGCTACCTAGTAGTATATGTGAGTAATTCTCTCAGTTGCAACAGGTCTGAAGGAGAACCTGCGACTTTTTGAAAGGAATTGGCGTCAGTTTGGGTAAAATTAGATTCAAAAGTGGGCTCGACAGGTATCGAACCTGCGACCAATCGGTTATGAGCCGACCGCTCTACCCCTGAGCTACGAGCCCGCGAAAGAGCCTTGGAGACCGTACTTGCTGCCACGCCCCGCGCCCGCTGTGAAGCGACAAGAAGATTTCAGGGACTGCCGATTTTCAATTCTGTTACAGTGGGGCCATATGAAAAAATATCTTTAGTTTATATTGAAATTAGAAAAATCTTAACACACGAGATATGGGATAGCATTAGAATGGAATTCAGTCATTGCAAGACTGGAACTCTGTGGCTATTTCCTGGCCTCATATGGCCCACCAACCAAAGTTATTCCGCTAATTCGAAAACTAAGTAACATTGGATATGATGAATTTTCTTTTTCCTGCTGCGGTCGTGGGTATTTCGTCGACCACTTTTACATCTATTTTCATGTCCTCACCCAGGACCTTCTGGTATGCTTTTGTCATAAGTTTCTTAATTTCGTTTACATCTTTCAGCAGGTTCTTTGCCAGGAACGATTTTAATGAGAATATTTTCATAGTCTTCCTGGATAATCTGGTATTTCTCGATACCCCAATATGCGAAGTTAGGGTCCGCTGGATAATACAGATAATTGCCGGATATTTTACCCCGACTTTTTGTAACTATCACGTCGACAGACCTGCCTTCCAGCGAATCCAGCAAGGGCAAACCTCTTCCGCAGGAGCAGCTCTTTTCAGAAGCAACGCCAACATCACCAATGTCGTACCGTATAAATGGCATAGCATAGTTATTCAGATTGGTTACCAGTATTCGCCCTTTTTCTCCCTGCTCAACGGGCCCATCCTTATCATTGACTATTTCCACTATCGTGTTTTCAGCGGCAATATGGTAGCTGGAATGCTTACAACATTGAAAGGCTATGTAAACTCCGCTCGATTGCGCCATAGGAGTCATACGTTTCACAGTGGAATACTTCCCGGAAAAGTATCCGCTGGGAATCAAACAATTGCTCGCCGCGAGTGACAATCGCCTTCGGCCTGATTTTATATTTGGATCCTCCACGGATAAACCTGGCCAGCGTTTCGATTGCAGATGGGCATCCCGTTAAAAGTTCCGGCTTAAAGCCCTCTATTTTTCTGGCATAACCCGACATATTACCCTTTAATATGCTATCGGAATATACAGTCAATCTTCTGTAAAAATTCTCTATCATAACTCGTAGCAGGGGATGCCAGGCTGGGCTGGTACTTGACGCTTAAGGTCACGATCCTATCCCCAATCTCAATTCCTATCCCCGAAAGCATTCTTTGATAGGCAGCGAAGGTCACACTTACATGATCTTCCTTAGTACCGTATAATATAAGCGGCTCCCCTGTCGATCCTGAAGTACATAACCGTACCCTTTCCTTAACCGGGAAATTTCTGGCAATCAAACTGTCAAAATTGCTTCTGACAAGCTTTTTGGTTAACACCGGCAGCTTACTCAGGTCCTTACCCGTTTCAATGTCGTCCGGATGCAACGACCTTTCCTCGAATAAGCGACGGTAGTGAGGTACATTATTGTAGGAATGCTGTATAAGCCGCCTTAACCGTTGATCCTGCAACTTTAGAATATTATCCCGCGGCCACCATTGGCTTTGTTCCAGCTCTTTCAGCTTTTGCATCGTCTTTGTGCCCCTGACTAAATCCAATGACGGGGCTAAAAAATGCCTTGCTAGAAAGTTGTACATACCACTTCAACACAAGCCATATCCAGGTCAAACTATGCCTTTTCCTGTGCATTAGCATTACATTTTTACCCGGGTTGGATATGCTTACGAATTATAGCATACGCTATTAGCCGTGACAGTATAGTAGCAGCATTGGCTTCAAAATATTCTGCCTATGCATGCAACAACGCGACGGATAAAAACAGTCCCAATAGGACGGTAGTTATTCTTAACCTGATTGACGAGCCTCACTTCTGCCGCTATAGTAAGAAGTGAACAGAGTAACTATTGATGGAGAGGTTCATGCGCTTCCTGGATTTGGATTTGGATTTCTTTCTGAATAAAAACGCTTACTGCAGCGAAAATGTGACAGGAAGGCTGGGTTCAGACTATAAGCCATGGAGTGCCTCTAAGGTAAAGCAATTTCTTGAGGAGAGATGTTGCCTTTCACATGACGCCCCGGTACAGGGGCGCACAGTAGAAACTCACGATGGAGTATTTCACTTCTGGCGCAGGCTCATTGAATCTGGTGGCCTCAGGGTACCATTTGATGTGATACACATAGATGCACACCCCGACCTGTTTGTGGGGAGCGAGCTGTATCTGACATCAGGGTTTCTGTATGTTGAAGCAGAACGCAGGCATGCGATTCTCAATGAAAAATACATTCATGCGGGTAATTACTTAACTTTTGCTATCGCTCATGGTTGGATAGCCTCTCTGGTGTGGGTTCCTCTCCGCAAGAACTCGAAAGGTCAGTCCAAGATGGGACGGTGATGCCAGAGCCGGTTTACTACAGTTAAAAAAGAAAAAAGATGAAAGCTCTGCCCGGGACTTACCTGTGATAGAAAAGGAACCCGGTGTTCCCTTCAAGATATCACCCTGGAATAGCGTTCAGAACGAGTGAAACATTTGATTACATCGCGTTTAGCAAATCGCCGAACTTTACTCCTCCTGAAAGTGATAAATTAATCCCCATCGTTGAGGGGTATATGAGCCAAATATAACCCGCCTTCCCGGGTTTAAGCTGCGTCACGGCGCAGGTGTGACTGCAATCAGTCCAGGTGCAAAATGAGCGGCTGCGAGACAGTCAACCCGGCTGTCTTCAGCACAATCGGTTCAAGGCTAAATCTGAAGTGGCTCTATCGTTTTTTAACCGTTCTAGTGTTATCTATATTTTTATGATATAGTGATAGGCCGTAATAATGAACAAGGAGGTTTTTATCAATGGAATCTAAAATCACTTATTTTGATAATCCCGGCAATGAGAATACCGATCAGACATTCCATCTTGCCAAAGAAAGAGCGAAACAGCTTGGAATAAAAACGATAGTCGTTGCCTCAACTACCGGCCGGACTGCGGTCAAAGCATCTGAGTTCTTCAAAGGTATGAACCTGATAATAGTACGGCACAGCACGGGATTCAGAGAT
Organism: uncultured Chloroflexia bacterium; assembly: GCA_963784375.1. Classification (GTDB taxonomy): domain Bacteria; phylum Chloroflexota; class Dehalococcoidia; order GIF9; family UBA5629; genus JBBIPA01. The sequence goes on along the minus strand of CAWAQY010000018.1, from coordinate 45,503 downwards.
CCCAATACTCAGGAATTCTCTGATGAAAGTTTGAAAATAGTGCAGGGCAGGAACGTACCGGTGGTCACCGCAGCACATGCATTCGGTGGGCTCACCCGTTCAATGCGCCAGGGAGAGATAGCATCGGCACCAACAACGTACATAATAGGAGATATCGTGCAATCTACCCTTCGTCTTTTTGGCCAGGGTCTGAAAGTAGCCTGTGAAATCGCAACTATGGCTGCTGATGCCGGTCTGGTAAAAACGAACGAAGAAGTGATTTCGGTTGCTGGAGTGGGCAGAAGCGGCGGAGCCGATACGGCAATCGTACTAAAACCGGAAACAGCTCATCGCTTTTTCGATACCAAAGTAAAAGAAATCCTTTGTAAGCCTCGCCTCTAAATACACCGCCTTTAGACAACAATCGTTATGTAACACTCTGCCTGGGGTTGACTCAAGAAGCAAACACCCCGGGCAGATTTTATTTAAGACGATAGTCTGCCTCTGGTTACGAAATTGATTCCTTTAACAAAAAGCGTGTTACAATTGGTGATAAGGGTAAAACTCAATTGTGCTAATGTGCTTGTTGAGCTTTTATCCAGATAAGGAATCAATATGAACTGGCGTTTTTTGGCTGTAGGGCTATTATTACTTTTTGCATTACCAGGTTGCGCTCCCAGGGCATCAGTTGCACCTTCTCCGATTACCCCAGTCTCACCCCCACCATCCTCACCCACATCGGATTCCACAGACAGGGTCTCGCCTTCGGAACGGGTACCTCGAATCTCTATTGAAGAGCTGCTGCAGAAGATTAATAGTAAAGAGAAGATGCTGCTTATCGACTCGAGAGTGGATGTGACTGAAGTGTTTTCCAAAGAACATATTGAAGGCGCCATCCCGGTTCCCCTCGCCATGATTACTTCAGGCGAATGGGTGCCTCCTCCAGATAAAAATACTCGAAATCATCATCTATTGCAGCTGACCGGATGAAAAAACAAGTGCCGGTGCGGCACTGGTATTGATAGGTAAAGAATATACCAACGTAAAAGCTTTAAAAGGCGGATATAACGCCTGGAAAGATGCAGGATATCCAGTCGTATCTGGAACGTAGAACCGTATGAAGGCCCAGCGGGGAACGATTAGCGCTGCATCACAGCAACAACCTCCACCTCTACAAGATACTCCGGCCCGGGACCAATCTGCTTGGCGTGAAACAATGTACTTACCGGAGGCTGCTCCACTAATAGAGGAGCATGTTTCTGATAGTATTCAAATTCTGTCTTTCTCATGATGGTATAATCATCGGGGTTACTGAGAAGGATCATTGTCTTGATAACATTGTCCATCCTACTGCCCGCTTCCCGTAATGCCTTCTCCACTTTTCCCATGGCTACATTCATCTGGCTTTTGATATCATGAACTAATATTTTACCCGTCTCAACGTCCTGTGCCGTCATTCCTGAGACAAAAACCAGATTTCCGGCTACGATACATTGTGCATACATCGGAGAACCGGGGGGGACATTTGGATATACCTGTTTTATCCCGTTGTAATACATCGGATAGTACTTGATTTTCGATTCCATGGCAGATCCTCCTTATCAGACAACTTTGTTCTACTCTTAATTTCGAGACGGCCGGTACGACTGGTTACTTCTTTTTGAATTTGTAATAGAGTTCGATAAAGACGATATTTAACAGGATAGCGAGAGTCGCCGGGATAGCAAGTATCCACAGATTATTTGACATATCAATACGCAGACTGGCACAAATGAAAATCACGATAAAAGTGATGACAATTCCGAGTGCAATTGAGCCAACCGCGAAATAAACATACACAACCATGAGAAAGACCTCTAAGGTTGATTTTCCCCTCAGGGTTCAACCTGGAGTTGATTTCACTACAATTGTATCAGATTAACAACATCCGGGGGCATCGGGCACTGCCAAAGAATAATCACCGTAAGAGCGTCCTGCATTGGCGCATTGGGAAGTAATTGTTAAGGGATGCGCCACGACTGCACCAAAGAGATAGCCCAACTGATTCCACTGTTGTTTTGATAGGTCATATTGAGTATTTCCTTTTTCATCGGTAGCTTTAGAGATAATAGCCGTTTCTCCGGGCACAGCATCGAAATGATATTCCCAGCGTGTTCCGGCACGTTCAATATTCGGTCCGGTAAGTAATGCAGGGCGAAAAGTCTTACCTGCATCAATACTTATGTCAACCCGACTTATTTTGCCGAAAGGAGACCAGGCATATCCAGTAATGTGCCGGTGCCCCTCAGGTAACGTTGCCGGCCAGGGGAGACAGCAGGCGGATTTTACCAGCTGGTTCGTTAGGACAGGCCCTTTAGCTGGAGGCGAGGCTTTATAGGCAGGGCCTATGAGCACATAGTTATCGGTATTATTTATCACACTGACAGGTTTTTTAGAAACAGTTATCTTTGTAACCCATTTTATACAGGCCGCTCCAACCCATCCTGGAACAATTGCACGAAGGGGAAAACCATGATCCAGAGGCAATATCTGTCCGTTCATGATATATGCCAGTAAGGTATCATCCTCCATGGCTTTGTCAACCGGTAGAGGCCTTGAATATCGTGGGCCGTCAAGCCCTGTTAAAACTACATCAGTCGCTTGAGGATTAAGCTTTGCTCTTTTTAAAAGGTCGGCTAACCTGACTCCGGTCCAGTCAGCGATACCATATCCCCCGAAATGCCATTGAGGTCCTTCCGACCGTCTGTTCATCAACAAGTCGTAGAAGGCACTCCCGTTATGGGCGCATTCAAGGTAACGTGTCACCGACGTCATGGGAAGCTTCAAAAGATCGTTGTAACTGATTGAAAAAGGAGCTTCTACTCCATCGCCTTCAACACTCAATTTCCAATTTTCAATGTCTACAACCGGCAAAGATCCCTGGGTAAAGGTAAAAAACATCGAAGCACTTGTGTGATATTCCTGTCGCTTCATGTTTTCGAACATGGTTTCATGCTGGCTGGGCTTTGATAAAGAGAGAACGCCCCTGTCGAGGTATTTTCTCAGAAGCGCCGAGGCTCCTCCACTATTCAGAATTGAAAAGAACTCGTTTTGGGAAACAAGCGCCTCTTGAGATCTAGATAACAACGCCTCGATTTGCTTCCTGGCAAGGCCAGTCGTAATAATCATTTATTATTCCTCGCAATATCTCTACTAATTATAACCCATGCAGGAAAATCTGGATTAACGCCCCGTATAAAATGGCATACAAGGTAAATTATATTAAACAAACCTGTTTTAGTGTTGTAACAAAGAATTTAAGGTGGTAAACTGAATTTTGGATGTATTCCGCCGAGGACAAATTGCTGATCTAAGACATAATAGTGATAGATCGGGAAATGCAAAGAGGAGCTGCCGAATGGACGCACAAATATCGGTATTGGGTTTTGCAGGAAGTTTGAGAAAACAATCGTATAACAGGGCATTGCTATCCACTGCCGTGGAACTGTGCCCGCCTGGTATGACCATAGAAGTTGTTGAGTTGAACGAAATACCCCCCTTCAACCAGGAGGCAGAAACTCAAATGCCTGTTCCGGTAAAACTATTTAAGGAGAAGATAAAAGCCGCCGATGCTCTTTTGATTGCCACTCCTGAACACAACTACTCGATACCGGGTGTGCTTAAGAATGCAATGGATTGGGCTTCCCGGCCGCACGGGGATAATTCATTTGAAGGTAAACCTGTGGCCATAATGAGTGCCTCCACCGGAATGCTGGGAGGAGCAAGGGCACAATATCATTTGAGACAAACTTTTGTTTTCCTCAATATGCATCCCCTGAACAAGCCTGAAGTTTTTATCACATTTGCCGCTCAAAAATTTGATGCCAATGGCAGGCTTAATGATGACACCGCTCGTAAACTTATCAAGGACCTTCTCAATTCTCTTGCCAGATGGACCTTGAAGCTAAGGTGATCGATATTCCAGTCTGACGACCGGAACAACGGGTAATTTCCATCTCTTCACCAGCAACTGAAAAACAACTCTGTTATAATGTTCGCATCTCGCTTTTCATTGGTACACCCGTCTTCTAATGTTCTATTTGATACATGAAATCAAAAGTTCTTTGTATCACGGCAAATAAATAAGGAGGGAACATGGGACTTACTATCAAGAATTATACAGCCGCCAAAAAAAAGGGCGAACCACGTTCTTCAAAATCAGTTGCAGTTGGGAATATGGTATTTTGTTCGGGGGTAGACGGCTTTGAAACCGGCTCACCTAAGCCTAATTCTAAGGATATTGGGGGACAAACTGCGGTAGCTTTGGGCCGGTTAAAAGAGGCTTTCGAAGAAGCTGGAACACCTATGAATAACATGGTCAGGTCTGTCGTTTTTATCAAAAATATGGATGACCTTAAAAAGGTAAGAGCTGCAGAAGTGAGTTTCTATAAACAACACGCTCCGGATCTCATAAAATACCCTCCCGCCGGTAAGGTTATTCAATATCATTCGGCGATTAACCCGAATGCACTGGTAGAAATCGAAGCAACTGCCGTATTGTCGAGAAAAGCCCCGGGCTGGGAAGTAAAAACATATCCCCTCAGCTATGGCGGCAGGAAGCAGTCTTATGGCAAGGCAGCGGTCGTGGGCAACCTGGTTTACCTCTCCGGGATGGATGCCAGGAATTTTGAAACGGGTAAAGTTGCATCTAACCACATCGTAGACCAGGTATGGGCAACACTCGAAAACATAAAACGCACGCTTCGCGAGGCGGGCACTACTATGGATAGCATCGTTGACACGGTAATGCTGCTGACAGATTTAAGAAACTATGCAGCTATGAGAGAGACCGAAGCAGAATTCCTGCAAAGCCACGCACGCCGATTGGTTGACGACCCGCCGACCAGCACATTTATAAAAACCGAATCGTTAGCCATACCGGAATGCCTCGTAGAAATACAGGTTACGGCAGTTCTTTCCCAGGATAAACCGGGATGGAAAGTCACCAAATACCCCGAGTGGTGTGGTGGTGTCAGGGCAGTCATACCCTATTTCCCTGCCGGTAAACCCCATCTTTCTAAGGCAGCTGTAGTTGGCGATTTTATCATCGGCGGCGGCTGCGCAGCCCGCACCGCTAAGAGCGAAGCCACCATTGGCACTACCATAGAAGAACAGATGCAGGTTACTCTGGACGTTGTAAAAGATACCATCGAAGATGCCGGCGGTTCCATGGAAAATATCATCCAGACCTTTGCTTTACTCAAGAATATAAAGGACTATCCATTAATGAAGAAGGCGGAAATAGAATATTACCGGAAGCACGCACCGAGGCTTCTGGATGAACCCCCGGTCTGTACCGTAATCCAACCCCATTCTCTGGCTCGTCCCGATTACCTGATCGAGATGGATAGTCTTTGCGTTAAATAGTATCCGATTGCCTTTTAAATCATGGGAGGGCGTAAATGAGACTAAAAGATAAAGTTGCCATAGTAACGGGAGGAGCCAACGGAATAGGCAAGGCGTATTGTCTTGGTTTAGCCCGTGAAGGAGCGAAAGTAGTCATTGCGGACATCGATGAAAAAGCTGCTGCAATTACGGTAAAGGAAATTGCAGCCGGCGGCGGAAAAGCATTAGCTGTAAAAACAGACGTATCCTCAGCAGAAAACACGTTAGAAATGGCCAAAACCGCTTCTTCAGCTTTTGGCAGAATCGATATCCTGGTTAACAATGCCGCCTTTTATATGAGACCGTCACTCACAATAGCACCTTTCAATCAGTTAGACATTAAAGAATGGGACCGGGTAATGGAAGTCAATCTGAAAGGAACTTTTCTTTGTGCCCGGGCAGTCTTCCCCTATATGAAAGCACAAAAAGCCGGAAAAATTATTAACATAACCTCAGATACTTTTTTCATGGGCCGGAAACATATGGCACATTACGTAGCAAGTAAAGGCGGCGTAATCGGGTTAACCAGAGTACTGGCAAACGAACTTGGTGAATATAACATAAACGTTAATTGCATTGCTCCGGGTTCTACTTTCAGTGAGGATTCAAGCGACCTGGAAGGCCTGGAACGCCGTAAGCAGATACTCCCTCTACGTGCTCTAAAAAGGGTTGAATATCCCGAGGACCTGGTAGGGACTGTAATATTTCTGGCTTCATCGGAAAGCGACTTTATTACCGGCCAAACCATAGCGGTGAACGGCGGGATGTCAATGACATGAAGCTGCCACTATTGAAAGGTGCAGACCTCAATAATTAAATCACCCGTTCCCAGCCTAGCTCTGCAACCATTTGCCTCCCCGAAGTCTGAATGGGCATCGTATTTAATATCAACTGATTGTCTGTAAAAATATAATATCTTTCCAGGTCTCTACCTACCCAATTAGGGAATAAACTCCCTGAAACATGGTGAACTACTATTCCCTTTTCTTGGTCAAGGTGATAGGTACCAAAGTACGCTATATATCCCCGGAAGGCTTCTTTTAATTCCTTAGATGTTCCTTTCCTTATGACTCCGGAAGCAAATAAAGGTCGTTCCGGACGCATTATTTGCACTGACATGCGATTGTCTGAGGTATAGATCAAAAGACCCTGTGCATCCTGGCCGAATGGATAAAGTACCTCACCATCGGAATAACTATATTTGAACATATTAGGAATCAAGCTCCATGTCCCGATTATCAAATCAGAAAGCATTGCAAGCCTCCTCAATTAAATCCATTCAAGCATAACATATCCCGCGTTTTACGCAGACAAAACTTCCAATTCACTGCGATATTATGCTTGACATTAGCTCCAGAAAAATATAGATTTCTTTTGATTAATTTAAGGGGGAAAACAATGAGATTAAAGGACAAAGTAGCTATTATTACCGGTGGCGGACGCGGGATAGGGCGTGCATATGCACTTCGATTCGCAGCCGAAGGGGCTAAAGTCGTAGTAGCTGATATCATTTCTGATAATGCTCAAAAAGTTGCCCGGGAAATAGTTAATGCGGGCGGAAATTCACTATCACTTGTTACCGATGTTTCCAGCCCGGATGACACTGAAAAAATGGCAAAAAAAACTGTCGATAAATTTGGCAGGATAGATATCTTATTAAATAATGCTGCCATATTTTACGGGCTCGGAGCCAGAAAGTGGGATTCATGGCAACCTGACGAATGGGATCGAATACTTGCGGTGAATGTTAAAGGAATATGGCTATGCATGAAGGCGGTGGTTCCCTACATGATATCTCAGTCCAAAGGTAAGATCATTAATATATCCTCGAGTACGACAGAAAAAGGAACCGCTGTAATCCTCCCCTACACCTGTTCTAAAGGAGCCGTTTCCGTCATGACCACCTGTATGGCACGTGCGTTGGGTGAGCATAATATCAATGTCAATTGCATATCTCCAGGCTACACCATGACCCCTGCTACCATGGAATGGCCGGGAAGAACACCAGAAATGGATGAGTCACTGATAAAAGATCGCTGTTTCCGCCGGCATGAACAACCGGAAGATCTTGTGGGCACCGCTGTTTTTCTTGCCTCTGAGGATTCGGATTTTATCACAGGAGAGATTATTAAAGTGGATGGAGGTGAAACAATCTGTTAAGGCTTATATATACTATTTTTTGAACTTGATTACACAATTATCTTGACAGCAACAACCTGATTATGGTACGTTAGTACTTCAGTATCAGTGACTTTAGTATCAACAAATTAACATTCACGCATTATGAGAATATTAACTCAAGCATTTCAAAAAGTTGATTTATTCTTCCTGGTGGTTGTTGCGGCTCTCTTTCAACTGTGGGACGCAATAATAACTCATATTTATGTAGGAAATGGTTTGGTGTGTGAAGGCAATCCTTTTATGGTTCCACTCCTCAAAAACGGTATGTTTTTACCGGAAAGGTTCTTTACTGTAGGTATTTCGGTTATCCTTGTCTACCTGCTCTCAAAATATTCTAATAAAGTTGCTCAAAAAGCTTGCATTGGCATCGTAATGCTTTATAGTATCACCCTGGCCTGGAATTACTCTATCCTGTTGAATGCTTAGTCACTACTCTGTTTTCGACTCAAAGAATCCCGCCTCGTTTTCTTTAGTCAACTATTCTTCTGATTCTTGTGCCGCTATAAATTTAGCTATAGAAATGCTAACTCTTACGCGGTATACGAAGGTACCTCTTGACAACATAGTGAATTGATAATTAGACTATGTCTAAACAAAAGAACAACAAAAATATAAAAAACGAGGGATCTAGCATGAACGACTCATTTAAGAAAAGAAATTCTGAGCCCTCCGGTGACTCGGCCAAGAAACTGGTTTCAATTGAAGTAACGGTTGTGCTCCTGAAGACAATCATCGCCGGTCTGGTACAATTTCAGGAACAGCAGCGAGTCCTGGATATTTTTAATAGAGATATAGTCGGCCCCTGGCAAAAAGCAAATCAAAATTTCATCGCATTTACCGATGCCATTGTGTCTGACCTCAACGGCAATGTACTCATGAAAGCACCCAACCTGTTTGTGGCCAAACATAATATATTGTTTGTCATGGAAACCGCAGGAATAAATAATGCTTGTGCATCTCCTGTAGAAACATCGATGAAGGCTCACCCTTTCAGAGATAAAAAACCCATCCCGGTGACCTTAAATTTTTCGACTCTCGTATTAGAGGGCTCGATGTATACTGAACAGGGGCAAAAACTAAACATAGCTCTGGAGCAGGAGAATACGTTTATACCCATGACCAATATCACCATAAAATCAGATCTTGTTACAGGAATTCATTCTGCCAGATTCGCAGCTGTCAACAAAAACCATATCCTTTATCTGTCAGAGCAAAAACGCTCCTGAGAATAGAAATAAGCGACAACCCTGAATTAAATTTGCGTCTATACCAAACTCGATGGAATTAAGGTATCCGACAATATGCTATAATCAAAATAAGGTTGCTCACCGCTTCTCACCTATGCAGCGGAGGTTACTATGAATATTATCGTCTATTCAACCCCGACATGACCTTATTGCCACATGGTGAAAGAGTATCTTTCACAAAAGGGTGTACCATTTCAAGAGCACGATGTGTCACGCGACCAGAAAGCCGCACAGGAAATGGTAGATAAAACTGGACAAATGGGCGTGCCGGTTATTATCCTCGACGGCCAAATCGTGGTCGGTTTTGACCGCGCAAAACTTGACGAAATTCTGAGTCGCGCGTCTCAACCCTCACTGGGAATATCTGTAGCCGATGCAGGCAACATTACATCCCGGAAAGGATCCAAGGTAACATTTGGAGCTTATGTAGGCAAGGTAAAAGCAGGCTCACTGGCTGAAAAATTAGGACTTATTCCCGGAGATATAGTTACATCAGTAAATAAGGAGCCGATTTCAACCGCTGCGGATATAGAAAAAGCTGGTGCTAAATTAATCAAGGGAAGTCATGTTACCATAGTGTATCTCAGGGACGACAAAGAACACGCAACAGAAGGCATAGCCTAAAAGTTAAATAGATTTCAATACCTCAAAGAACCTTCTTGAAAAAGTGTTCACTAGTCCCCTATTCCGTCTATCCATTTAAATTTCAACTTTCCGACTCTCTGTAATGGTATCAGTTCATAGTTAATATTATGTCAACTACTCCAAGATGGTTTAATAGAACCCTGGGACTAATCCAAAATCATGACAATTCAACAAACCGAATACTAAGAACATGGTTTGACATTTTGACTATTCATGCTACTATTAATTCAATTACAATGTCCCAAGTCATCTGCCAAAGCCGCACCTCGAATCAAGAACTGGATAAAAGAACTCAGTTCGCAATAAATCGGTAATTAGCTGGTTAAAATTGGCTCTGGTTTTCGTAGCGCTTATAGTGCTCAGTCTCGGTCTGGTTATAGTTCTCCAATTCTTCCATAAACAATTGCACCTCCAGCTTTTCCGTTTTTCCTGGTTGACCTATCTAATTGTGCTGACAAGTTCGTTCGTATTTAATTTGACAATTATGGTGCCTGTTCCGGTTGCAACCGCAGCTATGATCGCCGCATCTCAATATTGGAATCCATTAGTGATTGCACTTTTTGCTGCCATTGGCGGTACTTTGGGAGAGCTTAGCGGATATTATGCAGGGTATTTTGGCAGAAAATGGGCTTTACCGGATAATCTAATCGGTTATAAAAGAGTCCAGGGTTGGATTGAAAGGTTTGGCGCCTGGGCAATTTCTTTTTTAGCTTTCCAACCCGTAATCCCTTTCGATATCGGAGGATTCATAGCTGGCTGCGCCAAAATGCCCATACTCAAATTTCTACTTTTCCTTTTTATCGGGAAATTCCCCAAGTATATAATAATATGCTATGTCGCACTCGGGATACTCAAGTCCCTTCCTTTTGATGTCTTCTAATAGACATTCGAAGAAGAGTTGCAGGTCTATGAGATGGAATCGATAGCCTCTCGTAATTCTGTGATGAAATGAGCAACCGATTTCAGGCTCGGGTCAGATTCCATGAGTTGAAGTATCCTGCTTCCCACTATAACTCCATCAGCCAGTTGAGCTGTTTGTCTTGCCTGTTCCGGGGTAGATATGCCAAAACCAATACAAAGCGGACTTGTGGTTGTTTTTCTGACCCTGGCGACAAATGCTCCCAGCTCCGGGGAAAGGCTGTTCCTGGCACCGGTAGTACCGGTAACTGAAACAAGGTAGATAAATCCGCGAGATTTCTGTGCTACCAGTTTGATACGCTGCTGATTACTGGAAGGAGACAACAGATAAATGAGATCAAGTCCCATGTTTTTCGTGATAGTTTCCAGATGTGTTCCTTCGTCAGGAGTTAAATCGGGGATAATAAGGCCGCTTATGCCTGATTGGATACTTTTCCCGCAGAATGCTTCTAAACCATAGTTGAATACAGGGTTAAAATAGGTCATGAAAACCATCGGAATGTTTACTTTTTTGCTTAATTTTGCTGCAACATCCAGACATATGCCAGGAGTTATGCCGTTTTGCAGGGCGCGGTAGCTGGCATTTTGTATGGTAACACCATCGGCCAGCGGGTCGGAAAAAGGTATCCCCAGCTCCACAATGTCACAGCCATTTTGAACGAGAAGCGGTACTGCTTCCAGTGTCGCATTAATGTGTTGGATATCCCATGGTGATATAAGCTATGAGAGCCTTACGTCCCGGGCGTTTGAAGACAGAAGCTATAGTATTCATTTTTTAATGCCTAACTCCCGGATAACTATATCCATGTCTTTGTCACCCCGCCCCGACAGATTGACTACGATGATCTGGTCGTTGCCAAGCGTTTTTGCCAGTCTGCAAGCAAACGCCAATGCATGAGCCGATTCCAGGGCGGGAACGATACCCTCGGTGCGGCACAATAACTGAAAAGCTTGAAGCGCGTCCTCATCATTTATGGACACATATTCGGCACGCCCGTTATCTTTGAGGTGACTATGCTCAGGTCCTACACCAGGATAATCCAATCCTGCAGATATGCTGTAAGTATCTTTAATTTGGCCATCATCGTCCTGCAGCAGGTAGGACTTGGCTCCATGTAATACGCCGACTGTTCCTGCAATCAGGGCCGCAGCATGTTTCCCGGTAACAATCCCCTTGCCGGCGGCTTCTACTCCAATGAGCTTTACATTTTTATCATCCAGAAAGGGATAGAACATGCCCATAGCATTACTGCCTCCGCCGACACAGGCCAGTACGTAATCAGGCAGACGATTACACTTCGATACGACTTGAGATTTGGTTTCCTTTCCGATGATCGACTGAAAATCGCGTACCATCATAGGATAGGGGTGCGGCCCAACGACTGAACCAATTAAGTAGTAAGTTGTATCAACATTGGTCACCCAATCCCTTATTGCTTCATTTATGGCATCTTTTAGTGTGCGGCTGCCCCCTTCAACTGAAACCACCTCGGCACCCATCAGCTTCATGCGGAACACGTTCAACGACTGGCGTTTTATATCATCCGATCCCATATAAATAATGCAACGAAGCCCCAGCATGCCGCACACTGCCGCCGTGGCTACACCATGCTGCCCTGCGCCCGTTTCGGCAATAATTCTCTTTTTTCCCATGCGCCGCGCCAGCAATCCTTGCCCCAGTGCATTGTTAATTTTATGAGCCCCGGTGTGTGCCAGGTCTTCCCTTTTAAGATAAATTTGAGCTCCGCCACAATGCTGTGTGAGCCGTTCAGCAAAATAGAAAGCCGTCGGCCTGCCGGCATATTCGCGACATAACAAATCGAATTCGGACTTGAAAGATGCATCTGTTTTAGCTTCGTCATATGCAGCTACCAGCTCATCCAGTGCAGGGATCAGAGTCTCGGGTACAAAGCGTCCACCATAATCCCCGAAATAGCCTTTATTATCCGGCAGCAAATTAATGTCCTCCTTCTGCTTCTTTGACGGCTTCAATAAAATCCTTAATCTTGCTCTCGCTTTTTCGGCCGTTTTCCTCAATTCCGGAGGAGACATCTACCCCCCAGGGCTTAACCCTTTTGACCAGGCTGCCCACATTTGCCGGTGTAAGTCCTCCAGCAACTATCACCGGGTATCTGGCAGATACTTCCTGGGCGATTTGCCAATCGAAACTTTGCCCGGTCCCGCCATAACCTGCTCCTGCTTTCGAATCGAGCAAATACATCAGTTTATCCTGTGGTAGAAATGCATAACCGGCAGCTATCTCATCAAGCAATTGCTCCGTTGTCTTCGAGCTAGATACATGTAATGCCTTGATAATAGGCCGCTTGATCTGCTGGCAGTAATCCCATGTTTCATCTCCGCTGAGTTGCACCCAGTCGAGTCCGCAATAGTCGGCAGTATGGTTCACCCGGGCAGCCGTCATATTGACAAATACACCAATTACCGCGGTACCATTGTCTAGATTGTGAATCGCCTTGCTGATCAGACACGCTTGTTCCCGGGAAACATGGCGCTTACCGGCTGCAAAAACTACCCCAATAAAATCAGCCCCTGATCTGGATGCTTTCATTGCGTGCTCGCGGTTTGATAATGCCGCATATTTTAATTCTGGTCACAGGAGTTCCCTCATACTGCTGACAATATCCGGTGCCGACATGAAATACTCGCCAACCAGGACAGCCTGGATACCTGCCATTCTCAGTCTTTCTATGTCGGCGTGTTTTTTGATGCCGCTTTCACTGACCACAATTCGGTCAGGTGGAATTAACGGCCTTAGCCGTTCGGTGGTGGTTCAAATCAACCTCGAAGGTATTCAAGTTGCGGTTATTAATACCTATAATTCTGGCACCGCTTTCCACAGCAATTTGCACTTCTTTCTCATCATGTGCCTCCACCAAACAGCTCATTCCCAGGTTATGGCTCAAATCGAGCAATTCCTGCAAATCATGGGGTGTAAGAATAGCTGCGATAAGCAATAGTGCATCAGCACCGCAAGCTCGCGTTTCGTAAACCTGATACGCATCGAATATAAAATCTTTTCTGAGCAGAGGCAGGCTGTTATGTCCCAGTGCTTTTTTGATAGTCTGAAGATAACCAAGACTGCCATGAAAATAGTTTGCTTCGGTTACCACCGAAATAGCTGCGGCGCCATGTGTTGCATATATTTTGGCTATCTGCACGGGGTCAAAGTCGTCGCGTATCATACCTTTTGACGGCGATGCCTTCTTGATTTCAGCAATAAGCCGCATGCCATTGCCGCTGAGCGCTGCAGCAAAATCGGAAGCTGGCGGCTGCTCCTGGACAAGCCTTTTTAGTTCTGCCAGTGGCTTGACAGCGCTTGTTTTTCTCAAGCTCTTGCCGCTTGCTTGACAGTATCTGATTGAGTATCGTCATCCTTGCCTAAATCCTGGGTGAATTTAATAAACTGTTCCAGCTTTTTCAGGGCTCGACCGCTGTCAATAGCTTCTTCGGCTATTGCTACCCCCTGATGCAACGTCTTTATCTTATCTGCCGCCATTAAGACTGCAGAAGTATTCATTAAAACTACATCCCGCTGCGGCCCCCTGGCGCCGGACAGAATGTTACGCAATATCCTGGCGTTTTCCTGGGCATCACCACCCTTTATGCTGTCCAGCTTTGCGGAGGAAAGTCCGAAATCCTGCGGACTCACGGAATAACTGCGTACATCATTATTTCTCAGCTCACACACTTTCGTGCTGCCCGTGATAGTTATTTCATCCAGCCCATCTTCGCCATGAACTACCAGGGCATGTTGACAGCCCAGATGCTGCAGCACTAAAGCCATCCTCTCCAGCAATGAGCCATCAGCTACTCCCATTACCTGCACACTTGCACCGGCGGGATTACACAAAGGGCCGAGGAGATTAAAAACGGTACGAATACCAATCTCACGCCGTGCGGATGCAACATGTTTTAAAGCAGGATGAAATGCAGGAGCGAATATGAATCCGATTCCTACTTCCTCTATGCACCTTTGCACTTGCTGTGGATTAAGGTCTATCCGGACGTTAAGAGCTTCCAGAACATCGGCACTACCGCACTGGCTGCTGGCGGCCCGGTTGCCGTGTTTGGCTATTTTTAATCCTGCAGCAGCGGCTACAATGGCAGTTACTGTCGATATATTAAAGGTGCCCGAACTGTCACCCCCAGTACCGCAGGTATCCAGTACTATTTCGTTTGTAGTTATATGGAGAGATTTTGACCTCATAGTTTTAGCCATACCTATAATTTCGTCTGCCGTTTCACCTTTTACTCTGAGCGCAGTGACAAAGGCAGCGATTTGAGCATTAGTAGCTGTGCCGCTCATTATTTGCTCCATAACGAGTTCTGCTTGTTCTATGGAAAGCGATTGCCCTGACGAAAGAGATAGAATGGCATCTTTAAGTATGTTGGTTCTCTTCAAGCGAAGGAAATTTTGCAGCAAGTCCTTGCCACATTGGGTCATAAATGATTCAGGGTGAAATTGAATTCCTTCGACAGGATAAAATCGATGTCGCAAGCCCATGATCGTACCGTCTTCTGTCCAGGCAGTTACTTCAAGACAATCAGGAAGGTTATCGCGCTGCACCACCAGCGAATGATAGCGGATTGCACTAAAAGGATCAGGCAATCCGAGCAAAAATACCTTTATTGTTATGGTGTATAGGCGAAGATTTGCCGTGCATGATCTTATCGGCCTGTCCAAAGGAACCTCCATAACTGTAACCTATGCACTGGTGACCCAGGCATACGCCAAGTATCGGCACTTTGGACCCAAAATGGCGAATAACCTCATTGCAGATGCCAGCCTTAAGAGGTGTCGATGGCCCTGGTGAGATAACAATTCTCTCAGGCGACATCCGCTCAATATCCTCAATAGATACTTTATCATTGCGCACTACCTCTACCTTCTCACCGAGCTCGCTTAAATACTGGAAAAGGTTGTAGGTGAAACTGTCGTAATTATCAATGAGCAGCAGCATGTACACCTCCTTTTGTCTTCTGGAAATGTTCGGTTTGGTCTATCGCTTTTAGAAGTGCCTGGGCTTTGTTTAGGGTTTCCTCATACTCGCGTTCAGGCACACTGTCATAAACGACGCCGCATCCAGTCTGAACATGGGCAATGCCTTTTTTGACTATCATGGTTCGTATAGCTATAGCCATATCCATATTTCCCGAGAAAGAAAAATAGCCCACTGCACCTGCATAAGGGCCTCTTCTCTCATGCTCCAGTTCCGCAATTATCTCCATGGCCCGTATTTTGGGTGCGCCGGATACGGTACCTGCAGGGAAACAAGCCCGGAGAGCATCAAAGTTTGTACAGCCTTCTCTTAACTTGCCCTGTACATGTGTCACCAGATGCATGACATGTGAATAGCGTTCTACATTCATTAAATCGCTCACAGTTACTGTACCCGGCTCGCTGACCCGGCCTATATCATTTCGTCCCAGGTCTACCAGCATGATATGTTCGGCACACTCTTTTTCATCATGACGCAGTTCTTGTTCCAGTACCAGGTCTTCCTCCGGAGTTTTACCTCTTGGCCGCGTTCCGGCAAGGGGGCGAGTCATGATGATGCCATCCTCTACCCTGACCAATATTTCGGGTGAAGCTCCAATAATGCAAAAATCAACGCAATCAAAGAAAAACATATACGGCGACGGATTCAGGGTACGTAATGTACGGTAGATTTCGAATGGAGGGAATGGCACAGGTTTGCGATAAGCGGTGAGAAAGGACTACCTGTATTACTTCACCTGCCGTTATATACTCTTTTATTTTCTGAATGCTGGTTTCGAACTCTTCCCGGGTGAAATTTGAAATAACATTGTGGCCAGATTTACAAGCTGATGGCTGCTTTTTGTCAGAGGTGGGCTTGAGTTGCTGATGCAATTTGTTAATCAGGTTATCGATCTTATTTATCGCTTTCCGATATTCAACCTCAATATCTCCGTCGAGATGAACATAGCTTATTACCTTAATTTTGTGAGTGACATGATCGAAGATGAGCATGGTATCCACGAACATAAACAGTGACTCAGGTAATGCCAGCGGATCGGAATCGAGTGAGGGCAGTTCTTCAAAGCGGTTTACTACATCGTAACTTAAATAACCTACTGCACCTCCGCAAAACCTGGGTAAATCACCTATAGGAATTATCCTGTACTTGCTCAGTTCTCTGGAGATCATTGCCAGAGGATCAGTATTGTCATTCTTACTGGTGGAAAGTAATTTGGTAGGGATCGATCCCGATAAAGCTATACCGGGCTAACCTCTGGCCCCCTTCCACGCTTTCCAGTAAAAACGAGTAACCGCCTTGCCTGATTTTCAGGAATGCCGATACAGGCGTTTCCAGGTCGGCCACGATCTCGCGGTAGACCGGCGCCAGATTGCCATCTTTACGATCCAGTTTCTTAATTTCTTCTAATGTCGGGTAGTACATATAACACCTCCGTTATTCGCAAACAAAAACCCCTCGCCTATAGGGGCGAGGGGTTTAATTCGCGGTACCACCCTAATTAGCTGCTCTATAAAATAAATAGACTTAAGCAGCAACTTTATCAGATACAGCCTCAATAAATTGAAGCGATACCCTGGGCTCTGCTAACGGTGCCCGTTCCGTCAAACCCTAATCGAGCTATACTCTTTCGGATTGATGCTCCCGAGTCCATTCAGTTCTCTGCGCTAACACCGGCTCACACCGTACCCGGCTCGCTAATTTCCGCTGGAGGCTTACTAGTCTCGTTCACGGCTTTTTATTTTATTCAATTGTAGATTATCAGCATATCCAATAGAGCAAGATTTGTCAAATCCATGTGCTGGTTCTTACTATATCCTTGACCTGAATTTTGGGAATAGCTATTATTGTATTTGTTGAAAGATCGAGTAAATCCATATAATTATTTACAAGCCGCATTTGATAACCTTGAAGACGAACTTCTGGTTATCGATAAAAACAATCGCATTGTCGAAGCCAACAAGGCGGTACTGAAGAAACATGGCAAACGACGGCAGGATATAATCGGTCAACTGTGCTATGAAGTCTCCCATGGCACCACAGAACTATGTCATCCACCCTACCATGAATGCCCCATTACCGGTGTCTGGGAAACTGGCAAACCAGTCAGAGTAACCCATGCTCATATATACAAGGTCGACGGCCAGGAAAGTACCAAATTCCTGGATATCGTCGCCTCTCCGATTAAAGACAAGGCAGGTAACATTGTTGCTGTTGCAGAACTTCTTAGAGACGTAACATTAGCCAAGGAAATGGAACTAAATGCCTCTGCAACACATAAGAATCTTACTGCTCTGAATTCCATTGCTGCTGCCGTAACTCAATCCCTGGATCTGGATATTGTGCTTAATACAGCGCTGGATAAAACCCTGGAGCTGATGAATGAAACTATCGGCGGTATACTCTTGTGGAATGAAGAAGGAAAGTTATTAACCTATCGGGTTTATCGTGGCCTTTCTGATAACTATATAAAAAAAATGCGCTGTCGAGTGGGTGAAGGAATCGCAGGAATTGTTGCCCAGAAGGGGAAATCAATTGAAGTCCAGGACATTTCATCCGATACTCGGGTCATATGCCCTGACATCATTAAGAGTGAAGGTCTCAAAGCGTTCGCCAGCTTCCCTCTCAAATCAAAGGAGAAAATCCTGGGTGTCCTCAATATTGCCAGTCGCGCACCCAGAAAGTTTAATCAAGATGAAATCCAGTTATTATCCAATATTACAGCTCAGATAGCTATAGCTGTGGAGAATGCCAAATTACACCAGGAAGTACAGCAAAAAGATGAAATCCGCGGCGATTTATTAAGAGAGATATTTACCATACAGGAAGAAGAGCGACGGCGAATTGCCCGCGAACTTCATGATGAGACAAGCCAATCACTTGCCAGCCTTGCTGCTAACCTTGAAGCTTTATCATTGATGCTTCCCGAAAATGCAGATAAGATAAAAACAAGGTTAAAGGATGCCCAGAACCTTTCTCTCAACATACTTGACGAGATACACAGGCTCATCTATGAGCTACGCCCAACGGTGCTTGATGATCTGGGGCTGGTCTCAGCCATAAGATGGCTATTGGACAATAATCTGGTTAAAGTAGGAGTAAAAGTAAACTTTGAAGTCAGTGGACGCGTCAAAAGGCTATCATCCCACGTTGAGGCAACCATTTTCAGAACAGTCCAGGAAGCGGTGAGTAACATTGCCAGGCATTCCAGCGGTAAGCATGCCCGCGTTATCCTGCATTTTAAGAAAGGAGCCGTAATTGTTACTATCAGGGATGATGGTAAGGGTTTTAATGTCAAGGACGCTATCAACTCAAAACTCAGGCCGCGTGGTTTGGGTTTGCTTGGTATGATAGAAAGGATTGAGTTGATTAATGGCAAAATAACAATAGACTCGCATCACGGTAAAAGTGGCACAGAGATAGACATTGAAATTCCCATGAAATAACGAGGGTTAGTACTGGCACTTAAATAATCCAATAAAACCCTGATGCACAAAGCGACCCTAGCCCTCCACAAGACGTGTTAGGTGGCAGTGCCTAATTTAAACTTGCATGCACGATCTGTGGAAAAACGGGGGTATTTTCTGACAAATATAGATTGTTTTACTTATTGGTAAATGATGTTAATTAGCCCTATCATGTATGTTTAAAATTTGAAAGGATGATGTCAATGAAACGAATAACAAAATACAGTTTGGTTATTGCAACTATTTTAGGCCTGATTATTCCTTCTCTCGCCTGTATCAAAATCGTCCCCGCGGAACAAACATCAGCGGCACTGGACTGGAAATACAAGCAAACCATTACTTCTCCGATCAAGGGCGAGGTTGGCAGCCAGCCGCTCAATCTGGGAGATTTAAATACAAATAACGTCAAAGTGAATTTTGCTGGCAATACCTTTAAATTAAGTACAAGTGTTACGGTACAGACACCCACGCAGGTACCGCTTATAGACAGTAATGCCCTCACGCCGATTGACTCTCCAGTGGAGATATCAACTGGAGCGCCAGTCCGTCTTTATTCGCCGGCAACTCTGGTCTGGAAGGTAAGCGATAAAAACAAAAACCTTGCAGAGATGAAGAGAAATAATATCTGGATAACCTATTACAATGGCAAAAACTGGGAATATCTCAAACCCGACAGCTATGATCTTGACCAGGGGTTAATCTACTTTACTACCTATCACCTGTCTTTATTTGGCTTCGGCAAGATAGACAAGCAACAAAAGATAGCGGACTATATTCACAGCTCAACCGTGGCTGAAGTCACGCAGAAAGATATCCTGGATGCGGCAGTGAACAACGTAGTTAAGAATGCGCTGGAAGATATGTTACTTGATAAATACAAAATGGATGAGGAATCCGTAAAATACAAGATACTCACCAGCCTGGCTAATGATGATGACTATAGAGAAATCATTGACAACCTGTATAGCGTCAATATACCGGAAGCTAATAAGAAGCTACAGGTTATCATCGGGAAAAAGATAGCGGAAAATGTCGGTGAATCAGCGCTGAAGGGCATGCTGGAACATTTGACTTCCGATACAGGGTTAGCCTATACAGAAGCAGCCGTGAAAGCGGCCGCCAATTTTGCAGAGGGGCAATATAAGGAAGGCATTCGCATCGCTGGTGAGGCTATCGCTAATTCCTTCCAGCTTACCAAACTGGTCAGAGGTGCAGGAGAAGTAGTTCAGTACCATATTGATCAATGGAAAGATGGGGAAATTGAGGCTGCATATAAAGTTTTTAAAAATGGGGCAGTTGGCGGTTATTGGGGTTATAGCGTAGACGCGGGAAGGTTTGATGATTTGTGGAACCAGATGCGCGGCATTTCCACCAAGATTGAGGCAGATGCTGTAAAGGCGGAGATAGATAGGCGCACCAGACTTAGCATGCGTCCAGCCACGCCGCAAGAGTTGGATGCGATACGTGCAAAAGCTAAAGAGGAACTGCGAAAACAGTTTGAAAATAGGGCGAAAAGAGACACTGAGATTGAAAAGGAAGAGGTCAGAAAAAAGCAGCTGTTCGATTCTTACACTAAAGAAGGCTTGCTAAAAAATGGGGACTACGGCTTTGATGATGCAATAGACATCAATTACAGATTTGATTCCCTATTAAAAATCCGAAATATGATAATTGCGGATAGTGGCAGAAAGGGCTGGAGCATGAGTCCCTTTTCCAACGAGAAAACCGTGGGAGTTGGGGATATTATCCTTTTAACCAAGGCATGGTATTCCAGTGAAGCTGAATACAAAAAGCAGCTTCTAAAGATTTTCGGCGTGGATAAAGACAAAGGTGCGTTCAACTGTTCCATTGCGATAGATCCTCAGAAACTCGAAGGTTCAGTTGGTACACAATACACCTTCACTGCCAGCGCTAAAAATATCCCAGCCAGTGTTCGCTACGATTGGACCATTAATGGCAAGAAAACGCAGAGCGATACTAAAAATTCCTTCGCAACCACTTTCGATCAGGAGGGACAATTCCAGATCATGGTAGTGATGTACGACAATGCTACCAAAAAAGACCTGTGCGACGCTATCGCATCAGCAACTATTAAGGCTAAGAACCCACCACCACTTCAGGTAAACAAGCAACCCCCTCCTCAAGAAGCAAACAAAACACCAGTGAGTCCTTCTGGGGGTGGTTCTGCGAGTGGCACTTTCCCGGCGAGTGCTTTCAACGGAATGCAGATCACGTATAGTGTGAGTGGTGCATCCATCACATCATCTCAGGATTCCGAAGGATTCACAGTATCCCGTACCATGAAGGGAACACTAGGCTCGGGACAGCTCACCGTTTCAGGTTCCGGACGGATGGGCAGCGGCTACTATGCTGATCTGGTGGTGCGTGTTTCCGCAGGGGGAGAAACCAAAGATTTCAAGGCTAATATTAAGACCGGTTGGCCAAGTTTTAATGAACAACCATTTAGTGTCTCTGTCCCTATTCCCAATAATTCTCCGGGCGGCAGTTTCTCGATTGAAATGACGGGGAGTTATAATGCGGGAACACGAGGACTGATAGTGAGCGGTACTTTTGCCGGAAGTGGAGGGACATCAACGGGACCTGCAACCACTGGCGATAAGGCCGGCTCTGCGGGCAAAGACACACCATCTCAATCAAATAATCCAATTACTGACATAATTGGAAAGATGCTAGACCAATTGAAAAATTTATTTAAATAGTCCTTGCCCGGTCCAAGCCACATGTGCCCGGTACAGATCACAGGCAATTTCAGGCAGGCATATTACGAGCTTCTGCGCTCAACGCAATTGTCGTTTTGTTCCACAATACGGACAAAATTGAAAAGCGCCATCGATGGCTCTGGCCACATTTACTACAATATTTCGCTGTAAGTTGTCTTCTCTTTGATCGTGGAGTGGGTATAGTGTTACCGGCATGTTTTCGCCGACCCACCGTCTTTGATTTGAGTTTCGTTACCCAGAACAAACCAATGCCAACCACAATACAAAACCCTACTATAACGCTTATTGTCAATAGTAATGAATTGTCAGATCCTTCACTTTTGATAGCGAGTGACGGATTGGGATCAGCCTTGGTATAAGCAATGTCAAAATGGATAGGGGGATCCTTATCCAGATTACTGAAGTTGTACAGATGTGAAGGGAATCCCTGGTTATCGGTAGAACGAACGCCCTCGGGCACAACCCTGAAGTTGCTGGATCGACGGGGCTCTTGAATCGTAACCTCCAGATCGGAAATAGGATATATCCAACGAAATGAATACGAAATAGTCTTATCTGGCTGTCCTATGATCACAGGGTAGTAATACTCTACCCTGAAGGTATCGGTTGTTACCACATAGCTAATTTCATCCCAGTCTGGTATGGTCGATGGTTTCCTCTGCGGCGGTCCGCCGGAATAAACTCCCTGGGCGTCCAACGAACCTGCCGAGTACATCTCAGCGGTAGACGGCACCAAAAACCTGGCTTTTGCGGGAGGTTTCACCCCGGCCAGTTGTCCTTCCAGCATTACCAGAAGACGCGGATCATCGTATTCGGGATTGACCCAGAGACGCACATTTTTAAATCCGACAGGTTCATTCTCCGATTGTGCTATGGCCTGAGACACTGCCGTTAAAATGAAAAGTACACTCAGTACTACGGGAATAGGAGAAAGGCGCCACATGTTTTTCATCAGAAAAGCTCCAATTTCAAAGGTAAACTCCAGAAGACAAGAGAGCGTCCCATCCAAATACACTGGAGGTATTTAGGATCGCTGCTTTGGCCGCATTCGCATTTATTAGTTTACGAGATTTTAGATTTGGAGAGCAAATCTGGCCATGGGTCAGTTTGTTTCTAAGAAAAGCCGCAAAAGACGACCGGTCATATCTGAGAATTTCTCTCTTACCGGCCTACTGGTACTAAATCAAAAAGGAAAACAACTATCCCCCTGTAGCCAAACCACTCTTCCAGTTGATATTTGCCTTTGAGATAACTATGTACTGGAGGCAATTCACTCACATTACTGATAATCAACCATACTCTACTTTTCCCCTTGATTTGCTTATCCAAAGCAGCTAAATCATTAGCATCAACATTCTTTTTTACTCCTATCTGTTCCAGAGTACCTTTATAATAATAGTCGAATGGCAGCTGTACAAAGGATTCACAGAGGATAATAGAATCCTGTTGTTGAGACTTCATTTCTACCAGGCTTGCTGCCTCTCTCCATTGCTCCTTAATCGTAATTGTGTAATAACCGTAGAGCCCTAAAGATGAGAGGACAGCCACAATCAGCACTATCGAGAGCAAACCTTTTTTCCCCACTATACTCATACCCTTGGCAACCAGTATAAAGAAGGCAGGCGAAGCACCGATAGTATATCTGGTGAGATAAATAGGTGTGATTATTTGAGATACTACAAAAGGCAGAATTATGGGAACAAACAGCCATAGTAAGAGCAATAGTATCGCATTTCCAGATATCCTCTCATTTTGCACTGCTTTGTTTTGTAACCGGTCACGGAATCTTTTCCGACTCTGCTTATCCTGGCTCTTCCGGTGAAGAAATAGTCCTGCTACCGCAAAAATGGCAAAAATCGCGAACAGAACATATTTGCCCCAGGTGAATCCGAGGATTATCTGATCTTTACTGCCAGGCAAGACTTGTTGTACCAGGAAACCGCTTGAGTACTCGATGAACGTGTCCAGAATACTTCCTGCCGAGGGTTGAGGTATCCAGAACCCTCCTTCTGCTATTGTTAGCGCTTTGGATCCCAGAAGAATTACCAGTGGGGTAAGGCAAACTGCAGTTGTTACCCAGGTAATCAATAATCTTATTCTTTGCGGCTTATATTTATTCCAGAAAATACAAAAATAGAGTACTTGAGCAGCTATAATGAAAAGACCATAGATATGGGTATATCCCAATAAAAGATTAGCCAGGAAATACACTACATAATTCCTTATAGTTTCATGTTTGGAAACTCTGACAAAGTATAAATATGAGACGAGAGACAATAGTAATAATAGGGCATAAGATCTGGTATCTTGAGAGTGAAAAATATAAAACTGGGAAATGGCTGAAATAAAGCTGCTGACAAGTCCGATCTTTTGCGAAAAAAGTTCTTTCCCAACCAGATAGCAGACAAAAATGGCTAAAATTCCGAAAATTGCCGATAAAGATCTCAGAGCTATTTCTCCAGTTCCAAAAATAGTCGTCCACCAATTTAACAAAATGAAATAAAGT
Organism: uncultured Chloroflexia bacterium; assembly: GCA_963784375.1. Classification (GTDB taxonomy): domain Bacteria; phylum Chloroflexota; class Dehalococcoidia; order GIF9; family UBA5629; genus JBBIPA01. The sequence goes on along the minus strand of CAWAQY010000018.1, from coordinate 21,377 downwards.
GGAGGCTGGTTAGAATGGCTGGACATTTCTAACAGGGGTAACCGGGATTCGTAAAGACTTGATGCTTCGTCCAGCCAGATACTTTCTGTTCCAAGATGAAAAAACCTGAGAAAAGTCCCAATAAGGATAATAAATACCAGAAGTATTAGAGCCTGATTACGTTTAACGAATTCCAAGGCGATGGCATTCATTTTCGCCACGTCCATATATTATTCGCCAAAAAGTTGACCAGAAAACCAGCAGCGATACCTATGAGATTAGCTACCAGGTAGTAGGTGCCAAGAAAGGTAACTCCCATATAGAGTACGAGAATGTTCACCGATTTGCCAAAAATACTTACCAATTCGAATTTGCCCAACCTTTGCAATATTGATTCACCTGTGGTTCTCCTGTCCCTGAACGTCCAGAAATGGTTAAAGAAGAAATTATTCAGAATGGCGCATTGAACCGCAATAACTGAACCAACCAGGTAGTATAAACCGGCGAAATTTGTCAAGATATAGAGCAATCCTTCATTTACCACCACGCCGGAGGCTCCAACCAGAATAAACCTCATTACTCGGAATATTTCCTTATTTTTCAGCGCCAGGAGCCACAGATGTTGCAGATACTGCAGGATTATCCTGGTAGTGACCTTAGTCTTCCCCATTTTTCTTTCGGCGAAGCTATAAGGAATTTCTACGATTTTGCTATAATGGCCGACTGCAAGAATTTCAATCAGGATTTTATAGCCAATGGGATGAAGTTCAATACCTTCAATAATCTTCCTGTTAAATGCAAAATAACCGGACAAAGGATCGGCAATATCCCTGGTAGCAGGTAATACGATCCTGGCAATAATGGTGGCAATTTTAGAAATAACATTTCTCTTTATTCCCCACTCGGGCGACATTCCCCCTGAAATATATCTACTGGCAATAGCAATATCAACCCCATGATTAATTTCTTCTAACAGTTGTATCAACAAAGCAGGAGGATGCTGGAAGTCTGCATCAATCACTACCAAACCCGGCGAGGTCGAATTGTTTATTCCATGGACAACAGCAGATGCCAGGCCACGGATATTCTTACGAACTAATGTTTTAACCGGATATCGCAGGCCAAGGGCAGCAGCTACGGCAGCAGTACCATCTGGGCTATCATCATCAACCACAATGACTTCATAATCTATCTTGCCCGAAAGCACACCGTGGATTTTTTCAATAAGGAGAGCGATATTATCCTTTTCATTATAAGTAGGCACGATTATTGAGAATTGCGGATTTGTTATTGCTTTCACCCTTTTCTTCTTTTGTGAAATACGTGTCTTTTTGTTTATAGTGCCTGTTAATTCAGGAACGACCAGCGACAGACAGGTTAATTAATTTCCGTATAATTTGTCAATTCAATCACCGACCCTTTTCCTTATTCACCATCGGGTGTCATCTTTTTGTCGACTCGCAGATTCTCGCTTTAGATACATAAAGAAACATATCGAAAAATATACAATTTAACAACTTAGAATCCCGATATGGAACAATTCTTGAGTGCAGGTCATTTAATAATAGAGATAAACAGAGTATTATAGTAATGATGGAGAATAGTCGTGGGAGAATTATCACAATCGCAATAATTTCGGTCATTGTTTTATTTGCTATTGTAGCCTCAATTCCATTCATTACAGCATCCTATGAGACTATGGAAACTTACTATGAAACAGGAGTCAAACAAGAGCCCTACACAACCCAGGAGTCATATATCGTCAGGGAAATGGTTGATAAGCAAGAGACAGTTTTTAATGGTTCGCCTTTTACAGTTCCCAATGGAATTACCGTTCCCGTGTCAATCACTAAATCCGAAGCCCAACTCTCTGGACATTTCGAGCTTCCTGGCGGCGGTGGCATCCGAATTCAATTGCCGTCGAATAAAATATTATACGAACAGCTTGGCCAGCGAGGTGATTTTCAAATTCCACTTTCAAAGGGAGACTATACGGTTGTATTACGTGACAGCTATATATGGGGAACACCAGCTACTCTAAGCCTCATTGTAAAGTGGACCGAACCGGGAGATGTAACAAAATATAGAGAAGTTACCAAAAACCGTGAAGTGCCTGTTCAAGTGGAAAAACAGCGGCCAGCAACCAAGTATAAGTATAGCATCTTTGTGGGAACTGATCTTTGGAATTCAAAACAAATAACAAGTAACTAACCTGATTCTTGCCTCGATATACAAATCGAAAAGGCGCAGACTGTTTGCACCCTTTCAGCTTCAGACTACAAATAATATTTTGACGTAGTCAAGATGCGCATACGATGTCTATTCTTGAACGAAACAATCGAATGCTAAATTATAGGGATTGACATTCAACTTGAACCTGGTATATTCTACGCTAAAACATAAAGGAGGTAGACGAATGCAAGCATTTTGTATGAAGTGCCGCAAAAAGAAAGATATGCGAAATCCAAAAGCGATAGTTATGAAGAATGGCAGGCCTGCAAGCCAGGGCGTGTGTCCCACATGTGGAACTAAGTTGTTTCGAATCGGCACAAGTTAACATCCACGAGTAGACCAACAACCTTAGAACCGGGTGCCTTATTAAGATACCCGGTTTTTTGTTATACAAAATAGACACAGTTGACTGAAGTCTTTAGGTAGTACATTTTTAAGAGCAAGCATTTATTTGTATTTTTTTATATAATCTTAACAATTATCGGTCCTATGTTCGGAAAGAGATAAATTGATTTTTTTACAATAGCAATGTACAAGTACATAGCGTATGGATAATGAGCCAAAAGCATTAATAATTTCCGTTAATATGGGTTACGGCCATCAAAGAACGGCCTATGCTTTAAGAAATCTTGCCATCAACGGAAAAATTATCAATGCAAACGATTATGACGGTATTCCTTTGAAGGATAAACACATATGGGAGAGCATTAGAGGCTTTTATGAGTTTGTTTCCGATTTTAAAAGAATCCCCTTCTTTGGAAATGTTGCTTTTTCATTGGTTGATTATTTCCAAAGAATTTTAAGTTTTTATCCCAAAAGGGATTTATCTGATCCTAATGTCTCATTGAAAAGACTCTTCTCTTTTATCAACAATGGGTGGGGAAGAGATTTAATCGAAAAAAACAAACGGGAAGATGTTCCTTTGATATCAACATTTTTAACACCTGTCTTCATGGCGGAGAATTTCGGTTATCCCGGAGAGATTTACTGTGTTATTTGCGACGCCGATATTTCCAGGGCATGGGTGTCTTTAAAGCCCGAAGAAAGCAGAATTAAATATTTTGCTCCCAATGAGAGAACTGTCGAAAGATTAAAGTTATACGGTGTTAAAGAAGAAAACATTTTTTTCACCGGTTATCCATTACCTCAGGAGCTTATCGGGTCGGAGCAGATGGAAATCTTAAAAGACGATCTAAGGAAACGTTTGGTTAATCTGGATCCGCAAAAAAGATACCTCGATAATTATAAAATACTGGTTGAAGATAGATTAGATTTTCTTGTAGAAAAATCAGATCATCCTTTGACAATATTATTTTCAGTAGGTGGCGCAGGCGCTCAGAAAGAGATAGCCATCAAAATGGTAAAAAGTTTAATTAATGAAATCAAATCCGGGAAAATAAAGATTATTTTGTCTGCGGGGATAAAGAAAAAAGTTAAAAATTATTTTGAAAAAGAATTATTCCTTAAGCCTGATTTTAGTGGCATTGAAGGCAATATCGATATTTTATACCAGGAAAATATCGGGGATTATTTCAGGGAATTCAATCAGAAACTCAGAACGACTGATATTTTATGGACTAAGCCTTCAGAGCTTTCTTTTTATGCCGCATTGGGCATTCCAATTATAATAGCCCCTGCTATAGGTTCTCAGGAAGAATTTAATAAGAGATGGCTGATTAAAACCGGCTTTGGAATGTTTCAAGAAGACCCCGCCTATACCAGGCAATGGCTTTTCGATTGGCTGGATAAAGGATATTTGGCTGAGGCTGCCATGGAGGGATTTATCGAGGTAAAGCAATTAGGAACTTATAACATCCAAAAAGTAATTTCAAAACGCTCCGGCTCTTGACCCGCGTGACCAAGAGAATATGAGCATCTCGCTCGAAAAGGCAGAGACCGATTGCCTCCTTTTCAGCTTCAATCTCGTAGCCCCGTTTATTGACATTCCAGAAAACCAATAGTCTATCATTCTGCGAACATTGAATGCGCTGAAATCGGGAGAGAAAGGATGAAAACGTGGATCTGTACCACTTTGACCAGTTTCTTCGGCCCGGCCCAGGGCGCCGCCCGCCTGCACGCTTTTATCAAGAAACAGGGACACGATGTCTCCCTTAAGGATCTCAACCAGGACACTTATTTTAATCTGCTGTCCCGGAGTCCCTGGAGCGGGCTTTCGACAGGCTGAACTTTGTAGTCGAATTAATGAGGCGCAACAAGTTTCTGCGAGAGGACATTGGAGCGCTCCTTATCCGGGGTTCGAATACGGCCCTTCGGCAGCTTCTTCTCAATGGGCTGGTATCCACCACCAGGTTCCGGGGAATAATCAACGCCCCCGGATTCATTAAGAAACCGGCTTTCAGCCTGCTCGGGAATAAATTGAAGGAAGACAACCTGGTCTACGCCCTGCTGATGGAAAAAGAGTACGTTATTTCCCAGGTTGATTCTGCACGGAAGGTCCTCGACAAGAATTTCTACGCTCTTCCTCCTGAAGAGTTCATCTCCAACTTCGAAAAGCTCCTCTGCGGAAAGGCTCTCATTGACGCCGTTCATTTCCCTGCCCAGATGGACTTCGGCCTTGGTTTCCACGGGATGGCGTACGCACCATGTGTTGCAGATATACAGAAGGCAGTGAATGATGAAAAGCACAACTTTCTTCTCCCATACTATCGTGATAAAGTGCTCTCAATGTTCCGGGAAGAGCAGCCTCGGGTGGTAGGTATTTCCATCTCCCACCTCTCGGAGTTCATTCCCGCCTTCACTCTGGCAAATATAATCAAGAAGGAATCTCCCGAAACACACATATGTCTTGGAGGAGCTGTCCTCACCGAAATGAGCCATCGTGTAAGCAAAAATTTACCGCTCTGGGAATATTTCGATAGCATGATAATAGGGCCGGGGGAACATGCCTTCAGCAACCTTATAGAGACTATCGAGACCCAGAAACCGCTCTCGAACATCCCCAACTTCGTCTATCATGAAAAAGGTACCTTGAAAAAAAGCGGAAAACACCTCGAGTTCGACCTTAACCAGGCCTGCACGCCAGAATACGTCTCGGTAAGGCCAAAATCTGTCCTCGGGCTTGAAGCAAGCAGCGGTTGTTACTGGGGAAAATGTATCTTCTGCTATTATCCACAGGAAGGCACGGCCGATTTTAGCAATGACCACAAGAAAGGCCGCGTGCGGGATATGGAATTGGTGATAAAGGATATGGAAACATTAAAGGAGAAATACGACCCGGAGTACATCGGGTTCACCGATTCCTCTCTACACCCCAAAAGGCTTGAGCAGCTTGCCGAGTACAATTTAACCAGGAAAAATCCGGTACATTTCACGTCGTTTGCCCGGTTCGAGAAGGCATTCACCTCACTGGAGTTCTGTAAAAAATTGGCTATGGGCGGGTTCATTGGAGTACGATTTGGTCTGGAATCAGGTTCACAGAGAGTCAACGATATCATTAACAAGGGGGTAGCCCTGACCGACGCGGTGACCATTATCAGAAACTTCTACAGAGCCGGGATACTGATCCACCTTTACTCAATAGTCGGCCTACCGGGAGAAACCAAGAACGACAGCCGTATGACGCACGATTTCATGAAGCGGTGGCATAAGATGATCACCCTCGGCTGGCAGATATACCCGCTCGGTATCCACGAGCATGGCCCCCTCGCTCTGAGGGGACCTGAACTCGGGCTTGAACTGATTCCGATGCCGGATGATTACCTTATTCAAGTAATGCAATATACTTCCAAAAACGGGATATCTCAAACTGATAGCATGGCAACGGCGATACGATTCAATGAATCACTAAAAAGGTATTCCCACCCCCTTAGCAAACTCATGGATGTGGAATCTTACAAGGTTGTACTATTACTGAAGAGGTCTAGAGAGAAAACCCGCCTTTGGCGGTCTGCAAGAAAAGAAAACCGAACTTGAGAAAGTATCCCTACTCACCGGGGCCGGTCATAAGTTCGTAGAAAATCTATTGGATATACTGTTAAGGGAGGTTGCTATGAGCTTGATACAACAAGATTTTGCCATCTTTGATAAGTTCAATTTCGAGAGAAAACCAGTGGCTGTCAAATACTTGTTCCATAAACCGGAAGGAATCAATAGGCTGGAGAGGAACATGCGGATTTGCGAGATGCTGAAAGAAGCGCAGGCTGGGATACCATTTTATGCTGATAAAGACAATTTGCTATGTGCAGGTCCAGAGCTGTTGGGGATTAAGAAAATTGAGGATAATATATCGGCAATAAGCGGACTTTTAGCGGCCGAATTAGGGATTTTCAAGGAGCCATGTGCCGCCCAAAGGGTGTACCCGCATCTGGCAACACTGCCGATGAATACCGCTCACTATATTGCCTTTTCCACACTTGATAAAGCATCATTCTACCCGGATGTTCTCATTATTACTGCAAGTGTCAGCCAGGCCGAAATCCTTTTGAGAGCTTCGACATATACCGAAGGGAAAGTATGGACTCATAAGATTACGCCCTTCGCGGGATGCTCATGGCTTTATATTTATCCGTATATAACTGGTGAATTGAATTATACGGTGACTGGTCTTTCTTGGGGTATGAAAGCACATGAAGTATTTCCAGAAGGCCTATTTCTTATTTCTATTCCTTTCAATTTGCTCCCCACAATAACACAGAACCTGAAAGACATGGAATGGGTACCTGCAGCATATGCGCTCGGCAAAGAAGGATATGACAAATATTTGCTTGAGATAAGCAACAAAATAAAAGCTAAAACTTCACCAACTTTAAATTAACTGCTGGTTCACAATAACATTATGTAATGTAATATTATTATTAGATAGCATCCAAGATTATGAAAAGAGGAATATTTGGTTGGATTCTATTTTGTTTAATGGATAATAAATACTGGCAGGACGGTATATTTTATTCTCATCTTCCTGCCAGTATCTTCCAGCAACTCACCGGAACAAGGCTAAATTACTAACTCTTAATTTTAAAAAGCCTGGCAGCGTTTCCGCCAAGAACAAGTGCTTTTTCTTTAGCACTTATATCGAGGCTCTTAATAAATTCAACCCCTTTGAAAAGCCATTCGTTCCTCAACGGATATGAACTGCCCCAGAGAACGTGATCGGCACCAAGTACTTTGACAGCACATTCCAACTGTGCTTTGCCCCAGGGCGGTGCATGAGCCATGTCGAAAAACAGGTTTTTCTCAAGGTAGCCGCTGAACTTATCGGCATCCAGGTCAAAACGCTCGATATCCTCTACAACTTTAGATTTCTTACGTACTAACAAACCGGCAAATCCAAAGAATGCTCCACCCAGCATGGTATGAATCATTTTCAAATTAGGAAATTCGCTGAACATACCGCTGAAGAGTTCGCGCCCTACCGCTGTCCCCTGGTCAATACATCTGCCGTAGAGACGGCGCAAATTAACATACTTGTAGACTGAGTCATATTCTACGGGAAGCGGAGTATGATGAACGCAAATAGGCACATTCAGCTGATTAAGTTTCTTGAAATAGGGCTTAAACTCGTCGGCATCAAGATAAAGAGTGCCGTAATGCGCAGCCATCTCGATACCTGCGAGTCCCAGTTTATTAATAACTCGATCCGCTTCGTTAAGACATGCTTTGTCGCCCCACGGCGGCACCACTGCAAGCCCTAAAAACCGGTCGGGATTCTTTTTCACAAATCGAGCCAATCCGTCGTTTACCCTTTTGCACATGTCCAGGTCCAGCCACTCCTGCCAGCAGGGTATCCTGAGTATAGCTTTATCTACTCCCGTTTTATCCATTGCCGCAAGCTTGTCTTTGTGGTCTACATTCTTGGGTCCGAAATTCAGATTCTCATAACCTTTAGGTTTTTCAATAATAATCTGTGCATCTTTACTCCCAGGAATTTTCCCCACATGTGCATACTCGCCGTAGGCACGGGGCACAATGCGGATGAATGAATCCAGTAACTCTTTATCTGAGAAAAGGTCCTCGGGAAGCCAGTGTTGATTGACATCAATAATCATAAAAATCCTCCTTTTTTTTTATTTAAATACTGCTATTCTTTATAAAATTCGCACAAGGTTAATGCATTCTTTAACTAAAATTTATTTAACTATCAATAGTTCTACATATAAGGGAACATATATTTTGGTAACAGCGTCGAGATTACAGGGAAGAACACTATAATAATGAGTGCAATAATCATAGTAATCACGAAAGGCATAACTCCTTTGAATATCGTATACAGAGGTACGTCTCTATTCATACCGGCTATTGCAAAAACATTAAGCCCGAATGGGGGCGTTATCGAGCCTATCGCAACACACAAAACACACATTACCCCAAAATGTATAGAATCAAATCCCAGGGCTGTTACGATAGGAAAGAAAATTGGCAGGGTAACCACAAGTACTGCAAAAATGTCCATGATGAAACCAGCAAGTATGTATATGATTAAAATAGCCCACAGGACAAGATATGGATTCAGAGACAGGTCATTAACGAGGGTGGATAATGACTTGGGAATCTCCGAAGTAGTTGTAAAAACCCCAAATAGCATGGCTCCCATTATGATGAGCATGATCATACAGCCAACTACCAATGATTCACGAAGGGAAGAAACGAACCCTTTCCATGTAAGCTGTCTGTTGGCCAAACCAACAATAAGAACTACAAAACATCCGACAGCGGCACCCTCGTTTGGTGTAAAAACTCCGAAGTAAATCCCACCCATTACCAGCAGAAAACACACCAGTATCGCCCATAAGCCCTTAATACTAAACAACCTTTCCTTTAAGCTGAAAGAGGCACCCTCCGGCCCCAATTTTGGATTCAGCCGGCATTGAATATAGATTTGTATACAAAAGAAAAATGCCAGCAGAAGTCCGGGTAATATGCCTGCAATAAAAAGTGCTGCGATCGATGTTTCAGTGAGAAATCCATAAAGAACAAAGGTGCCGCTGGGAGGAATCAAAATACCAAGATTACCGGCAGAAGCGATACATCCCAGAGAGAAACCATCATCATACTTGTATTTTCTCATTTCGGGCAAGGCTACTGCGCAGAGAGTGACAGATGTTGCCACTTGATTGCCGCAGACCGCTCCAAAAGCGGCACAAGCCCAGGTACAGGCCATAGCCAGTCCTCCTGGAAGGCGACCAACCAACTTATAAAGACTGGTAAAAGCATCTTTGCTGATTCCGCTTTGTCCGGCAAGTAACCCCATCCAGGTAAATAATGGTATAACGAGCAGAATCTCATTTATTCCCTGTCGCCAGGGGATCAAACTGATGGCAGAAAGTGCTCCGGTAAAGCCCCGAATTATGAATAAGCCAATAAAACCAGTGAGGATCAGCGCCACTCCGATATGCATGTTCAGGAACATGAGCACCAGAAAAAGCGCAATCATTATCCAGCCTATAGTTGGCAAATCCATTTATTTCCCCCTCAAAAGGGTATTAAGGGAACTCAGAAATTTCATTAAAAAGACAATTGTCATCAACAGCACTCCAAGGGTAGCCAAGTACAAAAATGGGAATATTGGTATCGGCAAAATGGTGGCTGTTTGCCCCATATTCTGCAACCTTAATCCATACAGCAAGAGTTGCCAGGTGAAGACAGCCAGCGTTACGGTGGTGACAAAAAGAACTATCGCAGCTATGATATTCCGTAGTGATTTCGGGAATTTAACGACGATAACATCCATTGATATGTGACTATCATTGATGGTACACCAGGCCATAGGTAGAAATACCATGATAGAAAAGGCCAGTACAGAAATGTCATGAAGTCCCCTGATAGGAATATCAAAAAAGCGACGTGCACAAATGGCTATAACAACAGTTAGCGTCAATAGACCCATTGTCACCATGCCGATCGTACTACAAAATCGACTGATTGGAAGCATGAAACTATTGATGTACTTAGCTACCCTTTCAAGCATTTGTTTTCCCTCAATATCGCTGCATTATAGTTACTTTGGTTGCGAATACTTTTTGGCTAAATTGGCAGCATCATCTAACATTGCCTTGGCCGGCAAGTTTTTGCTAGCGGCTTCCTTAACCCAGGTATCGTACACTGATGAACATGTTTTTATCCACAGGTCCCTTTCCGCTTTGGGCAGCGTATAGATTGGAGGATTGCCGGCGCCTTTATCACTGCCTACAATTGCTCCCCTGGCTCCTGCAGCCAGTTTGTCATGAGCGGCACCGTAACGTTGTGAAACCTCAGGAGTAGCAAGTCCATCGATTATTTTCTGAAGGTCATCAGGAAGCTTGTCCCAGAGTTGACGGTTCATTCCTATAACAAAAGCTCTGCTTAAAATGTCACACTCCGTCCGATATTTTGTAACATCTTTAACCCCAAAAGAGAGTCCGGCAGACCAGGTGAAGAAGCAACCTTCGATCATTCCTCTATCCAGTGCGCCACTCATGTCACCAGTAGAGACTTCTACAGGAACGGCTCCCAACGCATCATCGGTCCAAGCCTCAACTTTGCCTGCAGCCCTGAATTTCATGTTTTTGAAATCGCTAAGTACCTCAATTTTCCTCTTGGAAAATATCTGTGCCATATGCAGTGGTGCTGTTATAAGGATTTTAATTTCCTTAAGTTCTGTATTTGCAGAATACTTATTTAGGAGCTCGTGAGATATTCGCCCGGCAAGCTCAGTGCTGGGGTATATGAAAGGCAGAGTACTAATTCCTGCCAGGGGGAAACGGCCTGGACTTTCTTCGGTGTCGATGGCGGCTATGTCACAGATTCCTGAAGCCAGAGCATCGTAGGCATCATTTGTTTTGACCAGCGTTTCGGCAGGATAATGTGTAATTTTAATACGGCCACCAGAGGCTTTAGTTATCTCATCTGTCCAGGGCTGGTATATCCCTGGTACCAGGGAAGCTTTCACTGGTGCCTGGTAAGCAAATTTCAGTTCCAGTGGTTTCTCAGCAGTAGGATTCAATTTTTGAACCGGCGGCGTGGTAGGCTTCGGTGCCGGCGTTGGCGAAGGGGCTGGAGATGGTGCCGCGCAGGCAACAAGTATTAGGCTACTTAACAAAACAATCGTTGTGACAACTAAAAATAACTTTTTCATGTTTTCCTCCTCTGATTTAGTTCGTGGTATCCATTTGTTATCCTATTGTTGTTTGCACTTATAGGCATACCCCCCTTGTCGTTTAATTATCCTCAAAATTTTGTACCCCAATCTACAATACATAACTCACATAATGTATCGGATTAAAAAGTACATACTTAACCATCTACACTATCATTTGGATTTGCAGGGAAGGTCATATGCCACTCAGGGATTCCCAATTCATGCAATGCTTGATTTCTTACTGCCCAGAGATCGGCTGCCAACCGTTCACGCCTCTTCTTAGGCAAGATAGAAAAGATTCTTTTGTCCATAGGGTTTTTACGTGACTGGTTAAATACCCCTTCCCCTTTCCTGGTGAGAGTCACTGTTAAACTAGATTTGCCCGATCTTTTCCCTCTCTTTACCAAACCTTCTTTTTCCATTCGCTTTAGCATCTCAGAAACTGAGTTTAGTTCCTTTAACAGCAGCCGTGCTATCCCCACAGGAGTGGCTTTACCACCATCATTTTGAATAGCCCATAAGATTGCGCGTCTTTCTCTATTGATATTGAATCTTTCCAGTTCTCTATGCCTGGCTTTTGAAAGAGCATCCTTAGCCTGGGCTATCAGTATCCAGAGAACAAAGAATTCATCGGTATCAAGTCCGGAAGTAACATTCGTCATGGGTTTACTCCTTTATATGGAAAATTTGAATATTTGCAGAGCATTCCCACCCAGTATTTACACCACTTTCTTTTTCACCAATATCCAGGTTGGCAATAATCATAGAAAGAAGTCTCATTTGCTTATTCTGAAGTTCAATAGAATTGCAAATTATTCAGTGGATGAGCCAACAATATATGCTTAAGATTTTATTGAATACTCTTACTAAGACTTCTTATAAGAACCATTATATCATTCATGTCAATTCGTGAGACAATCCCCTTAATTATTAGCTCAGACTTAGAAGTGCAGTTGAACTTGTTGCTCACCAGGCCAGATTCTGGCATGGGTGAATAGGGAGGCCCGTGTTAGATGGCTTATAGTTAAACAAATAAAGGTACTCTTACTACTGGGGGGCAGGTCGTAGTATTAGGCTTTTATTTGATTTATAATTGTACCAGGACAAGGAGAAATTAGAGGTGTAAAAGCTATGTACAATAAAATGCTCGTGTTATTAGACGGTTCAAAGTTATCTGAGGTTGTTTTTACTTATGCACAAGAGCTATCAGCCAGACTAAACCTTAGCCTGGAATTGTTACATGTGTGCAATTCTCAAGAAGCTGAACAGTTACCAATGCGTCAAGCCTATATAGAACATATGGCTGAATTGCTACAAAACAAAGCTGCGGAGATCCGTTCAAAAATAGGAGATACAACACAAGGTAAAGTAGCGAAAGCAAAAGGTAAAGTAGTGGTAGGTTATCCCGCAGAGGAAATTTTAAAATATGCCGATGAAAACAACATAGATTTGATAATGCTATCAACACATGGACGCTCTGGGATTAGAATTTGGGATTTGGGTAGCGTAGCCGACAAAGTAATTCACGCTGCCAAGGTTCCAATATGGCTTGTCCCATCTGAGCTTAAAGAGGAAATAATTTGGGATAAGCTACCTAAAAGGACCATAGTAATCCCTCTAGACGGTTCCAAGCTATCAGAACTTGCAATACCGCATGCCATCAACATTGCAAAACAAAGAGGAGCAGAAGCGGAAATAATTTTAGCTTATGTTGAGAGTTACACACATTACAATATGACTTTTACTCAGTTACAATTAAAACAAATAGAAGATACACGTTTATCCATGAAGAAAAACCTTGATGAGCAGGTTCAACGAATAGGTAAAGAGGGCATAGCTGCTCGCGCAGAAATGTCGATTGGAGATACGTCTTCTGCATTTATCGATTTTCTTAAGAATAATCCTGCACAATTAATAGTTGTAGCGACTCACGGTGATGTAGGAATCAAAGGAATGATGTTCGATGGAATTATAGAACAGATAATACGTCAGGTTAAGAAGACACCTATTTTGATTGTAAATCCGTCAGAATAATTTTAATCGCAAAGTTATGAATTATCTGTCCTCACATCCCAATAGCTGACAATATCTGTAACTCAACCGGATTCGCTCCATGAGGTAAGAAGCTTACAGCCAGATGTTATTGAACGGTATTAGCGTTTTACCGTCAAATTTTTATTGCTTTCAGAGCAGCTTCCGTTGATTTTTTTACTGCTTTGACAGCTCTCGCTTCAGCTATCTTTGCCCTCCTGCTTAATCTTGTTCTCGTTTCCTCGCCACTTCGTGGTGCATAGAGGAATCCTATTGCAAGCCCAATAGCCAAACCGATGACAAGGGATGTTAAAAAGTAACCCGTTCCGCCATTATTCCTTTTTTCTTCCATATCTTCCATTTATTTGCTCCTCATTTTTACTAGGTATATTGCCCTCTATCCCACTATTCCGTCATTTTAATTCAAACCTAATTCATTGTAAAGCATTATTTGAAGTCCTGTACCGCAAGAAAACTTGTAACTATTTCCGAATAAAGCAGATTGCTTTCAAGTTATTAATAGGTGTAATGGTATAATAATATCCATGAAACTACTGCCAGTGACTTATCCTTGATCCAATTTTTATTGAAGAATTAGATCGAAGGCCTAAACGGGAAGATTTCATTGTAATGAATAATTTACTCAAGAGACTCGCTTTACTTCTTCTAATATTTTTAGTCCTGCTCGTTGTAGGTACATTTGGCTTCATGGCATTGGAGTCATTATCACTGTTTGATGCATTCTACTTTACGATTATTACCGTCGCGAGTGTGGGATATGGGGATATTGTCCCGGTCACAGTTGGCGGCCGTATATTGTCGATCCTTATAGTAATTACCGGGGTCGGTACTTTTACAGCATTAATCGTTAATTCAAGCGGGTTATTATGGGAAAGACGAGCAAACAAAAGTAGAATCGAAAGAACCAACATATTAATTAGTCTTTTCTATGACCGTCATAGGAAACAAACTTCTCGAAATGTGTTTGAACGCAGATCTTTCTAATACTGTTATTCGTGATAGGACACTGATAAAAGAAGACTGGACAGAAAAAGAGTATAGTGAACTGCTCAAATATACGAAAAAATATGAGTTTAACATTGATATAAAGAAAGCCGATTTTTCACAGTTGAAGGTAGCTCCTGAATGAATTCACAAATTTCTTAGTAAGCCTCCTGGAAAATCCCAGCCTTATGGAACATGAGTTATTTACGGAACTACTGCGAGCCACATTTCACCTGCGTGAAGAGCTAACATTACGTGAAGATATCGCACTATGTGGTAACGACGACTTAGCGCATCTTGGGAATGACGTAAAAAGAGTATATTCTATGTTGTCGGTATTGTGGGTACGTTATGTTCATGATCTAAAACAACGCTACCCCTATTTATTTTCACTGGCAATCAGAAACAATCCGTTTAACGAAAAACGCTGTGTGGTCATTCAGTAAAGTGGCTAGAGTAACATTCGATAGTACCATAAGATTTACCCTCTACCCTGCAAGGTAACAAGAAACTATCGATAGCTCGTGTAATTGTAGTAGAAATGAATTTCTCCTTATTCTGGTCTGAGTTTGTGCGACGATAGAGGACAATCAGAAGAAGGTCAATATTTTTTAAGCCTGCATCAATTAATTGAGCATTATAACCTTAGGTCTGTTAAAATATGGTGATTTCATATTAAAAGAAAGTAATAATGGCATACAAAAATTTATTAGTTCCCCTGGATGGCTCTGATATAGGCGAAAAAGCTCTCCCTTACGCTAAAACTATAGCAAAGCTTAAAAAAAGCAACGTAATACTTTTTGCCGTTAGTTTGAAAATTTTTGCTGATAGGCGCGACCGCCTTTTTAAATCCTATCTTGATGTCAAAGCTAAAGAACTAAATTCTGAAGGAATAAAAACTTCTGCAGCTACAAGCTACGGCGATGTTGCTGAAGAAATACTTAGATACGCTAATAATAACAAAATAGACTTGATTGTCATGGCAACACATGGTTATTCAGGTGCAAAAAAGTGGATGTTTGGCAGCATCGCTCAAAAAGTACTCTATGGCACTGCGATTCCAGTCTTATTGATAAAATCAAAGTCTTTAGAAACTTCAGGGGAATTTAAAAAGATATTAGTTCCCATAGATGGCTCCCCGTTCTCCGAATCTACTTTCCCTTATGTTGAGGAATTAACTAAGAAAACTAAAAGGGAAATATTATTCATACACATATGCGAGCCACCAGTTGTACCTTCCTATGGCTCGAAACCTATCAACCCGTCATGGAAGAAACATCGGGATGAGATGTGGGAGGAAACAGCAAAATTATCAACAGTTTACCTTGATAAGATAACAGCTACTTTTAAATCAAAAGGATTAAAGGTAAGTTCCAAAGTCGTCAAAGCTCAGACTGGTGAAGTAGCACAAACTATCGCGCGAATTTCCAAGGAAGAGAATATCGACCTTATGGTGCTTGCTACACAGGGACGCGCTGGGATTAAACGCTGGGTTTATGGAAGTGTTGCGAACAAGGTAGTGGAGGAGTTTCCTGGACCGTTATTGCTTATACGCCCACCAGCCTCTATACCAACCACCCCATCCAAAAATCTGCTTGACGATATCTGGAATGGTTACTTAGCTAAAAAAATGTAATCTAAATACCAAGCTCATTATCTGTAATCTATGGGATTGTTTTCCAGGCAACTGCCGGACAGCCAAAAAGAAGAAGTATTGGCGCTAGTGCGTCACCTCCAAGAATTGCTTGCCTATCAACAACTTACTATGGAAATCTACAACGATGCCCTCGCTGCCGTTGTCGGAGACCCGCCACAAGGTGCCGAGGTTTGCGCGCGTCACCAAGGAGCTTTTTACAACCCAACACTTGTTTCCAAATACGTAATCCCTGCATTAGAAAGGAAAATTCAAATACTCCAACTGATGGAGAGGAAACACCAGTTAGCGAGCACATTGGCACATGCTAAACTTCAATTGCCATACCAAGAAATGACATCAGCTATCCTCGTAATGACAGATAGGGCTCATTTGCAATACGATGGATTCACGCGGTGGATTCAAAACCCACAGACGGACTTTGATGTTCGCCGCCTCGATGAACCCGAACGCTTGGCAATCGACCGTGCCATAAAAGCCGTGAACGACCTCATTAAGAGGTTAGGGTTAATTCCTGATGAATTCCTAGACATTATCCAGGAATCTATGAATTCTGTGCGAACTTATCTTGGACTAGCCCCTCTCGATAAGGATGGATTTCGCTCACGGTATTTCCGTGGTATCGAAGGAGAGAGAGTACGCTTTTTTGGCGACTGACGCAAGTAACTCTTTGATCCGGTAAAGGAATACATAATATTAAATCAAATTAGTTATTCAAACTGGCTGTAAAAATATATCCACGGTTCTATTGACCACCCCCACTGGCTGCTTCTAGACAGCTGATACTAATATGGCTAAGCTAAAGATGAAGTATTAGCTCTGTAGCTGGTATCTAATTGCAATCGCCAGTATTGACTACAAAACGGTTGCTGTGGATAGCCGAGAGCTATACAAGAACATCCAAGCTGGCCTGAACTAGTGGAGGGATAAATCGCTATAGTGCAAAATTTTGCGGTCTAATTTAATAATGCATGGAATTGGGCGCCAGGGCTATCTCCGATAAAAAATTTCAGAATTATTTCATTTCTGGCTTTCCAGCTTCTCTCAGTTTTGCATTTAAAGCTGTTTTTTTACTCTTCAATGTGGCCGGTTGAACAAAATAGAAATCAAAAAGAGAACCTAGTACGTCTAGATTCCATTCGGCCTCCCCTGGCTCAACTAGTACTATTTCGCCTGAACTCTTACTCTTTATCGGATGTGCTGCAAAATTTCCAATAATTCGGACAGCATCAATTGCGTCTATGATATGAGATGGTAACGTGCCACTATCAATGACTTGCTGTATTTCATCAGCCAGGTCATTTGGCTTTACTTTCGCAACCTCTCTCAATAAATGCTGAAGACAACGACGACTCAAAGCAGCACTAGCTTTTGCACTATCTGGTAGCACAATACATGCTTCCCGATAGTCCTCAGCAAATTCTTTAGGAACATCAGGAGGAATAGGGCGATTTGAACTTTTCGGTCTAATAAGTATCGAGCTTTCTGCATTCTCATGAGATGGGTGTGCCCAAGCTAATGAAATTCTATCTAAACACAAAATTTCTCTCTTGCATGTGGGACATTGGGCGTTGGCTACAGCCCCACCATCCATCTTCATCACGCGTTGACCACACTATTTTTGGTTCTCCGTGAAATGAGTCGAGACAGTGTGGACACTTCATTTCTTAATTCTACACTGATGTATGTTATTTCTTCAATCTTACACGAACTGATACCGCCAAATCTCGATGAAACAAGGGACTATCCATTCCTTGCTTCATTTTAAGTTGAAGTATGGCAGACTGGCTTTCAGATAGCAAAAATAAAATGCCAATAATGCTCTTGACCAAAGAGTGATACAATAACTGAGGCATGAAAGGTTAACGTAAGTTAAAGCCTCATCTCCATAGTAAATAGTGGCAGATTTGGTAAGAAATAGAGATTTCAGCAATGAGCAGCACCGATAAGGCAAAGAAAAAACAAGACTCCTTCATGAAGAAAACACCGCCAGGTTGGCTGAACGAAGAAGAGCGTAAACATTGGCTTGTAGTACCCGAATGGCGCTCGGCCTTTGAGAATGAGCAAAAGCACTTAATAAAGACTACAATACGCCGTTTTAGTCTTATAAATATTATAGTCGTGATTGCCTCACTGATTCTCACCGTTATAATATGGAAGACCAACTTTGACCTACTCCTCAAACCAACAACGCTAATTTCTATGGCGAATATAAGTTGCACAGTGGCAGCAGCAGTCACAGCAATAGTTCTGGCTTTTATTGTATTTCTCTTTGGGCATGCTAAAAGATTAGAGGAGGATTCTCGTAATAATATTACCTTTGATATACGAAGCATAGAAGCAGTCAGGATACAAATAGCTGAATTCACACATGCTGAAGTTAGAAAGACTGCTAGTAAATACGGTATGGAAAAGAAAGCACAAAATCTTGTAGATGCAGCCAAAAAGTTTGATAACGCGCTACATGAATTAACGAGGCAATTCGCTTTTGCTATGAAGCATGGTTCACATTGTGATGATGATTATTTAAGTCTCTTGAACGATCACATATTTGTACGAGCAGGTGATTGGTTTGTCGCGTATTTGCACTTTTGGGAGAGCGTTCGATTTCAGTTAAGTGATAGGGAATTTGCTAGAAAGGTCATGCAAGATGCAGAGAATGCAGCAAAGAATCTGTGTAGACTTAATGAAAATATCGAAGAGAGCGAGGATGAACATAAGAAAGCACTCGACTTGTCCTTAACAATACCCTCGTTTCTATTGATTGTGGTAGTGTCTCTTCTTACCATTATTGTGGCAGATAAACTAAGTACTAGAGATGGTATTTATCAGCTTTTAGTAACATGGATTGCAATTACATTAATAGCCTTATTAACTACTCACCTCATTTCTCTGATTTATGGGATAACCAGATTCATACAGCTAGTAATGATAATAAGGGCAGCAAACCGTCAAGCTTATCTTAAATACGCAACAAAATACAAACGAGTTAATAAAGATGATATGTTAAAAGATTCCCTACATTTATTGAAAGCCCATCCCGATTTTACTGAGATAGTCCAGGAGCTAGAAGATCGGCTTCGTTCGGATACTAAGTGACTCTATGCCTTATTTTCTAAACTATTGGCCATGTCTCTACTTCTTTTCCCTTGTGGTTAATGGATAATCCAACCACCTCCTTCCCTTTTCATAACATTGAGCGTACAGGTTTTTTAATAGCCCAATTCTTGCATTTGGCAAATGAGGAAGGCTATTGGAATAGCTGGCGTTGAACTAGGAAAGGTGATATAAATATGTTGGATAGTTCAAAACAGAATGATTAAACATACTGATTCTTACCTACGATTCAGAAAACAATCTCAGGACATGTTGAATTTTGTTGTTACGGTATGTTTTGCAATTCCGTCTTTAAAAGAACAAATAAGATTGACCAGAGCAGGTATAGCATCATTGCCACCTCCTGATTATTTCAAAGCTATTAGTATTGAACCCTCCCGCCTAGTGGATTACAAGTTAAAACTTAGTCGATACATCGTGTTAGGCAGCTTTAGTTATTTTGAGGCATATGTAATAGATGCAATAACAGAAATGATTGAATTCCATGGTGGAGCAGAGGAATTTATCAAAAGAACACGGAAGAAGAATGAAGAATTTATCAGCTCGGCAGATATTTCTACTCAAGAACACATACGGAAACTCCAAGAACCAGAGAAACCTGGGAAAAAACTTAAATATCTAAAACATTCAAAATGTCTAATTGAGGCTGGATATAAATTCCCTAGTGGACTATTGGCTGTATACGGTATCCGCTCGCTTTCTGAGAAACTTAAGAATTTGAGAAGTGTTGATATCCCAGACTTACTCTCGCAGGGGATAAATTGTGAGATTAATGCTGAACGTTTCCACAGAATCAGGGACATACGTAATAAGTTAGCACACGGCAGGACAGATAAAGTCAAACTCAGCTTAAAGAATGCCATTGAATTAAATAAGGATCTGCGAAACTTTGTAGTTAAAATAGATAAACACCTTATTCAGCACTTCTTCATATTAGAGAAATATGCTTAATAACCAACCAATCTCTGTATAAATAATCTACACCTTGATATTATCCACTGGCCCATACTTCTTATGTGCTCTCCACTGCATCATAGCATCCTACTGCCTGGCAATATCTATTAGTCATCATCAAAGTTGTATGTCCCAATAACCTTTGCAACATCAAGCTATCTCCACCATTCTTTAGCCACATGTAGCAAATGTATGCCTCAATAAATGAGGATGTACTGCTATACCAGTCTTCTTCGACAACTTGATGAATAAGTCTCTACACTATATGCCTTAAGATTATTGCCTTCCTTAGTAAGCCATAACTAGTCATTATGGCCATTAATACTTCGTCTACTTCAAGATACTTCAATAATGCTTTGGCTAGTGGTAGTTCCAAACCTGACTACCCTCTCCCCGTCTTACCATCAACCTTTAAGTAATTGCTGCTCCATATTAACGTTATGTAATTTAATGATTAAGTAGCTCCCCTAACCTTAAGCCACAATCAACCAGTATCAATACCATAGCCTTATTTCTCATACCCTCAAAGCTATTCCCAAATGCCGATATTAGCTGATTTACCTCGGTTACTAGAGAGCGCTTTTATAACCTTCTTTTCTGCCCTCGGTACTTTGATCTTAATTAAAGGATTGATTGAAATTAGCTCTTCATTTATCAGCCAATTGAACAGGGCAGATAAAGCTCTGTAATACTTCTGAATAGTGGTTGAATTGACTGGCTTCATGGCTCTGGGACAGGTACTATTAAAGCGATGTGGAGTATCCCTTAGATAGGCCAGGAATTCCCGTAGATGATTAGTGGTTATTAAGGTTATATCATCTGGCCAGTGATAATTAGTGGCATACCAGAGGAAGCCTTTTAGTTTGTCTGAATAACACTCAATAGTGCCATATGATTTACCCTCCACTTTACAGGATAGCAGGAAGCTATCAATGGCTTGCTTTATGGTTATATTAGACATTGGACTTCTCCTTCTTCTCGTTTGAGTGCGTGAGACGATAGTCCATAGGAGAAGGTCAATAGGGATGTGGATACAAGTCTCAGATTTGATTTCAACATTTAAAAATGGCGATAATTGGCAGAATAACTATAGGCAGGTTGAGGATAAACAGCAAGATTTCAGTAACCCTTAAACTAAAAATACTTCGCGCCTTTTTCTCTGTTATTTCATTTTGCATTCTGCTTGATTTAGTCACGTCATTCCTTCTAATCTTTCTAATGCCCAATACTGTATTTGATGCAATCCTGCGACCGGTTACGGAGATAATCCTTGCAGCAGTTTCCATTATTATTTCATTGCGTATTAAGGAGGATATATTCACACGCGTACAA
>CAWAQY010000017.1:0-60792 GCA_963784375.1 uncultured Chloroflexia bacterium | reverse complement strand
GTAATCACAACAGCCAAGCAGTAACATTTCTAGCTACTTGTAATTGAAAATATCAGAATAGCTATACCCATCACAACTACCAGCGCTACAAAAATATTGACTGTCTGCGGATCAAATATACCTCTCTCATCACTGTTCAGTTTTGCTATAATTCTCTCTAATTTTTTAAACACTAATTTTCACTCCTTCACCTTGTTATAAGATCATCGTCGCGTTTTTTAACTTTACTTCCGCAGTTCCATGCCTCAAGTTACTGTTAGAATACCATTCACATTCACACACATGTAATCACCTAATGGTAATAAGAAGACCGGTACAAAGGTAACGGCTCCAGACGGCTTTTCTTATCGGTAATTGTCGACCATCGTTTCGACTCCGCTCAACGAACGTAAGATAGAAGCCTTATTTTTACGCTATAATAAATGGCAATTATGAACATGTATGCTCTGGTGATTTTCTTTGTTATACTCGTCGAATTTTTTGTCGACCTTGTCGCCGATATATTGAATATCAGGGCTCTGAAATTACGCATCCCTCAAGAGCTTGAGGGGATTTACGACCCTGAGACTTACCGCAAGTCTCAGGAGTACACTCGCGTCAATACGCGCTTTTCCAATATTACAGGCACCTTTCATCTGGTTATTTTGCTGGCGTTTTGGTTCCTGGGTGGATTTAACCTGCTGGACCAGGTGGTAAAGTCATGGGGATTTATCACCCCCGTGGCCGGTGTATTTTACCTCGGGATCATCATGCTCGGATATAGCCTGCTGTCGCTACCATTTGAGATATACGATACCTTCGTGATTGAAGAGCGGTTTGGGTTTAACAAAACTACTCCCCGCACCTTCGTCGTGGACCACCTTAAAGCTTTAGGGCTCGGCGTCGTGCTTGGAGTCCCTCTGACCCTGGGCATCATAAGCCTCTTTGAATATGCCGGTGCCTCTGCCTGGCTATATTGCTGGATACTGGTAACCATCTATTCTCTGGCAATTGAATTCATATTGCCCACATGGATACTACCGCTGTTCAACAAATTTACTCCGATTGAAGAAGGTGAGCTGAGAACAGCGATTGTGAACTATGCCAATGCTGTGAAGTTCACCATAAAAAATGTTTTCATTATGGACGGCTCAAAACGTTCGAGCAAGTCAAATGCTTTCTTTACCGGCTTTGGTAAAAACAAGAGAATTGCCCTGTTCGATACATTCGTTGAGAAACACACAGTACCCGAAATCGTAGCCGTGCTCGCCCATGAAATAGGTCATTATAAAAAGAAGCATATCCCCCAGGGGATGGTAATCGGTATACTGCATACAGGTATTGTCCTTTTCCTCCTTTCGCTTTTCCTCCATGCTCAAGGGCTTTACGATGCTTTCTTCATGGGGCAGCAATCGATTTACGCCGGATTTTTGTTCTTCGGTTTATTGTATACTCCAATTGAAATGTTGCTTTCTATCGGCATGAATATGCTTTCCCGGAAAAATGAATATGAAGCTGATAAATTCGCAGCTATGACTACTGAACGGCCACAGGTAATGATAGAAGCTCTGAAAAAGCTGTCATCGCATAATTTGTCCAATCTGACCCCCCACGCCTTCTATGTGTTTATGCACTATTCTCATCCAGCGCTTCTCCAGCGGATAAGTGCAATAAAAAAATACCTTGCCTGACAAACAGGTCATAACCTTACCGGGAGAATTGACAAGCGGGTATTCCGCAGATATTATTGGCACCGTCTGCAATTTGATGAAAATATTCGACCAAGGGGAAAATGAATGATACAAAAAATAGATGAAGCAAAATGCACGGGCTGCGGTTTATGCGTTGAACTCTGTCCCATCGATACTCTGCGTATGGATGAAAAGGGCGAAAAGGCAGTTATTAAATATCCTGACGACTGCATGACCTGCTATACATGCGAGTTGAAATGCCCTGAGGGTGCAATATACGTCCACCCCTTTAAAGAACCTCTACCCAGGGCGATAAAATACTAAGCAGGTGTTTAAGATGGACAAGTTAGAAAGTTTAGGAACAATTATCACCACAGATGTACTGATAATAGGCGGCGGCCCTTCAGGTCTATGGGCAGCTAACAGAGCCAGAGAGCTGGGCAGCGATGTTATGGTAGTGGATAAAGGCCCGCAGGACTGGGGAGGGCTTGCCTCGCTGTCCGGCGGCGATTTTGATGCGGTCCTGCCGGGTGAAAATATCGATGATTTCATACAGGACCTGGTCTACTATTGGGACGGACTTTGTGAACAGGACTTCATGGAACATATCTACAAGAATTCCTTTGAAAGGCTCAAGGATTATGAAAGCCTGGGCTGCCGGTTCCTTACCGAACCTGACGGCAAACTCAGGGGTATTCCTCAAAGAGGACTCGACCATGTGAAGCTCTATCCTGCCAAGTTTAAAGGTACCGGCGGTGAAGACATGACCAGGGGGCTGGTTAAAAAGGCTGAGAAACTCGGAGTCAAGCGGTTAGGGAGAACACAAGTCACAGATCTGCTCAAAAAGGGTGACAGAGTAGTCGGCGCTATCGGGTTCAACACGCTGACAGGCGAATTCTATATCTTTAAGGCAAAAACTGTCCTCCTGGCAACCGGTGAAGGTGGCTGGAAAGCGTCATATCACGCCAATACGGCCTGTGGAGAAGGCACGTATATGGCATTCAGAGCAGGTGCCGAAGTAAAGAATATGGAGTTTGTCAGAGTATGGAACTGCCCCACCCAATTTGCCTGGGAAAGCCAGACAACCCTGTTACCCCTGGGTGCAAGGTTTGTTAACTCCCGAGGCGAGTCTTTTATGGACACGTACTGCCCTTCAATGGGAAGCAAAACCGACCAGCATTATAACGTCATCGGCATGGCCATTGAAGCCAGAGAAGGCAGAGGGCCTGTCTACTTTGATGTCAGCCGTATGAGACAGGACGACCATAGAATAGTAAAACCTCAGAACGGGTGGCAACTTCTCAATTATCAGAAGCTGGTCGCCCTGGGTATCGACCTCTTTAAGGATCGGACCGAATGGATGCCGCAACTCTACCAGACCTGCGGAGGGCTTGTTGCCGATATCGAAGGCAGAACTAATGTTCCCGGTTTATTTGTGACCGGCTGCGCACGTGCTATTGAACCGGGACTTTGTATTGGAGGTATTCATTTATGCATAACTGCGGTTACCGGGCATGCTTCGGGCAAGGTCGTGGCAGAGTACGCTCAATCTCAGAAACATTCTGAAATAGATCCCGGTGAAGTTCAAATGCTCAAGAAAAAGTTATTCACTCATCCAGAAAAGGCGGGCATTCCTTATAAAAAAGTAATCAGGGCTTTACAGGAGATTATCTTCCCCGCTGAAGTGTGCATACTGAAAAGCGAAAAAAGCCTGAAAAACGGCCTCAGCCAGATTGAACGAGTGAAAACCGATATACTACCCCAAATGTCAGTTCCTGATTCGCACTATCTTATGAAATGGATTGAGGTTCAGGGTATTGCATTTATGACCGAGATGTACCTGAGGGCTTCGCTGTTAAGAACGGAAACGCGTGCCGGCCATTATAGGGAAGACTACCCTGACCGTGATGATAAAAACTGGATGAAGTGGATAATAATAAACCAGGTGGACAACACGTTGAATATTCGCAGCCAGCCGGTAGCTCTGGACAAGTACAAGTTTAAACCTATCCGTTATTATTCGGATAACTTCAATTTTCCCAAATTGAAATAAACTTAAAGGGCATAATAAAAAAGCCGGTCATTTTTTCAAATGATACCGGCTCCTTTATTTTATTGTTTCTTTATTTAGCTCTTGCCAATTCTGAACATCTTGGTTGAGCACTTCGGGCACACACCCTGGGTAGCAGGCTTGCCATTCTTCATTTTGATAGCTTTGGCATTGCTCATTTCTCTCTTGGTGCGGCACTTCATACAATATGCTTGCATTAAAAACAACCTCCTTAGCTATATTTTATATTACAATATCGCATTCCTCAATCGTTGTCAAGCGGATTTGCAGGTTTTTTTTATACATTTCAAATTTTTACATACGAAATGAAGCTGTCTTTACTGAAAAAATAATTAGTACTGGTCAATTGGGTCGATAGATATGGGCGCCTTGTACTTAAACTCATCCGTCAGATAAAATAAGCGTATTACTACAACTTTGACATATCATTCCCATTAATGACTACCTGATAAAGGGAGGGAACCAAATGAATTACGACAGCCTGCTGGAGCTATTCAAAAATCGGCGAAGCACTCGCAAATTCAAGCCCGAGCCGGTACCGGATGACTATATAGATAAAATTATAGAAGCTGCCCGCTGGGCACCGTCAGCAGCAAACTCGCAGCCCTGGGAATTTATCGTGGTTAAAAAACTCGAGCTAAAAACCAGAATTATTGAACTACTGGAAGAAGCAAACCAATCGGTCAAAAAGGTGGAGGCCGTCAGAGAACCGGAGCTAAGATTTAAGTGGGGAGCGGCTGGTTATGCCCGGGCGCCGGTATTTATCATCCTGTGCGGCGATCCCAGGACCAGAGAAGCTTACCCCCTCAATACGATGTTGGTACGGGGAAGTTCCCACTTTACGACCAGCATGGCTATTTGTTTTCTTTATATGACCCTGGCTGCGGAAAGCCTGGGACTGGGCGCTCAATGGGTATCCGCAATTGCTTACCCTTATGTGCAGACCCTGACCAAAGACCTGCTGAATGTGCCTCAGGAATTAGAATTTTATGACATGCTGGCACTTGGTTATTCCGACCTGGAACCAAAACCCCGCCTGATGAGAAACAAGCTGGATATGATTCACTATGATGGTTATGACAAAACGAAATTCAGGACAGATCAACAGGTCAAAGATTTTATTGCCCAGCTCAGAAAATAAAACAGTGATAGAATGAGGGGAAAAGACTAATAGTGACGTACAGGATTGTACATTGCTTCAAGACTATTCGCCCATGACTTTAACTATAACTCTTTTCTTCCTTTGTCCGTCAAACTCAGCGTAGTGAATCTGTTGCCAGGTTCCCAGATCAAGTTTGCCATTGGTAACAGGGACGATAACCTCATGATGGATCAACAGACATTTCAAATGGGCATCGGCATTTTGTTCTCCGGTCGAATGGTGCTTGTAATCTCTTCTGTAGGGAGCCTGTTTGTCGAGCCACTCTTCGATATCAGCAATAAGTCCGGGCTCGGCGTCATTAACAAAAACGCCAGCAGTTATATGCATAGCTGACACCAGAGCAAATCCCTCTCGCATCCCAGTCCTTCTCACGATATCCTCCACACTGTCTGTAATGTTAATGAATTCGCGAGGCTTTTTGGTATTGAACCATAGGTACTCTGTGGCAACCCTCATGTACTGCCTCCTGAGTTATTTTATTTCCGGGATATGCTAGCCTGTTTGGATTTAAAGAGCAACCCTGAGAGTCCGGATAAAGAATCGATACTCTATTTCTATTGTAAAAATAACTTTACCGGTGCCGCATTTTCAAAGTCGCTGGTGCTTATTCACAAATACGGCAGCAACTCAGGCAAAGTGCGGATGCGGGGACAATCGCTTACCCCCGGGTACAAATCATAGCGGTCGATCAGAACCGGTTTGATGCCGGAACCCATAGCACCAAGAATATCGATATCGTATTGGTCGCCGACATGAACTGCTTCAGACGCTTCCACTCCTGCCTTCTTCAATGCCAGTTTGAAAATCGCGGGCGCCGGTTTATCGGCTTTAGCCTCTTCTGAGGTGACAGTAAAATCCAGCAACGGTTCCAGTCCCATATCTCGTTGTCTGGAAATAGCGTCTTTGGTGGCATTGGTAATTAAACCCAGGATAAACTGACGTTCCTTCAACTTCTTGAGAGTATCCAGAACATCGTCAAAAAGGACAAATTCTGTTTTACGAAAGAGCTGAGGCCATTTCTGGATAAGTTTTTGTATCGTTTCAGGACTTAGCTTAATACCGACCTTATCCAGCATTATCTGGGCATAGCGGAAATAGAGTTTAGCCTGTTCTTCAGGGCTTCTTTTGCTTATCGATAAAGTCGCCAACTCAGCGAAGAAATACTTGTCTCCCGCCATAATTCCGGGGAACAGCTGAGAAGGTGAAATCTCAACATCGAATTCGCGCAGAACCTGACTATGGAGCTCCTCACGGGGAGGTTCATAACGTGTCAGCGTATTGAACCAATCGAAAAATATTGCTTTACTATCGGTCAATTTTGCCATTTTAATATCACGGTATGTTACTCTCCCGCTATTTCACTGTCAACACATTGAGACGAGTAGTGACTATGAAAAAGGCGCATAGTCAATGCACCCCAAATTGAGTCTCCCTTCGTACCGGGATGCTATCGATGGTATCCATTCTCTTGATTGAATCAAGGTTCAATGAAATCAAAAAATCCAGACTTACCGGCTTGTAGTTCACCAGCTCAGGGCTCACATTAATTGTCTTTTTATCTCCGTTAATAAACGGGTAATTCTTGACGTCATTATTATGCTTATGCCCGTGAATTACCCAGTGATGCCAGGAGAAAGGCAACTTTTCCGGGTCATGTACCAGCAGAAATTTGTGCCTTTTGTATTCCAGAA
Organism: uncultured Chloroflexia bacterium; assembly: GCA_963784375.1. Lineage (GTDB taxonomy): Bacteria > Chloroflexota > Dehalococcoidia > GIF9 > UBA5629 > JBBIPA01. The sequence goes on along the minus strand of CAWAQY010000017.1, from coordinate 54,198 downwards.
CCTCGTATTCTTTGAAATGTTTCGGATTTGCATCGCTGCCTCCTTTAATAAACTGAATTTTCCCACCCAATTTGTTCCGCCAGCTGCTCTCCGGGATAGTTCCATTTCCCGTCCGATAAGCCACCGAGGAAATAAATCACATTATTTCCCACGGTATTGTTCCAGTTATCTACCAGCACCTTATTCATTTCCTCAACATCTGAAGGGGAAAAAGGTCGGGCGCAGTACTCTATTATATTTGCAAAATCCAGATGAAGGTCGCTGATAACATAAGTTCCCTCCCGTTGTGAAGGTTTCTGGCCGTTCTCTATACCTTTAGCAATCCGAAATAACTTCAGCGTTTCCTGCCATTTAGTAATATCGGCAACTTCTCCGCGGGAAAGCAGCCTTTTTTGCAGAAAATCGTACTCGCAAATGGTTCTTGATTGATCATTAAGAAAGGTCATCCTTAATGCGTTCAAGGGAAGGTAGAAATATCTCATGTTGTAATCCTCTGGATTTACAGTGATCGAATCGAACTTGTCCGAAGACACTCCATTTCCTGATACATAAGACCATATCCTTTCAAACTCCCTGCTATCCAGTTTATAAGCCAGTGTGGAATGAAACAGGAAGTTTTCATCTTTATCGTATGATTGCGTCCGGGGAACGATTCTGATAAGTCTGTCGGCAAGTTCCTGCCTGAATTTCTTGAACTCTTCGGAGACATTAATATTAAAGTAGACTACCCTGCCATCGTTGCCCTCGATCCAGCGGAAGCCATCGATCAGGTACGGGAGGTGGGGATATCTTTTCCCGACGGAAACCATAATGTCCTTTACCTTTTTAACCTGTTCGAATTCAGCCTGAAAACCTCCATACAATGAAATATGGGGAACCCTGTGGATTTTATGGGATGGAATACCGCAGAGACGGCTAACCCTGACAATAGACTCGGTTAGCTTTTTCTTTCCGGGACCGATGCGAACTTGCAACAACATTTCTGTGCTCAGTCGAAGAACTGGAAGGTGAGGATGTACGATAGTATACCCTCCGAATCTATGAAAAACAATGCTCCGCTTATTGAAAAATGATTTAGAAACACAATAGACATTGACACATGCTCATGGTATAGTAAGAAACAATGGAGAGGTCTCAACCGTTTTGAATTTGTGTCAAATTAGTCAATTTAGGAGCATTTATGAACCATACAATTAAAAGCATTGTGCTGCTGTTGTTATTTGTATTCCCTTTACTATCATGCGGACAATCTACCATCGAAAACCAGCTGAAGGCGGCAGATAATTATCGAGAGCAAAAACAATGGGATAATGCCATCGCTGAATATAACAAGATACTGCAAACGGATCCCAAGCTCAGCCATAGCCTACAGTAAAAGAGGCACGGTTTACCTTGAGAAAAAGCAATATGACCAGGCTTTCGCTGATTTTAATAAAGCTATCGACCTGAAGCCGGATTATGCTGAAGCCTATACCAACCGGGCAAATGCTGCTGTAGTTTCCGGCAAACCTGAGACTGCGCTCTCCGATTTCAACACTGCGATCAGGCTGCAGCCTGATTATGCCATTGCCTACCTCAGTCGAGGCATGTATTATTCGCTGAACAAACAATCAGAGTTAGCCATGTCCGATTTTACCAAGGCCATTACAATCGATGCTAACCTGGCACCGGCATATGAAGCCAGGGGCGATCTCTATACCGGTCTGGGCAAATGGAAGGAGGCGATAGCGGATTTGACTAAAGTTACCCAGCTGATACCAAATTCGGTGAGTGCCTATTTAAAGCGAAGCAGAGCTTATGTCAGCTCAAAACAGCTTGATGCCGGCATTGCTGATGTAAGCAAAGCCATTGAGATCAGCCCAAAAGATCCCCAGATTTACGTGAATCGGGGTTCCATCTACATGGATTCAGGTAAACTGGACCTGGCAATCGCTGATTTTAATCAGGGCACTAAACTGGCGCCCGATTTTGCGCTCGCTTATGCCTTCCGCGGAGATGCCTATACCCAGATGAAACAGTGGGATAAAGCAATTGCGGATTATTCGAAATTTATTGAACTTGCGCCCAATTCCCCCAAAGCCTATCTGAGCCGTGGACAGGCTTATTTCGGAAAAGGCCAGTTTGAATCTGCGGTAGCTGATTATACCAAGGTGCTCGGTTTCGATTCCAATTTTGTTGACGGTTATGTGGGCAGAGCCAATGCTTACGTACAGATGAGGCAGCCGGATAAAGCGATTAGCGATTTTAATAAAGCGGTCCAACTTGCCCCGACAAATTACAACGCTCTCTACTGGAGGGGCAATTTTTATTCTCTGACCGGGCAGGCCGAGCCGGCAATCGCCGATTTTAACAAACTTATAGAATTATTTCCCAACTCAGCTGAACCTTATAATAGCCGCGGCAACGTTTACCTGAGAAATAATGTCGACCTGGCAATCGCCGATTTCAATAAAGCGATAGAGCTTCAACCCTCCTATTCAGGCTTCTTTATGAATCGGGGCGCAGCTTATCTTCAAAAGGGGCAAACGAGTGCGGCTCTCACGGATTTGAACAAAGCCATAGAACTCGACCCGTCTAATCCTGCAGCTTATTTTAATCGGGGGCTGGTTAACCAGGAAAAGAAGCAAATATCGCAGGCTATCGACGATTTCAAAAAGGTTATCGATCTCGGTCAGGACCAGAACATGGTTAACACAGCCAGAGAAAAGCTCAAGCAGCTTGGGGGATATAGCCCCACGTTATAACACGTTATAATCGGATAAACTGAGGAAGAGAAAACTAAAACCTGCTTCTAATCGAGACCGCTGTGCCCGGCACCGGGCAGCGGCTTAGTATGCAAATCAGACTACCCCGGGGGTACCGTTCCCAAAATCGTGCCGCTGTGTTGAAGGAAACACGCCAGGTCCTCCTTGTCAAACCTGCGGTCACCTCTGGGGCCTATTCGATAAGGCTTCAGTATTCCCCGGTCACTCCATCTCCTTACTGTATTGGTGTGTATATTTAATAGATGTGCTACCTCGGTAGCGGTAAGCATCCGATTCCTTCCGTTAATCATGACCATTTTTACTTTTCCCCCTTAAACATATCTACAGATTCTTTATATACAATTTACTTCACTAATCCAGACAACACATCCTGCGAAGGTACTGAATGAGCCCGGGACGTTAGTACTGAAAATTTAATAAATTGGTGGGGTTTGGTTAAGAAAAGTATATTGACAGGTTAGGGAATAAGGAAGATAATCGTACAAGAGACATCTGGAGGGAGATGTTTCCGGTCTGTATTATTCAGGCCGTGAGTCTTGTATTTTCGGAGGTATTACACTCAACATACATAGTAATGTAGTATTTTTACTCTCGTTAGGGTGCTGAGAAACACTACTGATTAATGGTTGCCTGAAGTAGTGAGGAGCAAATGGCAAAACCGACCTAATAAAAGTGGTTTTGCCATTTTTATTTTGCCAGCAAATACTACAGAAGAGAAAGGGAGGTGAGCCCGATATTCACCCGGCCAAGGGGCAAATCTCTCCGAAAATTAAAAAATGTAATAAGTTTGTGACTTTTTCAACAAGATTTTTACAACTTTGTAATATGCTTTCAAATATGATTAAAGGAACATTTTCACGAGGCTAGCGAAAACTAGAAAACATGGTGGAAATTAAGATTGACAGAGGAGTAAGTGAGACGTCTGCACGATCTAAGTTAAATGCAGAAATTGCAGTAGATCGTTTAAACACTAGACTATGTAGAGACAAAGGAGGCAAAGTATTGAGCACAAAATTAATAAATTTCTTCAAATCAATTAATCTAATCACAGATCGAACATTAAAAACGATAATCACAGGAGGGGTGCAACAATGAAAAAAATGAGGACAAGCCTTTTCTTCCATTATTTAGGCATTGCCCTGGTGATGATATCTCTCATTGCCGCATTGCATATGAGCGCCTCGGCTGCTTATGCTGTCGATCCCTACTCAGTAACGTTCAAGCAGAGCGGGTTGGAAGGTGGTGGAGGTGTAGTATCCGGCGGCACAACCATAGTCAATTACGGGAAAAATACCGGCGGATCCACTCCCAACGCTATATCGTATACCCAGATCGGAACATCGGGGTCAGCAGGTAAATCTGTCGGAGCCGCCTATAACGATAACATATACTATCAATTTACGTCCATCATTGATCCGGTAACCGGTCCAGCACCTACATATGGGGATGGAGCCAGATTTTATACCAACACCAGTGGGACATATCACGTCCATAGTAGCACAACCATTACCGGTGTCTACACAACCCAGTATTACTTGAACGTAGCATCGGCACACGGGACTACCGGCGGAAGCGGCTGGTATGATTCAGGTTCCACGCGGACGGGATCGGTGAGCCCAAATCCGGTGAGTGGAGGCAGCGGCACTCAATACCTGTTCACCAACTGGAGCGGCGATGCCACCGGTACCGGGACAACATCGAATGGTATCTTGATGAACGGGCCAAAAACCGCCCAGGCTAACTGGAAGACCCAGTACTACCTGACCGTTACCTCCTCCCATGACTCACCCTCCGGTGGCGGCTGGAAAGATGCCAACACAAATGCCAATGCCAGTCTGAGCAGCGGTACCGTGAGCGGCGGAAGCGGCACCCAGTATCTGTTCACCAACTGGAGCCAGGATGCCAGCGGCACAGGTTTAACATCCAATAATATCTACATGAATGGACCGAAAACAGCAAAGGCCAACTGGACTACCCAATACTATTTGACCCTGGACAATGGCGGCCACGGCACCATTTCGGGAGCAAGTTCCGGTTGGTACAATGAAGATGAGCGGGTGGATTTCAGTATCAGCCCGACAACCATCGGGACTGATATTACTGCAGCCCGTTATCAATTCGATGGATGGAACGGATCAGGGAGCGGAAGCGATGACACTGATGGAGACCATCCTTCAACCCATGTCCATATGTACGGGCCAATTTGCGAGACTGCCGATTGGGATAAACAGTACTACCTCACCGTAATTTCTCCATACGATACTCCAGGAGGGCAAGGCTGGAAAGATGCAAACACCAACACGCATGCAACACTGAGCACCAGTACTGTGAGCGGCGGGACCGGCATCCAGTATAAATTCACTAACTGGAGCGGCGATGCCAGCGGTACCGGAACGACATCAAATAATATTTACATGAACGGGCCTAAAACGGCCCAGGCTAACTGGAAAACGCAATATTACCTCACCGTTAGTTCGCCCCATGATTCACCATCCGGCGGCGGCTGGAAAGATGCCAATACTAACGCCAACGCCCATCTTGGTTCTGGTACTGTGAGCGGCGGAAGCGGCACCCATTACCTCTTTACCGGGTGGAGTGGCGATGCTAGCGGCACGGGTTTAACTTCGAACAACATTTTTATGAATAGCCCTAAAACCGCCATAGCCAACTGGAAGACCCAGTATTACCTCGAAGTAGACAATGGCGGCCATGGGAGCGTCAGCGGAGAAGGCTGGTATGATGCCGGCAGTCCGGCAACGTTCAGCATCTCTCCGACAGCCGTACCTGACGGTGTTGGAACGCAATACGCGTTCAAACACTGGGATGGTGAAAATTGTGGTTCCTATGATGGAACCGATGCCACACACACCGTAACCATGAATAATCATATCGAAGAGACGGCTGTGTGGGGCAAACAGTACTATTTGACCGTCATCAGCCCCTACGGCGGCCCCTTCCTTTCGGGATGGTATGATGAGGGCGAGGTGGTCAATTTCGGCGTCAATCAATCTCTGGTCAACGATGGACCGGGCACTCGATTTGTATTCCTGAACTGGGTGGGAGAGCAATACGGAGCAGAAGACGGCGATGATGGAGACGGATGTGGTGATGGTTGCGGTGGGGGTTGGGATTGGGATTGGGATTGGGGATGGCATAATATCGGCTGGTGGGGATGGTTCCATCATGACGATGGCGGATGCGAAGGCGGGAATTGCGGCGTCAATGGCAACGGATCTTATACCGGGACCAGCCCTCAGGCTACTGTCACTATGTGCGGCCCTATAACCGAAACTGCATACTGGAAGACCCAGTATTTCCTTACCATGCTCACCAACTATGGCACAGTCACTCCTGGTGATGGCTGGTGGGATGCCGGCAGCGTAGTCAACGGGACTGCAATTTCAGGCGGCAGCCCCGATTGGATCTGGAGTGGTTGGACGGGCACCGGAACCGGTAGCGGTTGGTATACCGGCAGCAACAATCCAATGACAGTCACGATGGATAGCCCAATAACCGAGGAGGCTTTGTGGCTATTTGTTCCTCCTGAACAGGCAACCAGTATCCTCCCCACATTTACAGGATTAACCATAACTGTCGATGTTCTGGGAAACCTGCAAACCTATCCGGTAAATTATGACGGCTCGCTGCTGCAAAGTTTTTCACAGACCAGTCCGGATGGAAGTCTGACTCTGGAAATACCCATCGGGACCACTATCCTTAATCCTGACGGGACTCCAGCATACTTGAACAAGGATCCTGACCTGTTTACCATTACTGCCGGGACACCGGCTGCCCCAGCAGGAGCCAAGATCCTGCGTGCTTACCAGCTGAATCCCACGGGCATCAGCTTCAAGAATCATAATGCAATCCTGGCGGCCAGCTATAATCCGAACGACGCACCCAAAGGAACCAATTTGATCTGGGCTTTCTACGATGAAAAAGCTCAGAAATGGGTAGATTTGGAGACGGCTGGTTTCATTGCCGGAGGACAGACAGTACCTAACAAGCTGGCCTGTAATACTTCACACTTTACCTACTTTGCCATTATTGCTAAATAGTGTCTGTTTTATAAAGTAGCTAAGCCAGTAGAATTAACCAAGTAAAGAGGCTGTTCGAGAGAATCTCGGGCAGCCTCTTTTTATGTGCCCTTTACCTGGTTGGTTTATGGAACAGAGTTTTTACAATGTCGGCGATTTCGTCGTTAACTTTACCATCATTGTTGGTATCTTTGGTCCCAGCAATCAATTCCGCAGCTACAGCTGACACGTATGCACTGGCCATAGAGCTGCCGCTCTGGTACCCATATTTATTACCCGGAAGAGTTGACAGTATCGAAACACCGGGAGCGTAAGCACCGACAAATGCTCCTTTATTTGATTCAGCCCATATGTCTCCAGCGGAATCAATTGCTCCTACGGCAATAACATTGTCATAAGCGGCGGGATACATGGCAGCGGTCGTATGATTACCTGCTGCTGCCACCAGTACCACCCCATGCTGCCAGGCATAGTGTACCGCATCTTCAAGCGGCTGAAGTTTTGATGGCACCGCCAGGCTCATGTTGATTACTTTAGCCCCTTTGTCTGTTGCCCATATAATCCCTTGAGCTACTTTGGAGGCCCATACCGTTCCATTATCCTCTGCAACCTTGATGTTGAGCAGCTTAACTTTTGGGACAACTCCTGCAATCCCGATATTATTATTCCTGGTGGCTGCAATAATCCCGGCGATATGGGTACCATGTCCATTGAGATCTTCGCCTGTTTTGCTGCCGCTCAAGATTACAGTGTCGACTACCCGGTCAGCCAGATCTTCATGGGTCACATCGATGCCGGTATCAAGAATAGCAACCAGAGTTTCACTTCCGACAGAAACCGGAAACGAAGGCATCTGCGTTAGTGCCCACTGTCTATCAATAAACGGATCGTTCGTTTGAAATGCAGGAGCAAATTCATTTGCAGAATTGCCTGGTTGACCGGTTGTTTGGAAGCTTGAGGCTAACTGTAGCTACCGAATCATTTATCGTGTTGCTTGCCGACGTCACCTGCGGCAGAGCCATCAGCATGACGATAAGTGCCAATAATGCTACCAGTAATAGGCTGCCCGTTCTTTTCATTTCGAGTTGAGTCTACGCCGCTGAGGGCTGAGTTCCATCGACAGAAAGTACCGCTATCGCCTGGACATTTCGTACTTGAGAATGAAGTCATAGTATTTTGGTAGCGTGAGGATGAGTTAACTAAAATGAGGTAGAGGCCTTATTGATCCCCGGGGATTCTTCGACTTCGCTCAGAATGACAGATTGTTCCCCCTCACTTTCATCTCTCCCTCCAGGGGAGAGAGAACACTCCTTCGACTATGCTCAGTGAACGCTGCTAAGCGAATAGATAAAAGATGTATGATCTGCCAGAGGAGTGAGAGACTGCCTTTTATCCCTCTCCCTCGACGGGAGAGGACTGAGGTGAGGGTGAAATACCGGGCAAAATAATAAGGGGGTAGCTTTCGCTACCCCCTTATTAACTTCATTATGAAGTAAGTTTTACATCTCTGCGAGTCTTGAAGATGAGGACCAGAGTGACGATCACCAGGATTGCTCCAATGGCGATAACTACCCAGACCCATATCGGGGTACCAGGTGCCGGTGCAGGAGCTGGTGGCTTCGGCGGTTCAGGTTGAGTATTGAAGCTGAACACCGCGCTCCACTCACTCGGAGCTGGTTTGTTGGCCATGACGCGCCAGAAGTAAGTCTTGTTGCACTTTACCGTGCCGGTGATACTGGTAAGCAGTTGTCTTTACAGCTGTCGATACCAGCGGGCTGCTCATGTCAGCATTCTCGGAGAGGGTGAACTGGTACTCAGTTGTCTCCTTGAATGGCGACCATGAGAATGCCATCGGTGCATTGCAGGCACAGCCGCAACCATTATCCGGTGCCAGTAACTGCGGCCCGAAGTACGGGGTAGTTACTCTGAAACCGGCTTTAATGGTGAAGCCTCTGACCTCGGACCACGGGCTGACTACAGCGTCACGAGTGGTCTCATCAAGTACTCTGACTCTCCAGAAATAGCTGTGGCCGCATTCGAGTGCCGGAGTCACAAATGTACCAGTCACCACTGTCCCAGATACCAAGTGACTAGTCCAGTCTCCAGGCATGGCACCATGGCCGGCAGCGAACAGCACAAATGCCGGTGCGGTTACATCAACCGGTTGAATACCGACACCAGCTATCCCCGTAAGGACTGCCGGAGTTGAAGACGCCCAGGGTAAATGCCTTGTCTTTGGCAATCTGCAACTGGTAAATGCTTGCGATACAGAGCTGCTCCCAGCGGAAGTTGACTTCCTGGTTCCGACCCGAGGCCGGATCGCAGCCAATAATAGCGCCGTCATCAAGAATGAGTTTCGGGCCCTTCTTGGCTACACAATCAGTGTACGCCCAGAGCAAACCTGTAGTCCTGGTCCCGGCTATTAGCATTTCCCCACCTATCGAGTCTGCCGGCATCCACATTGTTGCTGCCGGAATAGAAATCATTATCAATAGCATATAAGGTAACATTGGTATCCTGAGTAAGGCATCCGCAGAATTTAAGCGATTTCGGCTCCAGAGTGAAAATAGGATGTTGCGGCTGAAATTTGGTCGCCGCGGCATCAAGACAGGACCATTCCAAACCCGGCTTGGGTATTCCATCGAGCGGCGATAGGGTTCGCTCAACTCCACTCCACCTTGCTATGCGCTGAGGAAGTGTATCACCGGCAGTCGACTGTATAGTATGAGCTGCATACAGCGTGCCCTGGCCAGTGACGTTCTTGGAGTTGGTTTGAACTATGCCATAGTAACCGCGATGAGGGCCATTATAGCCGATGAAGAAGGCGTTCGTCATCATATCGGTCCATTCAGTGTTGGAACCAGCGGGGGCAACGTTACGGTATACCAGACCCATAGGCGGTGCGGTATCAGCAGCATTAACCAAATCGGTTGGGAAAGCCTGTGAACCAAACCCCAGGTCGCTGGCAATGTAGACTGTTGCGTTCTTGGTGAAGTCGGTATCGAACAGTACATGATAGCCTACACCGGGGGTAAGCCCGCCGGGCATCCTGGACATCGGTGCATAGTTAACGCCACCATCGGTCGATAGTGACATGACGTTGGTATTGGCGCTGCCAGCAGCCTGGCCGGTAAGCACCTTATCAGGAGCCATGGCTTCAATGGTATGACCTGTTGAACCCTTGGTCGAGACACTGTTCAGTGAGCTCGCCCAGGCAGAGCCGGTGTACGGCATCTTCTGTACCAGACCATTAATACTCAAAACATAAAGTACCGTGCTGGATTCAAAGGCAAAGTCCTGTACCGGATCCTGGCAGTGATATCCGCCCAGTAATCTCCAAAGTCAGGTGACCATGCCATTGCCTTGGTGTTGACTCAACGGCAAAACTACCTATATAGGCTAAACCGCTGGTGCCGCCGGCAGCCCAGCCTACAACCTGCCCATCCAGTCTTATCGGGAGCCAGCCGTAAAATAGCGTAGTTCGTCTGAGGTTGATTGCAGGACATTCCGGTAAACGAACAACGTACCCTTTCCCATATCATGCCCATCGCTACTGCTGGCAGCGGCGGACTTACCACATTCTGATTCTGGCTGCTGCGCCAGACGCTGTCAAAGCCGTTACACTGAGGGGCATCATTCACCGATAGCCAGATATACCGTAGAGCAGTCGGCAGAAGGAGCAACATCGGTTAACTTGGTTATCCTGGTATCAATGAGCGACAAGCTGGTTCCAGGTCTCTCCATTGTTGCGAGTAAGGCTGAACGCCGATTCGTCAAGAGCCACGACATTAAACATGCCACCAGGCCAGGAAAGCTGATTAATCGATTGCGTCCCGATAGCAACAAATGCACCATCGAAGCTCATGGCTCCGGTAGTCTGCATAGGCTACGCCCTGAGAAGCAAAGGTCGGTGACCAGACGACATAGGCATTGCCGTATCCGTTAAAATTAGGCGAACACACCTCCCAACTATCGTAATGGCCCGCAGCGCCGGTGGGAGGCTTTTTCGCCGGGTACCAGCATGGAACCGGGCAGACGGTCGGCGAATCAGTAAACCAGACCGGCACACTCGCGGTGCAGGTGTGACCTAATCGCTCGCCGACCAGCAACTTACCAGAGGCATAGGTACCCCAGTAAGCAATAGTCGCTGCCCTTCTGTTTGGCAAAGCACTCGCCTGGGTCTGAAATGTCGTGGAGTTATCCATTAAAGTAAAGACGACAGTGTCATCCACACGGTAGACGCCACGATTAGGTTTGCCAACTCCTCTGCTAATAGCATCCGTGCACACATAAACCCGGCGCAGGCTGGCACTCTGCCCGGAAAAGTCTGAAGGCATTTGTAACATGCCGGTAATAATTTCATTCACATACGGCGAATCCCCGCCAGGATTTGTAGAATTTTTGATCTCAATGTGAGCCCCCTGGGGCTGCCAGGCCGTGGTATTTTTGGCAATGTCGTGGGTGCCTGTCGCCAGCCATGTACCGGGGAACGGGCCGCCCCCCGGCCTGGAATAGAGAACAAGAATGGTGGAGTCGCCGTTATAGGTCGGGGAGAAATGAGCATCGATAACATCTCCGGTAAAAGGATTTACGCTCCCGACAGCATTATTCTGTTCGATCCAGTTACCATAGCCGGGCACCTTCATTACCCACAGCACAATGTTGCTCAGCCCGGTTCCATTTCGGGTCCCCACCATAACATCGCGGCCACCACCGTAATCCAGGGATACATCCATAGCACTGATATAGCTATTCGCCGGCAATGCTGGAGTAACCGGAGGCCATTGAGTATTACTCCAATTGGCTCCTCCGTCGGTCGAGATATATACCATCTGAGTCGAAATACTGGTCACCAGGCTTACCGCCGCCACAATGATGTAGGGATTATCCCTGGGAATGGCAATATCCCACACAACTACATTGGCTCCACTTGCCCCGGTAATTTCAAGAACCAGATTGGCGTAAATATCGCTGCCCCAGCCGATACCGCCATCTTCCGATTTGAATAACCACAGTTTAGAAGTATTTGCAGGGTTAGGAACGTCCCGGGAAACAATAGCATACATCGTGGCATTATCCCCGGCGAGCAATTTGATTATCTCGGATTCCCCCTCGGGGATTGGCGGGGCCTGGGTTATCGGGGAATATAAATTCTTGCCTCCCTCGATATCGGGAGTGTCAATCCAGCTCCATTCCATCACCCCGGCATCCGCAGCTGCCGGGACAGGGTTAGCTAATCTCAATGGCACTAGAAAACTACAAATCAGAACTATAGCAAGAACCTATGCTCAAGAGAGCCCCTTGCTTTTGTTTCATTGTCTCCTCCATCGATTAAATCAGTTGATAACATTTCTCGGTTTTAAACAGCAACAAACAACGATGTTTACAAGTATGAATAAATTGCGGGGGAACAAAAACTTTCCCAATACCCAAAAGTATCGCTTATTAATAAATTTACACAACGAAATATAGTATACCTCCGTATTTGTATGTCAAGTCAATAATCAAGATTTCGTTATGTTCCAATTATTAACGTAATTATCCATGAAGGACAGCTACTTTGTCAATAGGTGTGGTGCACAATCGAAACATGCCTGAAAGGTATTTGTTTGGAGTGTACGGGATTATTGAAAAAACATATTATTTTCCCATTTTGTCCGGACAATTTCGAATTCACACGGAGGAATAGAAATAGCATTTTCTGAAGTTTAAAATACAATATCAGCACCTATAAAGTCCCATCAACAAACCTGGCCGTCACTTCGAGGCCGTTGATACTGCGCTCCAGCTCACGCTCCTCATCAGGGGCTAACTTCAGCTTCACTATTTGTTTGACACCACCTTTCCCCAGTATGGCCGGCACTCCCATACTGAGATTCCGGCAACCGTATTCTCCATCCAACACGATAGAACAGGGAATGACCTCTCCAGTATCTCTGCATACCGCAGCTACCATGGATACCAACCCGATAGCAGTGGTCCATCCTGTGGTACGCCCTGCCTGCAGCTTATCGTATGCTTTCATAGTAGCTGGAATTCCCTGCCTGATACTCTGCTTCACCTCATCAGTCAAAGAAACAGACTTGCCATCCACGGTAATAGAACTGAACAAAAACACCAGGTTATGAGTGTGCTCACCCATGATAATGCCATCGACCCGAGTTGACTTTACTCCCAGCGCTCTGGCAACTAACATGCGGAATCGGATAGAGTCGTTAAGGGAATAGCCAAGCACCCTGAAACGATCAAGTCCGGAATAGCGCTGCATAGCATAGTTGAGGGGGTCAACAGGGTTGGTGGCAGTAATTACGACAGCATCAGGGGCAAAAACGCACTTATTTTCCTGGCTATATCTTTAATAATGGGTAAATTCGCCTTCATTAGCTCCGAATGGTCAGGTATATGCAAACCTGCGGTTACGATCACTATATCTGAACCCGACAAATCCTCATCCGAGCCACCCTCCCGGACTATGGTATTGTAACGGCCGGTTATGGCCGTGCTGATATCCATTATATGGTGCATGGCTACATTCCTGTTGATATCCGCCAGCACCAATTCGTCCGCCAGGCCGCGGGTGGCAATTTCAAATGCTGCGGCGGAACCCAGAATACCGGCTGCACCAATTATGCTGATTTTCATTGCATTACCCCCTTTTCATACTACACCTGACCTTAATTGTACCACTCTGAATAAATGAATTGTCTTTACGAACATTGGCTGATATCAAGTGCTGGAGAAGCAAGAGCTGGATTTATTGATTCAAGTCCAGCCAATGGAAGACACCAGCCGACAAATTGTTTAACTGCCCCGGTTGTTCTTCGCCAATCAAAGTGAGTCAGAAATATTGCGGGGCAAGACATAGCCATATACGTCTCGAATCAGGGCAAAAGTCTTACTTTGCCAAAATTAATGAATTAACAGCGCCTTTTTTGCTATAATCCCGTGCAAGCGAACCGTTAATTCTCGCTGAATCTTAAGCACTATGCTTTTCAAGTGACGGTGAAACCGTGGGTGTCTTTCTTTGAAATTAGTCGTTAAAGAACTGCTGCAGCGCCTCATTGTCAACACCAGTTTTTTCCCATTCTGTAACCTCTATGGGATGGTCTATAATCTCTCGGTCTTTATTGCGACCCTATCGCTACGACAAGTTCAAGACGTTGTCGCGATTTACCTGCGCCGGGGCGCAGCAACAGGTGAACTTATCTATGGTCTAAGTGATATAGACCTCCTCGTACTCACAAGAGATGAAGATGAGCAAAAGATCCTGCTCGCCAAGGAAAAGATCAAGAATATCTACAATAAGTTGTCCCGGTTTGTTTTGCTTTTAGGCAATGCCGATAAAGAGCTGGGCATTTATTCCACGCCTGAGTTTCTCAGGCTATTTACAGATTACGATTTTTATACCTTCAGATTTTACAGCGGCAAATTTACCTGGAAACTGCTCTATGGCGAAGATGCAGTCAAGATGCTTCCGTCTGTAGAAGAGAATCTGCTACGTTTACAATCTACTGAAGAATTGAAGGTATGGTGGGATTTCCTCACTATAGAATTGAGCCCTAAAATCAGCTATCCCAGGTTCAAGAGAAAATACCTCTGGTACAAATCAATTGCTGAAGCCTCAAAAATATACCTGTTCTCTTGCCAGAGCAGGAATATTCTGAGCAGGGCAACCGCGCTATCCGAAATTAAACACTATTTACCTTTAGAATCTCAGGAGGAAATCGATATATAGCGGATTATCCAAAGCACCTCGATTCCAAGGAAGACCTGGCACCTGACAAGTTGATGGAATTGTTTATTACATTAGTGCACAAGACCCACAGTGAGCTGGAACACACTGCATCGAGCAGTGGTGAAGAAAAACTGGTCAAAATACAGCTCCCTGATAGAAACAGCGTTATTATCAATCCTGATGCTGCTCGTCGGCTGGAAGAGTTCAATAAAAACGTCCGGCATGAAGTAAAACCTTACCTCAACTATATCGCGTTCATTCCTCAAGTTGAGTTCAGCATGGATATCTTTGACAATTCTGATATAGATGCCTTTTATCTGGTTTTGGTCACGAAGAGTCTTATACCGATTGAAATTCTGAAAAAAGTCCATTCCCTGTTTGGGCAGCGTGTAGAACCACAAAATATTGAACCGTTCATGGTAGTCAAAGACAATATTGCCTTCTCTTTGCAAGCAGATAGACCACACCGGTGTATCAAAAGCCCTGGAACAAGCCCATTCTTCTTTGCTCTTCAGTCAGAGGGTTCGCTAAGATGTCTTGAACACCCATTTGAAGAACCGTCTGTCCCCGTTCTATGTCGCCCGCTACCTCACACTTTCGACAGACCTATCCTGAAAAGAGCTGAACAGATCGATGTCATCATTTCCGGCAGGGACATGTACAAGATGAAAACACTCGACTTCCTCAGATTTTGGTGGGCAGCAGCACGTACAAAACTGCTCCTCAGATCTCTCAAAGCTGATGAGATTAATCTTCCCGTCACCAGCAAGCAAATTCTCGATATGCTTTTGACATTGTATCCTGAAGATTCGTGCTGGTTGGGAAGCCTTTTTGCCGAATACCAGAAAGAATTGACCGGGATAGAGAGCGGCTCATACCGCTACTTTTCAAACGCCTTAGGACTTTTAAAGAATATAAATAGAGTACAATAAGAAGGTTAATTAATGCCATGGCAGATCGTCTTTCAATATCAGTAGTAATTGTTACCCGCAATAGGGCCGATTGGTTGAATGATGCTCTTACTTCGCTGGTTAAACAGAGCCGTCCGCCAGATGAGGTAATAGTAGTTGATAACGATTCAAGCGACAATACCAAGGAAACTATTTTGAGTTTTTCAGGCAAGTTAAACCTTACGTATCTCCATGAACCGAAGAGAGGTATCCCTCATGCCAGAAATGCCGGTATTCTTCGTGCAACCGGTGATATTGTCGCTTTCATAGACGATGATTGTGTCGCCGATGAAAATTGGCTCAAATATATTGAAATACCTTTTATTAAAGACCCCGCTATGGGAGTGGCAGGGGGAGAAGTCTTCCATTATAAAATGGGTGCGAGTACTATAGAAGAATTTTACTTTAAGAACATGATTTCCACTCGTAGGAGCAAACAGACCTGTGATAATACAAATATTATCTAATCTTTTTGAGGAAGGATACCTGGTAAGGGAAAAATATACACCGCTTTTTCCCTTCTTTGCTGGCGCCAATGTAGCCTTTCGCAGACAAGCTCTCAGCGAAGCCGGTCTCTACGATGTTAACTGTCTCAGCGGAGAAGACCAGGATATGTGTCTTCGCGTCGCTCAAGCTGGCTGGGAGCTATACTTTGAACCGAAGGCTAAAGTGGGACATAAAAACACTATGTCCTTGAGAGCGTTAGTCCGGAAGTGGTTTGCTTATGGATTCCACCATCCCTACATTTTTGATAAACACAGCCCTAAGGGCATAAAGGTCTACCGGTACTCGAACAAACGCAATAATGCATCATTATTCACCAGCTTAATCGACACCAAATTTCCATTAACAGCCCACATTTTCCTTACCCCTTTCTTCACCATGGGCATTCTTCTCATCCTGGCTGTTTTATTAGCCGTGATCGGTTTCTGGATCCCTGCTCTCTGGGTCCCCGCTCTTATAGTTGGACTTCTCGCGATTGTGAGAGCCGTCCTTTATTTCAAATCAGACATAAGTACAAAAAATGTTTTACAGAGCATCATATTCATTTGCCTCCGGTTTGTTATTAACCTGGCACTACTTGCTGGGCGGCTTCCTCGGTGGAGTAAAGCTCAAGATGCTCTATATTGGTGCCACCTTCGATTATATTGAACAACGTAAAAAGTGAATTCACAGAACGAGGCTATCGTAAACGCAAATGAGTAGATTAAGAGGTGGAATTGTTGGTTGTGGCGCAGTCGCGAATTTGGCTCACATACCCGGCTGGCGATCTGCAAAGAACACCGAAATCGTGGCAGCATGCGATTCGAATGAAGAGGCAGCAATCAAAACCGCAAAGCATTGGGGCATCCCCGGCATTTATCAAGACTTCACCGAAATGCTCAGGAAAGAGAAGCTCGATTTCATCGACATTTGTACGCCACCACAAACCCATTATCAAATTACGATTCAGGCACTCAAAGCTGGATTACATGTCCTGGTTGAGAAACCAATGGCATTCAATGTCAGCCAGGCTGATGAGATGATTACTGCGGCCAGGGAACATGGGGTTAAGATTTGCGTTGCTCACAGCAGGCTGTTCAGCCCCATAATTCAAAAGGCGAAAAAGCTGGTAGATAAAGGAGCGATTGGTAACCTCCTGATGCTAGATATTCACATATTTGGTGCCAGCGAAAAATTCCTGGAAAACCAAAAACATTGGTGTCACAATTTACCCCTACCCGGGGGCTTATTCCATGAAGTCGCATCGCACCCAATTTACCTGGCACTAAGTTTTGTTAATAATATCCACTCGGTCAAGGCTATTGCCAGAAAAACCTGCTCGTTTCCCTGGGTACGAGCTGACGAATTAAAGGTTCTGCTGGAAGGTGAAAATGGATCGTGTGCTTTTACTGTTTGCTTTAACTCTCCCGAAGACCTTTTTACCATGGACCTATTCGGCACTAAGGGGCACATTAGGATTGACCATATAACACAATCGATGTGGCTTAAGCGACCTCGGTCGACCAGGTTTCATGACCTGATATTAGATAGATTAGATTTAATGCGCCCGGTTATCACTGCGGCTCTCTATAGTACAATGGAAAGGTTTCAGGGTAGACAATTGAACAGGCTCGATCACCATCTAATAATTCAAAGATTCGCTGAGAGTCTAAGAAATAACTCAACCCCACCAGTCACAAGCGAAGACGGTAGAAAGACAATAAGTTTGCTCGAGGAAATATGGAAACAGTTGACTTAGCCTGAAATCCAACGTCATGGTTAGAGATATAGTGAAAGAAATATTAATTAAATGAAATCTGAAAAGCAAAGACAAGATATCCTTTCCGCGAAAAACTTCTTAAGAATTCCTTCCTTCATCGTCAATGGCATACGGTATCATATTGCCGGTCACTTATTTACGCTAAAGCCGCGCTATGCAACATTTCATATCACGCGGCGATGCAACTCCCGGTGTATTATGTGTATAGACTGGCAAAAGCAAATGAATGATAGTGAATTAAGCCTTGCTGAAATAGCGGATATATTCGGGAATCCCATATTTGCATCCATTGAAAAATTCACTATATGCGGCGGTGAACCCACGTTGCGAAGTGACCTAGCTGAAATTGTGGAAATTATTCTTGGAGTTGTGTCCCAAGATCAAGGAAATCGCAATCATCACCAATGGCCTGGAACCAAACAAAGTGATTAACAAGGTCAAAGAAGTGTTAACGCTGCCAAAACTTGGGGCAAGTAACAAACTGACGATACAAGTCTCACTCGATGGTTATGGAGTGAATCACGAGCAGATAAGGAGAATTCCTCACGCTTTTGAAAAAGCCACTGAAACCATAAGAAGACTTCAAACTTTACAGTCTGAATCGCCGTTCAATCTTTGCTTAACCTGTGTTGTCCAACCGTCAAATGTCGATAACCTGGTCTTGTTAGCTCAGTTTGGCCAGGAAATCGGACTCCCAGTGAGCTTCGTTCCTATAGATTTAAGAATACTATTAGCCAATCAGCCTATTCAGAATACGAGTGAAGAACACCCACTGAAGTTATCTCATTACCACTTGGAAAAACTCAAATACCTGCTTTCGCATCAGCTTAAACCCTACTTAAAACCAACGAATGTCACCTTCTGGCAAGAATACTTCAACATAGTCACTGGTAAGAAAAGAAAACTCCCTTGTTTCTTGCTCAACTATTACATTGGTGTGGATGTGGATGGAACACTATATCTTTGCGCTCGGGATATACCTGCTCTATCGTACGGTAATGTACTAGAGGAATCCCCGGAGAGGATTTGGTATTCTCCCAAAACCAGACAACTAAGGAAAAAAGTAGAGACACAATTATGTCCCTTCTGCACTAGCATGTGTGACGTGGCTTTTTCATTAAGACAGGAATTTTTTTACTACGCCCAGTTTCTGGTTAAGGAAACAACAGGAAAACTGCTGAGTAAATTGAACCTGAGACAATAAATGATTGATAGCAACAATTCAGTAAATCTCCACGTCTATGGCTTGCATGTTGAGCTACAGAGCGCTGACGGAAAGACAGTAGATACTATTCGCCGTGAATTTCGCTACTTCGAGGGAGCGCCTGGAAGTGCTGATGTAACCATCGAGGTATTTGATGAAGAGCCACCCTTTGGATCACTTCCCGATATCGCACCTTCTGTTTATACCATAGACTATGTTACTTACCATAGCAAACAAGAAGTTTTTACCGATTATCATGGCCGTGGTATAAAGATATTTCGACCGGAGCACAACAAGTATCTTGTATTCTCAAAAAGCGCTGATCTGAGACATGAAATCAGCTATCTGACGATCCTGTCCACAGTTGGGAAATTCCTGGACTCGATACATATTCACCGGGTTCATGGCCTCGGCATTACCTTCAATGGAAAGGCGATTTTGATTCTGCTTCCTGAGATGGGAGGCAAAAGTACCCTGGCGCTCCAACTTCTTAGATCGGGAGAGGTAAAGCTATTATCCGAAGACTCGCCGCTCTTAAACAGACGCAGAGAAATCTTGCCGTTTCCTCTCCGCCTAGGTGTTCGGCCCGGAGGCGAATCAGGCATCCCAGAAAAGTACCTTTACCCTGTCAACTTAGTGCGGGCAGGAATTAAAATCATGATCGATATAGAATATTTTAGAGACAGGATTGGCTCTGCCTGTCAGCTTGATACGTTGATCATTGGGGAAAGGAACCTGGGTATTGCCTCAACGATAGAGCCCGTGAGCCGGATGAACGCAACCATGAAATTAATTGAGAATTCAGTCATAGGGATGGGGCTGCATCAGGGTATGGAGTATCTCCTCGGTAGAAATGTCTGGGACATACTCAGACGAAGCAGCGTGGCTTTATCCCGCCTCAACAATAGTCTCAAGGCAAGCAGCAAATGCCGGGCGTATCGCTTCGTGATCGGGCATGATCCAGAAAGAAACATACAAGTTCTCTTGGATTTTCTTAAGAACATTTAACTATCATCTGAGTGAAAGAATCAAGATCAATCACCGAATGTGTTCCCATCTTTTTAGGAAATATCCATATGCCTGGTAAATCATTCTATCAATAGGTAAAATAAAGCAGAGGTGCCTCATTCGAAGCTGTGCAGTTCTAACGAAGAGTGTTTTATAATATTTCCAGGGAGCCCTGAGGAAATTGAATATCCAATCTTTCATAGTAGCATAAGGATAAGTATGGTAGGCCACCCTGGCATAATGGATAATGTTATTTATCAATTTGGGATCTTCATGCCACGATTTTGCTCTAGACCTGTTACTGTAAAGGTCTCTAACCTCAGCATTTAACCATTCTCTCAATGTGGTCGGCAGCTTGAACACACCCCTTTGTATTACCATGTCAGTTAATGCGCCTTCTGGATAGACAGTGAATATTGAAAAACCTATCACACTGTTTGGACATGATCGATATATTTCGAGAGCAAGCTTCAAAGTAGCCAAAAGTTCGTCTTTAGTTTCGCCTGGTATGCCTATCATGAAAATATATTCAACCATCAGATCAAATTCACTCAACATTTTTGCAGAGGCAGTAATTTGCTGGATGGTAATATCCTTTTCCAGTACCTCGAGAATACGGGAAGAACCAGATTCCGCACCGATAACGAATTTTGAGGCACCACTCTTCTGAGCTAAATCCAGTACATTTTTATCTACATACCCATTTTTAAAATAATCAGCACGGCATTCTGCAAACCACTTAATATCCAGGTTTTTATCTATCATCAGCTCAAAAATCTCTGTTGCCCTTCTTACATTGACAAAGAAATTATCATCAATGAATGCAACATAATCGATGTCAAATTCAGTAATTAGCGAATGAATTTCAGCAACTACCTTTCCCGGACTCTTGGCTATGTACGTTTGATTCCCCATTACTGTATTAACACAAAACTTACACCTGTGTGGACAGCCTCGACTGGACTGATAAGTAATAGTTTTTCTGCCGATTGTCCTGAAATTAGTTGTTTCAAGATATCTGGAGATATCCACCAGATGATAATTGACCGGAGGCAGAGCTTCAATATCTACACGTTCTTGGCAAGGATTTATTATTACAGTCCCGTTGTCCTTATAGGCCAATCCGCGAATAGTCCCCACAGAAGCACCATTGTCCAATGCTTTAACAAGTTCCAACATTGTATATTCGCCTTCTCCAACACAGACAAAATCTACTGACCTGTCAGAGCAAACCTGAGCGGGGAATAATGTGGGATGCCACCCGCCCCATATGATTGGCACATTCGATATATGTTTAATGTGGTCGCTTATTTCAATAGCGTTAACTACTTCACCAGTCTGGCAGGTAATGCCAATGAGTAGTACGTCATTGATTTTGCTCGAAATTATTTTCTTATAATTGTGTTGTCTACCGGCATCAACAATAGTAACAACATAGCCCCAATGAGTCAGTATGGTCCCAATATGTATCAATCCCAGTGGAATCTCACGGGCTGAAATAGTATTTTCGGGTCGGATCAGGAGTATTTCTTTCATAATGGATAATGCTAATATTGTATCCAATAATTCATATTTTCTTTGTCATCTTGTCCAGAACGATTCCACGTGACCGGTGACATCCTATTTATACGACCTTAAATTCTAGGGAAAAACGAACGTCGGCCTGATCGACTGCGTAATTGTAATATGAAACGTCTTAAAGCGATAACTATTAAACAAACACAGCAGGCAGAATGCTTTGCGGTTGTCTGGCCTTTCCGTATGTTGCTGACGTACTGATTATATGATAAGGTCCAGGGACAAAACCGGACTAGAAATTGAAACCCTTTTCGTTAAAAAGCTTCAGGCAAGCTTCTGTTACTCTGGAATCGTATTGATTGCTCTTACTTTGCGATATTTCTTTAAGCGCTTCCACCATACCGAGTCCCGCCCTATAGGGACGATGAGAAGCGATGGCTTCAATTACATCCGCAACAGCCAGGATTCTTGCTTCCATACAAATATTCTCTCCGGAAGTGCCAGATGGATAACCGGAACCATCCATCCGTTCGTGATGTTGAAGCACGATATCTGCCACCGGCCAGGGAAATTCGATCTGCTTTAAAATGTCATAACCAATCTTGGGATGGGTTTTGATCATGATAAACTCCACTTCACTCAAATGGCCGGGTTTGCTCAGTATTTCTGAGGGTACATGTATCTTGCCAATATCATGAACAATGCCTGCCGCGCGGATCCCATCGATTTGCTCGGCAGGAAGTTTCATTTCTTCTGCTATTGCACAGGCCAATTTTGTCACGCGGAACTGGTGGCCGGCAGTATAAGGGTCACGCAACTCAACAATCATAGACATTACTCTTATAGTGCCCTGCATGGCTGACTGGAGACGATCGAAGCTGCGCTTGATTTTCTCATCTGATTGCTTGCGTTCGGTTATATCCCGTATGAAACCAATGACTGCTACTATTCCCTGTTTCGTAATTGGAGTTGTGGATATATCGACCCATATACGACCACCATCTTTCCTTATTAATTCGAATTCATCCGGTCCGGTGGGCTTTGAACTTTGATTAATCTTCGCCAGATCAGTGGCCCGGGCTATGTTCGATGAAGGAAGAATCTTGAGATTTAAAAAACTGTGCCCTAATAGCTCTTCCCTGGAGTATCCGGTAATTTCCTCAACTTTTTTGTTCGCGTAGAGGATTGCGTCTTTTAAATCGCTGATGAAAACACCGTCAGGAGCGTTTTGTAGGTATATCTTAAGATTCTCTTCCGACTGTAGAATCTTCTTACTTCCAGAGGCCTGTGCCATAATGTTCTCCGCCGAACGTGATCCGCCCCCTTTGCCTCTTTTTTCAGTAGTCATTACTAACCTTATAGGTTTGCTTCTGCTTAAGCCAATTATACACCTGTAATTAATAAAATGTAATAGGTGGGAACAACGTTTTTCTCTGGCAACAAATTAATCTGAGGCTTTTTCCACTGGTATTCTATTCAAATTACTCTCTGGTGTATAATAAGAGTATAAACTCATGCAATATTCATGACGGGAGGAGGCCGCAATGAATGCTAAAAAGCTATTTAACAAAGAAGTCCTGGATTCACAGGGCATTATCATAGGTAAGGTGGATGATATCTTTGTCGATATGGATAAGGGAATAGTGGTCCATATTGTAGTAAAAGCGGGACTAATCAAAAAATACGAAATCAGTCTGGATAAGATAAAGACAATAGGCGACAAAATTATATTAAGGATCCAGAAGGATGAAGTGGTCAAGAAGTAAACCATGCGGTTAATCATTGTCCTTATAGTAGTTTTGTATTTGTGCACACCATCTGTTGTTTTTGCTCATAACCCCTATGATATGGCGATAGCGCCGCCTCAGCTTGATAATGAGCAGGCAAACTGGTGGCGCTGCTCTTCGCCAAACATGCGTCAGTATTTAGCGCGGCTCTATAATGTCCCCCAAGAAGTTGCCCGCATTTATGGCGCCCATTACGACAATGAGGATAAGCTATTCAGGCTAAATAATCCGGAAACTCTCACTGAAGGTCTGGGTATGATTGCAGGTTTTTCAGAGAATCAAGTAACTGTTATCAACCGGTATTATAAGTCACCTCCCGGTTTTCCAGACTATCAGGCTGCTGTATGGGCTAATGCCGACCCGGGTTATAGAGGTACATCTGGCCGAAATTTACAAAATACCCAGAGACATAGCCGAACTCTACGGCGCCAGGTATTAACCTACTATCCATCGTCAATAAACTAATCACAATCCAATTAATGGCAATTTCAAAGGCATTGCCCAACACAGTTTATCGAATGTACCGATTATACCGGCTTTCATCAACTCGCTCGCTTTCCAGAAACAGAACCAACTTTCTCAATTGATCAAGCAGGCCTGATACAGGAACTAATAGCTCAAACAACTATGAAAAAATGGGGGCAAATGTTATATTTGTCTGTAATAGATAGCGGAAGAGGATTATGGTTACTGGCATTGAACAACTAAATGCATATTCCTTTGAAATTGGGCCGATAAGACCACCCAGTGAGGGAGGGAGTTCTTCTCTTTTAATAAGAGCAACCCGGAATTGTCCCTGGAATAGATGTAAATTCTGTTATGGCTCGCTCTATAACCGTGAAAAGTTTCAACTCAGAACAGTTGAGGAGATCGTAAAAGATATACAAACCGCAAAAACAATCAGTGATCAAATAAAAGCGGTTGCATGGAAACTTGGATATGGAGGAGCGATAAATAACAGGGTAGGCGAAGCTATAATCCAAAGCAACCCTGATCTCAATACAAATCACAGTTTTATAGCTGTATTTACCTGGCTCAGCTCCGGTGCACGGACAGCTTTCCTGCAAGATGCTGACACCCTTATCATGAAAACTCCTGAGTTGCTGGAAGTTTTAAGGTGTCTGAAAGAAACGTTCCCAACACTGGAAAGGATTACTTCATATGCCAGGGCAAAAACTGTTTACCGGAAAACTTTGAAAGAATTGGAAGACTTAAGAGCAGCGGGACTCACAAGGCTGCATATTGGTTTAGAAACGGGGGATGATGAATTACTGACCTACCTGGATAAAGGTGTAACTGCAGGGGAACACATCACTGCTGGAAGAAAAGCCAAAGAGGCAGGAATTGAGCTTTCGGAATATATTATGCCTGATTTAGGTGGCAGGGCAAGGTCTGAACAGCATGCCAGAAATACTGCCCGTGTGTTAAATGATATAAACCCTGATTTCATAAGATTGAGGCCTTATGTGCCAAGGCCAAACACCCCACTCTACGATGAATATCAAAAAGGCGAATTTCAACTCTCTTCTGCGCACGAACGATTAAGAGAGCTTAGAACCTTGGTAGAAAATCTGGATGTTACATCTCGATTATGTTTCGACCATTATATGAATTCCTGGCGGAAAGAATCCGGTGAACTCCTGTTTAAACAAGACTACGAAGGATATAAATTTTTAGAAGAAAAACACAAGGTTTTAGAACTGATAGAAGAAGGCCTGAGATGTGATGAATCCAGGCATATTAATGCAAAAGACATTATACGAATGTCACATTTGTAATAATCGAAAGTAAAACGGAAACTTCATTTCCCAACTCATTCTTTTGGACTTTTCAAAGCGTCATCAATACTATCAGACTATACCCGTATCCACATGCAACCAATGCACACTTCCCTACGGAGTTCATTTCCCTCCGGACTCGGGATCTTTGATCATGGAATTAAGTAAATTTTCAAGCTCCGTGGCATTATCAAATTCAGCATCGATCATTCGAACTATGCCGTCAGCATCAATAAAAAAGGTGGTCGGGAATCCAGATATTCTGTAACGTACGCCTACCACTTCATCCTGATCAAGAACAATGGGTACAGTCCACTTCCCGTTCATAGCAAGACTTTGAATTAACGGCTCTCTTTCGCCAACATTGACACAAAGTATAACTATCTTTGCAGGGGAAATCCGGGAAAAAGCATTTTGGATTAATGGCATTTTTTCCCTGCATCCCGGACAGGAAGCCCTCCAAAAATCAAGCATCACTACCTTGCCCTGGTAATCACTTAAGGTGATTGACTTGCCGTTGAGAGAATTGAGAGTAAAATCCGGCGCCTGTTTTCCAACAACTGGGGCCACTGCCAGAATAAAGGTCCCGGTGTTTTCAGATTGGGCTTTAACTCCGTCGGAATCTATCGATCTGATTACAAAGTGATAAGTGGCATCCTGTATTAATCCGCTGAGAATGACATTGTGAACAGTGGTTAGTTTATCACTGGACATTGTTCTTCTCTCCACTGAACCTGACCGCCAGTACTCAACTTCACTGGAACCGGGTTTATTAGTAGTCCAGAGTACAGTTGCTCCAAATTCCGTTATATCAATAACCCTGACATTCGAAATCAAAATTTGATTTACGGCGGCCGCCAACGTTGTAAAATAGTTTTCCACCGCTGAAATAATATCGGTTGGGCTCTCAATGAATAACCTGTAATTATAGGGGGTGCCTGGAATCAATTCATCAATGAGTATCGTGTGACTTATAGCCGCAGTCGTATCGTTGTACCTTCTGGAATAATTAATCTTTTCGTTATATATCAGGACGGTTGTGATCGCCGGTTCACTTGTTGTCCAGGAAAGAGTGGCGCTCTTATCGGTAATATTTGAAACAGACACATCTGAAATACGAACGCTGTCTATTTGTTTCTCCACTATTTTCGTGCCGGAATTCTGATACCATCCAACCGCGCCATATACGAGGAGTGCTATGCCAATACAACCAATCGCAAATGCAATTATATAGCCAGGCCGTGGCTTAATCGTTTTGCTGAACCTGCCGCGGATAACCTTATTTTCTGTTTTATCGTTACGGTCGGTTTGTTTCATAAAATATTTTCCGTACTGGCATATTCATCGATCCTTCCGGGTAACTTTTATGGTAACACACAATGAATGATATCTTTAATTTGAAATACAGAATCGTCGTAAATGTTCCATTCAACACATTATTATATATAATGAAAGATGATAGTAGATTGAAACCCAGTAAAAGGAAATTTCAATGCAACAAATATATTCATGCCCGAATTGCAATTATCCTGTTGCGTTTGGTTCCAAATTCTGTATCAACTGCGGCACTCCGCTCACGTGGCAACAACAGGAATATCGGCCCCGAAAACAGGATACTGCGACAGCTGGACTAACCCCAGCAATGATTGCACTTATCGTGTTATTGTTTGGAGCTCTCCTGGTAACAGGAGGTATTTTTGCTTTCGGGGAACTTTCCCCGTTACCGGTAATATCGGAAGTGTATGCTTCGCCTGTAACTGACTCGACAGCAGTAATTACGTGGGTAACCGACCGGCTCTCTTCCAGCCAGGTGGAATATGGCATTTCAATAGATTATGGTTCCATTTCTACATTGATCAATCTCTGGTAACCGGTCATTCGATAACTCTCTCTGCTCTTAATCCCAAAACCACCTACCATTGCAGGGCTAAGTCGAAAGGTTCAAATTGGAACGAAGCAGTGTCCAGCGATATTACGTTTACGACCCAAAATTAAAGTATTGGTTTTGACCTGTTCCTCGCAAACGAAGCAAAAATACCGCCGCAGCAGAGAATTGAAAAAACAATAAATGCCGTCTCAATGCTTACCTGGGATGATTGATAGTTGATTCGGTGGCCAGGCTTTGAAGGGCCTGGCCACGATTGAACTGGTAACGCTTAATTAGATCACCCCATGGTTCGGAACTGCGGATTAATTCGATAGGGTGTTGTACTTTCCGCGTTTCTTAAGGGGTAACTATCAATATTATATTTCTTTGTGTAATAAAGTAAGCATTTCTTGCCTGCAAAGTATACGAAGTCGTGACTGCCGGAGAAACGGTCACTGACCCCGACTGGCCGACATATCCGATATTGCTTATGTAAACCGAGTCTGCTCCGTCAACGTACCAGCTAATCACTGCAGACTGAGTCACGTGAATCGACGGGGGCGCGACGGTAAATATCTCGATAAACGGACCATAAGCAGGAGGAAATGGAGTGGGGTATGCCCTTCCAACCGTCACGGTGGCTGATTTACTCACACTGCAACAATCGCTGTTAGCGGTTAATGTATACACTGTGGTCGTATATGGGTTCACCACTCGCGACCCGTTTGCGGGAACGTCTCCTATTCCATTATCTATGGAAACGGAGGTTGCCCCGCTTACTGTCCACTGGAGCGTGCTGCCCTGGCCCGGGAACGTAGTACCCGGACTGGCGGTAAATGAAGCGACTATAGGCGGATTCACCACAAGTGTTGCAGACCTGGTTGAAGTAACGCCAGCATTGGTAGCTGTCAGCGTGTAATTTGTAGTTACTGTGGGATTGACAAGCTTGTTTCCCGCAGTGGGTACCTGGCCGATGCCCTGGTCTATTGAAACCGAGCTGGCGCCTGTCACATTCCATATCAATGTCGCATAACCACCAGAGGAAATAGTGGCCGGATTTATGTCAAAACTAATCACAACCGGTTGTGGCTTTACGGTAAGTACTACCGATTTACTTATTGTGGCTCCAAAACCAGTTGCTCTCAGGGTATATGCCGTAGTCGTTGACGGCATAACGGTTTGCGAGCCGGTTGGTGGTACAGTTCCTATAAAATCAATGGTTACCGAAGATACACCTAATACGCTCCAGGTTAACGTTGCCTGCTGTCCTGCGGTAATTATGCTTGGAATTACATCAAAAATAACAATATTTGGGGCAAATATGCATCCAGGGAGGATAAGCCCGAATAACAATACAACGACAAGTAACCATTTTCCCATTTTTTCCCTCCAGATAAAAAATTTGCCTGGCGAAATCCTTCGCAGCATCTAGCACGATAATACACAAAAGGGCATTTAAAAATCATAAAAAAAGTGCCCAAAAGTATTAAATGTTTATGACATTTTCCGCCAAGGTATTATCATATAAACCTGATTAAAATCTGATATCCGGCAAACAAATCAAAGAATATCTGGCAGACTATGAAGGGGACTCATAGAGGGGGATCGAGAACGGCCGCTCTCGATCCCATTGCTGAAATCTATTTTTTGGCAGCCATTCCACAGCCAGGAGATTGAACCATCAGAATGGGAACGCTTGCTGTATGCAAAACCCTGTCAGCGACGCTACCACGTATCCAGCGGCTCACTCCCGAACGGCCGTGGGTGGCAATTATAATCAAGTCTATTTTATTCTTTGCCGCGTAATCAGAAATAACCTCTGCTGCTCTGCCATAGAGCACTACCGTGGAAACTTTCGCCCCTGATAGCTCAACACGTTGGGCAATTTTCTTCAGGTAATCGGCAGCTTCTTCTTTTTCCTCATCTTCGGCTTGTTTAATTACTTCAAATGAAATCGCGGTAAAGCCTTCTCCATATGGAATTACAATCGGTTCCACGGCGCGCAATAATACGACGGCAGGACGTTCGCACCCTTTGATTACCGTTTGAACGTGAGGCATAACGCACTCAGACAATTCTGATCCGTCGAGCGTAACCAGGATATTTTTATACATTATTTCCTCCGCCTGTAAGAATGGTTTTGTTTTTAGTTACTTTTTACTTTTTGCCTTTGGGGGGAGAAACGAGCAAAACGGATACCGGAGAGTGACGCACTACTCTTTCTGCAGTACTTCCCAAAAGCCATTTCATGACACCGGGATGAGCATGGCTGGTCATAATAATCAGGTCAACCCTATTTTTCCTGGCATAATCGAGTATTTCTTCACCAGGATCACCAATCGCCATAACGGATTTAATGTTTACAAAATCGTTTTTCAGCTTCTTAGTGATTTTGGCTAAATATGCTTTTGCCCCGGCTTTGGCATTTCTATCTATCTCAGCCCAATTGACTTCTCCCAGTTCGGCGTAGTGTGGCATGGGCTCGACTACGCGAAGCAAAACGACCTCGGGCACGTTACAACCTGTTGCAATAGCGCTGACATGTGAAAGGCTGTATTCCGAGATTTTAGAACCATCCAGTGGCACCAGTATTTTTTGGTACATAACTTCCTCCTTTTAATTTCTGTAATAAGGGCGTTCTTTTAATTAATTATCGCATAAATATCATCCCGGCGAAACAACGGTACCAGCAGGGATGGCCTGCCTCAGAAATATCCATCCTGCTTCCGCGGCCGCCTCCAAGAATCATAGCTGCTATTTTTGGCATTTTTATTCTCCAGAATTTAAACAGGATGAAAACTCGAGCTGTTGCGTAGCAGCTTCCAGCCAAATATTTACAGTTTTATTTAATTCAGACCGTGCTATACCATTTCCCAAAATTTTATCGAGCCAAAGCATGTATAAGCTCCTTGGTGAATTTAGGTATATCGGCCGGCTTCCGTGAAGTGATCAAATTTCCATCATGAACGACCGGCGCGTTAACCCACGTTGCTCCCGCAGTTATCAGGTCCGCGGCAATTGCGGGCGATGAAGTAAGCCGCTTGCCTTTAACCAGACCGGCTGAAGCCAGTAGAAGAGGCCCTTTGGAAATAGCGGCTATGATTTTCTTGTTACGATCCGCATTTTGCAACAGTTTAAGGATAGCCTGATCAGAGAGCATCTTTTTCGGGACATTAGCGCCCGGTATGATGACGGCATCTAAACCTTGAACGGTTATTTCATGAGCACCAAGGTCGGTTCTGACAGAAGAAACAGGCCATTTGCCCTCCTGGG
This sequence comes from uncultured Chloroflexia bacterium, assembly GCA_963784375.1. Classification (GTDB taxonomy): domain Bacteria; phylum Chloroflexota; class Dehalococcoidia; order GIF9; family UBA5629; genus JBBIPA01. The sequence continues at coordinate 24,013 of CAWAQY010000017.1, read as the reverse complement.
TTTTTAATTTGCCTGAACCTACGATAAACACACGGGCATTCATATCCTTCATCGCCCTCAATGATTCAACGAGTTCCAGGTCATCGAACCCTTCTTCAGCTAAAATTGCTACACTCGATCCCCTGAGCATATTTTCTCAATCTGTAACACGAAAATTAATTACTTGATTAGTCAGGCAATTTTTTGTTGCCGTTCCACTTGTGGAACTTCTCAATTTCCCTGTCAAGGGACTGGTCCATATTACGGTCATGAGAACCGGCCAACAGCTTATACATTTCAATCGCCGGTGCAGCAAGCTGGTCCTGTGCCCTTAAGATGAATACTGGCTCATTATCACCGATACGAGGCAGAGTTACTTTGCCATATTTACCTGAAATTGCCATGTGAACCTCCTCTTCAATTATCCCCTTCAATTATTCAGAGGATCATGACCTTTGAAAAATCTTTTCCTTCTTTTTGATTCAATTCTGTCCCGATTGAGACAAGCTTCTTTGAATTCGATATTTCTAAACATATATTTCTGACTAGATTATAAATATGAAAAAATTGAGAAGTCATAAAATCGAGGCGAAAATAGTTAAATTATCATTACATATCGCCTATGGTTGTCATGATTAAAATAAATGAATTCAATTGAATTTCGCTGTAAATCAAAAAACAGTCATTCCGCGATCAAGATTACTCTCCGAGCAAAACTTCTGTTTCCGCTTGATTTTATAATTTTGTAATTTTTTTTATCCTCATGTTATGACTTCTTAATGCCACTCGGCTTAATCATGATTGTAGTTATGTTAGTTTAAGTTATGTGCGGTCATAACTAAGGAATTCATTAAATGGCAAAAGCAACCTGGAACGGTAAAACTATTGCAGAAACTGACAGGGCAATCCAGGTAGAAGGCAATCTCTACTTTCCACCCGATTGCGTAAAGAAAAACTGTATGAAGAAAAGCAATCGAGAGTATGTGTGTCCCTGGAAGGGGATTGCGAGTTACTATGATCTTGAGATAGAAGGGAAAACGAATAAAGACGCCGCCTGGTGCTACCACGCGGTCACCAGAGAAGCAAATCCCATAAAGAACTACGTGGCTTTTGACCGGGCTCTCGGGGTTAAGGTTGAAGGGATCGGCATCGATACCATTGAACCTCCTGATTGAGTGCTGCGATTATTTAAAGGAAGAGAACATCCCCTACCAGAAGATCAACCTTTTTCATTCAGATCCTTACCCGAAGGAAGAGTGAAATGAAATGTCGAACCTTTTCCCGGTTCGGAATCTAACCAGATACGCCCGCCATGAGCTTCCACCAGACGTTTACACACCAAAAGCCCCACTCCGGTGCCCTTTACGGTATTAGTTGAAGAATAGCTTAATCTTTCGAAAGGCATGAATAGTTTTTCCTGTTCGTGCTTTGATATACCGGGCCCCTGATCTTGAACAGAAACCAGCAGATTTCCATGTTCATTTCTAACCGACACTTTTATCTCGCTTCGTTTGGGAGAATATTTAATGGCATTTTCCAAGAGATTCTGTATGATATGTTCTAACCTCAATGAATCTGCATACACAATAGGCAATCTTTTGGGGAGGTCCAGTAAGAAAGTATGGGAGGGATTACGCGACTTCATTTGCTCTACTATATCGCAGACAAGGCTATCAATTTTAACAGGCTCTCTGGTAAGCTGCAGGCGATTAGATTGCGCCCGGGAAAGTTCCAGAAGATTCGAAAGGAGGTGAGATAGGTCCTCTGCTTCCATAACTGCATCTTTAACCAGCAGGTGTTTTTCCTCAGGAGTCAGCAGCTCCTCTTTGCTCATTATCGTATGTAAAGCCCCCACGATAACGGTAAGGGGAGTGCGCATTTCATGTGACACCATGCTGAGAAACTCATCTTTTAGCTCATCCACCTTTTTACGTGTCGTGGTGTCGATAAGCGACAATACCAATCCGCCCACATTACCACCCTGAGTTTTAACCGGTGTCAACGTCCAATCCCAATAAGTAGTAACCGCGGCCGGTTGCCTGGAGAAATTGAATGGCTTATCCTTGAATTCGATCGCTTTCCCTGTATCTCTCACCTTTTCAAAAATAGCCTGATTTTCCACATCGGGGAAGAGGGTGAAGTGATTTTTACCGATCAGCTCCTGTGTGGAATAGCCTGAACTACGGGCATATGCGTAGTTGACTCTGACAAAATTAAACGCAGGATCGAGATATGCCAGATGAGTATTAGTGTTTTCCATCGTTACCTGGAGAGTTTCTTTTTCACGTAATAGTGCGATCTCAAACCGTTTTCGATCGCTGATATCGAGAAAAATAGTCGCAAATTGGCGAGGGGCCGGGCTATAGACAAATACCTCATAATATTTGCCTAATGACGCGGTATAGTTTTCATAATGAACAGGTTTACCGGTTGATGCCACTTCGCCGTACGTTTTGATCCAGTAAGGCTCGATGTCCGGAAGTACCTGCTTGACAGTCTTGCCCGTTACATCAACGCTTTTAAGACCGGTAAGCCTTTCGAAAGCAGGATTTATTTCCAGGAAGCGATAGTCACAAGGCTGCATTTGCTCGTCGTAGATGATCTCGTGGAGAGCGAAACCTTCTGTCATCCCTGTGAATAGAGACCGGTACCGGCTTTGACTTTGACGCAAAGCTTCTTCTGTTTTCTTTCGTTCGCTAATTTCTTTCTCAAGGTCCCATTTGGATGCAGTCACAGATTTCAGGTTAACTGTCATCTTGTTAAAAGCACGGGCCAGGTCACCGATTTCGTCTTTTGTTTTTTCATCTATTGCGAAATCGAGATTTCCGGAACCGATTATAGTGGTACCTTCATGAATAGTTATGATAGATTTAAGCATGCGATTTTGAATTAAGAGATAATTGGTTATAAAGAATGCACCGAAAATTGCTATCATGGAAAAAATGACAATAATATTCGTATTCTGCAATCCATGTACCTGATCATCCAGCAACCGTGACAGGCGTCGAAGCATCTGAAACCAGTCCCTCGCTCTGGACCGCCATACGACTCCATGAAACCTGCAAAAATGTCTGGCTAACGGGTGCGCCTGGATTTTGCACACCATTTTCAATGCCTGAAACTATATTGTCGAACACCTCCTTCAAGCGTTCTTTGTTTATAGTAATATTGCGGACCAGGATAATTTGTTCAGGATTACCAACATCTAATCTGGATACCTGATCGGAGAGAAGAGAAAATCTGGACTCCCACCTTTTCAGCTGGGCGTTTTCCTGGTAAATCAAATAGTCGCTGGTAAGATAACCCAGCTCGCTCGCTCCCTGGGCAATGCTGGCGGAAAGGCGTTCCTGCTCATTCGCTTTTTGTACCTGCTGCAAAGTGATGACAACTGAAATAACAATACCCAGGAACACAATACCGAAAAGCAGCATCATCACATTAAATTGTGTTTTAATTTTCACAGCTTAATCCTTTGCAACTATGAACTTTACCTGGACGATTGCCACTGCCACAACCGCTGAAATAAAAATCCCGTTTACATTTCTCACACTAACGAATGATATTGACCGATCCCGGCCTTACTTCTTTAAGGCCTTCCTCATAAATACAATTCAAGAAATCGGGGACTTGCTTCTCTGCAGTGAGATTGTTGTTTATCATCCAGCGAGCCTCATCCTCCAATGCAAATATAAGGGATTGATCAAGTGATACGGAGAACTGGTTTTTAGGCCAAAAAGCTGCGATATAAGTATCATCGTAACCGAGCCGTTTTTTGATTATGGCTTTTGCTTTGTCTTCGTTGAAGACTATATATTCTTCGGCCTTCACCAGAGATTGAAGAAAGCGCTTTACAAGGCCTTTATGATTATCTACCCAGGCCTGGGTGCTGACTGTGCTCCAATAGGAAGGCTGATTGCTTTGCGCAGGCAATATTGTAACCCGATCACCGAATTGTTGTTTTAAATTTGTAGCGTGCGGTTCCCAGGTGACCACGGCATCGACGTTTCCACTCGCCAGAGTGCTTCCTGGGTCAGAGGCTTTGGTGTCAACCATAGCGACACGCTTTAACTCAATACCGCACAAGTTAAGAGTCCTTCCCAGATAGAATTCACAAATCGTCTGGCTGGGAACTCCGATTATTTTCCCCTTGAGGTCAGAACCAGTCTTTATGTCACGATCGGAGCGCGCCACAATATAAAAAAACACCGACTTATCTATGGTGGCAATATCGACGGTATGACGTTTCTGAAACAAATTACCTACGATGACAAATTCTGTGGTGAGAGCAATGTCCGCTTCACCCCTCAATAATCCGTCGACTGCGGCTACTCCCGTTTCGTAATCTCTGAATTCAATTTTGACAGCATTATTATTGAAAAAGCCCTGGTCATCCGCAATATAAATGAGTGTATTCAATTGTATAGGTGTAGCCGCTATAACAATCGTCTCTGCTCTGGATGGGCGCGCTTCCGAAAAACATGAAAACAGCCCGATCGATAGCGATAGAAGCACTATAAGAAAGGCAGCTTTGAATAGTAAGCTGTGCTGCCGTTTCCAAATACGCTCAAGTTCCATTCGTTTCGAACTAATGATAGCATACAGCAAATTCACAAACAATGCATACAACCTATTGACATTTGAAAGGTATAAAGCTACTATCTTGTCCAGGAGTTAAACGTGGACAAATACAGCATATTAATCGTTGACGATGAAGAACGCATCATAAACTTCCTTAAAGCCAATCTGAGAACTTCGGGTTACGACATAATTGTTGCTAATAACGGAGTCGAAGCTCTGGAACAATATCGTGCCCATGAGCCTGACTTAATAATTCTCGACGTGGTGATGCCTAAAATGAGCGGGTTCGACGTGCTCAAGGAGCTTCGAACTTTTTCGTCAGTACCGGTCATAATTCTAAGTGCCAAGGGTTCGGATAAAGATAAGATCGAAGGTCTTAAACTCGGAGCCGATGATTTTCTGGCCAAGCCTTTTAACCCTGAAGAGTTGCTGGCGAGGATTGATGCAGTGAGGCGAAGGCTGCAGCCTGAGGCAAATCGTAAGACAGCTGACGTATTCACCCAGGGAGATGTGACAATTCACTTTAAAACCCATACCGTATCAATTAATGGAAGCTCGAAATATCTTACCCGAATCGAATGGCTGCTTGTGAAAGAGCTCGCCCAGAACGCGGGCCGGGTGATGCTCTACGAAGAATTATTGACCAGAATATGGGGCATAGAATATCGCAATGACGTTCATATCCTCAGGACCTGGATCAGCCGGATCAGGTCCAAGCTGGAAACTAATCCGGATGAGCCCAAACTAATCCTCACTATTCCAAAGGTCGGCTATATCATAAAACAGCCTTAGTTGAGTTCAACCGCGGGTTCTCAAATATAATCAGTCTCTTTTAGAAACTCTTCGTCTACGACTATCTTGCGAAAATGTCACGATTTTGCAATAATCTTTTACTTGATTTAATGACTTTGGCATAGGCTATTGATTACCATAGCTATAAACCGATAAGAAACTCGCATGATGCAATAGGCCATGATTGACACTCCAACTAGTTCCACCAACAAATGGGTAGCTCTTTTTATTGCCGTGATGGCATCTTTTTTGATCCCATTTATTGGCGCTTCAATTAACGTCGCACTCCCGGCAATAGGGAGGGAGTTCGCATTGTCGGCGATATTCCTTGATTGGACGGTTACCGCCTACTTTCTGGCTGCAGCTATTTTCCTGGTTCCATTTGGCAGGCTGGCTGACATAAGAGGAAGAAAAAGGATTTTTATCTATGGGATTATAATCGATGCCATAGGATCTGCTTTTGCAGTGTTTTCACCTTCCGGTTTCCTGCTTGTCTGCTTCCGAATTTTGCAGGGAATAGGCGGTGCCATGATTTTTGGTACGGGGGTAGCGATCGTATCCTCAATATTTGCGAAGGAAGAAAGAGGAAAAGCTCTGGGGGTAAATGCTGCTGCTGTGTATATAGGCTTATCGATAGGTCCCCCGATAGGCGGATTTCTGGTGGCGAATTTTGGATGGCGAAGTATTTTTGTTGTAGATGCTCTACTGGGCATAATAATAATTATCGCTGTACTCTGGAAATTGAAAGGAGAGTGGGCAGGTGCGGTGGGAGAAGAATTTGATATTAAAGGTTCTATTATCTACGGTATTTCTCTATTTGTGGTCATTTACGGTTTTTCTCTTTTGCCGGCATTGTGGGGAGCGGGACTCATCATACTGGGTGTAGCCGGTCTGGCTGTTTTTGTTCGATGGGAAATGAAAGTTAAAAGCCCTGTCTTGAATCTCAGCCTTTTCAAAGCTAACAGGGTTTTTTCCATGTCTAATCTGGCAGCATTGATAAACTACAGTGCAACATTTGCTGTGGGTTTCCTGCTGAGCCTCTATTTACAGTATATCAAGGGGTTTTCCCCTGGTATTACCGGGTTGATCCTGATTTCTCAACCTGCGCTCATGGCAATCGTGTCACCAATTGCCGGGAGGCTCTCGGACAAAGTTGAACCGCGGATACTGGCTACTACGGGCATGGCACTTACGGCTTTGGGCCTTATTCTGCTTATTTTCCTGAGTCCAAATACGGGGATAGAGTTTATCTTTTTAAGTCTAATAACCCTGGGCCTGGGTTTTGGCCTGTTCTCATCGCCCAACATGAATGCGATTATGGGTTCAGTGGAAAAGCGCTTTTATGGTACCGCCTCAGGAATGCTGGCCACCATGCGCGTTATTGGCCAGATGCTGAGCCTGGGAGTTGTGATGATCATGTTTAATGTCTACATCGGAAGAGTTCAGATAACCCCCGAGTATTATTCACTTTTCCTGACAAGTTTACACACGGCATTTATGATATTTGCAGTTCTTTGCTGCGGAGGCATTTATGCTTCTCTGGTAAGGGGTAGGCTCCATACTGTTCCCGCAGGAGGACGCCTCTAGAATCTCTCTCCATATGGTAACGATTCATTGCAAAATGGCTTATACTCTTTCATCAACTCTGCTTCCCGTTCACTAGGATCACCCGGGAAAAACCTCGGCTGTCCATTTGTCCGGGAAACCTGTTGTAACGCAAATATCGTCACCGCTTATATGTTTAAGCATTTGTTCACGGACTCTCCCACTACCGATAAAAAGGGCTGTTTTGTCAAGGAAAATACCGTACACCCCGGTTGCTTTGGGATCAAATTGCTCTATATCTTCTTTTGTGTACAACCGCATTTTTGATGTAAATGGCATAGTTCACCTCCCTGGATTCTGGCTCAGTTAATAATTTTGCCTCGTTCGAAGTTTAGCCAATGATCGGTCAAAAACGCATAACAAATTCCAGGAAAATGTTAAAAAAATATCACATTTAGCACCGGTTAATTTTTATGTCGACTATTTTTGATCTGATCCATGAAAATTTGAAAGATCACCCTGAATGAAATATCGGGTGTTTTTAGTTTGTACCTTTTGTTTAAGAGGAATGACTTTTGTTACCCCTGGCTGTTATTATAGAGGTGGTCAGAATAACCGGATATGACTAATACTATTCCACCTCATCTGATTAATTCACTTCCTGCAGGGTTTGAAGTACTGGCCGATCTTGCATTAGATTTGCGCTGGACCTGGAACCATAGTGCCGACAGGCTCTGGAAAAAACTGGACCCGGTCTTATGGCAACTGACGGAGAACCCGTGGTTGATTTTGCAGAGCGTTTCTTCGGAACGTCTTAACGTATTATCCAATGACGAAGAATTCAAAAACGAGCTTGGGAGACTAAAGGACTTACGAGAAGAATATTTGAAGCAGGCGGGCTGGTTCAGGCAGACTTACCCTTCGGCAAATTTACATCCAGTGGCATACTTCAGCATGGAGTTCGGGCTAGGCGAAGGCGTTCCTTTATATGCTGGGGGTCTGGGTATTCTGGCAGGCGACCATCTTAAAACAGCCAGTGATTTAAATGTACCTCTGGTTGGAGTGGGACTGCTCTACCAGGAGGGTTACTCACGCCAAATGTTCGATGATAATGGTTGGCAAATTTCAGTGTTCCCCTATAATGATCCCCACGTGCTTCCCATTCAACCTGCCAGAGATGCCACCGGCGGATGGCTGCGGGTGACTCTTGAGCTTCCGGGCCGTACACTATCCCTTCAAATCTGGGAGGCAACAGTTGGCAAGGTGACACTTTACCTGCTGGACAGCAATTCACCTTTGAATAGTCCTTACGATCGGGGCATTACCAGCAGACTGTATGAAGGAAACAGGGAAACCCGATTGCTGCAGGAAATGGTACTGGGCATATGTGGTTGGAAGGTAATTGAAGCCCTGGATTTCCGCCCGGAAGTATGCCATTTCAACGAAGGACATGCTGCTTTCCTGGTCATAGAACGCGCACGACGATTTATGTATGAATATGATAAAGATTTTAATGTTGCACTGACCGCTACACGTTCAGGTAATGTTTTCACCACGCATACACCGGTATCTGCCGGATTTGATGTTTTTCCCCCGGACCTGATAACCCGGCATTTTCAACATTACTTAAAGTCATTGAGAATTACACAGGAAGAACTTCTCGCCCTGGGCAGACAGGATTCAAATGCTGCAGATGAACCTTTTAATATGGCAATTCTTGCACTTCGGGGCAGCACATCGGCAAATGGTGTGAGCGCTCTCCATGGATCTACCAGCCGGAAGCTTTTCCAGCCTTTATTTTCACGATGGTCAGAGAAAGAGGTTCCGGTGGGCCACGTGACCAATGGTATCCATACTCACTCCTGGGATTCAATGCTGGCAGACAAATTGTGGACAAAAGCGGCCGCAGGAAGGAACCGTCTGGACCCGGCTGAGGAAATCACTTTGGGAATACAACAAATTTCGGACGAGGAGCTATGGGAGTTTCGTAACCGGCAGAGGGAAATAATGGTAACTTCGGTGCGAGACAGGCTTACCTACCAGCTCCAGCAAGGTGACATCGAATCAAACGCTATTGCGAAGGGACAACAGGTCCTTAATCCTGATGCCTTTACCATGGGATATGCCAGGCGTTTTACAGGCTATAAACGTCCCAATTTGTTACTTCAGTTCCCCGAAAGGTTAGTACATATTCTGACCAACAAAAAACGCCCTGTCCAATTGATTGTTGCTGGAAAAGCTCATCCGCAGGACGACGAAGGTAAGAAACTGATTCAGGAATTCTTCAGATTTGTGAACCAACCATCCGTCTCTAATTGCGCTATTTTTCTTGTCGATTACGACTTGCGACTTGCCCAGGATCTGGTGCAGGGGGTGGACCTCTGGATCAACACACCACTTAGGCCTATGGAGGCCTGTGGCACAAGCGGAATGAAAATCCTGGTTAACGGCGGGATAAATTTGTCGGAACTGGACGGCTGGTGGGCTGAGGCCTTCGTCCCAGAAGTTGGCTGGGCTCTGGGAGACGGAAAAACACATTCTGAGCCGGGATGGGATATGATAGAAGCATCGCAGCTCTACGATATGCTGGAGCGAGAAATTATTCCGGAATTTTTCGATCGTGATTCAAACGGTATTCCATTAAAATGGATTAAGAAAGTCCGTTCCAGTATGGAAATGCTTACACCCCGTTTCGATAGCAGCCGGATGCTTCGCGAATATGTCGAAAAAATCTATCTGCCTGCCGCTGCCAGATATGTGAAACGTTCCAGCCATGGGGCATCTGTGGCAAATGATTTACAAGCATGGCATGATTCAATTAAACAGCACTGGTCGGAAATACATTTCGGGGACAGGACTATTAAGAGACAAGATAGTAGTTGGTATTTCGAAGTGGAAGTTTATTTTGGGGCGATTGATCCGGATTATGTGCGAGTTGAAATCTACGCCGAGCAGGTTGACGGCGAAGAATCCATCAGACAACCCATTAATAGAATGGAAAAACTGCCGGGCGATGCAAATGGTTATATATACAGAGGAAATATCTCGACGAAACGTTCTGCCGATTATTTAACCATTCGCGTAGTACCGTTCCATGAGGAAGCACTGGTACCAATGGAAGAAAACCATATTCTTTGGCAGCATTAATTGCCCTGGAGGGCATCGGACAGTGCCGTATAAGCAGGTTTAATCCGGTACGATTCATCGAAAATCAATGCCGAACCATACCCGCGGAAAAATCGAGGTATCCAGGAATGCGGGTCGTGAAATCCCCATAGAACAAAAGCTTTGCCGTTGCCGGCAGCGAGAAACATTTTTAGAACATTTCCGTAAGTCTTTGCCTGGGCAGATAGCTCTTCCGGCGTCGGAGGTTCCTTGATTCTTACTTCAATCTCAGTTATATCAGTCTGGAGACCAAGCTTGAACAGACGATTCATATTTGCACCTATTTCTATGATCTTCAGGGGGGAGTCGGTAGTTATGTGCAACTGGAAGCCGACACCATCTATAGGCACATTGCGCCGTTTGAAATCCTCAACCATATTAAATATTGAATCAGATTTCCTGTTCAGTCCCTCGGCTCCATAGTCATTGTAGAACAAGAGAGCCTGAGGATCGGCTTCATGTGCCCACTGAAATGCCATCTCAATATAATCCTGTCCAATCCCGCGCAGCCATATATTGTCTCTCATAGAGCCGTCGTCATTGTATGCTTCGTTAACAACATCCCAGGCAGCAATGCGGCCGCGGAAATGGCCGACCGTGGTGAAGATATATTCTTTGAGAAGTTCCTTTAATTCCGAAGGCGTAAATTTTCCATTTTCTAGCCATGCTGGCAAGCTGCGGTACCATAAAAGAGTATGGCCGCGCACGGCCATTTCATTTGCTTCAGCGAAACTAATAATAGTCTCGGCATCGCCAAATTCATAACGACCCCGCGCAGGCTGTACCGTTCCGAATTTGAGAGCATTTTCCGGAGTCACCATATTAAACTCGCGCTTCAGAGTATCGGCGTAAAGCTTATCCGAGCGCAAAGGGCCAACTGCTACGGCTGCGCCGATATAAATGCCGCGGGCTTCCGCAAAATAGCGCAGAGATTGCGGTACAGTGAGCACCGGCCCTGTGCCCGGCACCGGCAGTTGCCCGGAGTCGCCCCCCGGGTATCTCAGCTCGTTATTCATACTACACCCCGCAGACAGTGGACAACAACAGAGAAAGGGGAACACCAGGCGTGAAATCTTACCGTGTATCAGCATCTGTGTTACCAGACACCATCAAGTTGAAAAGCTAAACCAGCATCCTGCCGCTCTTTATTTCCTCTCCGATATCAAGCCATGATTTATCGAAAACAAAAGCATGAACTTCCTCAATATCAGTCAGATAGCTGATGAAACTCCCCATATTATCCCGTCTGCTTTTGCGGCAGTATTTCGATAGCAGAGGAAATACCCGGTTTGGCAGGACATAAATGCCCGTGGCTATAATACTGGATGTAGCCTCCGTTGGTTTTTCATCGAACTTGATTATCCTGTTATTTTCCAGGGTAACAAGTCCAACCTGGCAGGATTTACCTATTTCACAAGCTCTTTCTTTATCACCGACATCGTAGGCCGCAACTATGGCATTTTTCCCATTATATTCAGCAATCATATCCACTATTTTAAACTCAAAATAGTTATCAGCAGCTATTACCAGAAGGTCTTCCTTAATGTTTTTGCTTCTGATCCAAAAATCAATAGCACTTACCGCACCTTTTTTCTCGTCGTCGCTCACCGCTTCCTCAATATATACTTCTACAGGCCTGCTTAACATTTTGCGCCAGTTGTAAAAATCGTTTTGGAATTTCTTGTTTGTGGTCACCAAAATGTCGATGTTTTCCGGAATCCTATTTATTATATGATCGATTACCGGTTTACCTTCTGAATTCCAATAAAGCTTTAGCTTTATTTATGGTTACCGGATAAAGCCGAGTTGCGAAGCCGCCGGCCAGTATTAAGCATTTCATAAGCTTACCTGCATACTATAATAACAATTTCTGACATAAAACCGATTAAATCAGTCATGTCTTTTCACGTCCGTTTGGTTGTTATCTCGAATGACTTAGGCGGTTTTATAAATGCCAGAACTGTCGGCAAAGTACAAATAAAATCGATAACGGGAGCCAGTGGGATGATACCGACGTAGAAAAGTGTCTTGTTGAACCAGTGCATTTTACTGAACCTGAGGTTCTGGTACACTCCGATTTCATAACGGCCTATCCAGAAAACAACCGTGACCGTAAATCCCTGCACAATGAACAATTGCGAAAACCATCGGCTCATGGTAAATGCCTAAAATCAGCACAAAGAAAAATGTAGTAAGGATAAAACCGTTTAGCCATACGAAGATGCTGTAGACCCGACGAGGCAACCTTGCCCTGGGCACATATCTGAGGTTCAATATGCTGCCGAAAAACCAGCGCGTTCTTTGTTTTAATACTGAATTCACTGATCCGGGAGGCGTCTCAATAGTCAACCCGCCATGCCAGCCGAATATTTTCCCATGTTTTTTGGTTGCTTCATAACCGAACCGGGAATCCTCGCTAATGAAACAATTGATAAAGTCCCAACCTACCGAATGTTCTATATCGCTTCTGATGAGCAGATTGGAACCGTTCAACCAGTGAACTGTTGAACTGCTCAACTGGTCTTCAAGCCAATAGAAAGTCCATTGTCTTTGAGCTTCGGCATAAAACGTAAAAATATTGCCGTCATAAGGAAATATCGAAGGCCCATTTGCTATAGGATTCCCCTCATGTTTTATATAATTCACTATGCTCCTCACACATTGCGGGGTTACTCTGGCATCTTCATCCAGATGTAAAATCCAGACATCTTTGGAATTCGGTAAGAAACCCAGAGCATAATGAAGCGCCCTCGCCTTATACCTGGACTTGCAGGTGAAGTCAGTTGGGACCACGATCGTCTGAACTCCTTCTATTTGATCCTCGATTCCATCGACGACCAATTTGATTTCGTAGTTAGAAAAACCAACTGAAGCGCAGGATTGTTTGATTGAGTCTACAGGTCCTTGCAGGATCGACGTGAGGGTTCGGGCGGCTATGGAAAAAATAACCTTCGGTGGTTTACCGGTAACCGGTTCATTCCTCGAGCGTATAAATTTTAACGAATGCCGGACAATATGGTACCAGCTGAACAACGCAGCCGGAATGCCAAAAAGCCAGAATACTTCATACCCTGTCAGCATTTATTCCCTTATTAAAATTTTGTATGCATTCCAGAAGAACAGGGCTAACATTAACCTGATGGCAATACTGGATAAGCTGCTCCAGGTCTTTTGGCAAGCATTTACCCCCAAAAGGAGCGCCGAAAAACTCGGTGCCGTAGGCGCTGACGCGGGGATTGCATTTAGCTATAGTGGCAACCTCTTCAGTGCTTACCCCGACAGTTGAAGTAAACTGGTCAATCTGGTTCCAGAACGAAATTAACATGGCCAGATACGAGTTAATGGTAAGCTTAACAATTTCGCTGGTGGTTGGGTTTGTAACGACAATGGGGCACCCGAGAGGGCTGTAGAAGTCTTTTAAGATAGCGCTATGCTCGGGACAACATTCGCCAATTACTACAACGCTGGGATGGCTGATACTTTCAAAAGCTTTTCTTTCCACAAGAAATTCAGGATTATGGCACATGTGAACCCCATGTTTATCCATCAAACTTTGAGTTGTTTTGGGTGGGACTGTGCTTTTTACGACGTACAGACCCTTCACATTTTCAGATACAAGCCTGTCGACAGTTTCTGCCGCTGCCTTCTCCGGTGTACAAATAAAAGTAAGATCAACATCTTTTTCCAACTCCCGGACCATTTTTGCATAGGGAAATTCGGTTTTATTCTGGTCGAATCCAAAAACTTCGTGCCCTAACTTTGATGCCAGATAAGACTGGGCGCCACCGACGACTCCAACACCTATTATCTGTATTCTCATTTCTCCCTCACTAGCGAAATCCGTTTTATTAAGCAATTCTACCATATTTTGATATAGTATATTCGCAATATTATATTCAAAAAAACACCAAAGCCTCTTGGAAAAAGTTAACTTTTTGTGACAGTTATAGATACGAAACAGCAAATTTTTAAGGGTTTTATATGCCAGCATCCAAAGGAATTCGATTTTTTCAAGTACCTTAAACCACTGTTAAAGAATTAACGCGGGTGGGGTTATTCGCTGCGTAATTTAATGCGACTACCGAACCGTACGCCCATGCCACAATATCTACCGGCTCAGTGAGCCCTAATTCATCAAGGGTTGTTGCTAGCGCTTCGATCTCAGTTTGGACCGAATAGTCAGGTCCCACGGGTTGCTGTTCCGATGCTCGCTGCACATTGATAAGCTGTCAGTCGAATTACTTTTCTCGTTGTTGCCAGGCGGTCCTGTTTTTCCTCAAGGCTCAACCACCCTGCAATTCCTCCGGGTATCAGTACCAGAGGCGGACCTTTTCCGGTTACCTTAGAAACCATTTTCATCGCTGGGTTCCCCTGAGTCGCAAAATTCATTACATTACACCAAAAGGAAGACTATTGTTCATCGCCTCCCGCCAAGCTTACTCATTGAGAGACAGATTCTGCTCTACCGTTATCCGTCAAACTAAAACGCCTCTTATGTGGAACAATTCACAACCTGGCAACAACATCTATTTCTTGACCATTTGCATCACTGAGAGTATGTTTCCTTCAGTATCTTTAAACCACGCCGATTTATAATCTCCCATTGTGGCGATGCTGTTTACGGTTTTAATGCCGGGCATGCTATACTCTTCAAACTTGACGCCTTTTTGCTTCAGCTCTTTCACTTCAGCTTCAAGGTTCTCAACTCCGAACGTCGCCACGGTGTGGTCAGCCTTGGTTTTTCCTCTTTGATATAGGTACAGCATTGACCCTTTGCCGCACTGCAGCATAACTCCCGGTGACGGATCGTCCATGACAAACTTAAGTCCCAGGGTTTCCATGTAAAACTTTTTTGCCCGTTTTATATCCACCGCCGGTAAAGTAGGAACTACCATCGCATCAGTTAACATTTTATTTCTCCTTTTCAATACTAAATTTTGGAACTATTTAAAACAGGGGCTTCTATAAAATTCCTTTCCTTCAAATCACCTCCTCATAACCATTTCCCGAATTATCCCTCCGTCGTCAACAAATTGTCATCAACCCGCCACCTGATTTATCACTGTCGGAAATTCATCGGGAATCCTGGTACGCAAGCAAAATAGTAACACCTGGCAAATAACAAAGGCATAAAATTGCAGCGCAAAAAGTTACAAAGTTATATCATTTGAAACAAAGGGGTTGGATAGCTCCCATGAAACTAAATTAACAAGCAAAGCCCCACAGTCCCATTGACAACCTTCCATACTTATATTATTATTTAATATTCTGAAATTGATTTTCATAATATGAAAAACTTTACTATCGGAGCCGTGGATAATGCCTTGAAACTGGTCGAGGTATTTCTTAAAGAGGAGCGGGAACTGGGCATTTCCGAGCTTGCCCAGTTGAGCGGCATGAATGTAAGCACTGCCCACCACATAGTGAGCACACTCGCCTCCAAGGGTTACCTCATTCAAAAGCATCATCATGGCCCCTATTCACTGGGCTTTAAATTTCTTGAAATCGGCAATTCGGTTAAATCTCAATTGCATATCGGCGAAGTAGCACGCCCCTTTTTGAAAAAGCTGAATACCCAGGTAGATGAGTCTACCAACCTGGCTATAGTCGATTCCAACGAAGCCGTCTACATCGAACAAATGGAGTCCAGCCAGACATTGCGGATCTTCACCAAAGTGGGCAAACGCGTTCCCCTGCACTGCACCGGCGTCGGCAAGCTGTTCCTTGCCTGCATGAAAGACGATCAATTTAAAGCATTCCTGGGTGCACCAGGAATTGACCCCGAGCACCCCAAATACCATAACTTCCATTGATAAACTCAGGAAAGAGCTTTCCACGATCAGAGAACAGGGATATGCCCTGGATAATGAAGAAAAAGAAGTCGGGAATCACCTGTATCGCTGCAGCTGTTAAAAACTCAGAGGGCAACCTGGTAGCTGCAATCAGTGTCTCAGGTCCTTCCAGCCGTATCAATGACGGCAGACTCAAGGAGTTAGTGCCGCTGGTAAAAAGCTGCGGGCTGGAAATCTCCCGGGCGCTGGGATACAGAGGAAACTGAAGATTTATCCCGATTCGATGAAACACATATAACAATCGAAAACATGGTTAAACGATATTTTTCGAAAGAGGGGACTACCTATGGCAAGGCTGTTTGAATTCCAGGGTAAAAACTATTTGAAGGAAGGCGGTATAGCCGTTCCCGCCGGAAGCGTAGCCACTACTCCCAAAGAGGCTGCTGAAGCCGCTGCCAAAATCGGCAAACCGGTTGTAATCAAGGCACAGGTCTGGGTGGGCGGCCGCGGCAAAGCCGGAGCGATTAAACCCGCCGACTCTCCGGCTGAAGCTGAAAAAGTCGCCGGTACTATCCTGGGAATGAAGGTAAAGGGCTTCACTGCCCGCAGGGTGCTGGTTGAGGAAAAGCTGAACATTGATAAAGAGTTCTATCTCAGTGTAATTCCCGACGCCACCTGGAAATCCCGCACTCCCGTAATCATGTTCAGCACCGAAGGCGGCATGGATATAGAGTCTGTCCCTCCGGAAAAGATTTTCAAGGCTAAGATAGATTATGTCAAGGGATTCCCCATTTACGACGCCATAGAGCTGGCTACCGCCGCGGGCATCCCCAACAAATTGCTGCCTGAAGTTGCCGCTGTAATGAGCAAGGCGGTGGAAATCTTTAAAAAACTTGACTGCACCATATTTGAAATTAATCCGCTGGTGCTCACCAAAGAAGGCAAACTAATTGCTGCTGACTGCCGCATGAGCATTGACGAAAATGCCTCCTTCCGACATCCCGAAGTTAAAGTTGCCATACCCAGAGAATTCCCCAGAGAACCAACCGATCTGGATATACTGGGCTGGTGGATTGAGGAAACGGATTTCCGGGGTTCAGGGTTTGTCATGAAGCTGGGCGAAGGCGAAGCGGGCCAGGGTTACATCGGCTTCCACGCCATCGGCGGCGGTTCTGCCATGATCGGCATCGATGCCCTGAGCAGGACTGGTCTGAAACCGGCAAACTTTGCCGATACCAGCGGCAACCCTGTAGGCTCAAAAATATATCGTGTCGCCAAAGCTATCCTGTCCCAGCCCAAAATTGAAGGGTACCTGCTGGCGGGTTTCATGATAGCCAACCAGGAACAGTGGCATCATGCCCATGCTCTGGTCAAAGTACTCCGTGAAGAGCTGCCCAAACGGCCCGGATTCCCCTGCGTCCTGCTCCTTGCCGGCAACAAGGAGGTGGAGTCTTTGCAGATACTCAGAGAAGGTTTAAAAGGACTTCCCGGGACGTATCGAAATCTACGGGAGCGAACATGTTGAAGATAGCGATTTCATCGGCGGCAGGATGATGGAACTGGTCAAGCAGTACCGTCAGGATAAGGCGAAAGCGAAATAGAAAGGGAGAGTGAGGAACTATGGAATTTGAAGAAAGATCAATGAAGGTAATCATAGATACCAGCAAGTGCCCGGAATGCACAACCAAAGCTTGCATTGCTGCCTGCAAGACTTACAACCGTGGGATATTACAGCTGGTTAACGGTATACCGTCGGTAAGCCACCTCTCTCCCGATGAAGTGAAACGCCGCGGCACGGAATGCCTTGCCTGTGAATATGAATGCTGGCAGCGGGGCAAAGATGTGATACGTATCGACTATCCCGATAAAAGGCCTGGATGAATACATCAAAGGCAAACCGCTGGCTAATCTACTGAAAACCCAGCTTTAGATAACGAATGGAACGATGACGTATTTAATCGCAGCGGACTGGATTTCAACAGGGGGTGAATGTGTCTATTCTTATTGATAAGACAACCAAAGTAATAGTACAGGGAATAACCGGGAGGGAAGGCTCGCTCCGCTCCAAATATATGAAGGATTACGGCACCAACCTGGTGGCCGGCACTTCGCCGGGCAACGGCGGAGAACAGGTGGAAGGGATTCCGGTATACAACACTGTAAAAGAAGCGGTTAAAGCTCACGGAACCATCGATATGAGCGTCACTTTTATCCCCGCACCGGGGCTGAAACTGGCAGTGATGGAAGCGATCGATGCCGGCATCAAGTATATCGTGGGTCCTGTGGAACGGGTGCCGCTGCACGATATCATGGAAATGCTCTCGGTATGCCGCAAAGCCGGAGTGACCATGCTGGGTCCAGGTTCTATCGGCGTGATAACTCCGGGAAAAGCTGTAGCCGGTTGGTTGGGCGGCAATGTGGAATGGGCTAACTTCCTGTTCCAGCCCGGCCCCATAGGAGTGCTGTCCCGCAGCGGAGGTCAGAGCGGTACACTGCCCTGGTTGTTGAAAAAGGGCGGCTTCGGCGTGAGCACCGCCATCCATACCGGCACCGAACCAATGCTCGGCCTTTCTTTTGCCGATATGGTGCAGCTATTTGAAAAAGACGACCAGACTAAAGCGGTTGCCGCCTTTGGTGAGATCGGGGGCAGCTCAGGAGGAAGAGGTAGCCGAAGTTATCAAAGCAGGCAAATTTACCAAGCCTTTTGTGATCTATATCGCCGGCTCGGCAGCTCCTGAAGGACAGAGGTTTTCTCATGCCTCGGCTATCGTGGAAAAAGGCAGAGGCTCGGTGAAAAGTAAAGTACAAGCGCTGACTGATGCCGGAGGCTATCCTGTGTCTTCGCCTAAAGATATTGTCCCCACGCTCAAAAGAGTATTAAAAGTATAGGAGGTAGCTAAAAAATGGCTGTAATGCGTTCGTGTTTCTATGTCCCGGCAAACAGGGAGGATATGATTGCCAAGATTCCCGGAATTCCCGCAGATGTGATTACACTTGACCTGGAGGATTCGGTTCCGCCTGCAGAAAAACAGAAGGGCAGGGAGCTTGCCGCAAAGAATCTCAAATTCGCTGGCTCCGGTGGTGCCGATGTCTATGTTCGCGTCAACAACTGGGAGACAGGCATGACCAATGCCGACTGCGAAGCCGTCATTGATAAAGGCCTGAAGGCCATCACCCTGGCCAAATGCGGAGGACCGGATGATGTAAAACGCCTCGATTGGAAAATACAGGAGATGGAGCAGCGCAAGGGATTGCCACCCGGTAGCATTGAAATTCAGCTTCTTATTGAAACTGCAAAGGGCGTTATGAATATGTATCCGGCAGCTATTGCCAGCAAAAGGGTCAATTCTTTAATCTTCGGTGCAGTGGATTTCACCACCGATATGAGGGTCACTCTGAATCAGCCCATGGGAGAAGAGCAGAACTGGGCAAGGGCAGGTATCGCAGTTGCCGCCAGGGCAGCCAGGAATCGTCGCCATTGATTGCCCCTACGTGGGTTACAAAGACATCGAAGGTTTTGAAAAAGATACCGCTTATGGCAGGCAGCTTGGCTATGAGGGCAGAATGCTGATTCATCCCAGCCAGATTGAGCCTTCTCATAAAATTTACAGTCCCGCTCCGGACAGGGTGGAATGGGCGCAGGGCCTGGTAAAACTATTCGAAGAAGAAGGCCTTGCCAAAGGCTCGGCAGCAGTTTCCTATAAAGGCAAAATGGTAGACACGCCCGTTTACATCGGGGCCAAGAGAATCCTGGAAGCCCTGGCTGAGATTCAGGCTAAAGATAAAAAGAGAGCAGCGAAATAAATCCTTCACCCTGTTATAGCCAGGCTAAACCAAACAACATGGTAATGATGGTACAATAGTGCCACTGCTAGTTTGAAAGGATTGACTAATGGCAAAGCTTAACCTTGTAATCACTCGTAAACTGGACGAAAAATACTTGAAGCAGATTCAGGCTGTAAGCTCCTGATATCAACGTGATTGACGCATCGGCGTTTTTTTACATGGAGCCCGGTGAGGACCCATCATCCAGACAGAAAATTGATGCACTGCTGGCACAAGCCGATATCGTAGTCGGGCATTGGCCGCCCAAAGACATTGTAGCACGCGCTCCCAATTTGAAATGGTTCCACACGTTTCTGGCAGGTGTTGATGCTCCAGATTATGCCCGCATGCTGGAAAAGGGAATAACGGTAACGAATTCCACGGGTATCCACGGCACCCAGATTAGCGAGCTTGTTTTTGAAAAAATGCTGATGCATGCAAAACGTGCGACGTTCAGCTTCCAGATGCAGCAGGAAAAGAAGTGGTCTCGCTTTGTCCCCAGTTTGCTTTCGGGCAAAACCCTTGGGATCGTAGGTCTGGGCAGCATCGGCAAAGAAGTGGCACGGCTGGGCAAAGCCTTTGGCATGAAAGTTATTGCCAACCGCCGTTCCACAAAAGAGGTAACCAAAGCTAAAAATGTTGATATATTGATGCCCAGCAGCCAGTTGATGGAATTGCTTTCCCAGAGCGATTACGTAGTTTTGAGCATGGCAGTAACCCCGGAAACGGATAAAATTATCGGTGAGAAGGAACTGCGTGCAATGAAACCAACGGCCTTTCTGATTAATGTTGCCCGGGGCAAGGTCGTAGATGAAGAAATGCTCATCCGTGCGTTGCAAGAGAACTGGATTGCCGGAGCAGGGCTGGATACGGTATCCAAAGAACCACTGCCTCCAGAGAGCAAAATATGGGAATTGCCCAATGTCATTCTCTCTCCACATATCAGCGGCGTACGCGATGACTATTTCGAACTGGCAATCCCCCTGTTCTGCGAAAATCTGAAACGTTACCTCAGCGGCAAGAAAATGCACAACGTTATCGACAGGAAAAAGGGATATTAGGTGGTTCTAAGTCCTACAACTATTTTCAGACCAGGGCTGATTCCTTTTTTCTTTCAACCATTTAATGTGTAGAATGCTCTATTAACTCAGTGTATATGTCAAAAATATTATTAAATAACTTAAAGGGAGGAAAAATGAAAGGAAAAAACATCGTTGCCCTGCTCATCAGTCTGGCTCTCATTGTAACTATCCTATCCTGTGCACCATCAACACCATCGACACCCTCTACACCGGCTAAGCCATCGACTCCAACCACGCCGGAAAAACCAAACTGGCCAAAATTAACATTTCTCACTCCACCTGGTGGTACCAGCCCTCATACCGTAGCAGTAGCCTGGACTACTCTGGCAACTAAATATGTGCCCGGCCTGCAAATTTCCATTGACCCCGCTGCGGGCGCACCACAGGCAATTACTGCTTACTTCCAGGGACAGGGTGATTTGCTTTATGATTCAGCGAATCTCATAGGGTTGGAAACACCAAAATATCTGGGCGGAAAAACACTGGCATCAGCACCTTTGCATATGGCAACCGCTCTGGGCTCAGGCGTACAGATTGCCACCACTAATCCCAATATAAATTCAATTACAGACCTGAAGGGTAAGAAAATTTTGAGCAAGGTTGCGACCGGAACATCAAACGATATAATACGCCAGAAAATCCTTGCCGCCTATGGTATGTCTGATGACGATGTAACCGTATTATCAGGCAATAACAGCCAGCACCTGGCAACCCAGCTAAGGGAAGGAGTCGCCGAAGTAGCTATTATAGTCCTCAGCGTTGGCGATCCTGCCATTGTGGAATTGGCCAGCTCGAAAGACATTCGATTTATACCTGTAACCCCCGACAAGGTAGCCCAGTTTGCTGACGCGATCTGGGTTGTACCCGGCGTCATTCCTGCCGGCACCTATCGCGGTCAGGATAAAGATGTGCCTGCAGTCAGGATACCATCATCATTTGATGCCCGTCCCGGTACTAACGAAGACGCTATCTACGCTGCCGTAAAACTCTTCTACGATCACTGGGATGAGTTTGTCAAAATGGCTCCTTTAGCCAAAGACTATGTTTTGAAAGACATAGTAGCCGGTCAATTTTTACCCTTCCATCCCGGAACCATCAAATACCTGAAAGAAAAGGGTATCTGGAACGCTGACGCAGAGGCAAAACAACAGAAGATATTAAATAAGCCGGTACCGGCACCAGCCGCAAAATAATCAGGGGATAATAATTGAGCGAATCCAGCGGACTGCAGTCTGAACAGGTTTTAGAAGACGTAAATAAGAAACCAGGAATACACTTTGGCTGGGGGACATTTATAACAGCTCTCTCAGCCATCTATATGCTGTACTGCGTCATCTATGTGCTGGACCTTTTACCGATGATTTTCGGTAAAAGCCTTTCAGGTTCCCAGCATATAGGGGTCTTCCTGGGTATTATTCTGTTCCTGGCATTTCTTGCTCCTGCCATTTAAAACAGGAGCCAGAAAGAATAGGTATCCCGTGGTACGATGTGACGCTCAGCAGTATTGAGCCTGGTACCCACCTTTGTACTATGCCATCTTCTATGAACCCTGCTTTTTGCCCTGGAATTTACCACACCTATAAACGCCGTTCTGGGCTGGATGCTGATAATTCTGACATGGGAAGCTTCAAGGCGTTCCATGGGATGGCCGTTCGCCATAATAATCGCTCTTGCAATCGTGTATCTCATCTTTGGCGAATCCTTCCCGGGACCTTTCAAATCCGATTCCTTTGCACTGGAAAAGATCGGCAGGTTCATGTTCGTAGCCAGGGACGGTATCATCGGCATTCCGGTTGATATCGCCAGCAAAACGATACTTACCTTTCTCCTGTTTGCGGAAGTACTTTTCCTTTCCGGGGCAGGAGAATGGTTTGTTAATATTGCCAATTCACTTGTCGGCCACGTGCGAGGAGGCCCTGCCAAAGCAGCCGTGGTAGGGAGCGGCCTCCTGGGAATGGTTACCGCAAGTCCGCCGGCTAATGTAGCCAGCGTGGGAACCGTCACTATCCCTTTAATGATAAAGATGGGCTTTAAACGGACCTTCGCTGCCGGTGTAGAAGCTGTAGCTTCTACAGGAGGGCAAGTCATGCCTCCTGTTATGGGCTCGGTGGTATTCGTATTATGCAATTATATCGGCATGCCATACGGGCAACTGATTATCTACGCATTTATCCCGGCGATTCTTTACTATTTTGCCCTGTTTGTCACTGTGGACCTTGAAGCCGCAAAGTTGAAAATCAAGGGCGTACCACGCTCGGAACTGCCTTCTTTTTCTAAGACAATCAAAGATGGCTACTGGTACATAATTCCCATGGCCGTACTTTTAATATGTATGATTGCTCTTACGCTTTCGCCTGAGAAATCGGCTATTTATGCTTTCCTCACCATAATCTTTATTTCCTTATTCCGGAAAAAGGGACGGATGGGGTTTCAAGAATTAGTTAAGGGGGCAGAAAGTGCTCTGAAAGCGTTAATGCCAGTTGCCGTTGCCTGCGCCGGATGCGGAATAATTATCGGCGCATTGACACTTTCGCTTGTCAGCTATAAACTCACTTTCCAACTCACCGAGCTTATCGGCCAAAACTTATTTATAGTGCTGGCAATGGCAGCATTGATTTCTTATATTATGGGCATGGGAGTAGGCCCGCTGGTTTCTTACCTGACCCTGGCAATGATGGTAGCACCGGCCGTGGAACAGATGGGTGTGCCCACATTAGCAGCTCATCTCTTCCTTTTCTACTGGGCTATTACCTGCTTCATCACTCCCCCTTATGCGGTAGCCTCATTCGTCGCTGCGGGTATAGCCAAGTGCAGCTTATGGGGAGCAGGATTTAAAGCGATGCACCTCGGCATAGGTACATACCTGGTACCTTTTATCTTTGTCTATCACCCTGCCCTTTTGCTAATCGGTTCCCCACTGGAAATAGTCAGGCGATAGGATTCGCCATCATAGGTATCGCTGCTTTAATGATCGGGCTGGAAGGTTATCTTATTAGCGATTTAAATGTTGTTCAAAGAGTTTTGCTGGCAGTTGGAGGTATTGCATTTTCCATGACCGATGGAACTGTATTGATTATTTCTGCTATTGCCATTGCATAGCGGTTATATGGCATATCCTTTCAGTAAAAGCTGCTAAGCCAGCTATGGCATAGTTTTTTACATACTCAATTCCAGTACCCTTTTTGCATTCTCTTCAAATATTTTCTGTTTGTCTTCTTGAGTTATCTCCATTCGTTCTATGGAATCTATTACCGT